>NZ_JBYFCJ010000147.1:0-227 GCF_057652235.1 Arsenicibacter sp. R0_47 | reverse complement strand
CTACTTGTTACTTGTGTGTCTTGTCTTCACCACAACATTCCTGCTGTGTCAGACTCTCTCTGTAAGTCAAAGAACTTCTTGCTCTTCCAGTGAAGAGCAGGGCTCTAACAAATTGTCAGCATAAACTTAACGGCTACCCCGAAGGATAACGGCTCCAGAAAGGAGGTGTTCCAGCCGCACCTTCCGGTACGGCTACCTTGTTACGACTTAGCCCTAGTTACCTGTTT
>NZ_JBYFCJ010000146.1:0-229 GCF_057652235.1 Arsenicibacter sp. R0_47 | reverse complement strand
ATGGGGCGTATGGTGAAAGATGGTAAGACCTACTACGATGCCACGGGGCAACTCTTGTTTACCGTCTACGATGTGGACGGGACTACCTGCGACATTATCAACTCTAAAGGGGAGAAGATTGGCAATGTTCACGACAACTAGAAGGGAACGGCCTGTTCACTGCACTGCTTTCAGAGCGTCCACACCCACAAGCACTAACTTTTTTATTCTGATGAATCGGCAACACTTT
>NZ_JBYFCJ010000145.1:0-232 GCF_057652235.1 Arsenicibacter sp. R0_47 | reverse complement strand
CCCCCCCCGCCTGAGCCACGCCGGCGCCGGCTTCCTCGATCCACGTTTGTGACTGGCGTTCAGTCGTGTGCTCTTCCGCTCTGTGTCGGCGTCGGTGTCGGCGTTGGCGTCGGCGTTGGCGTCGGTGTAGCCGTTGGCGTCGGTGTAGCCAGATCGGAAGAGCGTCGGGGAGGGAAATAGTGTAGTGGGGATTGGTGGTGTAGGGGGGCGGCGGCGAGGCTGATAGAGGGGG
>NZ_JBYFCJ010000144.1:0-232 GCF_057652235.1 Arsenicibacter sp. R0_47 | reverse complement strand
AGCTTGCCGGCGTCTTCTTCCATGTGGGCGCGCTCGATCGGCACGTGCACCACCCGGCCGGAGGCGAGTTCGATCTCCACGGATCCGTCGTGCGCGATCGGATCGTCGAGCTGCGAGATCTGGTAGTTCTTCGCCATGTCCGGGTAGAAGTAGTTCTTCCGGGCGAATCCCGACACCTCCGCGATCTCACAGCCGAGGGCGAGGCCCAGGCTGATCGAGTAGCGGACCGCCT
>NZ_JBYFCJ010000143.1:0-233 GCF_057652235.1 Arsenicibacter sp. R0_47 | reverse complement strand
ATCGTTCGTAGCTGACTGTTTTCGACTACTTTAGGATGCGTTCGATCAAACTCTTGAAGAAATTCAATACTGACAGGAAGATGATGATATTTATTGTCATAGATTAAATCTGACTGAACTTGAGTCGAGCGATATCAGAGTATAATTTTTTCTGCAATGAGTTCCACATATTCTGTGGTCAGGGCAAAGTGAAAATTAGGCCATGTTTGAAGCATTTGATTCTGCTCTAAATA
>NZ_JBYFCJ010000142.1:0-233 GCF_057652235.1 Arsenicibacter sp. R0_47 | reverse complement strand
ACGGCACGGCCACCCCGTTGGGCGACCCTATCGAAGTGGTGGGACTAACTATGGCCTTCGGTGGCGTATCCCAAAATCTGTTTTGCGCCCTGGGTTCCATTTAAAGCAACCTGGGGCATCTGACGGCGGCAGCCGGCGTGGCGGGTCTGATTAAAACAACGCTGGCCCTCTACCACCGGCAACTGCCCGCGTCGATTGGTTTCAGCGCACAAAATCCGGTTTTTGATTTTTCC
>NZ_JBYFCJ010000141.1:0-233 GCF_057652235.1 Arsenicibacter sp. R0_47 | reverse complement strand
TGAAAGAAGGCGTGTCGCTGATTTATAATAAATTATTCCGGACCCTGGAAGAAAATGGCGTCAAGCCGATGACATCGAAAGGGGAGGTATTTAATGCCTATATCCACGAATCAGTTACCCAGTTCCCTGCCCCGAGCGACGACCTGAAAGGTATGTTCATCGAAGAATTATTAAAAGTGTATTTCCTGAACGACAAAGTAATCCTGTTTGCAAATGTTATTGTAGGAAGCTAA
>NZ_JBYFCJ010000140.1:0-236 GCF_057652235.1 Arsenicibacter sp. R0_47 | reverse complement strand
GTTCCAGTTTCTGCGGTTGTTGCAGGAAGTAACGGGAACCGACGGCTTTTTTGCACGTACCATCGTACCCGCCAACTGGGATAAGTCCCTGCTTCACGACGCCAACCGTGCCTATACCGGCCGTGAGCTGGCTGCTGAACTCGCAAAAGAACCCCGTTTCAAACCGGTGCAGGTTCGCTGGCAGCCCTATAAAGACGGGAAATGGCTCTGGAAAGGCGATTCGAGCAGTGATGAAA
>NZ_JBYFCJ010000139.1:0-238 GCF_057652235.1 Arsenicibacter sp. R0_47 | reverse complement strand
TAGAACGGGGTCAGCGCCGGATTCTGGGTAATGTAATCTACAAAAAAATTCGAAAACTGACCTGTTGCGTCAAGTGGCTTGTACTGAATGTCCATGAAGGAGTAAGGTTTACGAAATACCAAAACACACGAAAAAGCGCCAAGGTTCACCATGGCGCCAAGTCATGCTGTTAATGCTTTGTTAACGTGATTACACAACCACCCCGGAAAGGTCAAACTCGTGCGCTTCGGTAATGCGG
>NZ_JBYFCJ010000138.1:0-239 GCF_057652235.1 Arsenicibacter sp. R0_47 | reverse complement strand
AACACTTTCCGGCGGGCATCATTCTCAGAAAAGGACTGTTCTGGCTGGCATCCCGCCCCGAAGAAGCGCTAAATTACAGTCAGGCAGGCGGGAGCCTTCGGGCCGAGCAGGCCGGTGTGAGGTGGGCGTCGATGCCGTTTCAGCAGCGGTTACGTTACGGCGCGAACCTCGACCACCGCGAACAGATTGAAGCCCGCTGGGACAAGCGTTTCGGCGACAGGCAGAACGAACTGGTCATT
>NZ_JBYFCJ010000137.1:0-241 GCF_057652235.1 Arsenicibacter sp. R0_47 | reverse complement strand
CAGGGTAGGGGTGTTTTATGAGAACGGGATCGTCTAAATTGCGCACTGAACTACACACAACGATAAACATAACTATGAAAAAGCAATAAGCTTTATTGCTGACTTGTGCTGCCATTTCATCCGCATCGGCACAGGATTTTAAAACGTTGAAGTGGAACCTGTCAGTAGGGTATGCCCGGCCGACGGGAGCCGGAGCCGGGGGGGGGCTGCTGGTATCGACAGAACCAAAGGATGGTCTGAA
>NZ_JBYFCJ010000136.1:0-265 GCF_057652235.1 Arsenicibacter sp. R0_47 | reverse complement strand
CGGGCGGCAACCCTTCCTCTCCCTGTTAGTAAATACCGTTTACAACAAACTCAACCGCGATCCTCGAGACTGAAGATTCGGTGAAGAAAACCATATCGGTCAGCGTTTCGTCGTAGGCAGTGTCCATCAGTTGCAAAAACTCAGTAAATTTTTCGATGCAGATACGAACATCTCCCTGATTGGCCTCATGCCTGATTTCCGGATGCAGCTAGGCCAGCATACCTTGCCTGTCTTTCTGATTGAAACACGCGTAATACTGCTGTTC
>NZ_JBYFCJ010000135.1:0-269 GCF_057652235.1 Arsenicibacter sp. R0_47 | reverse complement strand
CCGACGGTACACGGGACGATAGTGGTGGCTACCAGCGGCAGCTACACGTACACACCGGCGGGCGGTTATGCGGGTCCGGACAGCTATCCGTACACGGTCTGCAACACGGCGGGTAAGTGTGCCAATGCCACGCTGAGCATATTGATTGAGGCTCCGGCTTATCAGTCGCCGGTTGCCAAGAACGATATCAACAATACGAACGTGAATACACCGGTTCCGGGCAATGTGCTGACCAACGATGTGGATCCGCAGGGTCTTCCGCTGACGGC
>NZ_JBYFCJ010000134.1:0-278 GCF_057652235.1 Arsenicibacter sp. R0_47 | reverse complement strand
CCTGAAGCCAAGCCACTCTTTACATCATCTGACTGATAGCTGAGGCCGTTGTCGAAACTGTAGGCAACACCGCTGGCGGGCGTATTGATCGTGATTGTCCCCGTCGAAACGACACAGGTCGGCTGCACCACACTTGCCGTTGGTGCAGCTGGTACAGTCGGAGCGGCGTTCACCGTAACGCTCACGGACGCTGACTCACAGCCCGAAGCCGTCGAGCGCACTTTGAGCAGGTAAACGCCTGAAGTTAAACCGCTCTTTGCATTGCCTGCCTGATAGCC
>NZ_JBYFCJ010000133.1:0-282 GCF_057652235.1 Arsenicibacter sp. R0_47 | reverse complement strand
GTTAGGTTCAGGGCTGTTGATTGGATCATCTTCTATCGCCGGACGCGCAAGCTGACCAACTCCGAACAATCGTGCAGAACCCCTTCAAGGCCCAGTGCGGGCACAACTCTCAGGTTTTCATCCACGATGATATCTGGCACGAAGATAAACTTTTTGTCGAAATTCTGACCGTCAATGAAATAACTAACCCAATATTAATTATTGAGGTGAAATACATCAGGCGTAATGGTTTCAACGACCTGATATTCGCCCGCCTGTAGTTCCGGAAAATAATGCCGGAGC
>NZ_JBYFCJ010000132.1:0-283 GCF_057652235.1 Arsenicibacter sp. R0_47 | reverse complement strand
AATACGGTTATCCACGCGGCCGCTTAAGCTTGGAACCCTTAATATAACTTCGTATAATGTATGCTATACGAAGTTATTAGGTCCCTCGACCTGCTGGAATCTCGTGAAGCGAGCTTATCGATACCGTCGACCTCGAGAAAAAAAAGCACCGACTCGGTGCCACTTTTTCAAGTTGATAACGGACTAGCCTTATTTAAACTTGCTATGCTGTTACCATCTCCAGCATAGCTCTTAAACTGCATCCCTAGTCTCCTAAACGGTGTTTCGTCCTTTCCACAAGATA
>NZ_JBYFCJ010000131.1:0-293 GCF_057652235.1 Arsenicibacter sp. R0_47 | reverse complement strand
TTGTCAAAGCTATACTCAACACCCGTTGATGGCGAAGAAATCGTGATCGCTCCCGTCGAAACGGCACAGGTCGGCTGCACCACACTTGCCGTTGGTGCAGCTGGTACAGTCGGAGCGACATTAACCGTCACGCTCACCGGCCCCGATTCGCAACCCGAGACGACAGACCGCACCTTAAATTGGTAAACACCCGAAGCTAAATCACTCTTTATATTACCTGCCTGATAGCTAACGCCGTTGTCGAAGCTATACTCAACACCCGTAGACGACGAAGAAACCGTAATCGCTCCAGT
>NZ_JBYFCJ010000130.1:0-297 GCF_057652235.1 Arsenicibacter sp. R0_47 | reverse complement strand
CAGTGTATAAATTATGCCTCAAAACTAAAAGCGTAGTTTACTAACGCCGTTTTCCGGACATTTGTAAGAAAAACCTCAAGATCGCCCCAGCGGTTAAAAATCTCTACGAGTCGGATAGCCAATCGACGACGCAGATTATGAGTTACTTTGGGATTGGCAGTCGTCGGACGTTTTACAAAGTGCTTCGCTATGCGGGGGTGGAAGTTAAACCGATTGCCACGGGCCGAACCGGTGCGCCGGAGCGGGTAGATCAAAATTCCTTAGCGTAATTCTTTGTCCCGTTGCTAAAAGAACCCC
>NZ_JBYFCJ010000129.1:0-305 GCF_057652235.1 Arsenicibacter sp. R0_47 | reverse complement strand
CAATGTTCCATAGACATATGGTCCAACATTATCCGGCATTACGGCAAGCAACTGCCAGTACTCAACCACGGGTGATTTCCCGGGCTCAGTTGCCCCGCTTGCTGGAAAAGGTAAACCTTGCGGTATTCAACACGTTAGTTTTTGAGTGGTTCGGCTTGAGGCTGACACCCGCCCAGAGCGGCTGGTTTGCCCTGGATGGGAAAGAGCTAAGGGGCTCGATACGGGCCGGTCACCGGCGTGGCGAGGCCTGCGTATCGGCCTTGAGTCAGGACACCTGACAGATTATGAGTCAGTTATATTACAGT
>NZ_JBYFCJ010000128.1:0-314 GCF_057652235.1 Arsenicibacter sp. R0_47 | reverse complement strand
GGATGGCTGTACCAGCAAATCGTAACTCCGGAACTGCGCATAGATGAACTCACGGCTGAGCAGGCCCAGAAACGAAACATAGGGGACGATATCCAGCGAGCTGACCAGATCCTTCAGATAGTCGAGTGATTCTCCTTCGCCGATCAGATCGAGCCGGAGCCGGTTCATGCCCTGCTGATGCACCAGACTAGCCAGCGCCTGCAACAGGATATCCTGCCCCTTTTTGCTATGCATCAGCCGGCCGATCTGCCCCATGCGGAAATCCGGCGAAGCACGGTATGGGTCCCGCGCCGGAATATGCCGGACATTAATGC
>NZ_JBYFCJ010000127.1:0-316 GCF_057652235.1 Arsenicibacter sp. R0_47 | reverse complement strand
GAAACTATTTGTACAGACAATGTCACAACTCTTTAATGTTTATCCGCTGTATGATATCGATCCTGTGCGGGCACAGGGGAGTTATCTGGGGGATTCAAAAGGCGAACGGTACCTCGACCTGTACGGGGGCCACGCTGTCATCTCTGTAGGTCATACCCACCCAAGTTATGTCAGGGCCATTACTGAACAATTAAACCGGATTTCGTTCTATTCAAATTCAGTCAGGATTCCCTTGCAGTAAGAACTGTCCGAAAAGCTGGGAGCGTTGTCGGGTTACCCTGACTATGCGTTATTCCTCTGTAATTCAGGCGCTGAA
>NZ_JBYFCJ010000126.1:0-331 GCF_057652235.1 Arsenicibacter sp. R0_47 | reverse complement strand
AACGGCTCCGTCTGACACACCGAACCCCGAGGCCACGCGCCTTTTCAAAATGCAATTGCAAAGCCGGGCTGCACCATATATGATGGGGCATCGGTGCATCCCGCACCCGCCCGCTGCCGCCTGAGCCGTCAGCGTATCAGTGTGCCCGCTATCCGATCACATCGAAGCTCTCCGCGCTCATGTGACGGTGTACCTTCAGGGCGCCCACCATCATCGTTTCCTCCGAGTCCGAGAAGTGGGTGGTTTCTCGCTGATACAGGTTCGGTTTGCGCTCGTTGCCCTTATCCTCTTCGAATGCCCGGCCCCCTTCCTTAATCGATGCGTTCTGCAT
>NZ_JBYFCJ010000125.1:0-334 GCF_057652235.1 Arsenicibacter sp. R0_47 | reverse complement strand
AAAGCCCTGAACAGTTTGAGCAGGAGTATTATACTAAACTTGCAAGTTCAGTGTGCCGCTAAACCGGACCACCTCAAGCAACGGCAACAGGTGGTAAACATGGAAGCACATTAACAGGAGTTGAAACAGCTCCGTAACAATCGTGTGCGCTATCGTAAAAGTTTGCGTAATATGTACCTACTGATAATGAAGTGATATTACTGATTTTGTTTGCATTAGTCGCAACAGAACCTGTATGCCAGGTCATCGTTACACTGGTGTATATTCCGGACAAAGTAACCCTATCGTTTCGGCGCAAACTGACCCACCCCGCCTGTGGGTAGCAACCACTCAA
>NZ_JBYFCJ010000124.1:0-367 GCF_057652235.1 Arsenicibacter sp. R0_47 | reverse complement strand
TGATGCATTCGCCGGTGTCACGCTGATCGTACTGCCGTTCTGGCCCGTTGACCACGTCACACTGCCCACACAGCCAACCGCTGAGATGCTCACTGGTGTGCCCACCGTCACGTTCGTTGAACTCGCCGCAAGGCTCAGCACCGGCAGAGGCATCACCGTGGCCGTGCCGACTGCCGTAGTGGTTGAGCCCGTCTGCGTGGTGCAGGTTGCCGTATAGTTCGTCGTCTGCGTCAGATTCGGCGTGATCAGGCTGGTACCCGTCGTATTGTTGGACCACGTCACCGTACCGCTGGTACAGCCTGAGGCCGTCAGCGTCGCGCTGCTGCCGTAGCACACCGTCGCCGAAATCACCACTAAACTCGCCGCC
>NZ_JBYFCJ010000123.1:0-371 GCF_057652235.1 Arsenicibacter sp. R0_47 | reverse complement strand
AACGTGATACTTTTTCATCGTAGTGGGGGCATTTTCTACAAAGCTACCCGTCACGCATATCAAGTCAAAACACTAGCTGAGTTGGAGCATCTTTCCCGACAAGGCTTGATTGATCTTCTTTACGGCGATGACGGGGCCGCCCTTTAGGTTTGTGGCGTGGTAAGATTCTAAGATTTGGTAGCTTGCCAACTAGTGAACAGGGTGGGCTACCCTAAGAGGCCGCAGAGTACCAGTATGGTGTTCCCAATTAGTTGGACAGCTTTTGGGCTAATTCAAGCTTGGGAAATCCGAGTTAATAACTGTACTTTTTTGCTCCCCAATTGGTTCTTTGATATACCATTGAGCAGGAGTCTGGTAGCCTAACGATTGAT
>NZ_JBYFCJ010000122.1:0-407 GCF_057652235.1 Arsenicibacter sp. R0_47 | reverse complement strand
CTACTTGTTACTTGTGTGTCTTGTCTTCACCACAACATTCCTGCTGTGTCAGACTCTCTCTGTAAGTCAAAGAACTTATGAGCCAAATGCTCATGTGGAGAATAACGGATTCGAACCGTTGACCCCCTGCTTGCAAAGCAGGTGCTCTAGCCAACTGAGCTAATCCCCCATTTTGTTTTGTTAGATCACAGACACGTTTGCCTATGGTCGTGGGCCTGCGTGGACTCGAACCACGGACCTCTACATTATCAGTGTAGCGCTCTAACCACCTGAGCTACAAGCCCAGACTTTGCGTATTGATATCAAAGCACTAAACGTTCATTAAGAACTGGCTCCAGAAAGGAGGTGTTCCAGCCGCACCTTCCGGTACGGCTACCTTGTTACGACTTAGCCCTAGTTACCTGTTT
>NZ_JBYFCJ010000121.1:0-437 GCF_057652235.1 Arsenicibacter sp. R0_47 | reverse complement strand
CGACTTAGTAATCAACAACTCACGATTACGGGGTATCATGGCTTGCGCTGGTTGGGAAAAAGTCAGACGCTGACACGCGCAAAAGAATAATCCTGAACGAGTTAGGGTAACGGTACAACCCGGATATTTTTCTGCTCGATTCTGGATAATTCCCTGAGTTGGCGGGCCTCATAGCGACGGTCGTAGGTGCCGACCGACGTACTATCATCATTTTTGCCCTTGTAGTTGATGTAATTCTGAAACCGGATACCACCCACTACCTGCGGGTTGATGGCCTTGCGGAAACGTGGCCCACCCTCGCTGTAAGCCAGATAATCCATCGTGTGCGTCTGCTGATTAAACCAATAGAAAAACGTATCCGGTAGTCGGTTCCGCCCCCTTCGGCCCGAAACCGGACGCGCACTTTATGATAAGGCTGCCCGTCGATCTGCGATGTA
>NZ_JBYFCJ010000120.1:0-452 GCF_057652235.1 Arsenicibacter sp. R0_47 | reverse complement strand
GGACCCGCATAACCGCCCGCCGGTGTGTACGTGTAGCTGCCGCTGGTAGCCACCACTATCGTCCCGTGTACCGTCGGGAAGCTGCCCGCCGTGTAGGTCAGGGCCAGCGGAGGACTGTTCGGATCGCTGTCGTTGGTGGCCAGACTACCGCCCTTCGGCGTGTTCACCAGCGTGATCAACGCATCATCCACCGCCACCGGTGCCAGCGTTACACCCGGCGTCGGCGTTGGTTTCACCAGCACCGTCACCACTGCCGTCGCACACAACGGACCCGGATTGCTGCCCTGATCACACACCGTGTACGGGAAACTCACCACACCCGTGAAGCCCGAAGGCGGCGTGTAGCTCACCGTGCCGTTGGCGTTGGCAACGGCCGTACCAACCGATGGCTGACCCACCGACACCGTCGCGCTCAGCAACCCGTTGTTCGACGTGCCGCTGTCCGGATCCGT
>NZ_JBYFCJ010000119.1:0-457 GCF_057652235.1 Arsenicibacter sp. R0_47 | reverse complement strand
CCCCAACCAGGGAAGTTGGGGTGAAGGGGGCTGCAAAGCTCGCTGGGTGCTGCCAAGCGGGTGTCATAAGCAGAGCAGCCTGAACTGTACCGGAGACAGGCCATTTCCTGTCTGCCGGGCTACCACTGAATCGATGATGAGACAACGAAGCATGCGTTGGAAGCCTCTGTACTTAGCGACCAACCCTCACCTTCAGAACTGGCTGAGAGGGAATCTGTGGGCTGATTGGTTTGGCTTTGATGTTGCCAAGCTGGGGATGAGTTTAACTTATTCGATGATGGAGCTTCCCCCTAGCCATCATCCCGTACCACCAGGGGTAGAGCATGCCATCTAAGGATTCACAGGTCAATAATCGGAACATGGGAACTGAGAGTGATCCGCCTGTCAGGAAAACAGGCTATCGACAGCGACTCGGGAAGGGTCACCCTCAGGGCGGAGTTCGCGTAGTAGTCCGAGA
>NZ_JBYFCJ010000118.1:0-467 GCF_057652235.1 Arsenicibacter sp. R0_47 | reverse complement strand
ACCGTCGCCGAATTTCCGCTTTGGGCTACCACGCCTGGTCCGCCAAATACATAACTAAGGCTTGTCCCCATAGCCGAGGCCGTCAGGGTCAGCGCTGTTTGGGCACAGGTCAGCGTACCGCCTCCGCTCGCCGTCAGCATGGCACCCATCGGGGCGGTGGTATTGCTCGTCACCGTTACCTGCGCCACCGCCGTACAGCCGCCCGCGTCGCTCACCGTTACGGAGTAGGTGCCCGCTGCACTTACCGTCGCCTGGTTGGTCGATCCCAACTGCGTCGCCCCGCTACTGAAGGTATAGGTCAGGCTTGACGGGCTGGCTGTCAGCGTTACCGATGGCGTGTTGCAGCTAATCGCCCCGCTGGCCACCAGACTGGCCGAAATCACCGCCGAACTGCTCACCACCGTGGCCGAGGTAAGGGCCGTACAGCCGTTAGCCCCTGTGACTACCACCGAATAGGTCCCGGCACT
>NZ_JBYFCJ010000117.1:0-492 GCF_057652235.1 Arsenicibacter sp. R0_47 | reverse complement strand
AATAACTGTACTTTTTTGCTCCCCAATTGGTTCTTTGATATACCATTGAGCAGGAGTCTGGTAGCCTAACGATTGATGTTTGCGAACATAGTTGTAAAACTGAAAATATTCAGCCAACCCCTTCCACAACGATAAACCATCGGCGTAGCCCCGCAAATAAATGTGTTCGTACTTCAGGGTCCGCCAGAAACGCTCGACAAAAATATTGTCCAAAGCCCGCCCTTTGGAGTCCATACTGATGGCAATCGTGCGTTCCTGCAAGGGCTTCAAAAAGTCCTTTGAGGTAAATTGACTACCTTGGTCAGTATTGAAAATGCGAGGTTGGCCCCACTGTCGGAAGGCATCTGCCAGCGCATCTACACAGAAGTCGGTCAGCAAAGTATTGCTCAACCGCCACCCTAAAATAAAGCGGGTGTACCAGTCGATCACCACGCACAGGTATAAAAATCCGTTGGCCATCGGAATGTACGGTAGAGTAGAGCAAGCGCGCCT
>NZ_JBYFCJ010000116.1:0-517 GCF_057652235.1 Arsenicibacter sp. R0_47 | reverse complement strand
TTCTGATTATCCGTTTATGCACCTGTTATATTCGCAATTACTAGTCTGTCAAAGAGTTTGTCTCCAAAATACCGTCTGTTTAATTTGTAAATAAACTCGTTGAGATACAACTGTAAGTATTTCCTTTTGATTTTATGGTAGTTGCCCAGCAATGTCCGTTTTGCATTACTGATTGCGATATGCACCCATTTGAGTGTTTCCTTGGTGGTTTTGGCGTCTGATTTCTCGGTGACGTGCAATTCCACCAGATCGGAGATGTCAACGTAAGAAGTGCTTTTGTCCGAAAATACGATGGCATCATCCTCCATGCAGTCCCTGACCACGCCGTTGATTCCTTCACTTTGATGGCTATCCAGTACCCTGGCCTTGAAATAACGCACATGCTTCTCCTTTTTGCCCGTTTCGATATCTTCCAACGGGGTGCTTTCGGCCATCACCGCAACGTTCTGCTTTCCCTCGGCTCCCCGGCCACGTGTACCCTTGCCTCGCTCGATTTCCTTACTGGCCACCGAAAAGT
>NZ_JBYFCJ010000115.1:0-520 GCF_057652235.1 Arsenicibacter sp. R0_47 | reverse complement strand
CTTTAAATAGAATCCGTTCCGGTTTTACGGTAATACTATCCTTAAAAGGGTGATTATAGTCTACGGATGAATACGGACTTGCCCACTTACCGTTTTTAGTCCTGTATAAACTGTAGAACTGGTACTTTTCATGGTATAATGCCCCGTTGTACGTTGAGACGAATAATAAAACAGTTTGATATCGGGAGAACGCCGGTATTCCATAATGGTCAAAAACAAAAAACGCTATTGTATCGGCCTTATATGATCCGTGAACCATCTGCAGTATTTTATACTTTGCTACATAGCGGCTGTCCATATTTATAGAAACATCACTAAAATAAAGGGTATCATTACCTGCTGTTGCTGTCACTGCATGAGGGGGTTTCGTTTCTTCCGGTAAAGGTGAATACGTAACCTCAATTTTTTGGCCAACAAAAACCAGTAAACTGTCTTTTCGATCCTGTCCAAAAACCGAAGTCAATGCAATAAAGATGGTCAGTGTGGTTATTATTATCGATTTCATATAGCCATAGCTAAT
>NZ_JBYFCJ010000114.1:0-524 GCF_057652235.1 Arsenicibacter sp. R0_47 | reverse complement strand
CCTGCCTGATAGCTAACGCCGTTGTCGAAGCTATACTCAACACCCGTAGACGACGAAGAAACCGTAATCGCTCCAGTTGAAACGGTACAGGTCGGCTGCAACACACTCGCCGTTGGATTGACCGGTACAGTTGGAGCGGCATTCACCGTAACGCTCACGGGCGCTGACTCACAACCCGAAGCCGTCGAGCGAACCTTGAGTTGGTAAATGCCTGAAGCCAAACCGCTCTTTACATTGCCTGACTGATAACTCAGACCGTTGTCGAAACTGTAGGCAACACCGCTGGCCGGCGTATTGATCGTAATCGCTCCCGTCGAAACGGCACAGGTCGGCTGCACCACACCCGCCGTTGGATTGGCCGGTATTTCCGGAGCAATGTTCACCGTTACGCTCACAAATGATGACTCGCAGCCCGAAGCCGTTGAGCGAACCTTGAGTTGGTAAATGCCTGAAGCCAAGCCACTCTTTACATCATCTGACTGATAGCTGAGGCCGTTGTCGAAACTGTAGGCAACACCGCTGGC
>NZ_JBYFCJ010000113.1:0-534 GCF_057652235.1 Arsenicibacter sp. R0_47 | reverse complement strand
CCTATGCATGGTCATAAATTCGATTAGTGAGTTAAAATCATCCGCAAACTGATCGATTTTGGCGGCCATATTCTTCGTCATTGTTCTCTTTAATAAATTGTATACCAGGCTTCTAAGGCCACTCATTGTCCGGCTCAATGTGCTGTTTGAGCTCCGTAAGCTATCCTCCTGCAAGGTGACATCCCGCTGATAATGCATCGCTTCAACTTTCCAGTGCCCAAGTATGGCGTCAAATAACTCATCGGCCTGCTGCTGACTTTGTACCCCATAGTTGCTCAGAAAATAGCTGATTTCTTCGGTGGGCTGGCTGCCATCCAGTTTTCGCCGTACCCGTTTGACGCTAATCAGCATACAAAGACCACAGGTTTGCCAGCGAAGGTCTAAATGGCTTATATTTACCCTGAAACACGCATAAGTACGCTCCTGCTGCCGGCCATGGCCTCGTTTAGCGGCATCTTGCCGGCAGTAAACCGGCTCTTGCAGCAGTGTATGACAAATCGCATACCGGTACAACACCGGCTGATTCGATTTCAA
>NZ_JBYFCJ010000112.1:0-554 GCF_057652235.1 Arsenicibacter sp. R0_47 | reverse complement strand
CAGCCGTTGCTGCCGGTAATCACCACCGAATAAGCCCCTGCCGCATTCACCGTCGCCGAATTTCCGCTTTGGGCTACCACGCCTGGTCCGCCAAATACATAACTAAGGCTTGTCCCCATAGCCGAAGCCGTCAGGGTCAGCGCTGTTTGGGCACAGGTCAGCGTACCGCCTCCGCTCGCCGTCAGCGTGGCACTCGTCGGGGCGGTAGTATTGCTCGTCACCGTGACCTGCGCTACCGCCGTACAGCCGCCCGCGTCGCTCACCGTCACCGAGTAGGTACCCGCTGCACTTACCGTCGCCTGGTTGGTTGATCCGAGCTGCGTTGCCCCGCTACTGAAGGCATAGGTCAGACTTAACGGACTGGCCGTCAGCGTTACCGATGGCGTGTTGCAGCTGATCGCCCCACTGGCCACCAGACTGGCCGAAATCACCGCCGACCTGCTCACCACCGTGGCCGAGGTAAGGGCCGTACAGCCGTTAGCCCCTGTGACTACCACCGAATAGGTCCCGGCACTCGTCACCGTCAGCAGGTTGCTGCTTCCACTCTGGCCGGT
>NZ_JBYFCJ010000111.1:0-582 GCF_057652235.1 Arsenicibacter sp. R0_47 | reverse complement strand
ACGTACACACCGGCGGGCGGTTATGCGGGTCCTGACAGCTATCCGTACACGGTCTGCAACACGGCGGGCAAGTGTGCCAATGCCACGCTGAGCATTGATGTGCAGCAACCTGTATGTAACTTGCCGGCGCCAATGGTTACGCCAATGTCTGCCACGGTTTGTAACAATGGTCAGTTAATTCTAACGGCGATTGGTGTGTCAAATGCAACCTTTACATGGACAGGTAGCAGCCTGACGGCAGCAGTTGTAAGTGAGACTTTAGAATTGAGAAACCTGCCGGCAGGCATGTATCAATACTCTGTAGTACAGTCAGTGAATAGCTGTACCAGTACAGCGGCCTCGACAAGTGTCGTTTCAACATCGACAGCATGTACGTTCAAGGCACCGATTGCGAAGAACGATATCAACAATACGAACGTGAATACACCGGTTGGAGGCAATGTGCTGACCAACGACGTGGATCCGCAGGGTCTTCCGCTGACGGCGAGCCTGCTGAGCCAGCCGATGAACGGCACGGTGACGCTCTCGCCGAACGGCAGCTACACCTACACGCCGCCAACGGGCTTCACGGGTACGGTGAGC
>NZ_JBYFCJ010000110.1:0-617 GCF_057652235.1 Arsenicibacter sp. R0_47 | reverse complement strand
CAGGGCTTTCTCATAAAAAAAGGCAAGAACCAGTATGTCCTATTTTTGTGGTGACGAAACTACAAAACGATGACGACTGCGACTTGCCCTTCCAAAGTTACACTATTTTTTGAGTGCTTAGTCAATGCAACCGATCTTGATGAACGGGATAACCGTGGTAAAAAACACTCGTTAGCGTTGGTACTGACCGGCTTAGCATTGGCCCTGTGCTGCGGGCGGGATGGCAAATTATCCCGGCTCCATAGACATATGGTCCACCATTATCCGGCCTTACGGCAAGCAACTGCCAGTACTCAACCACGGGTGATTTCCCGGGCTCAGTTGCCCCGCTTGCTGGCAAAGGTAAACCTTGCGGTATTCAACACGTTAGTTTTTGAGTGGTTCGGCTTGAGGCTGACACCCGCCCAGAGCGGCTGGTTTGCCCTGGATGGGAAAGAGCTCAGGGGCTCGATACGGGCCGGTCACCGGCGTGGCGAGGCCTGCGTATCGGCCTTGAGTCAGGACACCGGACAGATTATGAGTCAGTTATATTACAGTGGTTCAAAAGATAGCGAGCAGCCGGCAGTGCGGCAGTTGCTAACCCAAACCGGGCTGGCGGGGCAAAAAGTAACCCTTGA
>NZ_JBYFCJ010000109.1:0-711 GCF_057652235.1 Arsenicibacter sp. R0_47 | reverse complement strand
GTAGAGCGTGAGTTCTTCGATTTTTTCGAGCAGCTTGGCGTTCATCTTCACCACATCAACACCCTCTTCTACCACCTGTTCCGCACTCGGTACACCCGGCAGGTGCTTGTTGGCCTTCACATACGACTCTACCTCGCTCAGCTCGCGCAACCGGTAGCCCGGAGCAAACACATAATCACTCCACTCACTGCTGTTCTTCACCGCTACCTTGATCCGCTCGGCCAGTAAGCCCTGACCAACATACAGACTGTAACCCACAGGAAGCTTCGTCACACCAGTGCCAACTACTACACCCGTACCTGATACACTCTGCAACAAATTGCCCCGCTTCTCCCACAACGCATCCGCCGAAACGATCCCCTCACGCGCGCCTGCACTGTAACTCGCCAGCACCACGTTCCCGCTCGCATCTACCGTCAGAAACTTGCTCGCACTAACACTCGCCGCACTACCGCTCGTCAGGTTCTCCAGCCGCAAACCGCTGCTGTTGGCTACCCCGCTGCTGATGTGAACACGCGCCGTCGGCGAGCTCGTACCGATGCCCACATTGACCGCACTGGCTCCTGTTCCCCCAAGCGCAATTGCATTGCTGATACCCACACGGGCATTAGCCCCGATGGCCACCGCATTCGTCAGGTTGGCACTCGTCGCATCGGCCAGATAACCGATAAACGTATTATAGTTTCCCGTGGTAGTGGCCACGCCGGCACC
>NZ_JBYFCJ010000108.1:0-717 GCF_057652235.1 Arsenicibacter sp. R0_47 | reverse complement strand
ATCCCAAAGTAACTCATAATCTGCGTCGTCGATTGGCTATCCGACTCGTAGAGATTTTTAACCGCTGGGGCGATCTTCTGGTATTTCACCGCTAGCCCTTTCGGACGACCGCCCTGGCGACCCCGTGCCCGGGCCGACTCTAATCCCGCCCGGGTCCGTTGCACAATCACGTTCCGTTCATGCTCGGCCAACGCACAAAAGATTTGAAAGACCAACAGCCCGCCCGGTGAGGTGGTATCAATGGGGTCATTGAGCGAAACCAGGTGGATGCCTTTTTGACTCAGCCCTTCGACCAACTCGATTAACCCGCGCGTTGAACGACCAAGCCGATCCAGTTTCCAAATGACAATCGTATCACCAGCCCGCAGGTAACTCATCATCAACTCAAACTGAGGCTTGTGGGCCTTCATACCCGATACTTTGTCGGTAAAGACACGGTCGCAACCCGCCTGCTGTAAAGCATCGGTCTGTAAATCCAATGTCTGCTCTTGGGTACTTACCCGGGCATAACCTACACGCATACGCATTGCTCTTTTTTGTACCAGTTACTCATCTGTCAGCAATATACGGTACATTCATAAAGTAGATAAGTTTTTGGTACAACTTTTTTGGGTATTTTCAAAGCCTTTGCTCAGGTACAAGTCTGTACCAAAAAACGACCGTTTTTTAGCCACCTTGACATCGGAACGCTATGCCCGCTGATTTTCTCTCCGATGC
>NZ_JBYFCJ010000107.1:0-758 GCF_057652235.1 Arsenicibacter sp. R0_47 | reverse complement strand
TTAGCCCCTGTGACTACCACCGAATAGGTCCCGGCACTCGTCACCGTCAGCAGGTTGCTGCTTCCACTCTGGCCGGTACTGAACGAATAGTTCGTCAAGCCTGACGTGGCTGTCAGTGTTGCTGTCGGGCTGGCGCAGGTAATGGTTTGGTTAGTTGTCAGCGTAACGGTTGGTGCCGTCGTATTGCTATAAACCGTCGTTGCCGCCGAAGTCGTACAGCCGTTGCTGCCGGTAATCACCACCGAATAAGCCCCTGCCGCATTCACCGTCGCCGAGTTCCCGCTCTGGGCCACCACACCCGCCCCAACAAAGCGGTAACTCAGCCCTGAGCCCGTTGCCGAAGCCGTCAGCGTCAGCGCTGTTTGGGCACAGGTCAGCGTACCCCCTCCGCTCGCCGTCAGCATGGCACCCATCGGGGCGGTAGTATTGCTCGTCACCGTTACCTGCGCCACCGCCGTACAGCCGTTAGCGCCGGTAGCAATCACCGAATATGTCCCGGCACTCGTCACCGTCAGCAGGTTGCTGCTTCCACTCTGGCCGGTACTGAACGAATAGTTCGTCAAGCCTGACGTGGCTGTCAGTGTTGCTGTCGGGCTGGCGCAGGTAATGGTTTGGTTAGTTGTCAGCGTAACGGTTGGTGCCGTCGTATTGCTATAAACCGTCGTTGCCGCCGAAGTCGTACAGCCGTTGCTGCCGGTAATCACCACCGAATAAGCCCCTGCCGCATTCACCGTCGCCGAATTTCCGCTTTGGGCTAC
>NZ_JBYFCJ010000106.1:0-777 GCF_057652235.1 Arsenicibacter sp. R0_47 | reverse complement strand
TGAGTATTTCGGAGTAAACTGACCCACCTGTTACGCAGGAAATTGACCCGGGTATTTCGGTGCAAACTGACCCACCTCCGTCTGAAGTAGCGAACCGCATCGCATTGCCGTAGTTTCCGGAATAAATTGACCCATCCGAAGCTATGGCTAATCAGCGTGTTCCTATGCACTTACTTCGCCAGATTCTGCTTTTGCAGCAGCAACAAAAATCGATCCGCGACATTGCCCGCTCCCTGGGCCTGGCACGCAACACCGTTCGGGGCTATCTACGCCTGTTACCAGAGGGGGCAACCGACCGGCTCCACCAGCTTTCTGATCAGCAGTTAGACTCGCTGATTCAGAACCGCCAGCCGCTTACCCCGCCTAATACCGGTCTGGTGCTGCTTCAACAGCGCTTCGCCAGCATGGCCCGGGAGCTGACCCGTCCGGGGGTAACCCGTTACGGCTTATGGCTGGAGTATAAAGCGCAACACCCCGATGGCTATCAGTACACTCAATTTTGCCATTATTACCGGTTGTGGTGTCAGCGTCAGCAGACCAGTATGCACCTTGAACACAAAGCCGGCGACAAACTCTTCGTCGATTTTGCCGGTAAGCGGCTGATCCTGACTGATCCGGCCAGTGGAGAACAGAAAGCGGTTGAGTTCTTTGTCGCCATACTGGGCTGTAGCCAGCTTACCTATGCGCAGGTAGTTCATTCGCAGCGAACGGAGGATTTTATTATTGCCCTGCAAAACGCTTTACACTACTTCAGGGGCGTACCAGCTGCTATCGTGC
>NZ_JBYFCJ010000105.1:0-795 GCF_057652235.1 Arsenicibacter sp. R0_47 | reverse complement strand
TACCAGTCGATCACCACGCACAGGTATAAAAATCCGTTGGCCATCGGAATGTACGGTAGAGTAGAGCAAGCGCGCCTAGGTAGTTTCACAACTACTGGTTTCGCTTGCCCTCTCTCCGAACCGGACGTGCACCCGCGCGGCGTCCGCTTTCGTTATGCATCCGGCTCTCCCGGAACCATCGTGTAGTCAGGCGGTTTCATCCATCCTCGCCGATAGTGCATTACCTTCTGCCAACCCATTTGATAGTGTTCCACCGCCTGACCCCGCCAGACCTTCCAACGAGGACGGAGTCGACTGGCTTGACGGTGTTTTAAAATCAGTTGAGCATTGGCTTTTGGATACTTCTTGCATAACCAACGCCAGATACGATCCCGTCCATACCAATCCAGGGACGATAAGATCTTCTTGGCGCCAGTGCAATATTTGTAGAAGTTGCCCCAGCCGCGTAGGATAGGGTTCAGTTTTTGTAGCAATTCATCCAACGACCAGCCTAGCGTAGCTCGGCCCGTCAGTTGCTTGATGCGATAGCGCAGATCCGCTGCCTTCTGTTTGGGTATTTCTAACCGAGGTGTCCAGCCATACCGATAGTCCCACCGCATGCTAACCCGATGACCTAAGAACTGAAAGCCCTCGGTTAGAGGGGTGATCCGGGTCTTTTCAGGAGAGAGCGTTAAGCCCATCTTCTCTTTGAGTAGCGTCTGTAAGGCCTCTCGTTCGGCTAGTGTTTTGACTTGATATGCGTGACGGGTAGCTTTGTAGAAAATGCCCCCACTACGATGAAAAAGTATCACGTTA
>NZ_JBYFCJ010000104.1:0-809 GCF_057652235.1 Arsenicibacter sp. R0_47 | reverse complement strand
CTCTTTGCATTGCCTGCCTGATAGCCGGCGCCATTATCGAAACTGTAGGCCACACCGCTGGCGGGCGTATTGATCGTAATCGTCCCCGTCGAGACGGTACAGGTCGGCTGCACTACATTCGCCGTTGACGTAGCAGGAACGGATGGAGCGGCGTTCACCGTAACGCTCACGGACGCTGACTCACAGCCCGAAGCCGTCGAGCGGACTTTGAGCAGGTAAACGCCTGAAGTTAAACCGCTCTTCGTATTGCCTGACTGATAGCTGGCACCGTTGTCAAAACTGTAGGCCACACCGCTGGCCGGCGAAGAAATCGTAATCGTTCCTGTTGAAACGGTACAGGTCGGCTGCACCACACCCGCCGTTGGGTTGGCCGGTACTTCCGGAATGGCATTAACCGTTACGCTCACGGGCGCTGACTCACAACCCGAAACCGTCGAACGCACTTTGAGTTGATAAACGCCTGCCGCCAAACCGCTCTTTACATTACCTGCCTGATAGCTGAGGCCGTTGTCGAAACTGTAGACCACACCGCTGGCCGGCGTATTGACGGTAATTGTCCCCGTCGAAACGGTACAGGTCGGCTGTACAATGTTCGCCGTTGGATTGGCCGGTACTACCGGAACGGCATTAACCGTTGCGCTCACAGATGCTGATTCACAGCCCGAAGCCGTCGAGCGAACTTTGAGCAGGTAAACGCCTGAAGTTAAACCGCTCTTCGCATTGCCTGACTGATAGCTGACGCCGTTGTCAAAGCTATACTCAACACCCGTTGATGGCGAAGAAATCGTGATCGCTCCCGTCGAAACGGC
>NZ_JBYFCJ010000103.1:0-866 GCF_057652235.1 Arsenicibacter sp. R0_47 | reverse complement strand
CACTCAGCGTCAACGTACCAGGTTTCCACAATCTGTCCTATTACCCGCGCCCACTCATGGCTGTTGTGACTCGCTGTGACAACGACTTGCCGCTGACCGACCAGGGGTTCCGCAACCATAAACAGTTCTGCCACACCCTCCCGCTTATACTCATAGTCAACGTGTTGCACGCCATACTTATCGATGAAGCCTTGGCGGGTTTCGCTCACTAACTGGCGCCGGGCTTCGTCTAAACACACTACTGGCCGTTTCGCATTATAGGGACGCTGGTAAACCTCCAGAACTTCCTCCATCTGGCAGACGAACTCAGCCGATGCTTCTGGGATCACCGCGCGGCGGACCGTCCAACTCTTGACCCGCCAGGGCTTCAATTCGTTTTTTTGAGCATCTTTCGCACCGTCTCGCGGCCGATCTGTTCGACGTAACTCAACTCGATCATCTGCTGAGCCAGCAACCGCACTGTCCAGCGGGCATGACCCGCCGGTGGCTGACTGCATCGTAGGGCTATCAAATGAGCCTCAACGGTCCCATCAAAGATCCTTTGCTTAAACTTTTCCCGTTGCTTCCCTTTAATAGCCACTGCCAAGCCCTGTTCCACAAAGCGTTCCCGTAACCGTTCAATTGTGCGGATGCTGACCTGATAAGCCTGCCTAATCTGCTCGTCTTTGAGAAAACCGGGCTGGTTCTCATCAGCGGCCAGCAATACATAAGCCCGTTTAACAGCTTGACTATCTGCTTTCCGTTTGGCGATGATCGCTTTCAATTCGTTGCGTTCGTATTCGGTAAGGGTAACGTGATACTTTTTCATCGTAGTGGGGGCATTTTCTACAAAGCTACCCGTCACGCATATCAAGTCAAAACACTAG
>NZ_JBYFCJ010000102.1:0-883 GCF_057652235.1 Arsenicibacter sp. R0_47 | reverse complement strand
GAGAGCCGGATGCATAACGAAAGGTGCACGTCCGGTTCGGGGAGAGGGCAAGCGAAACCAGTAGTTGTGAAACTACCCAGGCGCGCTTGCTCTACTCTACCCTATTGGCTGACTGAGGCAGGTTATTTATATATCTCTTTGCTGACGGATGCCTACTCTCGCCGGATTATGGGTTTCGCCTTAGCAGACAATCTGGAAGCGGTCAACTCCCGGCTAGCCTTGGAAATGGCCCTCAAGCAGATTACTAAACGGATCGGTCGTCAGCTGATTCATCATAGTGATCGAGGCATTCAGTATTGCAGTTCGGAGTATGTACAGGCCTTGGAAAGCTATCATATTCGGATCAGTATGACCGAAAATTCAGATCCCTTAGAGAATTCGATTGCAGAACGTATAAATGGTATTCTCAAAGATGAATATCTGAGTCATCAACCTGTTCGAAACCTTGACGAAGCCTATGCTTTATTGGAGAAGGGAGTCTTTCTCTACAATTACAAACGTCCACATTTAAGCTGTAATATGCTGAGTCCAAATGAAGCTCATAGTGAACATGGCCCCTTAGAACGACGTTGGAAAAACTATTACAAGCCTGGTTCAACAAAGAACAAAAAATAGGATAAATTCGGACTAAGAAGAAACGGGTAAACGTATTTCAGGATTAACTAAAAACGGTCAACTAATTTCAGGACGAGACAGTGACTTGTCCGTCTTTTGAAACGCCCGTTTTGTGAGACACTTTCCCCACCCACCCAATTCTCCCCTTTTCCACCCTAAAAACGTCTCAAATCATTATCTCACAAATCAATTGTATATTCCGGACAAAGTAACCCTATCGTTTCGGCGCAAACTGACCCACCCCGCCTGTGGGTAGCAACCACTCAAA
>NZ_JBYFCJ010000101.1:0-911 GCF_057652235.1 Arsenicibacter sp. R0_47 | reverse complement strand
TCGATCAGTTTGCGGATGATTTTAACTCACTAATCGAATTTATGACCATGCATAGGGTTTTATGAGAAAGCCCTGTAGCCATAAAGCCGTCCTTTATTGTCTCCGGAAAGCCAATACCTGTATCAACAACCAGCAGATAAGCCTCATTTTTAAGAGCACCGGTTTCAATGCGTACCACGCCTGACACTGGTGTAAACTTGACGGCATTCTGGATCAGGTTCCGTACTAATACAAGTAGTTGGTACTCATCTCCGGTGATAAATGCTTTATCAAACTTGGTTTCCAGCTTAAGTAGTTTGCTGGCAATATAGTGTTCATAGCTGTGCAGGGCATCTTCGGCTATATCAGAAAGGTTAAGCTGAACTTTGCGGCTGATAAGGGCATTTTGCTGAAGCATTGACCAGTGATAAATATTATCAAGCAGGCTCTGAATAGAATCAACAAGCGTACTCAGTTCCTGACTATGTTTCGATAATTCCCGGTTATTATCAACGCTGCTGCGCAACAACATGAGTTGTGTTTTCAACACCGCAATTGGGCTGCGCAGATCGTGCCCGATCATACCAAATGTTTTGTCTTTTAACTTACTAATTTCCGTCAACTTAAGATAGTCTCTGTGTAAAATTTGCCTTTCACGGATATTATTAACACTATTTTTAATTGTCAGTATTTTAACATAATAAATTAGTATAAAAAGAGCCATAAATACACTTAAACTATTTACTAGAAATCCCTGATTAATGGGTTTTACAGGAAATAATTCTATGTAGTACCGGCATACTATAAAGCTAAAAAAACCCAAGGCAGATAATACTATCGACTGTTTTTTATTTAAATGAGATGGTCTAATTTATCGGCACAGTGAACTTGCTTAACTTCGCAAGATCATGCAGCAACTAAGCAGACCTAAA
>NZ_JBYFCJ010000100.1:0-1009 GCF_057652235.1 Arsenicibacter sp. R0_47 | reverse complement strand
CCGAAAGTAGCCCCATTGTAACAGGAACCCCACCCGGTTGATGTCAGAATCCAGTCCCCGTAGAATTGGTTTCATCCAACCTGGAATGGAGAAAAAATGACGTTGTTTGATGAAGGAGAAGGCGGGAGGCCGCTCAAATTCGTCCTGCAAATCAGGCGATAGAATTTCTTTGAGGGTCATGGAAGGGTTCAGTGAAACGACCGTATGAATGTACCAGTTCCAGAACCAGTAAGGGTTCATCAGCCTGGTCTACAATCGCCCAAATTAGTTAATCAAACTTGTTCACCAATCAAAGTTCAGTATATTCGGTAATAGACTACACTAAAGTGAACAAACAGCATGAAAATAGGCTATGCCCGTGTCTCAACCCAGGGCCAACAAGTCGATCTGCAAGTGGATGCCCTGGAAAAGGCAGGCTGTGAATTGATCTTTCGGGAAATCGTATCGGGGGCCAAGGCTGATCGACCCGAATTGGCCAAACTACGGACCATGCTTCGCCATGGGGATATTGTCTGTATCTACAAACTGGATCGGTTAGGCCGCTCGATGAAGCATCTGTTGGAACTCGTTGATGAGTTTAGTCAAAAGGGGGTTGGCTTAATGAGCTTAACCGATGCGATTGATAGCACCACTGCTCAGGGGCGATTAGTTTTAAACCTGTTTGCTTCGCTGGCGGAATTTGAACGAGATCTGATTCGGGAGCGAACGCAGGCCGGGTTGCTTTCGGCGCGTGCTCGTGGCCGAAAGGGTGGGCGACAGAAAGGTCTTTCCCCGGAAGCGGAGAAAAATGCGCGTTTGGCGGAAATGTATTACAAAGAAGGGGTATTGGGGGTAAATATGATCGCCAAAAAGTTGGGTATTTCTAAAGTGACGTTTTACAAATACCTACGCCATCGGGGTGTTAAGATTCATAGTAAGCAGACGACCGAAACCCAATCAAAAAACTGATTATTAGACTCTTGACTCTCTTTGATGAAACATTTCCCCGGAATGTTGGCAACTACCCTAT
>NZ_JBYFCJ010000099.1:0-1052 GCF_057652235.1 Arsenicibacter sp. R0_47 | reverse complement strand
TAGGACTTACGCAAAAGAGTTAAATTGAGTCAAAAAAAGCCATGAAAGTCACGGCCCAACTTTACGGACAGTTTCTGCTGAGTAGTCAAATCAACTACACGGCGACTTATCTGGCTGACCACCTTGAGGGCATCAATCACGATAACGTCCAATACTTTCTCAAAACTGCCCGGATCGCTCCTCGTGCGGTTTGGCAGCAGGTGCGCCATCACATCCAACTTGACCCCGATGGCTACATCATTTTTGACGATACAGTACTCAACAAAGAACACAGCCACAAAATTGAACTGGTTCGGAACCAGTACTCAGGCAACGCACACGGCTTGATCAAAGGCATCGGTGTGGTCAACTGCGTCTATGTCAATCCCAAAACCAATCAATTCTGGCTCATTGACTTTCGCATCTTCAATCCTGATGCCGATGGCAAAACCAAAATCGACCACGTCTTTGATATGCTGGCTCAACTCAAACCACGTCAAATCAGCTATCAAACCGTGCTGATGGACACCTGGTACGCTGTGACGCAAGTGTTCAAATGGCTACAGACGGAGGGCAAAACCTTCTATTGCCCCTTAAAGAGCAATCGCAAAGTGGACGATACTGGTGGCAAAGAACTCTATCAGCCTGTTTCTCACCTGACTTGGTCAACCCAGGATGTCAAAGAAGGCAAACGGATCAAAGTCCACAAGATGCCTCAGGACACGTATTTCAAGCTGTTCCGCGTACTGGTGTCTCCCCACCGGACGGATTATATCGTTACCAACGATCTAACTCAACACGATACGAGGGCCGCTGAGGAAAAAAGCGGTATTCGCTGGACGGTTGAGCAGTTTCACCGTGAGGACAAACAAATCACGGGCCTCGAATGCTGTCAGTGTCGGTTAGCCCGCAGCCAACGCAACCACATTACCCTGGCTACGCTGACCTGGGTTCGTTTCAAAGAGCTAGCCTATCAAACCAAGAAAACGGTTTACCAACTCAAACAAGGGTTATTGGACGATTATATGCGCCAGCAATTAGTTAAACCAACCTTAGCCTTTGCGTAAGTCCTA
>NZ_JBYFCJ010000098.1:0-1093 GCF_057652235.1 Arsenicibacter sp. R0_47 | reverse complement strand
AAAAACATGAGTCATCCCGAATTTTGATTCCATAAGTGAGTGAAAGCAATTCGGATTCGATAAAGCGGTGCTGAGGTCTCTCTGCACCGCTTTCCTGTCCGGTGGCACCCTTGTCGTAAGAGTAGTTGCTGCCAGTGGCTGAGATCCACCTGTAGCAAGGAGAGTAACAAGGCGTAGACTAAAGCGACAAGCATCATCAACTTAAGCCTGTTTTCCCGCACGGGCGGCCCCGCAGAACCATAAGCGGGGAGACTCTAAAGCCAGTTCAGATTTTGTGTAGCGGAAGGCCATCTCAATCTGCCAGCGACGGGCATAGGCAAACACCATCTTCCAGGCCGATTCTACCGAGTCAATGACCTCGTTGGTGAGCAAATACCAGGGCGCACGCCCCTTGCCCGGACGCGATACAATTAGATACAAAGGTACATCCGGGTAAGCCGGATGCCGTACCGACTGGTAGATGATACCTGTTTTCCGATGGCACTTGTGTACCGCATCGTAGATGAATCGATGATCGGCTGAACGTTTGCCACGAGTGATTTCCCAGGTCTTTATGGAGTCCCCTGCCTGATTGAGTAAGTGATAATGGGTTTGCCACCGGATCAGCCCTTTTAGCCTGGCAGCCAATAACTTCCCTAACCAAGCCTGGGAAGCATAGCCCCGATCAAAGACATGCAGGGCGGCCTGCCCAAACTGCTGAGCCAGTTCGTTCAGTGTATCATTGAGCACATCTACCCGTTGTCGGGCATGCTCCCCTCGCCTGGTCCACCACTCAAACTTATATAGGCAAGGAGCCCCGCTGGCACCCGCTAATAAGATGCCCAGCCATTCCAGCCCCGGAACGCATACCGGTTTACCATCAGGTGGATTGAAATAGCCGGGCCGGATGCGTTTAAGCCGGCGGGCTTTACTACTGCGAACTGCCGCTAAGTCTTCACTAGCCAGTGTTTCAGGCTTTTCCATCACACTTTCATCCCAGAGAACCAACACCTGTTGCCCTTGTTGATGAAGTTGTTCATAAAAGGCCTGTGCCTTGGCTCGAATACCTGTCTGAATAACCGTATGCTGCCAATGAGGGCATCTTAGCAGATTG
>NZ_JBYFCJ010000097.1:0-1096 GCF_057652235.1 Arsenicibacter sp. R0_47 | reverse complement strand
ATAAGTAGTCTTCGGGAAATAGTTTGTATTATTTTCTAACTTGCCCTCATGGGACGAGTGAACACCCCCGTTTTGACGGAAAAACAACGGGTTGAGTTGGAAAACGAATTGAAAACTAATGACAACCACTCATTTCGGATGCGTTGCCAGGCGATTCTGCTAAAAGCAAATGGACGAACATCGAAAGATGTAGCCAGCATTGTTGGTATGTGCCATGTCAGCGTAAACAGTTGGCTCCACCGATTCAAAGCCAATGGTTTAGACGGTTTGAAAATCAAAACCGGACGGGGGCGAAAACCGCTCATGACCAAAAGCAACGATGCCCAAAGCGTGTTACAGGCTGTCAAAGCTAATCGCCAATGCATCCAATTAGCGAAAGCTGACTGGGAAGCCAGTCGCAATGAAGGCAGCAAAGCCGTTAGTGAGTCTACCTTCCGGTCTTTTTTAAAAGCCTTGGCGGACGATATAAACGGATCCGCCGACGGGTAAAAGGTCAGCCTGACCCACTGATTTACACCCATAAGGTCGAACAACTCACCGGGTTGGAATACCTCTCCGAGCAGGGCTTGCTGGATTTGTACTATGGCGACGAGAGCCATGTCTGTAGCGAAGGATATGTGCCTTACGGCTGGCAGTTTCCCGGCGAAGCGGTATGCGTGCTGGCTGGTAAAGGTTTCAAAATCAACTGCTGGGGCCTCATCAACCGGCAAAGTCAGTTGATGAGGGCCACTACACCGCGAGCGATCACAGCGAGCTTCGTTTATGAGCAACTCGATAGATTGTCGTTGGGTCTTCATCGGCCTATGGTTATTGTCCTGGATAATGCCTCAGTGCATACTGCCGGTATTATTCAACAAAGGCGAGAGATTTGGGAGCTTCGGGGGTTATATGTGTTCTTTCTGCCGCCTTATTCGCCCCTTCTCAATATTGCCGAGACCTTATGGCGGCATTTGAAAGGGGGCTGGTTACGACCGGAAGATTACCGAACCGACGAGGAGTTAGGGTATGCTCTAAATCGGTGTTTAGCCAACGTGGGCAAATGGCTAACCATCAGCTTCAGCAAGTTTAATGCAAACTAATTCTCAAGGATTACTTA
>NZ_JBYFCJ010000096.1:0-1196 GCF_057652235.1 Arsenicibacter sp. R0_47 | reverse complement strand
TGTCCTTACCCCGTTATATGAGCCAGTTTTGACTGGAGTTTAAGCCGCCTGTCGGTATTCGACCGGTGTCATAAACTTCAACGCCTGATGGGGTCGTTCCGTATTATACTCCACCAGCCAGCCCCCCACCGTTCGGCGCACTTGCGCCAGACTACTGAACAGATTGGCGTTTAGTACTTCCCGCCGGAAGGTGCCATTAAATCGTTCGATATACGCATTTTGGGTCGGCTTCCCTGGCTCAATCCAGTGCAAGATTACTTTTTTGTCAGCACACCAATCTCGCAGCGTTTGACTGATGAACTCTGGGCCATTGTCGCTTCGTAACCGCTCCGGTTTTCCAAATTGTTCTACTAGCTGATCTAATAGCCTGGTTACTCGCTGAGCAGGCAAGGAGTAGTCTACTTCGATTCCCAATGCTTCCCGATTAAAATCATCTATCACGTTTAAGGTGCGAAATTTACGGCCATCTGTTAAGGCATCAGTTGTGAAATCCAATGACCAACACTCATTACAAGCTATCGCTTTAGGTAACGGTTGTCGAACTGATTCAGGTAATCGCTTTTTCAACTTACGGGGCAGGCTTAACCCTGCTTCCCGGTATAAACGCCTGACACGCTTATGATTAGCCGTTTCACCTTGCTTGCGCAACTTCTTATGAATCTTCAACAAACCCCAGTGTTTATAGCGTTTAGCTACCTGTCTAATACGGTCTTGAAGGGCCTTGTCTTTCTCCTTAATGGCCACCGGCTCGGCCATTGAGTTCCGGCTCAGGCCTGTCCAACGGCAGGCTTTGCGTTGGCTGATCTGCTTTTCAGCGACCATCCACTTGACCAACGCTCTGCGTTCAACAGGCCCTACCACTTTTTTTGTAGAGCTTCCTTGATGATCTCGTGTTGCAAACTTAGTTCAGCATACATCTTTTTCAGCCGTCGATTTTCGTCTTCGAGGTCTTTTAGTCGCTTAACTTCTGAAACCTGCATACCGCCATACTTAGCTTTCCAATTGTAAAAAGTGGCCTCACTAACGCCATGTTCGCGACTGATCTGAGCGACGGTTTGTCCGCTATCCTGCTGCTTAAGAATCGCTACGATTTGCGATTCGGAGAATTTGCCTTGTTTCATTTCCCTTTTGGTTACCAATGAAAGTTAGTTTTTTTACTCTACTTTTCACTGGCTCACTTTCGGGGGATCAGGACA
>NZ_JBYFCJ010000095.1:0-1213 GCF_057652235.1 Arsenicibacter sp. R0_47 | reverse complement strand
TTAGTATAATACTCCTGCTCAAACTGTTCAGGGCTTTTATAGCCCAGCGATGAATGCTTCCGCATCCGATTGTAGTACATTTCAATATACTCGAAGATTTCTGTTCGAGCATCCTCTACACTCAAGAACGCTCCTCCTTCCAATAATTCCGCTTTCAAGCGGCTCCAGAACGACTCAGCAAACGCATTGTCGTAGGGATCGTCGGCCCGACTCATACTGGGCCTGATGTGCCACAAGCTGATCAACTCGTGCAGATCATTTGATACATATTGACCACCCCGATCTGAGTGAGTAATCAAGCCAGGTGAGGGCTGACGTGATTGCAAGGCGTTACGAAGTGGTATGATAACCAGATCATCTTCCATATTGTCATCGACGCGCCAGCCTACGATTCGTCGCGAGAATAGATCCATCCAGCTACCCAGGTAAGCCCATTCTCCGTTGATCAAAGGCAAATAGGTGATATCACTTACCCAAATCAAATTAGGCCCTTCCGGTAAGGATTGATTCAATAAAAGATTAGGCCAGTAGCCTTTCCCATGAGTGCTATCCGTCGTACGAGGCACAAATGATTTAGGCTGAATGGGCTGTAAACCAGCTTGTTTCATAAGTGTTCGCACCTGATGCCGTCCTACTTCATGCCCTTTCTCTTTCAATTCAGCCACAATACGTCGGCTCCCGTACCGGCGCTTATGATCCGAGAAAACCTGTTCAATCAATTGCTGCTTCTTTCTCTTTTCAACCGTTGGTTTGTAGCTATCTCCTCGTTGGTAACGATAGTAAGCTGTTCGACTCAGGCCCAATACGGAACATAGAGTTTCGACCGAAAATGTATCAGACAGCGCATGAATGAGGTCATAATGTAACGTCAGGTTTGTCGGCTGAAAATGCTCAAGGCTTTTTTTAAGATCTCGCGCTCGGTTTCCAATTGCCGTACCCGATCCTTGAGTTGCTGGTTTTCCAGAGCCAGTTCACTTTGCTCACTACTTACTTTTTTTACCCCTTGGTTCTGATTCTTCCAACGGTAGATTAGATTTTCGGAAACACCTAACGCCTTTGAAACATAGGCGGCAGTCTGGCCGTTGGCCAACATTTTGACGACTTCGTTTTTGAAGTCAGCGTCATACTTACGCCGGGTTTTAGGTCTGCTTAGTTGCTGCATGATCTTGCGAAGTTAAGCAAGTTCACTGTGCCGATAAATTAGACCATCTCA
>NZ_JBYFCJ010000094.1:0-1273 GCF_057652235.1 Arsenicibacter sp. R0_47 | reverse complement strand
ATTTGGTCGGGCTTACCCTGCCGGATAACCGCCACCAATTGATGTAATAGCTTGTTACGGACGTTGTTAATGACCAGCATTTTGGCTTTACCTTCAGCCACTTTGCGCTGATAATAGGCTTTGAGGGGTTCATTAAAGCGAATGGCATTCAGGGCCGCCATATGCAGCAAGGCTTTCAGCTTGAGGTGAGCAAATTGCGAGGTATGAGTTCCCTTCTGTACGCTACTGCCGCTTTGGTGGCGATAGGGCGCTACGCCTACCAGAGCAGCAATGCGTCGGGCCGAAAACTCCGCATCGAAATTGCGGGTGTAGACCATCAGCCACAGGACGGTGTATTGCCCTAAGCCTTTGATGGATTGGGCCAGTTGAGCCTGCTGCCAAAGGTGATGGTGGCGGTTGACCCAGAGCCGGATCTGCTCCTGAATGAGCTTCAGGCTCTCCAGCAGGCCGGCCTGAGCCTGTTGCTGAGCCGTGCTGAGCAGATTGGCCGAAGTGGGTGCGAGTTGAAGCAGTTCCTGATAAGCAGTTTTCAACTGATTGAGAGCCAGCAGGTGCCGGTTACGGGCTGTCAGCAGGTCCTGAAGCGTTTCCAGGGCCGGATCATAGCTTTTCAGACAACGGGCCTGTGTGGCAAAGTGATGGGCATAGCGGGCGATCCGATAGCTGTCGGCCTTGTCTGTCTTACCTCGCTGCAGGCCCATCGACTGATTGATCTGTAGGGGGTGTTCCAGCCAGACATGGGCCTGCTGGTCGACCAGATAGTGCATCAGATTGCGGCTGTACAGGCCGGTATGCTCCATACAATAGAGCACTGACCGCAACGAGGATTGGGGCAGGTGTTGGCTGACCCATTGGGAGAGGCCAGTCATGCCCTGAGGCGAGTTAGCGAACTGCTGATACGCGATTTTGTGGGCCTGTTGGTCGATGAGGGTGGCATCCAGCGTCGCTTTACTGACATCAATGCCAACAAAGAATTGGTAAGTGGGCTTGTCGGGAGTCATCAGAGTAAGTAAGTTTAACATGGAGGAAATGGATACCTAAGCAAGCTGAGTGGACGCTAAAACCCTGATAATAGGTCTGCCCCTATGGGTACCTCAATAGCTATATGGCGATTGGCTCAGTGAAGAAAGCAGGGGGCCTGAATCGAAGAATAGGTGTTTGCCTGATATCACTCATAGGTCGGCCCCTGCTTTCGCTTAGGATGCATCCATATTGCACAAGATACCGTTCTTCCTGGTTTTGTACAACAATGCAAAACTAAGGGTTATCGCTC
>NZ_JBYFCJ010000093.1:0-1335 GCF_057652235.1 Arsenicibacter sp. R0_47 | reverse complement strand
TTACGGCCTTTGAGAAAGCCAAAACTAAATACATAGTTTACTAACGCCGTTTTCCGGCTATTTGTAAGAAGAACCTCGTTTTTCTCTATAACTTGAACAGTACCTTTGGATGTAACTATTCGTTACAATCCTGCATGTATGTGCAAAATTCGAGAAAAGCGGTCAGACATGAACAAGAAATAAAACTACCTGATTATGAACCAGAAGACCACCCAACCAACAACATTATTGCGTTATTGTCTAGGTATTGATGTCAGTAAAGATACCTTACAAGTCTGTCTGTCGGTGATTGACAACACGGGAAAAGTGACGGTTAAAGGAAGTACTAAGGTTAGCAACAAAGCTACCGCCTTTGCCAGTCTGCTGACTTGGGTAAGCAAACACTGCCAAGACAAAACAATTCCTGTGCGGTACCTGATGGAGTCCACAGGTGTTTATCACGAACAACTGGCCTGGTATCTTTTTCAGCAGGATTTGGCTGTCAGTGTAGTGCTGCCTAATAAGGCAAAGCACTACTTGAAAAGTATTGGCAATAACCGGGCAGCCGGCGCTGTCAAAGAATGATAAAATAGATGCCCGGGGATTAGCTCAAATGGGGCTGGAGCAGAACCTTCCGCTATGGCAGCCTCTTTCCAAAAACATCTATTCATTACGAATGCTAACTCGTCAATATCAACGTTTACAGGAGTTAAAGAACCAATCGGAAAATCAAAAACACTCGATTTTACATAGTCAAACAGTAGATACATTTATTTTGAAGCAACTGGATAAACTTATCAAACTGTATGATCAGCAACTTGAACAACTCATCAAGCAAATAGCCAAATTGCTTGAGAAAGATGTTTCGTTAAAGGCTAAAATAGACCAATTATGTAAAATTAAAGGCTTAGGCCTACTTTCAGTAGCAACTCTAGTGGCTGAAACCAATGGCTTTACTGGTTTTGATAATGTCCGCCAGCTTGTCAGCTTCGCCGGATACGACGTCATTGAGAATCACGGGGGCGCCCGTGCGCTCAGGAAACCGAGCAGGTAAAACGAAAATCTCTAAAAAAGGCAACAGCCGAATTAGACGAATCTTACACTTACCCGCTTTCAATGCGGTTCGGTTTGGCGAGCCCTCCTGTCAAGCTTTATTTGAGCGAGTTTTCAGCCGTACTCACATCAAGATGAAAGGCTATGTAGCCGTGCAAAAAAAGTTATTGACCTTGTGTTTCGCTCTTTGGAAAAATGACACAGCTTATGAGCCTACCTACTATAGTATGGTGTTCCCAATTAGTTGGACAGCTTTTGGGCTAATTCAAGCTTGGGAAATCCGAGTCAATAACTGTACTTTTT
>NZ_JBYFCJ010000092.1:0-1500 GCF_057652235.1 Arsenicibacter sp. R0_47 | reverse complement strand
CCATGATCTGTAAAAGAGCCAGCCGGGCATTTTGGTCCAGCGGTTGCAGCCCCCAGTCGTCCAGGATCAGCAGGTGTTGCCGTTCCAGACGACTCATTTCCCGTTGATAGGAACCGTCTGCTTTCGCCAGATGCAGCCGGCTCAACAGCCGGATCAGGTTGTGATAAGCTACGCGGTAACCTAACTGGCATGCCTGATAGCCCAGTGCCGAAGCCACATAACTTTTACCGCAGCCGGTGGCACCGGTCAGCAAGATATTTTCAGCCCGGTCAATGAAGCGGCAGTCGGCTAACCGCAATACCAGCGTCTTGTCCAGGTTACGGCTGCTGCCGTAGTGCAGTTCTTCCAGGGATGCCTGATAACGGAAACGGGCCGCCCGGATCGCCATCTGCGTACGTCGGTGCTGGCGGTACTCGTGTTCGGCCTCGGTAAGTTGAGCCAGCAATTCGTCAGCCGGTGGCTGCTGGTGATGCGGTAACCGCAGCAGGGCATCAAAAGCCTGATACATCCCGATCAGTTTCAGATCGCGTAGTCGTTCCAGTGTCGCTTGATTGTTCATGGAAGTTTAGTTTTTCGTCTATTACTTGTTTTGTTACTGATAGGCAGTGGCTCCCCGGATATTCTCATGAGCGGTAACGGGACTGACGGCTACTGACTCGGGAAGCGTATCGAGTCCCCGTTCCAGGATAGAGCGAATGACTCTGTAGCTGATGCTGCCGTAGCATAACGCCCGCTCGCAGGCCCGCTCCAGCCGCTCTTTACCCACTTTCTTCTCCAGACTCAGTACACCCTGACAGGATTTGTACGCTTGTTCAGGATGGGCCCGGCTGGTAAGAATGGCATCAACCGCCCGTTGGGTCTGAGGGCCAACCCGACCGGCCCAACTCAGAAAGTACTCCGGACTCCAGTCACTTACCCATTGATGGGCAGCCGGCAGGTGTTCGCGCAGAGTCGAGTAATGATAGGGGCCCTGTAGCCGCTGATGAATAGCAATGCGTTGATGCTGGTGATAGATTTCAATACTGGTAGCGGTGTAGATCAGCCGTACCCGCTGACCGATATAGCGGTAGGGTACACTGTAATAATGTTTGTCTTCAGCCAGCAGTACATGACTGTTTTTCTGCACACGGCTACCGGCGTAGTATTTGATCAGGTAAGGCGTGGCAGGCAGCGGCCTGAGCTGCATCTGCTCGCTTTCATCAAACAGATCACGCCGGCTGTGACTCCGTCCCTGCATACACATTTGGTTGTGGGTATCCAGTAAGGGGCGTATAGCGGCATTGAGTTCCTCAAGCCGTTGGAAGGTCTGGTTACGCAGGGGGGCATAGACCCGCCGGTACAGGATGTTGACCGCTCCTTCGACTAGTGATTTGTCGCGGGGCTTACGGGAACGGGCAGGCAGAATGGTAGTTCCATAATGGAGGGCAAAATCAGCCAGCGTCTCGTTGAGTTGTGGTTCATAGCGGTCAGCTTGTGTGACGGCTGCTTTAAGGTTGTCGG
>NZ_JBYFCJ010000091.1:0-1526 GCF_057652235.1 Arsenicibacter sp. R0_47 | reverse complement strand
GGGGTGGCCGTCAAGGGCCGCGACGTAGGAGCGGTTTATATACCCTTGACGGCCACCCCGGACATGGTTAGTTTGCGTAGAGGGGAAGGGAAAAAACGGGCTGGCCTGGGTGACGAGACTTCCAAAAATCAGTCTAGTTAGAAGCATGAAGGTACCTCATGTTCATTTTTAAAATGGTGTGGATATAGTGCAAAGGCTGGCTGATATTTGGTCAGCCTTTGTTGTTGTAAGGGGGGGCTTGGGGCGTTTTGGACGTGTTTGAGCGCTAGTTGTGACCTCGTAGAGCAAGCTTAAGGGAGCCGAAGGCGACCGAGTTTTGGCCCGGCCAAAACATAGCTTGCTCTTTTTTTCTTGATACATTAGCATAACTCGTGACACCCCCCCCTCCTTTTTTGCCCGATTTTTGACAAAAAAAGCCTGCTCAAACAGGTGTTTGGCAGGCTTCTGATTTCATGATAGATTTGAACTTCCTACAGTTAAAATCATCATGGTGCAAAGTAAACAAACGGCGCTGGAAAAACGCGCGCGTTCCAAGTACATTTCTTTTCGACTGGCCTGCTGGCTCCTGTTCGGTGCTCCCCATTCTCCCCTTCAAAAATCCTATCGGGATTCGTTGTACTGCTGTCATGTTCTGCGTGTCGAGGATCGTGACCGCATTACGGGCAAATATTGCAAACATCGCTGGTGTCTGACCTGCAACCGGATTCGGATGGCTGTATTGATTCTGGGCTATGGGCCTCAGTTGCGGCAATTGGGTAATCTGTGGTTTGTCACGCTGACCGCGCGGACAGTTTGCCGCGCTGATCTGCCCCAACGATTAGCCGAGATGTGGAAAGTATGGAGTGATATTTTAGCATTAAATCGTAAGAAGTGTCAGAGAAATAGAGGGTTAGGGTTAAAAGGGCTACGAAAGTTGGAATGCAATCCGCGTCCTGAAGATTTCTATCATCCCCATTTTCACATTCTGGTACAGGGAGAACAGGCCGCGCGGTGGTTGGTGGCCCAATGGCTCCAGCGCTGGGGTGATTTGGCGAATGCAAGTGCACAGGATGCCCGGCCGGCGGATGATCAGAGCCTAATCGAGTTGTTTAAGTACCAAGTCAAATTACCCACGAAACAAAAGGGCGAGGGGGATTACTCGGCGACGGCTGACCAATTGGACTGGATTTATCAGTGTTTGCGCGGAAAACGGACGTTTCAGCCTTTTGGTGGGTTAACAGCGGTATGTGAGGAGCTGGATGATGATCTCGTCGCTACGGGTCTTCCAGCGGGCTTAGAAGGGCTTATCTGGCAGTGGCATGAGCAGGATTGGGTGTCTGAACTGGGGGAATTACTCACGAACTGGGTGCCTACGGAGAGTGAAGCGGCTTATCTGCGGGATGAGGTGGGTTGCTGTCCATAGTTTTTTCCCTTCCCCTTAGACGCCAAAAAAACGGTAAAACCATGTCCGGGGTGGCCGTCAAGGGCCGCGACGTAGGAGCGGTTTATATACCCTTGACGGCCACCCCGGACATGGTTAGTTTGCG
>NZ_JBYFCJ010000090.1:0-1614 GCF_057652235.1 Arsenicibacter sp. R0_47 | reverse complement strand
TGTTTAGCCAACGTGGGCAAATGGCTAACCATCAGCTTCAGCAAGTTTAATGCAAACTAATTCTCAAGGATTACTTAGCACAAACTATTTTCGTGTATTGAATACTTCGCGGGGTTTCGGTCCATTCACACCCGGCAGGTACCGTCTCGGCTTTGTAAAATACCGGTACGTAATGATGTTCAATAAACCGTTCTGCCGCTCTGGATACGTCAGCCTGTTGTGGCTTTTCCGACTCAATACGCTGCCCGGTCCGTGGGTGGTCAGCCGAATAGGTCACCTCTGTAACCAGCAAATGAACACCCAGCATTTCCTCAATGTCAGACAGCGTGTCCAGGGTAAAGTTTTGCGTGCCGCTTAGCCAGCGCGTGACCACAGACGGGAGTTGCCCCATCCGGCTGGCAAATTCACTTTTGCTTCAGCCTTTGGCTTCCAGCGCGTCGGTAATGCGGGCCGCCATAGCCATCTGCTTATAGGTGCGGGTGCGCTCATGGGGCGTGATACGGTCTTGTATCTCACGCGATTTGCTTCCTCTGTTTCGCTTACGAGGTTCCATTATTTCAATTCCTGTTTGGTACGATTGCTAACCGCCTTCAAAACCACCCTGCCTGGCTTTAAATAGCTGTTTTGGCCAGCAATCTGTGTTTGTTTCAATCCTTCTTTATTTGGCTGGATATGAGTGGGTAACCAATCACCGATCTTAATCGTCTCCGTTATCAAACCGCATCCGGCCTGCCAGCCGGTTGCCTTCCCACCAGAGTTCACCATCGCGAATGGCCTGGTTAATTCGCCCCGATAACTCGCGTAGCAGGTAGTTTTCTTCTTTCATTTTTGGTACGTCCTGAAAGGGGCCTACTCCTTTGGGTTTATACCCTCCCCCGCCTAAAATGAGCGCGATACTCCCAAATTTGATGCAGTACAACCGCAGATTTGAGTTAGGGACGTCATACAACGCTTCCAAGCCGTCGCCTTTCACCAGTTCACCTTCTGCCTTAGGTCGGAAATAGTTAAAACGGGCTCCCAACCGGGCAATAGTCTCGATGCGCTGTACCAAAAAATCAAGCTCATCGAGATAGTCGGCATCATTTTCCTCCAGAAACCGGTCATAGAGTGTCTCTTCATCATCATCCAGCGCAATACTGTAGACGGTGGCCCCGTCGCCGGCAAACTCATCCAGCTCAACAATCTCAAAACGGGTTTTCACAATGGGTCAAGTGTCCTCTCAACCCCCTAATTAAGAGTATGTTTTGGATAGAATAAAATGGAGAATCGGCCGTATCTTGAAATCGCCAGATTATCAAGACAATGAACGAAGCCGTCCAGGAGTTGACCGATTCTCAGTGGAAACTTATCGAAAAAATTGTAGACGACCAACGCCAGCGATGGCATTCGTTACGCACCATACTCGATGCTATCCTGTCCATCAATCGAACGGGTGTCCAATGGCGTGAATTGGATAGCAAGTACCCACCCTGGCAAACGGTTTACTACCATTTTCGGCAGTTTAAGTTGCGAGGTGTCTGGGAAGAAGTGCTGGATAAACTAGTGTTCTAACCGGGTATGTTTGACGGGTATAAACGTTTGAGTTTTACACGGGCGTCGTCGGTCGTAAACTGC
>NZ_JBYFCJ010000089.1:0-1984 GCF_057652235.1 Arsenicibacter sp. R0_47 | reverse complement strand
CAAAGTGGATGTTGATTTCTCACCCCCTTTGTTCTTTTTTTCAGCCGTCCGCCAGGCATGGATGATGCTATCACTAAGGTTGCAACTACCAAAGCGGGCCAGATATCAAATAGCCCTTCCTGACCGGGCCCGTTGCAGGTTGTTTCTCTTTAACCAGTTCGCCAGATTCTGCTTGGTGGTGCCGTAGCGTTTGGCGATGAACTGTTGAGTTGAGCCATTATTCAATAGGGCTTCAATCTCAATCCGGTACACATCCAACTTGCTTTTGCCTACCCCTTTAGGACGGCCCAACTGAACGCCGGACGCTTTCTTGACTGCCAAAGCCTGACGGGTGCGTTTGGCAATCAAGTCCCGCTCGATCTCCGCTGCCATCGCGAAAACCATCGCCATCACTTTGCTTTGAATCGTATCGTCTAACTGCCAGGCTCCCTTGACGGTATAAATCCGAATGCCCTTCTGCACGGCAACCGAAATAATCTCCATACACTCCAGCATGCTTCGGCCCAGGCGCGAGAACTCACTCAGTAAAATCGTGTCCCCACTGCCCAACTCGTCCAGTACACCAGCAATCTTGCGCTGTCGCCAGGGCACTTTGCCCGATACTTTCTCTTCGACAAAACGGACCTGTCCCAGATTGCGGTCGTTGGCCAGGTGCAGGATTTCCGATTTGTTCTTTTCCAGGTCCTGATCGAGGGTCGAGACCCGTAAATAGGCAATATTTTGAGCCATAACCGGGTGGTCAAATGAAAACCACTTAAATGGAGTTATTTTTTACTTTTTGATCGTCAAATATACTCCTGTTTCGTTTTATTTTTCCGACTCCCCAAAACCCTCCTTTTTTCTTGACCTCGTGAGCCGTTTAAAAGTACTCGATCCCGCCGAAGCCCGGCGTTTTGACCAGCCCCCATCGTTGACGCGCCAGCAGCAGGCACATTACTTTACCTTGCCAATGGAGGGCTTGCCCCTATTTCGTAAACCTGTCACCCGAATAGGCTTCTGCCTACAGTGGGGATACTTTCGGCTAACCCAGAAGTTTTTTCGAGCGGCTGATTTTCAGCCTGCCGATGTTGAGTATGTGGCCCAACTCTTCCAAAGCCAGCCTGTCGATCTAGCTCAGTATTCCACCCAGATTGCCTGGGAACACAGCCAACTAATTCTGGGCTTGCTTGAGGTGAAGCCTTTCGAGCAGTATCGCCACGCATTCAATCAACTGGTTTATGGACTCTTCGAGCAACCGTTGTTACCCCGAAAAGTCCTCGAAGAGTCCCGCCAACACCTGATGCGGCAGCGGGTCGAAGTCCCCAGCTATGATGTTTTTCTACGAATCATTACCGAGCAGTACAACCGTTACGGTCGGCGATTAGCCACTCAGCTTGATCAGCATCTGACTCAGCAGCATCGGCAAGCCTTAGAGCAACTGGTCCAAACCGATGCTGCTTATGAACGACCGCTGTTACAGGCCTTCAAAACCGTCAGCCAGGTCGAACAGCCCAAGGCCATCAAGGCCAGCATAGTCCAATTCAAGCAGATTAAAGCTCTTTTTGAGCAGGTCGAGGGAGCCGTCAATCAATTAGGCTTCTCCGATGCAACCTTGCGTCACTACGCCCATCGAACGGGACAGGACCGTCCTGGCCACATCAAAGAGCATGAGTCCCGCCACCTGTTTCTATTCTGTTTTTTAGTGCATCAGTACCGGGTACGCCAGGATACCTTCGTCGATATGGTCTTATCCTGCGTCAAGGCAACCGAACACGTTACGGGGCGAAAACGCCAGCAACTCTACTTTGCCAACAATCGGCAACGGCGCAGTGCAACCTTGTTGACCATCCGCAGTCGGCATCAGTACGCCCGGCAGATCGAGCAAATCCGACAGGTCATGGCTTTAGACGAGGATCCGGTCCGTAAACGAGGTTTTTCTTACAAATGTCCGGAAAACGGCGTTAGTAAACTACGCTTTTAGTTTTGAGGCATAATTTATACACTG
>NZ_JBYFCJ010000088.1:0-2308 GCF_057652235.1 Arsenicibacter sp. R0_47 | reverse complement strand
TTTAGGTCTGCTTAGTTGCTGCATGATCTTGCGAAGTTAAGCAAGTTCACTGTGCCGATAAATTAGACCATCTCATACAAAGGAATTCTTTTCCTCTGTATAAACTACTTAAACACCTCAAAAAATGAAAAAAAACACCTTTTACTTCTTAAAGTTAGTTTTAGCTAGTACGTTCTTAGCTTTAAATCTACTCTCATGTAAATCACCATCTGTTGAAAATGTCATGCCTAAAAAGCAGGAGCCTTTTGAGATTGTTGATGGTAAATTGAAATTTGCAGATATGGACTCATGGAAAAGTTACATGACACGACTGCATGAGGATTACACTCCTACGTCCTTAGTCGAGTGGAACAGTAAGCAAGATGGGTTTACATCACTGTATAAGATTCAGTATGATGAACAAGCTGCTATAGAATATAATAAGAGTGCTAGGGTAGCATCAGGAAATGATAGTACTTATCAGGAATTGGTTGAAGACGTATATTTTGCCTCCCTATTAAATACAGATGGGGAAATGATGCTGGGTGAAAAAGTGGTTAGAGTAACAATGGATTATGTTTTCATTTATCCTAAAAATAATAAGCGATTTGTTGATTCATTTGATGCCGGCTCATGGAGAGGACAGCTTGAAAGTCAGAAAGGATTCGTTGATGTAGGTAATGGTATTTTAGTAGGTAAGATACGTCGGCATATTCATCAGACTCATTCTGGTGGAAGGGTTGCTAGTTTACCTATCGATCAAGATCATGATTTACATTATTTTAATGATACTGATCGTTTTGTCACTGAGGCATGGAATAATAGTTATTTGATCTATGCATCGATGGGAACTAAAGTTCAGCATGAAAATAAGAAATGGTATGGTTGGGTTACTTCATGGACTACAAGTTTAAAGCTTCTTTCATCAGTTACATTCCCAAGCCCTATCATTTATGGTGCGACTTATTCGGCAAATTTTCAGGATGGTCCATACGACCATATTGATGTCATTCAGCGTGGTCAATGGCAAACGGGGACATTCAGTGATCAGGGATATGTACTTGCAGATCCAATTGGTATTGAAAAACTTGAGGCTTGGGGCACATGTTATGCTGGGTATATGTCATACACAGGGTATGCAGTAATTGGTAACTAACATTAAAATTTTGGTGAAATAAAAAAGGAGGGGGATGCTCCCCCTTTTTTTATTTGAATATTTTCTAGGCTTTTGATCTTATTGGATAGATTTTATATCATAATTATATAATGTTTACATATGATAATTATTTGTGATAACTAGAAAGGGCTGTGTCTATCATAAACATATCCGCAGAAGTCTTTATAAAGATGTTGTGATAGTGAACAATGGCCCAGTTACCACCGCCCAGCGTGATCCGGCCACCGGCCTGTAAGGCCTTTTTAAGCGTATGTTCGGGCATTTTCTGTTCACTTGGATAACTGACTAAAAAAAAGTTTATTACTCACCTGTTGCCTTACGTTATAACCCATAATTATTTTATAAGAAGGTTCTTGCTTGTCGTTATTTTGTTGGTTTTGTGTTTAAATGTTTTTGGTCAGTCTAAACACCCTGATATTTGGGTATCTGGTGGATTTGGCAAATCAAAACATTTTAGTGGTATGTTGGCGGCTGGTTTTGAACCCAAAAAAGGGCGTAGTGTATTTATTTATTAGCCGTTATTCATTGATGGGAGAGCTTTCTCCACCTGCTGAACTTGGAATTAAAGAATCTGAATTGGGTATTTTATATGGATATAAAATCGGAGATTTTCGTTTTAGCGCAGGATTAGCGCGCGTTTGGGTAAGGTATAGAGGTAGTTACCTATATACTGATCCATATCCTTTGTTTGGTACTGGTCGTTATTATACTACTGTTTATTATTCTCGAGTAGGGATTCCTCTTGAGGTTAGGTATCTAGTTTTTCTGAAGTATTTTGGGGTTGGTTTGACTGGTTTTACTAACTACTGTGGTGGTAGATCGTTTGTAGGACTTAATGCGTTTTTTTATTTAGGTTACATGAATTAAAGTTGTGAAATATTCTCAAAGGTAAGAGTGCTGTTTACTCTTCGTCTAATCAAAAAGGCCCATGCTTATCATGGGCCTTTTGATTTCTATAAATGCATGGTATTTAATCCTGAATAGCAGTCAGAATTGTTAGGCTACAGCTTCCAGATTTGGCGCGTTCTGGCCTGATGCTTCTAGATGGCGACGTATACTTTGCCCAACTACTTCGGCCAGTTTTACGGGAACAGCGTTCCCAATCTGACGCATACCCTCTGTCCAGCTTCCACTAATATGGAAGTCGTCGGG
>NZ_JBYFCJ010000087.1:0-2324 GCF_057652235.1 Arsenicibacter sp. R0_47 | reverse complement strand
GCGGGCAGTATTACAACTGCCGGTCAAAAAATCAGCCAACGCAGTCTTCAAAAAAAACTGCGTCTTCATGGCGCACTGATGTCAGCTACCCAAACCTGATTGGGCCGCAGAATAGCCAGCTCTTTAATTAGGTTAGGATACTTGCGAAATCGGTGCCGGGAAAAGGTGGTTATTATTTTTCGTTTACGCTTTCTAATTAGCAGATTGTTAGCAGCTAGCAGATCAAACAAAGCATCACGACCCATTTTTATCTTTCTTTTCACCAGTTCCTCTTTAATAAGTTCATAGAGCTTCTTGCCCCCAATGCGCGGGTGATCGCTTCGGACTTGCTCAATCAAAGCTAAGACTTGTTGGTCTCGCTCTTGCCCCGTTAATTGTCGACTCTTGTGTTGATAGAATGCCTGACGACTAAAACCAAACAATCCCCTTATATGCCTGACATGAAAACGGGGATGGCTTACTCGAAGGAGTTGGATTGCTTGGTATCGCACTTTTTTTCGATGGCGATTCCTAACTCCTGCTCGGCAACCCGGATCACGGTTTTATAATAAATTGTTTGAAGTTGGGCCTGTTCCAGTTCTCGCTGGAGTTGTTTAATTTGTCCTGCTAATTGATCGGCCTTATGAGCAATTTGTTCAACAATGGTTGGGGGTGGTCCCTTAGTGGCTTGTTTCATGGCGTCAGTACGTTGGTTTTCCTCCTGGCGAACTCGTTCCAGCCATTTAGTAACGGTTTGACGGGTAAGCACCTTGTATTTGGCCATCGCTTGTTCTAGCGTTAAGCGGCCTAGGCTGATTTCTTCAACCATCTGGCGCATCTGCAACTCATGCTCCTGTTTTCGAAGCAAAAATAAGTGTCCCATTGGCGTTTTAGATGGTCAATCTATTTTAGGACAAGACACACACACAACTGAAACGGTAAACCTTTCTATCAATAGATAAGATGGTTTAACAAGTGAAGTTGCGGGCTTCTACTGTCAAATCTAAAATGAAGGTCCTTAATTACAATCATTCCAAGTAATTGAAAACAATGGATGTGCGAATCCGTTATAGTACTATAGCCTCGTTGGCTTGGGACCAACATAGGTTCGCCGTTAACGAACGTTAGGACGAACCAGTACTTCACTAGTCTTCTTGCAGCCCAGCTCTCTGGTACTTTTCGTTCGGCTCATCTAAAAACGTTTCATCCTATTGCATTTCCGTTTAGCTGCCCTACGTACAAGAACTTTTGTCTATTTGAAATTTTCACCTGTGTTCTCTTTTACTTACTTATGACCTATACTTATCACACCTTACAGGACTGGAACGGCAATAATGCTCTTTGGCCTAGTCGAATCTATACTGAATGCAATGACGAGGGATTAGAGACCCGAAAGGTAATTATAAACCCGGAGGGAACGATAAGCTTCGCCTCCGAAGGTATGCGACAAGGCATTTGTTCCTTATCGTCGACCGCACACACTAATTCCAGTACATTTGGGCAAGAGCAGCCAAGAACGCTTGTTACGTCTATTAGTAAGACAGACTTTGAAGATATGTGGCATAAACTTGTTCTTCAACTCGTTTAAAAGTAAACAAAATGATTATGTACAAGAGCCTTAAAGATCAATTGAAGGAACGGTTAGCTATTTCTGTTTTAACTTTGAATAAAGATAAAAAGCCCTATCTAATTCGGGGCGTCCCAGGTACCATTCTCCTACTGACCCAACATCAAGCCAGTTTAAGACAGGACCTGATACCTAATTTCTGATAAATACTACTTTACCAGATCAATTGCCCGCTCTATGTGGTGATGAAGATAAATGCGTTGGTCATCGACAAAAAAAGCCAGCTCATTGTCGTATTGACAGAAGAAGAATGACCCGTTGGCAAAATAACCACTTCCCTGATTAAAATACCGATTTAATCGATTCGCCGCCAGTTGGCCCGGTTTGTCGGCTTTTAAATCGGGAAGGCGCTCATGCAACCACCCCACCAGCGACGTAATAACCTGAATCTTACCATGAACGTCCAAAAGTCAACTCGCTTGTTCGTCTCTTGAGCCTGAAATAAAAGAGCATAAACGAGTTCGATAAGCTCCGAAAATATTTCCCGCCAACTGCCATCATCCGCTGAATCGGACCTAAGTAAAGGGGAAGCCAGTGCTGGATTAAAAGATCGTTTTGTTGATTCAGGTTGCTTAGCATTATGTTGAAAGGATCAAGGGTTGAATAATTGTCTGTGAGCAAAGTCTGTTTCAAAGAAATACGGTCTGTAGTGCAAAACGGGGCCAAAATGAAAATAGAGTACCTAATCAGGCACTTTTAGATTAAATATGGCTTCCAG
>NZ_JBYFCJ010000086.1:0-2447 GCF_057652235.1 Arsenicibacter sp. R0_47 | reverse complement strand
AAACTGAATATGTTCATAATCCCTGCTTTTTGAGCGCTAATATACTAAAAATATTAGGTGTGTTTGCGGAGAATCAGTACTTTTATCAACAAAACCAGACATTCATAATCTGGATTTTCAAATTCTTTTCCGATGAGTTCGACAAACAACGATTCACCGAGAAAGACGTTTTCTACGGCAATAATCAGAATGCATTTATTTTTGATGGCGAAGCTATCAGTGAGTCCAAACGCCAACAAGACCTTATCCTCAAATGCCTGTACCGTGAACCTTACCGATCTGGTCAGCAGATAGCTTACCGTTGGCAGGAACGGTTTGTCGGCCTGCACGACTTAACGTTCGACGATAAGAATTACAAAGTGTTCCTGTTCGATGTAGAAGGAGCTACCAACTCGATTAGGCAAGAAATTGACGACGAGGAACGGGCCGAATGGGAGCGGCAACGCGAAATTGAGCAACGGCAGCAGGTATATGAGCAACGCCGACAGGTTTACCAAGAAGAACTTGAAGTTGGCTTCTCCCGCGCCCGCTCGTCGGTTCATCAAACATTTAGCGAAGTTCATGCTTATCCCGAACGACGAAGCCCTTTACTGAATGAGTTTGCCGAATTCTCGGAGAATACATATAATCACCTATTTGAACTGTTCTGGCAAGAACAAGGCTACCAAACCACGGAACATGACCGGGCGTTTCTCAAAACCGCTTTTGAGCAGGAACGCACGAAGCGTGAGGTGGTCCTATAAATCCGGACACGAAACTTATTTTAACTTCGTGTCAAATGGCTAAAAAATCAACTCCAAACCGAAAATATACCCCTGAATTCAAAGCTGACGTGCTCCGTCTAGTTGCTAATGGGGAGTCTATTCTCGCTGTAGCCAAAAAAATGGGCATTAGTGATAGCATCATCCATGCCTGGCGGACGGCTGAAAAAAAGAATAAAGGGGGTGAGAAATCAACATCCACTTTGGAAGAAGAGGTCGAATTGCTCCGTCGGCAACTCCGCCAAACGGAGTTAGAACGCGATATTTTAAAAAAAGCTGTCGCCATTTTCAGCCGCATGACTTGAGATTAATTTACAAATTTATCAAACAGGAAGAGCCACATTTTGCAATCAGATTACTTTGTAAGGTACTGGAAGTCAGCAAAAGTAGCTACTATGAGTATCGAGCAGGCGTAACCTTTCAACCATCTTTAGCTGAACAGCAAATGAGCAGTAATGTCCAAGAAGTCTTCTGGGAAAATCGTCGACGCTACGGTAGCCGGCGAGTCCAGAAGGCTCTCCAGGAGCAAGGTATTGATGTGGGCCGACATCAAGTCAGGCGACTCATGAAGGCACAAGACTGGCGGGCTATCCAGCCGCGTAGTTTCGTGCCACGTACCACCGATTCACGTCATGGTTTACGGGCTTGTCCCAATCTACTGCTTGATCTGGGTCAACCAATTCGTCCCGATCAGGCTTGGGTGAGTGACATCACCTACCTGCCATTGGTGGGTGGTGGCTGGGCTTACTTAGCAAGCTGGCTGGACCTGTTTTCGCGCCGGATTGTCGGTTGGTGTGTCGATGCAACGATGGAGGAAAGTCTGCTTATCAGAGCTTTCGATCAGGCTACTACTTTACGTCGCCCCCAGCCGGGTTTGATTATTCATTCGGATCAAGGTGGGCAGTATTTTGGTAAAACGTTTAGAAAGCGGCTCGACAAGTGGAAGTGTGAGCAAAGTATGGCCGAAAAAGAGAACCCCTACCAGAATGCTCATGCGGAGTCTTTATGGATCGGACTGCCGAAGCAGTCGTTTAAAGGCCGAATTGCTCGAAGATGGTTGCTTTGAAACCCTACAAGATGCTCACGATGAATTGTTTAACTATATCGAGGGCTACTACAACATTCGCCGATTGCACTCGTCTTTGGGGTAGATGTCGCCGATCAACTTTGAAAAGCAGTATTATCAAGCTAATTTCAATCACAACTCTCAATCACAAGTGTCCGGCTAAACCGACCCACCTCAGTTACTGATAAAGAACCGGTTGAGTAGCATATGTAACAGTGATTGCACCAGTTCAGTATGCGGTGGTAAGGAGGCATTAGGTTGCTGATACAGGTCCCGAATCCTTTTAATGAGTGGTCGCCATACCTCCAATGACTGTACATCAGACAGATGTTGGTTAGCGATTCGATTCTGCCAGGACCGATACCGCGTATTTAGTTCTTTGCGAAACGTCTGTACCGGCGAGTTCTCATTATGAAAACGCTGTTGAAGTGCCAATATAAAGTTTTGCTTTTCGGACGAAGAAAAACCAAATGCATCCACTAACCGGTCAGCCCGCTCGCATGCAACCCACCAGTGCATATCCTCGTCAAGTGCTTCTCGTTGCTGAGTATTTCGGAGTAAACTGACCCACCTGTTACGCAGGAAATTGACCCGGGTATTTCGGTGCAAACTGACCCACC
>NZ_JBYFCJ010000085.1:0-2459 GCF_057652235.1 Arsenicibacter sp. R0_47 | reverse complement strand
ACGGCCTTTGAGAAAGCCAAAACTAAATACATAGTTTACTAACGCCGTTTTCCGGCTATTTGTAAGAAGAACCTCTAAACTGGCCCGGATTGATGCTGTACTGGCCCAAGAGTCGCCCCTGACTGGAGACCAGCAAACGCTGGTCGATCAGTTGGACGGGGAGATGCACCGCTCCGAAGACGAGGAAACGCGGACGTTACTAAGCGACCGCTCCGCCTGGCTGGGGAATCGGTTAACGGGCATTCTGAGCGTCCTTCACTTCAACCCCGATACGTCTGACCCCGTTTTACTGAGTGCTATCAACCATTATGTAGGGCGGCAGGGTAAGCCCACCGCACCGGCTAAAGACCTGAGTTGGCTGAATGGAACGGACCAGCAAGCCCTCTACGATGCCGATGACCGCTTCAACCGACGGCTTTACCGGGTTTTGTTGATGAATACGCTGGCGCGTTCCTTGCGGGAAGGGACGATGAATTTGAAACACTCCTACCGCTACCGATCATTGGAAGAGTATTTAGTCGACAAGGTTCACTATCAGGCCAACCGAGAGCGTTTGCTGGCGGAAGCCGGACTGAGTCATTTTGCCGACAGCAAGCGTGTACTCCAGACTTGGCGTACGCGATTGACGACTCAATACACACGAACGAATCAACACCAGCAACAGGGCAAAAACCCGCACCTGAGTTTTGACAAAGAGAACCGTCCTATTATCGACACCCCCAAAGTGGAGAAGCCCGATGTAGGCCGTATTTCGGGCTACTTCAACCCAGCCCGGTATATTTCCGTGCTGAAGCTATTGGCCGAAGTGGATTCGTCGGCCCACTTTCTGAGTGATCTGGAACACCTGGCGGGCAAGCACAGCAAGGGTCGTCCAACGCCGGGTACCTTCTTTGCCGCTCTGGTTGCGCTGGGTTGTAATATCGGCGTAGATAAAATGGCTGCTATCTGCAAAGGAGTGAATGCCAGTACGCTACAGCTCACGGTCGACATGTTTCTTTCTTCGCAGAGCCTCAAAGCAGCTAACGACCGGCTGATTCGGCTCAAAGAAGAACTGGCCTTACCCGAATTGCATCGGCGCGATGCCGGTGAACGTCATACGGCTTCGGACGGGCAGAAATACATTGTCACGGAAGATTCCCTGAACGCTGATTTCTCCTACAAATACCCTGGCTTTGACAAGGCCGTGACGGTCAATACCGGCATCGATGACCGCTTTGCGCTCTTTCATACGTCCGTGGTTAGTGCAGCCGAGCGAGAAGCCCCATACATGATTGACATTCATCTACACAATCCGGTAGTCAAGAGTACGATCCATTCGACGGATACCCACGGTTTTTCGGAAGCCGTTTTTGGCATCATGCATCTGTTAGACATCTTTTTTGCTCCTCGTCTGAAAGGCATTGGTAAACTGCACCTCTACGACTTCGTATCGACTAAGGAGTACGAAGCCCAGGCCTTCCGAATCCTACCCGATGGTATAGTCCATGAAAAGCTAATCGAGAGCCGGTGGGAAGACATGCTGCGGTTGATGGTCTCGCTCAAACTAAAGCAAGTGACAGCCTGGCAGGTGCTCAAACGGCTCAGTGCTTACACGCGCCAGCACCCCTTGTACCGAGCCCTAAAGGAGTTCGGTCGACTCGTGAAAACGGATTTCATCCTGCGTTACTACGACGAACTAGCACTTCGTCAGAGCATTGAGAAGCAGTTGAGCCGGATCGAATTGGTTAACCGCTTCAGCAAAGCCGTTTTCTTTGGCGGCAATCAGGTCTTTGGGGTGGCTACTCGTGAAGAGCAGGAGAAGATCATTCATGCCCGTCGGCTGATTCAGAATGCGATTATCCTGTGGAACTATCTCTACCTATCCGAACTGCTCTCCCGAACCCGCGATCAGGCTCAGCTTGAAGCCATTCTGGATGCGGTTCGTCACGGCACAGCTATTATCTGGCATCATGTCAATTTACAAGGGGAGTATGATGTCGATCAACTGGCAAGCGGATCACAAAGCCGATTTGATTGGCCGCATCTGAGCGGTTTACGGTGGCCAACGGCTGAAAAAGAACCGCTACAAAACGCTATTTGATATTTGGCCCGCTTTGGTAGTTGCAACCGTAGTTATGCTGGATCTGCTTCGCCAGAATATTTGTGGCAATCATTCCCGTCAAGTGAACGATTGCTAAGTATTTGTGTAGTTTGATCGAGTTAAGCCCTCTTTGCCGTTTTCCCAAAATCGGAGGAGGGGCGGTCAGCGAAAGTAAGGCCGTTGTCGCATAGCTGATGTTGACTGCGGTGCCAACCGCTTCGTGCGCGTTCCGTAGGCGGGTATAGTCATTGCCTTTCGCATTGTAGAGGTTAGCCCCCAGAATACCCTGAGCGATAAAGCCTGCCAGCGTCACAAAGCCCAATACCTGATGGCTTACCAGCATCGTGCGTCGTACTTTCAATTCTCTCTGCCGACTTTC
>NZ_JBYFCJ010000084.1:0-2491 GCF_057652235.1 Arsenicibacter sp. R0_47 | reverse complement strand
TGATTTGCCTGTGTGGACACCGGCTCCCCAGTCGCCTTACATCGACGAACCCTTGGGCTTCCCCGAAGTCAAGCCGTTTAAGGATGATTTTTCATGAGCTGGGCGAATGATTTTTTTTCCCGAAGGGCAGCGCCTTTGTGTGTACAAAATCGGAGTGTAAACGAAGCATTTTGTACACACGAAAGGATAGCTTGCTAACCTCCTTCGTCGGTTAGGGGCACCCCCTTGGGGTGGCGGTATTGCTTGATTTTGGGGGCTATTTCTGCCCCCTTTTTTCGTGGTGTCTCTCCCTGTAGACACTACCTTTCCCTCTTGATTCCCCTATTTTTACCGCCCAGTAAAGTAGTAGAGTAATGGCGAAAAAAATGTAAAAAACGGTGGTATGACACCAACGGAAAAATCCTATAACATCCTAAAGACCTTTAACCCAACAAAAGGCAGTAAGTTACTGTAAAAGAATAGTTTAGAATGAATAGGGAGGAAAAATAGAGACTCTTTGAGCGGGGAAAAATGATAGAAAATCCAGTCCGAAGGACTCAGTACTTGATACATTAGCATAATTGTAGCCAAAATCCCTGAACGGAATCCACTCGGCACTGTCTTGTAAAGTCAGGTGTGTTTTTTAATTTAGGGGCAACAAAAAAAGGCAGATCGCTCCAACGATCTGCCTTGTGAATCCTAAAAAAGTCGCTCCCCGTTCAGTTTCTCAGGCTATCAGGGCGCGCATTTAACGTATGGCAAAGCTATCCAAGCTCGGCAAGAAAAGCAAGCGAAAGTGGACCAGTACCAAAATCAATCAGGCCCTTGTCAAGGTGCCAGAAACCCCATTGGTGAAATACTACGAGCGGGCGGTTCACTGCACCGACCTACTTCACCAGCAGGGTCAGAAAATCAGCTCACACTACTGCAACGCCCGAACGTGCCTGACCTGCTCCGCGATCCGGACGGCCAAATACCTAAATCACTACTATTCACAGTTCGAAACGTTCACCGAGCCGGTTCTATTAACCCTCACGAAGCCGACGTTTTGGTGTATCCAACCGGAGACTCTGCGGGGAGAAGTTGACCTAATGATGCGTGTTTGGAGGCTGATCTATCAGCAGTCCCACAAGGCGAAGGCAAAAAAGGCCGACATTCGGCTGATTGGGTTGCGCTCACTGGAGACTACCCAACGCCCAGATAATTACTACCACTCTCACTTTCACATGGCACTGGACGGTGTGGCCAATGCTGAATGGATCAAGGCACAGTGGTTGAGCCATTTTCCCGACGCTGCCCCCTTCTTGCAGGACATTCGGCCTATTGCCGGTAAAGAAGGTCTCTTGGAGGTTGTGAAGTACGCGACGAAGTTTATCGGCGAAGAATGGGTAGAAACAACTGATCCGGTTGGGAAGAAGGTGTTCATGAAGGTGCGTAAGCGCGAAGATCCTGCGCGTACTGACCTAATCATCCAGGCTCTTCGGGGAAAACAGCTCATTAGCCCTTTCGGAGGGCTTAAAAAGCTCGAAATTGAGGACGTCAATAAAGTCGTTGAAGGAATGACTTACGAGGAGCTGGAAGACGCTGAAAGCCGTTATTGGGGCTGGTCTGGTCACGACTGGTACGCGCACGACACTGGCGAGAAGTTAACGACTTTCGAGCCATCTGAGGGAATGCGTAGGATATTTGAGTAGCTTTGATCTTGCCCGAACGTAAACCGGCTCTGCTGGGAAGCAACCGTGAGGATAGGGCGACCCCGCGACGAGAGTCGTTTGCCCCTGTTTGATAGCTCGAAGCCAACAGGGGCTTTTTTATGCCCGAAAAAAGCTAACTTTCCCTGTCTCCGTCTGTGCTCGATCTGCCTTCGTTGATCTGGCTTGCCATCGAAAGGAAAAGTTAGCAAGCCGACAGGGGTAATTCTCCACTTCGTTACGAATGACCCCTGTTCTGCTTGCTCTGCGAGGCTGATAATCAGCTATTTATATTTTCGGTATGTCTCCGAAAATATACCATTAGTTATAATTTTTGGGCTAAGTAGCTGATTATCAGTTTGCATTTGTAGAATATCTTATAGAATCCGTTATAACTCAGGGTTTTTTGAGGGTGTTTTAGGGTCGAACTTATTGCAAAAGTTTGTGTTTCTACAGGGAGACACTTACCTTTTTTGCTATGAAACCGTACAAGCCTGGACTGCCGCTCGTGACCGAATTTGAAGACCTGATTGACTCGCTACCTGGTAGGATCAGGCTAGCCAAGCTGAATACCCGCGAGGTTTGCAAGGTCGCCGGCATTCCCCGGCCTACGTATTACAAGCAACTGAAGGCGCGGAGCTTCACCGCTCAGGAGGTGAAGACACTTCTGCGGACCATTGCCAAGCTGCAACGGCGGTTCAAAGTGGCCGTCGAGCCGGAGCCGGAGCCGAAGCCGGAGCCGCTTGATTTGCCTGTGTGGACACCGGCTCCCCAGTCGCCTTACATCGACGAACCCTTGGGCTTCCCCGAAGTCAAGCCGT
>NZ_JBYFCJ010000083.1:0-2585 GCF_057652235.1 Arsenicibacter sp. R0_47 | reverse complement strand
AAGCCCTGAACAGTTTGAGCAGGAGTATTATACTAAACTTGCAAGTTCAGTGTGCCGCTAAACCGGACCACCTCAGTGGTATATCATTTATACATAAGGACTGGCTAATGCATTATGTAGAAGTATGGGTATCGTAGTAATGCTGTAGTTGATGAGATAAGGCCTTGAAGCGTGTAAAGCGTTGAGGTTTTGGCACACCGGAATTCCGTCACCCGAAACGAGGATTTTTATGAATCCGTCACCCAATCCGTCACCCGAGGGTTATATTGTTTATTAATTTTCAGATAATCAGTGTATTATGTAGATTAGTTGTGTTCCCGTCGGGACCACAATTTTAAGTCTGATCAATTTACTGACAATTGATTAGGCTTTTTTGTTTTTTATGGTTGACGGATTTGTCGCCTTAAGATTCTGTCAGCTCAAAATTTACTGCGAATTTATAGCCTGTGGATGGGTATCCTGTTAACTCTCCTATCACTAGTTTATACTTCTTGCATTTAACATTAGAATGGCGACCACCATACCAAATAGATACGTATATCTCATCCTCTAATGGAGCTTCTAAATCATGTACTATCTGAATTTCATGTGATAAGCCCATAGAAAGTACATTGACGACATTTTTTAAATAAAGGTTTTGCTTCTTTGCTTCAGGATTTGGCCTTGTCCATAACTTGCCTTGTGTTGTACTGATTTTCATGTATATATCATGATCATTAGCAAACTCAGTTGTATTATAAATCGCTAATTCAAAATTTATTTGAAAGGTCCATGTACTATTACCACCATAAGAAGATACATGTCCCTTTGAATTTTTAAGTTCAATTTCCAGTTCCGGCACTTTAATTTGGCGGCAAAGGGCATAAACCAGATAGTGAGGGGCTATATTGGTTTCTGTCTCTATCCGGACGTAATAAGTCCCTTTGGTTTGATGAGGCTTATTTTGGCTTTCCTGTATCTCGAACAAATACACGTACCCGCCACTTACCTGAATACGGTGCATTCGTAGACCTTGGGGTCTAGGATCTATATTGCTGGCGATTTTTCTGATATAGCTGTCTCTGTCTAAGTAGTCAGGAACCGGTTGCAATACTCCCTTGCAAATTGTCGTCTTTGGATTCGTTAATGACTTCTCTTCTCTGGGAGCCCCCCAAATTAGTAATCCTCCACCTGAATTAGCGAATGCACACAAGGTTTTAAATATTGCCTCCTCCCTATCCCTCATACTGACTCTTGGAGCTCCAGCAGGCGGCTGAGTAAAACTTTTGAATTCAAGCATTAACGTTTCTTCCTGTTCCGTTGAAAAGAAATTGGTTAAATCAACCTCTTCTATAAGTTCAATCGGTTTTTGGAAGTATAGTTGGGTGAATGAGGTATACATATGTCTGTCTCTTGTTGAAGGAAAATAGCCGAAAAGTTCAGAAATGAGGTTATCTTCATGCTAATAAATCATTACCTTTCTGGTATATAGTTTTGGTATCTCTGGCTGGGTGGTTCTCCCTGTTTTTTATTTAAATATACATGTTATTATATAATGTAGTATAATATACATTTGTGATGCTAAGTACATATTTTAAACCTTGTCTCATTATTAGCGCAATATTCCATGAAAATAATAGCTCTATTATACACAAGTTTCTTATTTATCCCATTAATAGGGTGGTCACAAACAAACTATGTAGTTACAAGCCCTAACTCTAGTACTCCGAGTACGAATAACATTCTAATTGGAACGAACGCAGGCTATCTGCTAACCACAGGCAGATTCAATACCTTTCTAGGACACCAGTCCGGAAACGCTACTACTAGTGGCAATAATAATACGTTTATGGGAATGGATGCCGGTCGATTTACAACCACCGGAAGTGAAAATACTATACTGGGTAGTGCTGCCGGATATAGCAACCAAACAGGCAGTAATAATGCATTCATTGGTGCATTTGCCGGTAATAAAAATACTACCGGAGTCAATAACGTGTTTATTGGCTCATCGACCGGTGAAGCAAATACAACGGGAACTAACAACGTATTTATAGGTTATACAGCAGGCCGCTCTAATACGAGTGGAGGAGGAAATGCATTTTTTGGGACAAGTTCTGGCGTTAATAATACGAGTGGCGGAGGGAATGCATTTTTCGGATCAAATTCTGGCGTTAGTAATACGACTGGCGGAGGGAATGCATTTTTTGGAGATCAGGCTGGCTATCTCAATACTAATGGGAATTATAACGCTTTTATGGGATGGCAAGCAGGCTTAAATAATAGTCTAGGAAGCTATAATATATTCATCGGCTATAAGGCAGGGCAAACAAATAGGGATGGATACAATAACACGTTGATTGGACCTAATGCAGATGTCGTTCATAATAATCTGACGAATGCAACAGCGATTGGCGCAAATGCAGTGGTGGCAGCCAGTAATGCGATTGTATTAGGGGATTCGATTCAAAAAACTAAAGTTGGGATCGGTACATCATATCCAATTTATCCTCTTGATATACGGGGAACTATGAGGTGGTCCGGTTTAGCGGCACACTGAACTTGCAAGTTTAGTATAATACTCCTGCTCAAACTGTTCAGGGCTT
>NZ_JBYFCJ010000082.1:0-2939 GCF_057652235.1 Arsenicibacter sp. R0_47 | reverse complement strand
TATGGCCTTAACGGACGCAATCCGTTAGTCATAAATTGATCGGCTTGTTGGAAGGTGTATCGACCTAGCCGATTAATATGGGCGAAGCGAGATGGCGATAGGTGTTCAAAGTCATTTTCGTCAACCTCATGACCATCCGCCTGATGTTTCTTCAGTACTTCCTGGGTGTAAATCGTATTCCAGACGACGACCAGATTGGTCAGCACGTTCAGACAACCGGCGGTCTCCTGTTGGGCCTCTTCCTGTTTACGTCTCAGGTGGCCATCTCCTCCAAACCACAACCAAGCCCGTAAGGCATGGAGTTGCTCGCCTTTGTTGAGTTGTGCATGGATTCGTCGGCGTAACGGTCTGCTCTGTAAGTAGCGCAGGATGAACGTCGTTTTGACCAATTTACCGTACTCCTGGAGCAGAGCCGTTAGGTGATGTTGCCGGGGATAACTCTGTAACTTACTGATCAATAGAGATGATGTTACCCAGCCGCTTTTTAACGTAGCCGCTACTCGCAATAACTCACTCCACTGCGCCCGGACATACTCGGGCCGAAAATAGCTGGTGAATTTCAAGGAAGGATAGTGTATGTCTCGACCTTTGATACGACACAAGCGTTGGTTGGCCAGATCGCGCAGTCGGGGAGAAAATTGGAGACCAAGCAGATCAAATAACGCAAATACGATGTCCGTGTAACCGCCAGTATCGGTTGTATGTTCGACAATCTCTAAATCCGTCTCGTTCCCCAAAATCTCGTCCAAAACATAAGTGGCATCCCGAATCGTGGAGGGAATGGCTTTGCTACCATATTGTGCGTACTGATCAGAGGAGTGCGTCAGTAACGTATATCCCTTGCCGTAACCATAATATCGCGGAATCGCCTGCGCGTTGCGGATCTTGCCACTGACGGGAAAACGCTGACCGTCAGAAGACGATAGCATCCCACTACCCCAGTAGGATGCCAGCCACTGCTTGTGTTGATAATTGACCAGGCGGACGGTCGCCCGTTTGAGGGTTTCTTCTCGTAAGTAGTTGGTCGATACCCACCAAAGAGCCTGGTAATCCAAGCCTGCGCTTTGAGCCATCTCAGCCAGAGGAATATTACAGGCTCCGGCCAGCAGAGCCGCATACAAAAGAGCTATATGATCGGCTCGTCTGGGTTCAGCTTCCAAGCCAATCAGTTCGGAGGAAAATCCGGTCCAGGCATCGACTTCAACCAGCACATCAGTCAGTTCGACAGCGGGTAATCGCCCATCGATCAGCTGCCGCAGGCGTTTAACGGATTCGGGCAGTTCTTCGGCTTTCAGCGGAGTGACGACCAACTCGCCTTCGTCATCGATGCGAATATCCCCCTCCTGGGTCAGGATCTGCTCAATCAGGGGTAAATTAGCCTCTAGGTCAGCCAGTTGCTCATCCAACCGGTAGGCTGTTGCATTCCGGTAACCCAGCAGAGCCAACAGGTCTGCCTGGTGGCTTTGCCAATGCGAGTGCGGCATTAAATAGACATCGGGACTGGCATATCTACGGGAGTAGTCCACATACACATCGCCGGACCTCAACCGATCACGGAGTCGGGACAAGACACTCAACTCATAAGCGGTTCGGTCCACTACCTCACCCGTCGGTTGGACGAAGGACTTCCAGGAAGGCAGCAGGAACCTGGTTGGTAGCTCGTCGGGTGCTTTGCGTCGACGGCCATTCTGCCACTCGCTCACTAGGGTCAGGGCCTGATCGAAATCGTCCCCTGTAAAGGCATGAACAAAGATGAATCGGTCCAGCATAATTGCTGAGAATGACTTAATCGTACGATAGCGAGTAGCCAGGAAATGATGAAATGAGCGTGACCCTTGCCCAGTTATAGAGAGCATTAGGTCGATGGCTTCAACCAGTTCGCTTCGTGCTACTTTGGCGTAGATCTGTTCCCGCAGGGTTTCATCCGTCACATTCAACTCATCGATGATCGGCTCAGCTACCTTACCCAGCGTAATTAAAATGCGATCTTTAGCTTTAACCTGCTTCAGTTGATGCTCTGTCAGTTCCCGATTAGCCTGCCCGACGATGTCTTCCCAATATTCATCGAACAGCCGCAGCACGTAATCTGTCAGCGTAACATAGGCCTCCAGGCAGAAAGCAAGTAGCATCGGATACCGTTTTTCGTCGGCCAGTCGAAATAAGGCTTGATTGGTCTTACTGCGTGCGATGGCAGCCAAGCGTTTTTGGCGGTTAGGATGCAGATCAACCTCTTTCCAGCCTTCGACGCCTAGTGTCGTCACATATTGTCGCTTGTTGAGTGCCAGCCTAATCTGACCTACGGTCGGACTAACGGGCGGTTTGATTAACCAGGTATGGGGAGTCAGCTTAAGGTCGCTATCCACAATCAGTAACTTATCCAGCCGCTCTTTGAGAGTATCCGTTAGCAGTGGGGCTAAACGCCGGTAAGTTTCCTGATGTGCCAGTTCGGCTAAGGAAGCTACCAATCGCTCCAGTTCGATAATAGCCGGGCGCAGAATACAGGCCTCGCGTAGCCACTCACAGGCTATTCTTAGCAACACCCGTTCGTTATCGTGTTCCAGCGCCCGCTCTAACAACCAACGCTCCAGCGGGACAACGTCGATTAGGGGTTGCCAGCGTCGCCGTTTGAGATAAAGTAATACAGTGTGAAGATGTTCTGAACAAGTAGCTTCCCGCTCGCCATAACGCGCTAGCACGGCAGGGTCCAGCCCTAACTGACCAGCCACGTAGGTTGCCAGGGAGGTCGGTACTTGTCTGTACCACTCCTGGGGCAGGTGATTCATTAAGCGGATAATGGTCAACTGAAGAGCAAAGCCTAACCGATTATGGTCGCGTCGCTGCCCGGCTACAAGGGCATGGTCGATGGGCGAGAGAAAACAGTACTGATTTAAATCTTCGGATGATAAGTCAGCCGGAATGATCTGATAACGGCTCCGTTC
>NZ_JBYFCJ010000081.1:0-3057 GCF_057652235.1 Arsenicibacter sp. R0_47 | reverse complement strand
TCGATCAGTTTGCGGATGATTTTAACTCACTAATCGAATTTATGACCATGCATAGGGTTTTATGAGAAAGCCCTGATCATTGATATTGATCAATACTCAACACATGATTTTGAGCAGATTTTCCGGCAGTTAGACGGCTTAGGCTGCAAACACATACAGGTCAGAAGTTATTATACATTACCCCTGCCAACCCTTGAGAACGTATTAAAAGCCTTAGACGGACTGCGGATAATTTCGGTCGATTTGCTGACCAAAGCAACGGATAGTTATACAAATGAATGTTTAGCAAATTTGTTCATTTCGTACCCGCGTTTGCTACAGCTCGTATTCCACTCCGCCGATGCTATACACGTTGATAAACAGTCTGAATTGTCAAAATACCCTATTGTTTATACACGGCAGCCAATAACTGATCAATCGCACTGCGGGCTGATAGGGCCTGATTATTTTTCAGCTACCCTTACTACATTTCTTGAGTCACAGCAACATAACACGTGTCTGAACCGAAAAATTGCGGTTGATGCGGCGGGGTACATTAAAAATTGTCCGTCGTTTTCCCGGCATTTCGGGCATGTCAGTGATACACTCTTAGCGGATGCTCTTCAGGATACTGAGTTTACTACGCTCTGGACGATCCATAAAGATCAGGTAGCTATTTGTCGGGACTGTGAGTTCAGGCATATATGCACGGATTGCCGGGCGTATGTTCAAAAGCCCGAAAATATCTATTCGAAACCTGCCAAATGTAGCTACGATCCGTATACGGCTCAGTGGGCCGCAGAAAATCCCACCAACAACCCACTGTACGGCCAATGAAATCATTTCCTTTTTTTCGTCAGTACGATTCTATGGACTGTGGCCCTACGTGCCTGCGCATGGTGGCAAAGTATTATGGTAAATCGTTTCAGATACAGGGATTACGGCAGCAGAGTGGCATTGCCAGGGATGGCGTTTCAATCAGAGGCATTTCGGAGGCGGCCGAGGGGATTGGTTTTCGTACGATGCCGGTTAGCGTTCCGCTGGAGAAACTGAGACAGGATGCTCCTTTACCCTGTATCGTTCACTGGCAGCAAAACCACTTTGTGGTGGTTTATGCGTTTAAAACAGCACGGTTCCGTAAGGTTTTTAACAGAGCAAAAGCGGCAGGGGGGGGACTACAAAGCGTCGAGGTATGTATTGCCGATCCTGGTAAAGGATTACGCACGATTTCGGTGGCCGAATTTTGTGAAAGCTGGGTCAGTACTACCGACATACACGGAAATCCTGCCGGAGTCGCGCTTTTGCTTGAGCCAACACCTGCTTTTTACCAAACCACTGAAGAGGCCCGGCAAGGACTTGGACTTGGCCGTTTGTTAGGCTATTTGCGGCCTTACCGGCATTTAATAGGTCAATTAGGACTTGGGTTGTTAGTAGGCAGTGGCCTGCAGTTGTTGTTGCCTTTTCTGACGCAATCCATTGTCGATATCGGAATTAATACCGAAAATCTGAACTTTATTTACCTGGTTTTAGCCGCTCAGTTAGCCCTGATGATTGGCCGGACAGCGGTTGATTTTCTGCGTTCCTGGATTCTGCTCCACCTCAGTACCCGCGTCAACATCGCCATTCTGACTGATTTTCTGGTTAAGCTGATGCGTTTGCCGATGTCGTTTTTTGATAGCAAAAACTTTGGTGATTTGTTGCAACGCGTTAACGACCACCACCGCATCGAATCGTTTCTGACCGGTCAAACGCTTCAAACGGTGTTTTCATTGGTCAATCTGCTGGTGCTCGGGTTCGTACTGGTGTTTTACAACAGCACTATTTTCAGTTTGTTTGCAATCGGTAGTTTGTGTTATGCCGGTTGGGTAGTTTTGTTTTTACGGCAGCGCCGGCAGCTCGATATGCGGTATTTTGAGGTAGCGGCTAAAAACCAAAGTAGCCTGGTGCAGATTCTGAACGGAATGCAGGAGATTAAACTGCACAATGCCGAGCAAACCCGCCGATGGGAATGGGAGCGCTTGCAAGCGCGGTTGCTTGCCTTACAGATTCGGGGGCTGTCGCTTAGTCAGTTTCAGCAGGCAGGAGCCGTTGTTCTCAACGAAGGCAAAAATATTCTGATTACGTTTGTGGCCGCCCGTGCCGTTTTAGACGGCCAAATGACACTTGGCGCTATGTTGGCCGTACAATACATTATTGGTCAGTTAAATGCCCCGGTCGAGCAACTGATTGCATTCCTGAAATCGGCTCAGGATGCGCAGCTAAGCCTTGAACGATTGAATGAAATTCATCAGTTGACCGATGAAGAACCGCAGGGGCAGCTGTTTATGGATACCTTACCCCGGCAGCGGGGTATACGCCTGAACAAGGTATCGTTTACTTATCCAGGCGCAGGTAATGAACCGGTTTTACGTGATATTAATCTGCTCATCCCGGCAGGGAAAGTAACAGCTATTGTGGGCATGAGCGGTAGCGGTAAAACTACGCTGCTCAAATTACTACTTCGCTTCTACGAGCCGCAGCGAGGTGATATTTATGTTGGGGAGACCCGCCTGCAAGCCTTGAGTCACCGTTTCTGGCGGAGCTATTGCGGGGCAGTGATGCAGGATGGATATATTTTCTCGGATACAATTGCCCGCAATATTGCGGTGAATGAAGACTACCCTGATCCCGAACGGCTTTGGCAGGCTATCGAAACGGCCAATATTTCAGATTTGATCGAAAAGCTTCCGCTTGGCCTAAATACCAAAATCGGAGCAGAGGGCAACGGCATCAGTCAGGGGCAGAAACAGCGCATCCTGATTGCCAGGGCCGTTTACAAAGACCCGCAGTATCTCTTTTTCGATGAGGCAACGAATGCACTGGATGCCCGGAATGAGCGGGTAATTCTGGAAAACTTACAGACATTTTTTCAGGGCAGAACCGTTGTTGTGGTAGCCCACAGGCTCAGTACAGTACGGAATGCTGATCAAATTGTTGTACTCGACAGAGGTATGATTACCGAAACAGGGCTTTCTCATAAAACCCTATGCATGGTCATAAATTCGATTAGTGAGTTAAAATCATCCGCAAACTGATCGA
>NZ_JBYFCJ010000080.1:0-3075 GCF_057652235.1 Arsenicibacter sp. R0_47 | reverse complement strand
CCGTCGCCCAGAGCTACGTTGCCTTCGCCCGATACGTTATTGGTCCCCGAAGAGTTGCCGATAAACAGGTTATAATTCCCGGTTGTATTGTTAAACCCGGCTTGCTGGCCCATGAAAAAGTTGCCGGCTCCGGCTTGGTTATTAAAGCCCGATTGTGAACCGATAAAGACGTTAAAGCCACCGGTCTGGTTATTACGACCAGCTTCAGGTCCCATAAACAGGTTAAAACTACCTGACTGATTGTTACGGCCTGATAAGTATCCCAAAAAGACGTTGTTATTACCCGTTGAGGTTGCCCCCGCCTGATAACCAAGTGCTGTGTTATTGGTTGCGGCTCCGGCTGTTGATGAAAAAGAGCCAACCCCAACGGCCACGTTACCTGTTGCCGGATTGAAGAGCCGTATAAAAGGCGCATTATCAATCTGAAATGCTTTACCGTTTGGCAGCGTCAGATCACTGGTTACTGACAAAGCAGTATTTGCCGGCGTTTCGATCGTCTGTGCATAGGTTGTACCCGCACTTACAAGAGCCAGCAGAAAGGTGTGTAAAAGTTGTTTTCTCATTTTTATCAAGCGGTTTGCTAAAACAAGAAGTTTCTTTTGTTTTGTTTATCCGAAAGATAAGCTAAATATTATTGGTTTTCTACTTTTTTGATTTGTAATCAATGCTATTTGATGTAGCGGTAGAAAGACCGGTATATTAAAAAAGGGCCGGAGATTTTATCTCCGGCCCTTTACTACAAGAATATGTATGTATTAACGACGCCGGTTCGTTATCTGACGCTTGATCCGCTTGTTTTCAAGTTGCAGCTGTTGAATTTGTTTTTGTTGCTGAATGACATACAGAGTTAGTTCTTCTACCTTCTCCAGTAATTTAGCGTCCATTTTTGCCATATCAACACCTTCTTTTACAACTTCTTCTGCTGATGGTACGCCTGGCAGATGCTTATTTGCTTTCACAAAACTTTCTACCTCGCTCAAGCTACGGAGTTTATAATCTGATGCAAAAACGTAGTCACTCCATTCACTGCTGTTTTTAACAGCAACTTTTACTTTTTCTGTCAGAATACCTTTTGAAACATACAGGTTATAGTTACCTGACAGTTTCGTAATATCGCTGCCAATTACAACACCACCTTCGTTGCTGTTTTGCAATAAACTACCTTTCGCCTGCCAGAAATTATCTGTGACTGCAGTACGTGCACCTGCTACATAACTAGCCAGTACTACATCTCCTTGTGCGTTAACAGTTAAAAAGCGGCTGGCCGTGGCAGTCGTGCTTGACACACTTGCTAAACCTGTCAGCCGAAGCCCTGTTGTGCCTGCTGAGCTAACAATTTCCAGCTTATTTGCAGGGGTTGATGTACCAATACCTACATTAACGGTGTTTGAAGCAGTACCGCCTAGTACAATCGCATTACTAGCACCAACCAAGGCATTTGAACCGATAGCAACGGCGTTTGTCAGGCTTCCAGCCGCTGCATCAGCTTTATAGCCAATGAATGTGTTGTAATTACCTGTTGTTGTTGCTACACCCGCACCCCGGCCAATACCTACGTTGCCAACACCTGTTGTAATATTGTAACCGGCAGCAAATCCGATGAAAGCATTTTCGCCGCCACTTGTAGCTGTCGATCCAAAACCTGCGTAACGTCCTACGAATGTATTGTTTGAGCCTTTTGAATTAACGCCAGCTCCATCGCCTAATGCTACGTTACCTTCACCGGATACGTTGTTAGTACCTGATGAGTTACCAATAAACAGGTTATAATTACCACTTGTATTTTGAAAACCAGACTGCTGACCTAAAAAGAAGTTACCAACACCGGCGGTATTGCTGTAACCAGCCTGCGAGCCCATAAACACGTTGAAACCACCCGTCTGATTGTTACCACCTGCCTCTGGTCCGAGAAAAAGGTTAAAACTTCCGCTTTGGTTATTGCGACCTGCCAGGTACCCTAAAAACACGTTATTATTACCTGTTGATCTGTAACCAGCTTGAAAACCGATAATTGTGTTGCCGGCGGCCGAAGTATTTCCAAAACCAGCACGGCTACCAAGAAATGTATTACCGGCTGCCGTATTGTTATAGCCGGCACTATCACCAACAGCTACGTTAAACCCTGAGGTTGAGTTGTTGAATCCTGAGGCAGTACCTAAATACGAGTTATTGTTACCAGAAAAGTTTAACAGACCCGAACCAGAACCTAAGAACATGTTATTGATACCTGTCCCGTTTGTTGTACCGGTAAAGTAGCCAATAAATACGTTGTTATTTCCTTGAGTGTTAACACTGCCGGCAAAGGAACCAATAAACGCATTCTGACGTCCAGATGTATTAGTACTACCTGTTGAATATCCGATAAATGCGTTGTTAGACCCGATGGTATTACTAACGCCTGACTGTGAACCAAGCATCAGGTTATTCCGGCCGGATGTATTACCGGCACCAGCCATATAGCCTACAGATACGTTGTCTGTACCAGTGTTCGCGGTTGACGAATTGACTGCTCCCACACCAATATACGTATTTTGGGAGCCAGGTGTTGAAGTAGCCGGTGTAGTAACCACCAAATTTGTTTGAGCTACCAACGGTAGCGTTGCGCACAATAACCCCAGCGTCAGGCAAGAGGTGTAGAAACGTACCATATAAACGTGTTTTATGGATAAAAAATAGTTAATACTTCCAGATGAATTCTCATCCAAAATTGTAAAAAAAGGAATACTTAAGCAATGTGCACTTACATCATCTGTCCGAAATGTTTAGCCAATGGAGCTAAAAGTGCATCCATATCCCCAACAAATACCTAGTTATCAGCAAATTACACTTAATAAAAAATGAGCAATTAATAGCTCATTTTAATTATACACTAGCGTTTATGTAGAGAAGTTTCTTTTTTCTCTAGCAGCTTAAGAATTTTTTCCAGTTGTTGTTTAACCGCTCTATTTTCTTGCTTTAACTGATCGACATCTTTAGTTTTTTTCTCCAGATCAATAACGTAGAGCGTGAGTTCTTCGATTTTTTCGAGCAGCTTGGCGTTCATCTTCACCACATCAACACCCTCTTCTACCACCT
>NZ_JBYFCJ010000079.1:0-3316 GCF_057652235.1 Arsenicibacter sp. R0_47 | reverse complement strand
AGGTGAGTCGATGCGACGCAAACAGAGTCTTATTGTTGAACCGTAAACTTAACTAACTTTGAGTGGTTGCTACCCACTGAGATGGTCTAATTAATCGGGACACTGCAAGTGCTTAACTTCGCAGAGTCGTGAAAGAACAAAAAAACAACCAACTGGCTTCCCGCCGAAAGTATGATCAGGACTTCAAGACTGAAGCCTTGCGTATGATTGCTAATGGTCGTAGTGTGCATCAAGTTGCTCAGGCACTGGGCGTTGGTGAGAATTTGCTGTACCGTTGGCGTAGCCAACAGCAAACCGCTGATGGCTTAACAAAGGGGAAAGAAAAAGCAGATAGCCCACTGGCTATTGAAAATGAGCGCTTACGGCATCAAGTACGCCAACTTGAAGAGGAACGACAGATTTTAAAAAAAGCCTTGGCCATTTTCAGCGTGGCTGACCAAGCCGACAGACCTGAGGTTGATCTATCAGTTTATAAGTCAGCACATTAATGAGCATTCTGTTCAATTCTTGTGCAACGTGTTGCGCGTTAGTCGTAGTGGCTTTTACCGGTATCAAGCTGGTGAAACCTATCAACCCACAGCAGAGAAGAAAAAGTTAGCCCGATAAGTTGAAGAAAGTTTTCTTGACCATTGCCGACGCTACGGGAGTCGTCGGTTAGTCGAAGAGCTTCGCGATCAAGGCTACCAGGTGAGTCGGTATCAGGTGCAGCAACTGATGCGTCAGCAAGGATTACGAGCTATCCAGCCCCGTAGTTTTTTGCCGCGTACCACCGATAGCCGCCATGATGGGCCATTTAGCCCTAATCTGCTGTTGGAAGTGCCGCTACCAACGGCTCCTGGACTAGTTCTGGTAGGCGACATTACCTACATTGCCTTGGCTGGCGGAGAGTGGGCGTACCTGGCTGCCTGGATGGATTTATTCAGCCGACGCATCAAAGGTTGGCAGATAGAAACACATATGGAAGCTTCGCTGATACATAAAGCCCTCAAAAAGGCGTTAGTGGCCTATCCAATTGAAGAACAAGCGATTATTCATTCTGATCGTGGCGGTCAATATATAGACAAAGGCTTTCGCTTAACACTGAGAGATCACAAGTTACGCCAGAGTATGAGCCGTCCTGATGATTCCTATGACAACGCCTTTATGCCGGGCGGCCGGTGCCGAGTCTTGTTGGTCGAGATTGAAGGCTGAGTTGATTCAGGATGGTATTTTTCAGAATCTTGAGGACGCTCGTACCGAGTTATTTGAGTACATTGAGTGCTACTATAATCGGAAACGGAAGCACTCATCTTTGGGCTACAAAAGCCCCGAACAGTTTGAAAATGAGTATTATCTAAATTTGTCAAAAACTAAGCACTAAACTGTCCCGCTAAATCGAACCACCCCAACCCCCTAATTCTTGGACAAAATTTCTTATTTGTTAGTTGGAACATTTTCTGCTTTTCCGCTCGTGCATATCAACTCCTCGTTCCAATAGAAATTGATACGGACTTCGGTAGTGAAGCCCCGAATGAATTCGCTCCAGGTTATAAAAATCCCGGAAACGATTCAGCGTCTCAAGGGCCTAGGCCAGACTTTCGAACTCGTATCGCTTACAAACCGCTCGTTCCAGAATACTGTGATAGCTCTCAATATGGGCGTTCTGTTCGGGGGTAGCTGGTTTGGTAAACTCCTGAATCACATTTCGATCACGAAAATAAGTTTGCACCACATCGGCCACAAATTGACTCCCATTATCGTTGCGGACATAAAACTGAGTGGGTAAGGAGTAGGTCTCAAAGATCGTCTCAAATAAGCAGACCACGTCCTCTTTTCGCATCGACCATTTGATCAAGTGACCCATATTCCACCGACTGAAAACGTCAACAACGGTTAATACTTGGGCGTGCGCACGTCGGGCATGAACGTAAATGTACTTGATGTCGAATTCAAAATACATAAATTCAGCCTCAGGGTTAGGTACCAACTCTTTCACCCACTGACGTTTAGTGGTGCTGTAAGCCCGGCTAGTAAGGTTTAAAAGACCATGTTCGTTCATCAGCCGATACACTTTTTTAGGGTTAATGAGATAATGCTTGGCTTGCCGGAGGTAGATCGTGGTTTTGTAGTAGCCGTAATCGACGAACTCGCGGGCTAATAGGGCTTTAATGTCGTCAACTACCTGACTATCCGGCTCATAGCCTCCTGTTGTTTTGATCGTAGTGGTCGAACAAACCCGACCGGCCGACCGGTTTCCTGCCTGCGGCTTGTAATAGAACGAGCTTCGGCTAATCTGACACAAGCCCAGAACCAGCCGCTTAACCATACCCGCTCTAATGCAATCCTGAGCGACCAGAAGCCGGAGGGACCTGGCTAAGGGCTTTTTTTTAAAAGTTCGTTTTGTACCCGGATGATCAATTCCTTTTCGGCCACCAGCATTTTCAATTCCTGATTCTCCCGTTTGAGTTTTTCAAACTCAGGGTTTTTACCCTGATCCGGTTTAGGGCTCAGACCCCGTTCGCCATCTTGTTCGAAAGATCGCTGCCACTTGTAGAGGGTCGTACTCGATACACCAAGTTGACGAGAAGCTTTGCCGACTCCTTCTTTCTTCAAAAGCTGGAGCGCTTCGAGTTTTTCGGCTAAATTCCAGGCTCGTTTTTCCTTGTTCATAATACCGTAAAAGTAAAACTTCGTTTACGGAAATTATGTCCAGTTAGAGTTTGTTTTGGACGCTTATTTGGCAAAGCGGTTCAGAATAATGGAAATAAAGGCAATTCGTAGCATGGCCTCCGAACTTTCTACCGTTTTTTCCACATCCCGAAATAAACGACGTCTAAAATTAAGCCAACCAAAGCTGCGTTCGACAGGCCAACGATTTTTTTCTGGCACAAAACCCCGGCCACTTTCTGGCTTTTGTGCAATTTCAACTTTCCAGCCATGTTGCTCTTCAACATGCTCGATGAAACTAATTTTATACCCATGATCGGCAGCAATGACTTCTAAACGAGGTACTTTGCCCCGTAACCGGTCAACCACTAACTGCCCGGCAGCATTATCCGAGGTGTTAGCCGAGGTGACAGCCAATGACCAGGGTAAGCCCAACCGATCCACAGCAATACTACGCTTACGTCCATTAATTCTTTTATTGCCATCTATGCCGGTCTCTTCTTTAATAAATTGCATAATCTTAACCGTCTGGCTATCAATAGCTAATAAAGCAGGAGTTTCTTGCCGATGCTGCCGGACCCGTTCTTTGACAACTAGTGTTTTGACTTGATATGCGTGACGGGTAGCTTTGTAGAAAATGCCCCCACTACGATGAAAAAGTATCACGTTA
>NZ_JBYFCJ010000078.1:0-3334 GCF_057652235.1 Arsenicibacter sp. R0_47 | reverse complement strand
TTTTAGGTCTGCTTAGTTGCTGCATGATCTTGCGAAGTTAAGCAAGTTCACTGTGCCGATAAATTAGACCATCTCAGGCTATGTACTTTACATCGTGTTGGTGTAGCCAGTCCGCTAGCCGAAACAACTCTTTAGTGGATACACCGAACTGTTGAACTTATTGCTTTGAATCATCGCCGATGGCTACTACGTGAAATTGGGCCCGCCACCTATAAGTAAATGATGGGTATAGTCAAATAGTCAGGCTGCTTTTTCATAGTTGAAAGGATACAAGCAGATAAAATAAAGCGCTATCAGCGGACTATTTTAGATAACGATCAGTAGGATGTACGGAGTATAGGGGGGATAAGCCTTTCTACCAGTTAGGTTCTTAAGGCATACCTTGTTCAAACAAGGCATGCCTTGAGTCAAATCGGGACGTTGGACTGGTTGATGAGAACTAACAAATGAAGACGATACCCGCAAGCGAGTACTACTTTTGGCAATGCATACACACCTGTGAAGGCTGAAGATGAGCGAGTTACTTGATTGAACGCACGTGCTTTCATCTTTTAAATCCTCACCTTTGTTGGGCTGTTCACCGGACTTCGGGATATGCGGCCTTTCGCTGTAAAGCCAACCCACGCGGAGCGACTCGACTAACACAAAGCTTAACACCTAAATTGAATCCATACCTCGCCTAATTCCAATTAATTTTGGTTTAATGTTTATTGGAAATGAGATACCATCATATTGAACTCTACATTCAGTTTTGGAGTGCCATTTACTTCTAAAATGTTTTTCGTAAGCCCCTTTCCACGCATTTAAATGTTCTCGAAGCTTATCAAATTCTTTGTTATCAATGCATTTATTAAATGCAAGTAGTGTAAGCGTGGTGTTATTATTTTCGTAAAGCTTCACTGCGCTTTCGCAACAGTACTTACATCTTAAATAAGCATTATATGCTTTCTCAGAGGAGTCTAATTGAGCTACCAATCTATCAATATAAGCGATACATGCTATCTTTTTTTTTCTTCTTTTTCAGGGTTTTCAGCAATCATTAACATATTAGTGAGAGTTTCTTGATATTTTACCCTTTCTTTATCTCTTAAATTCCTATTTTTAATTGATTTAAGATTACTACACAAAGCCTGCTGGAGCAAATCCAATCTGTATAACTCATTTGTAACTTTTACAAATTCAGGTTTGATTGTGATTTTGCCAACATTTAATTTAACTGAGTCAATGCCCTTAGCCTTGAGACTACTGTTTATCCCTGTAATATCTATTGTTCTAGTTTGCAAGGTGAAGAAATTTTTACACTTCTGCGTGTAGGCTACGTTTGAAACAAAGAACAGCACTACTAAAGTAAGTCCGGTTTTCATCTTAGAGTTTTTTTAAATATTACTTAATTTACACGGGTTCAAATATGTGGCATACGGTCTGTTTTACCAAATCACTTTATTAATCGGTAATAATTTCATTTGTTAACCAACTGAGACGGTTGGCAGACGGTTGGCTTGCCAACCGCGACCCCAGATCTAAAACTCAAACTTGCACGACCTAGGAGTGTCCTGTGTCGCCCAAAAGCCCGAAGTTGAAGCAACGATTTGGACGGGCCACCCAACGCCTGAAAGGACTGATGGATGAGCAAGCTACTCTCTTGAACGTATACACTGTCAACCTATATACCCTTTCCCTTTTTTGGGCGGAAAACCCTCTTTCAGGAGCGAACAACCTGTCGCCCGACAAACTGGCCACGCGGAGCGAAAGACACAGTTTAGTGAACACTTACGCTTGGCTGAACTAAACTAAATTCTTCCTATCAACTGGTGGTAGAATAACAGAAGAATTATTATTTCTGATGAAATTCAACCCATAAGATTTGCTTTAAAACCGCCTTTCTAAAAGCTTCTTTCTTAGCAATATCACCAACAGCATCACGGCTACGTGAACGTCCACAAAAATTTTTTTTACTTTGGTTTATATAAAAAACCTTTTTAATACTTCCTGCATTCATAAATGGAAGTTCTAATTTGAACAGGGCATCTTGACCAGCAGGGCTATTAAATACTCTTGCTACAAAAGTTCGCCTAAGATACAAAAGTGTATCTTCCTCTATTAAATTTTCGGGTATTGAACCAGGTGTACAAAGTAGCACTATATCGCTTGCTTTCACAAAAGGAGGATTAGTCGTTACTGTCGAGTTAATAGGTGTTGGCGTTACGGGGCTGTTCGTACCCTGTGTAGCTGTAGTAGTAGATCTTCCACATGACATTAGTGTGAGGAATAATAGAATATTTTTCATAAGAACAAATGGATTCAGCTTTTAACCATGTCAAGATTCATCCTTTTCTCTGAAAGCTAATTACGACTGTTTATAAACTTTGTCGTGAATAAGACTGAAAATTGAGATTCATTAGACGTACTTAAATTTTTAAGATAGGAATACCTGAAGCCAATACTTGAACCAAAAGGGCCTAAATCTTTGAAGAGCCCAGAGAATGACAGTGTCGTGTCAAAACGAAACGTATTTGGTCTATCAATAAGATGGGTATTAACTCCATTGATTAATACGTCCCGCTTTTTTTCCAAATAATTGTACTGTCCAAAGCCAAATGATAACCCCATAGTATTTACAGGGGGAAGGTCATCTAAATCAAAAAAAAACCAAGATTAAGAGTTGTAGCATTTTGGGCAATTAGTACGTCCTTAAGTGGTTTCAGATAGTGAAGTGACGCAACGAAATCAAAAATTCCTTTGCCTTTAGCAATTGTGGCAAATAAATCTGCAGCTGTCACATCGGTCTCGTTACCTAAACTTCCAAGCCTAAACATTCCACCTACAATAAAACTAAATTTCCTAAGCGAGTTTCTAGCTAGGTTCTTCCAGGTATAATCAGCTATTTTCTTTCTTATAGCTTCTTTATCTATTTCCGAAGTTGCTTGTATTAAAGCTAAATTGAATTTTGTTAGCGTATCTCTTACTGATTTAGTGAAATCTTCTTTTTCTAACTCTCTATTCTTTCCTAATTGAAAGGCAATGCCAGCCATGATATTATTTACAGTTTTTGCTTCTAATACCTTTTCTGTTGAAGTTAAGACAGTAGCTTTATACACTGCTGACAATGCGGGTGTAAACCAATTTGCAGCCCCGAACTGTAGAATTATTCTCCTGCCAAACTTATTTGTACCTGGAACTAACCTTGTGTTAACAGAAAAAGCGTCGTAGCCGAAAGTATTAGGCTTACTTGTTACTCCCAAAGTACCATTTAAAGTAAGCAGGGCTTTCTCATAAAAAAAGGCAAGAACCAGTATGTCCTATTTTTGTGGTGACGAAACTACAAAACGATGAC
>NZ_JBYFCJ010000077.1:0-3513 GCF_057652235.1 Arsenicibacter sp. R0_47 | reverse complement strand
GGTGGGTCAGTTTGCACCGAAATACCCGGGTCAATTTCCTGCGTAACAGGTGGGTCAGTTTACTCCGAAATACTCACTGGCACTTGCGGGTTTGTTACTTACCGTAATTGTACTTAGATTAGCTGTCGAACAGGTAACGATTAATGTATTCGATAAAGCTGGCGCATTACCTCCGGCCTCACAACAAGTACCAAATACTCCACAAGGATTATTGACTTGAACTGAGCCATTACCTCCGGCTCCCCCGATGCCGGTATAGGTTGCACTTTTGGGGTTAACAGTAGCAATAACAATAGGTCCGGCATCTATACAAAAGGTAAGATTCGGTACAACAGGTGGTGCCCCGGAACTGTTATTCCCAATCGCTCCGAGGGGGTCCTGTACCCACACTACACCACCGCCACCGCTACCACCGCCACCGCCGCCGTGGGCGCTATTAGAAGCTCCCTGGGCACCTGTTCCCCCTTTAGCACAAATCTGCAATGGGCCAGATGTTACCGAATGCGAATTAACAACAACAAGGCCACCACCGCCGCCACCGCCACCGCCGGAAGCAGTTGAGCTAGGAAACAATAGACTACCAGCATCTCCATTAGCGGATACCATTTTATTATTTGCCACGATGGCATCGGCATTCATTAGCACAATCCCTCCGCCCTGGGTATTATTCTGTCCACCGCCAGCCATCCAGATACGGGGATCAGGGCAGTAAAAACTACCATCACAATAATGATATTGATGATAAGCGGCCGGTGCTGATCCACCCCCATGCCCTCCTTTACTAGTACCATTTCCTCCTGTACCGCCATTTGTACCTGAACGACCTCCTGATGCAGATCCATCAGACCCACCACCACCACCACCAACATAGCGGCCTCCGCCACCGCCACCACTCTGGGCAGAATTTGTTGTACCGTCGGTATCACCCGAAGGCCCTACGCTACCTAAACCGCCAGCCGCCTGACTGTCGGATGCCTTCCCACCGGGACCGCCACCGGCATACCCGGCACCACCACCACCGCCGGCACCATGTGGTCCGCCAGCACCACCGGATCCAGACCCGCCAACACCTGCACCGCCGCCGCCGCCGCCGGTGGCGTCATTATTAGACGTATTAGTAGCAGCCCCTCCGTTCAGGGTTCCGGTTTCGCCTAAATAGGAGGAACTGGAACCATATGAGCCGCCGGCCCCACCTGAGCCATACCCGCCGCCGCCGCCACCGCCGCCATAGTACCAGCCGGTCCCACCACCACCACCGTAGTAGATGTCTGACCCTTTAATGGTATTTGTTCCGTCAGCGTATCGAAAACCTGTCCCGTCAGCATTAACATTTCCGTTTAAGGTAATAACGCCCATGGTAAAAATACTCACGATGCCGCCGGTAGTACCGTCCCATTTCTGAGCCCAGATACCACCCGCCGGAACCGTAATACTTGTAGCATCGTAAGGCACCCAAACTAACTGTACTTTCTCAGTTGTAGGGCTATAGGACCGTGTAATACCATCCAGAGTAACACTGTTACCAGCTACAGATGAAATCCTGCGGTATTCAAACTTTCCCCCATTGGCCGAGGTATTCCCTGTCATTTGAACCAGTAAGACTACGTCTCCAATGGCCCAACTGTGAGAAACACCGCTCTGCGTCCCCAGGTTAACTACGTTTCCAGCCAATGAAGTAACTTGCGCATAGCGGTTTACTACCCCACTGCTCAACGTCAGCTGTGCCTCTGCATGTTGGTATAGACCACCAATAAAGCAAAAGTTCCATATGAACATCTTAGCCAAAACATAAAATTGGCTAGACACATGGCTGTTCTTTCGTACTCTTCTCATTAACTTACTCATCAAAATACATGTTAATTATATTAGTTAGCTAGTTTATCTTATTCGCTTTGCGGTAACCACAGGACATGTACACATACTACAATTTCCTGTTGGCTCATTGACAAGACAGCCCCCCTCTTTGAGATAAATATGTTGATCAACGGGTGGCATATTATATGTATCAGTTATTCCGGAGGGCCATCGAACGGTTACTTTTTGAATTGAAGTTTTTTCGCCAAGGCCTATTATTTGTGCATAGGAATTGGTTATCCCATAGCTTTCACCTGCTCGTACTTCTCGTACCTGTATATGCCCACTAAAGTCATGTACTGTAATTTTAGCTCCTATACCATTCTTGTTCGACTGGCTACCCATCAGTGTCAGAGAAAGAAAATGATTCCTGTTACCACTATTTAGCCACAAGGAGTCGGGTATATTATTATTGGGATTATAAGAGCAGTAAACGTCGTAAAAACCATCGTGATTTAAATCGCCTACAGCAAATGAGTTCGTAATCTGCTTTCCAAATGCATTGGCTAGCTTACGAAAGGTTTTATTACCGTTATTCAGCCACAATTGTAGTTCTGTATCACCAGAAACTAACACATCAACATACCCGTCATTGTCAAAGTCACGTAGTATACCCTGCAAAGGCTTTCCTAAACCTGTCAGTCCACTTAACGTAGTAATATCCTGAAAGTGCCCTGTGCCATCATTCTCCAGTAACATTGTCGGGAGTTCATGATTAGTAACCAGCAGATCCTGATCCCCATCATTATCGATATCTGCAAAATCAGCGGACCAGGACTGACCACTTATTTTTACATTGTAAGTCGCAGCAGCTTCCGTAAACCATCCAGCAGGATTAGTCGTAAATTCAGTTTCATTTTTAACGATCTGTGTGCCTACTTTACGATAGGTATTATTGATAAACAACTGGTTGATACGGCGAGGATCAGCAGGGTCCGCCATAGCAAACTCACTGCACTTCGCAATATACAGATCAAGGTCACCGTCGTTATCAATATCCGACCATACTGACCCATAATTACCGGAATTGTCCGACAAGGGTACTGTACGAAAGTCTATCCAGCCGGTTGCGGCTGTAAGTTTTCCTGAGCGATCATTTTTCCAAAGTTGATTTAATCCGATATCGTTACAGGCAAAATAATCCAGCCAGCCATCATTATTCACATCAACCAGATTAGCTGCCTGCATAAGTACAAGCGGTCGACTGACAGTATCTGAACGGAAGCTCCTGCTTCCGGTATTATACTGAATAGTTAACCCATCTTGATTACTACCCGTTATAATATCATTCCTATTGTCATTATTTATATCACCAATAGTGGTAGATAGAGATAAACGGGATAACGTTTTTATTGAATCTGTCCGAAATACACCTGGCTGAAGCTGCCAAGTGATATACAAGGTTGCAGACGGAAATCTGGTCATGACAACATCATCAAGTCCATTACCATCAATATCAGCAACTCCTTTTGACCATACACCTATAAAACCGGTATAGGGTAAACGGTTAGTGGCATTCATGAAACTGATTTGCGCCCAAGCTTGTAGACTGGCACCGCTGCAAATCCACAGTATGCTGAGCAGTGAGGTGGTCCGGTTTAGCGGCACACTGAACTTGCAAGTTTAGTATAATACTCCTGCTCAAACTGTTCAGGGCTT
>NZ_JBYFCJ010000076.1:0-3596 GCF_057652235.1 Arsenicibacter sp. R0_47 | reverse complement strand
GGCAGTTTACGACCGACGACGCCCGTGTAAAACTCAAACGTTTATACCCGTCAAACATACCCGGTTAGAACACTAGTGCATCTTCTTGAGTACCACTCACCAAAATGACAAAATCGTCAGCGTAACGAAACGGAAAGTACACCGCCCGACCGGCCTGACGATCCACACTTCGGGACCACATAGCGGCTTTGATACCATCGCACTGGCGACTTTGACGACGCTTTGTTTGGTGGTTAACCCACCGTTCGTAGCGTTCTTCGATCAAACCCAGAGCTACATTGGCCAGCAAAGGGGAAAATAGAGTAGGGACAAGACGCACCTTTATAACTTTCATTATACGTGTTTTCTCATCCCTCTCTCCAAACGAAGCGTGACAGTTTCCCGTCACTTCGCTTTCCATCATTGCAATCGACTGTGATCTCCAAAGCTCGCTGTTTGTGCATGACATCGGCGACAGAGTAATTCCAGATTCTCTTTCTCATCCTTACCACCCTTCCGTTTGGCTTGGCGATGATGAAGATCCAAATCATCTGGACTCCCACACTGGGCACATATCGCTCCGCGCTCGGCTTTTATGCTTTCTTTCAGTTCCCGCCACACACCATGATCTTCCGTATTGCCAAGCCATACGGTGTTTGGTTGTGGGCCTGTATCTACTACCAGCGTAGTGATCCATTCGCCCACTAGATATGGGTTAGCCGGATGCCGTGACCGGTACTTCGTTAGAGTCAGGTCGCTCATTCGATAGAGAAACAGCATTGTCTCTCCATTGCGAATACCCCAGTTGTCACGGGCATCGTTTTGGCGGTGTTTATAGAGGGCAATAATTTGCGTTGGCGTAAGCCTATGTCGCTTTTGCAGCCAGATAAACAGGCGTTGGTTGACCCAAAAGTCCAGGTCTTTTGCTGTTTCTTTGGCATTGCAATGGCGATAGTACATAATCCATCCTCGTAGCACTGCGTTTAGCGCACTGATCTTTAACAATGGGCTATCCCGAAACCACTTTCGGTCAGTCATCTCTTGAATTTTCGTTTTCAGCCGATTAACAGTTTTAGCACCGGGCGTTACGATTACTTTAGCCCGGTCATTAGCTGCTGTGTAGCGTCGAACATGAAAACCCAGAAAGTCAAAGCCGTTATTCACATGAGTAATGTGGGTTTTCTCCACGGACAGTTCCAGTTTAAGTTCCTCTTTTAGGAATGTCTGGATTTCGTCCCGAAGTCGATGGGCTTCTGTTTTGCTGCCATTGGTTAGTAATAGCCAATCATCGGCGTACCGAATGAGCGCACAATTTCCCTGATGTAAGCTTCGACGACGTTCTTTCTCTTTTCGATGGAGGTTTCCATATTTATTCCACCAAAACAAATCGAGTTGGTGCAGGTATATGTTTGCCAGCAAGGGCGAGCAAATTCCGCCTTGAGGTGTGCCTACCTCCGTTGTTTTGAAGAGGCCATTCTCCATCACGCCCGCTTTTAAAAAGTGGTCGATCAGATTAAGAACTCGTTGATCAGCGATCCGTTGTGCCAACAGATTGAGCAATATCGTATGATGGATATTGTCAAAGGCTCCTTTAATATCACCTTCAATGACCCAATAGTACTTGTTGCGATTGTTAATGTAGCTGTCCAGTAGGGCAATGCAGTCCATCGTTCTGCGACCAGGCCGAAAGCCGTTGGAGCAGTTCAGGAAGTCACTTTCCCAGATGGGTTCTAATATCATTTTCAATAGCATTTGCACTATCCGGTCTTTCAGGGTTGGAATACCCAGTGGTCGTTGCTGCCCGTTTGCTTTAGGAATGTGGACGCGCCTGACCGGATACGGTTTGAACTGTTTCTGACGCAGTTCTTCCTGTATCTCTACTATCAGGTCGTTTCGTGCCGTTTCCGACACGAAAGCCTTTTTGGTTAGGCCGTCAATTCCCGCCGTTCGTGCGCCCTGATTCGAGAGCACATGATCGAGGGCATTACGTATCCACTCCTGTCGGCACATCAACCGATACAAATCGTTGAAGCGATGAGCCGGTTGATGCGTTGCCTTTAGAGCGAGACTGCGTTGGGTTTTGATAATGTCGAACATACATCTTAGTTCTTTCTACTTCCCGAACGTTTCTCTTGCAATGACTGTGGTCCTTCGCCTTGTAAGAGGCTTTCCCTCTCGCTGACTACTACGACCACTCTGCCACGTCACGACTTCATCAGTTGCAGCTAACCCAGTCATGTTGACCAATCGTGACGCTTCCTACGTTCACTTAGTGATACGTGGTACGTTTGACGGTAGGTTCCTTCTTTACGCCCGTAGGATACACTCCCAGTATCCCCGACAGTAGCCGATGGTTTATACCCCTATAACCAGAGCAGTATGGTCGCATCAATGACCGTTTCGCCAGTTGAGTGAAAGGCTGGCTACCTACTGTCTCGCACCATCCCTGTCTTTTGGTAGTGCGCTCAAGGTGAGGACGCTTCAAACAAAGGTTTCTTTCGTAACCATAGTCAAACTCAGGCTTGGAACCTTGCGCTGTAACAGGGTGCCAGCGGGTTGTCCCTTGTTCTCCGGGCTTCAGATGATTTCTTGCTCTTTGTCCATCACCTGCCGAATCAGCCTTGGCATTCTGGGGGGAATGCCATCTCCTATCAGAGGTTGTTACCCTCCTTATGAGTATTATCACTAAGCGCTTCGCAGCGCACCAATACCCCCTTGCGGAGTGCCTGCATCGGTTCGCAGAAATTGTTCCTCTGACAGAATGCCTGCTTTCAAAAACTGAACCAGTAACTGGTTAACCCGTCGGTCAGCCGAGTGCTGCCGAATCCGGTCCATCAGTTGGTGATGATCGATGTGATCAAAACAGGCTTGAATATCGCCCTCGATCACCCATTGATAGGGCATCTCATGACGTTTGTTATCCTGTTTATTCACCTTCCGGGGACGCATACTCATACGAATATGCTCTAACGCTCCATGACAGCCTTTCCCCGGCCGAAAGCCGTAGGAGACATGCCAAAAGCGTGCTTCCAGAATGGGTTCCATTACTTGTTTGATGGCACTTTGTACCACCGCATCGGCGGCCCGGCCGATCCGCAATCGTCGGAATGCCCAGTGGACGGAATTTCCCTGGTTTGCTCGGTTTAGGAATTAACTTCCGGCGGCAGGGGCTGGGCTTATATGATCCCGTCCGTAACTGCTGCTGAAGGGTCTCTAAAAATGGGGCTTCGCCAATGCGCTGGCGAATGCTTCCGACGGTCATCCCATCAATTCCTGGTGTGCGTTTGCCCTTATTCCGGGCTACGCGACGCCAGGCTTCTCGTAAGTTACGCAGATCTGTTAACCAGTTCCATAACTCCCGATAGGCTTCGGTGGGATGTTTCTGACTCCATTGATACAATTTTCGTTGCACGCTGAGTACCCAGTCATAATCTGTCTGGTGAGCCAAGTCCATGGCTCGCTTCCGCCCCGGCGGCCCGGTCCGGCTCTGAAGTTGTACCGATTCCCTGTCCGCCTTCGCCATGTAAACGGCTTTCCCGCTCTCGGACTACTACGCGAACTCCGCCCTGAGGGTGACCCTTCCCGAGTCGCTGTCGATAGCCTGTTTTCCTGACAGG
>NZ_JBYFCJ010000075.1:0-4108 GCF_057652235.1 Arsenicibacter sp. R0_47 | reverse complement strand
AAAGGGGAGGATATAGGGACTTACATTCTAACCCAGATAGACAAAGAGTCAGAATTGGGCCAAATAATGCGCGTAGAAGCGCAAAGAGTATGGGAATCGACTCGGGATATTACCAAGATCGTAAACAAATTCCTAGTGAACTTAAATGAGCTTAAAGAGCGTATGGGTATGACCTATGAAGAATTCCAAGCTATAGTAGCTCCTGCAATGGAAGAATTCGTAGAAGTGAAGAAACAGGAGTTACAGGAAAAAAGGAAAGTAAGAAGTAAAAAATAAGGTTGAACGCTAACGCGTTCGGATTTTCAGGCATTAGACCCGCTCAACAATGCGCCTACACCTACCGTACCATTTAAAGAAGCCCGATCCTAGGTAGGTCGGGCTTCTTACTTTTCAATTAGTCCCCTTGGCCACGTAACACCAAAAGAGCCAAAAACACACATATACCCACCAGAATAACCGTACCATTAGGCTTACTTACACTGCTGCTACTAGTCTGCGTAGATACGTTGTTTACTGTACCAGATCCACCGCTGGTACTGCCCCCAGAAGATATATTACCTTGGTTAGTAGTTGTACCACCGGTAGTAGATCCCGTATTCGTTGGGGTAGTGGTCGTACCTGTATTTGTGGGAACACCTGTAGTAGTCGATGCCGTAAGATCGATTGTTGCCCAATCAGAAGCAAACTTCCTGTAATCTGTAAAAGCACCACTATACGGCGGAGCTTTAAAAGTCAATGAAGTATAAGGAAATATTTCATTGTCTTGATAACTAGCTAATGTAAAATCTGTACTGCTGAATTCAAAATTACCGGCATTCTTTAATGCTGTAGCATATGCCGGTGATTTAACCCGAAGAACTAATTTACTATCAGCACTAAAATTTCCCTGAATTAGCAATAATTTTCCTTCTACGGATGAACCCGTAGTAAAGACAGGCCCAACAAGACCCAAATAACCGGTTTGTACTAAATTCATAAAAATAACTATTTAAACTCTGTGGAATCAAGAAAGTATACTGATTCAAAAAATAATATTAAGACAAAATATTTTTAATTCACATCCAATATTATTTAAAGAATCAAAACGAATAAATTAAAAAACTAGCAAAATCCAATGTTATTATAATTATCATCATCTATTTTATCTTTTCTTCTCTTAAAAAGCCAGACAGATAAAAAACCAATAAATAAAGATATTCCTGTTTTTCGAATCATAAAGGTTAAAAGTTAAAAGTTAGAATTAATAAAAAATCATCTATGAAGATTTTACATTGACAGAATATATTTATTGTCTAGAAAATCTTTTTCAAATTCTTTATACGGTTCACTTCGGATAAAATTATCAGAAAAGAAATGATCAGAGTAAAGACCGTTTAAATAAAATTCTATTTCATCAATAGATACATTGCTTTCTAAATTTCTTCTCAGAAAGAAATAATGTATTAACGGAAAGGAATATCCTACCCTGTCAACATACTCTCTATACTCTCGTAATGAGAATCCGTTCGGCAATGGTAGTACTTCCGTATCAACCGGCACACTAAAAGGCAATCCTTTAGTAAACGCTTTCTGTTTACAGGCATTACAACAATACTGCTTACCCTTACGGTATTGGAATGTATTTCCACATACTATACAATTACCTGTATCTTTACCCTTTAGGCTTTCTGCTGGCTTTTGCTCCATTTCCTAACCGATCTAACCGAATTTATAACCGTTTTACTAACCAAATCCCTAACCGATCTAACCGTTTTTATAAACTACCTAACCGATTTACTAACCGAATCCCTAACCGATCTAACTGATTTTCTAACCGATCTAACCAAACTCATAACCGATCTAACCGATTGATTATAAGAAATTTTTGACTGGACATAAGAAAAGTCCGTCTTAAAACTTGACGGACTTTTACTACTTCTGTCTGCTGTTCTCAATCAAAATGCACACTAAATAGCACACCCAGAATTGTTAACATTTCCTACAACCATTCCTCATACTTAACTATTAAGTTCTTTTAACGGTATTGGATTCTCCAGATAATCAACAATCCGTCTAACCTGTTTCGGGGATAATATTTGCTTTTTACCGACTTTCCACCCAACTTCTTCCATAATAGGTTCAATCCATTCTTCAAAATGCTTCATACGAACATTCCCATAAAGCATTAATAAATCTTTTTTACAGAATTTACCTTGCGTTTTTTCCATTATTTTTTCGGTGTCTTAATACTCCTTATTGTCAAATCCTTTTCTTCGATTACTACTTTTTTAGGTTTTTTCTTATTTTCTTTTATAAAATCTACATCAAAATCATCCAAATCACTTGAAGAATCGTCATAAGGTGATTCCATAAAATCATACCATCCGTTTGTAATATCTTGCATTTTTTAAGCGGGTTTAGATAATAAAACAGTATATACAAAGTCATAAATATAAGCTGTATAGTAAAGAAAAAGGGCCGGATGGCTTCAAGCTATCAATCCGACCCTTTTAACTCCTAACCGGAGGCTTCAAGCTATCAATCCGGTTAAACTCACTGAATGATGTAGGGCACCAGTTCAGTAAGCTGCGCGCAACTGCGTCGCGGGTCTTGCCCTATTCCTCGGCGGTTGCTTCCCAGCATTGCCGCTTCCGCTTCAGGCAATATCTTTATTGTCAAAAAGACCTTTAAACTTCTCATTTGGCTCATAACCAGTCAGTTGACCAATTACTTTTCCATCTTCATCCAATGTCACCCAATCCGTAAAGTCATTTGACCAGTTCCATATTCTTTCATAATACTGTAACTGATCACTCAAACCTTTTAATTCTTCCTCACTGACATCATCAATCTCTTCTTCTACCGGACTAACACCACCAAACGGCTGATAAACACGCTTACAACGCAAAGCTCTAAAAATTACATCCATGCGTTTGTAATCGATCAATTCACCGGCTTTGGTAGTTAATTTAGTGAAATATTTAAACAGCTCCTTTAAAGAATTTTGATCCGCTGGCCGAATATCTTGCGCTTTACTATCAGCAAGGCTACCCATTCTTTTTAACCATTCTTCAACCAACCATTGTGCATTTTCTTTTCCATCTATAACAATATGAAAGTGATAATGATAATGATGGTTAGGACGTATAGTACATTCAGACTTTCTAACACCCTTTACTTTTTTCTTACGGCCTAATTTACTGTTTAGTATTTTGCGCCAAGAATCATGCATAAAAATAATTGACTTTGGCAGATTAAACCCTGATACAGTTTGCTTTGTCAAAGTCACAAAATAAGGCTCTTGCATTTGTTTAATTACCGGCTCGTAACCATTAATTAAAACTGCGGTACGGATACGATTGCAAACAGCACACCAACGATTTTTACAATATGTCGATGTTAGTTTTACACCCTTTTCCGTTCCCCTTTCTAAGCGTGTTTCAAGGCAATGTACAGTACCTTGATACGACTTTGATAACATTGAATCTGGGTTATTCTCAAGGAGGTTATATGCCAGCTTTACCGACAGATATTTTGCCCGAGATTCTTTTGTTTTTTCGGGATAAAAGCCCTTACTTTGTCTCATCATCATTTGTGATAAGCCTGAGCCGACTGCCGCCAAGCATAGAGGGTTCAGGCTTTCTTTTTTTGTGGTTTCCAAGGCTCTGCATGAGCCTTTTTTCATTTATTCATAACTGTCTGATAATTAAGGGTTTAGGTCAAGTCTAAATCATCAGAGCGTTTTTGGGGTTAAGTCCTTGATATTCAGTTGTTTAAATATCAAAGGAACTCAGTTGTGCTAACTTATCAAGAGCGGACCACTGAAAACGTATTCTTTTTTACTCCTCTCTCTTGTCCGTAATTCGCACATATTTACGCAAATATACTCCCACCTTCATGAATCGCAAACAATATTCGAAAATTGTTAACGACTGTAAACAATGTCTAAAAGCAAAGAGTCAGTAGATAAAAGCACACAGCCGCCTACAAAGACAATCGCTTTTCGCGTATCAACCCAATTACATGGGCAAATACAAGAAGCGGCAAAGGCTAAAGGGGAGGATATAGGGACTTACATTCTAACCCAGATAGACAAAGAGTCAGAATTGGGCCAAATAATGCGCGTAGA
>NZ_JBYFCJ010000074.1:0-2917 GCF_057652235.1 Arsenicibacter sp. R0_47 | reverse complement strand
AAGTTCTTTGACTTACAGAGAGAGTCTGACACAGCAGGAATGTTGTGGTGAAGACAAGACACACAAGTAACAAGTAGAGTAAAGAAAACACGAGCAAAAGGGCGTCTGGGGGATGCCTTGGCTTCTAGCGGCGATGAAGGACGTGGCAAGCGACGATATGCGACGGGGACCTGCTGGCAGGGGCTGATCCGTTGGTTTCCGAATGGGGTAACCCAATATGCTAAGCATATTATTCCGAGAGGAAAGCAAACCCGCTGAACTGAAACATCTAAGTAGGCGGAGGAAGAGAAAACAAGTAGTGATTTCCCAAGTAGTGGCGAGCGAACGGGAAACAGCCTAAACCGGTTCCGTTACGGCGGGGTCGGGGTTGTAGGACCAGACAACAAGCAATTTGTCAAACTGGAATGCCGTGGGAAAGGCAACCACAGAGGGTGAGAGTCCCGTACAGGTAGATACAGGTTGTGGGTTTGGTATCCTGAGTAGGGGGAGGCAGGAAGAACCTCCTTTGAATCCGGCGGCACCATCCGCCAAGGCTAAATACGACTAGAAGACCGATAGAGGAGAGTACCGTGAGGGAAAGGTGAAAAGGACGGGGAGTACCCGGGTGAAACAGAACCTGAAACCAGACGCTTACAAGCGGTCGGAGCCTGCAGCAGCGGGTGACGGCGTGCCTTTTGCATAATGAGCCTACGAGTAACTTTATCTGGCGAGGTTAAGTATGTAGACATACGGAGCCGAAGCGAAAGCGAGTCTGAACAGGGCGAGCAGTCAGGTGGAGTTGACGCGAAACTTGGTGATCTACCCGTGGTCAGGTTGAGGTGGTGGTAACACACCATGGAGGACCGAACCGATAAACGTTGAAAAGTTTCCGGATGAACTGCGGGTAGGGGTGAAAGGCCAATCAAACTGAGAAATAGCTCGTACTCTCCGAAATGTTTTTAGGAACAGCGTTCAGTGTTACTTTCCATGAGGTAGAGCGACCAACAGGATGCGGGGGAGTCAAATCCTACCAACTTCTGATGAACTCCGAATGCGTGGAAAGGTGCTGGGCAGTGAGGGGCAGGGTGCTAAGGTCCTGCTCCGAGAGGGGAACAACCCAGACCATCCTCTAAGGTCCCAAAGTGTGTGCTAAGTTGAACAAAGGAGGTCCGGCTGCCGAGACAGCCAGGAGGTTAGCTTGGAAGCAGCTATTCCTTTAAAGAGTGCGTAACAGCTCACTGGTCGAGCGGGGCGGGCATCGATAATAAACGGGCATCAAGCACATCACCGAAGAGATGGATTGCAGTGTAAACTGCGATGGTAGGAGAGCATTCACATTGCGGCGAAGTTGTGGCGTGAGCCATGGTGGAGCGGTGTGAAAAGCAAATGTAGGCATAAGTAACGATAATGAGGGCGAGAACCCCTCACACCGAAAGACTAAGGATTCCGTCGCGATGGCAGTCAACGGCGGGTTAGTCGGGACCTAAGGAGCAGGCGAAGGCTGAATCTGAAGGGGAGCAGGTTAATATTCCTGCACTAGTGTTGCATGTGAAGTGATGACGGAGTGTTGAGCTTGTTGGGATCTGACGGAATAGATCGCTGAGCGGAGGCTACGGCTGAAGCGAAACGGGGGATACGCTTCCAAGAAAAGTCACGGAAACGTCAGTGCAACAGTACCCGTACCGTAAACCGACACAGGTAGTCGAGGCGAAGAGCCTAAGGTGCGCGAGAGAATCATGGCTAAGGAACTCGGCAAGATGACCCTGTAACTTCGGGAGAAGGGGGGCCTACCCGGTAACGGGAGGCTGCAGAGAAGAGGCCCAGGCGACTGTTTACCAAAAACACAGGACTCTGCCAAATCGAGAGATGACGCATAGGGTCTGACACCTGCCCGGTGCTGGAAGGTTAAGAGGGGGTGTTAGCGCAAGCGACGCACTGAATTGAAGCCCCAGTAAACGGCGGCCGTAACTATAACGGTCCTAAGGTAGCGAAATTCCTTGTCGGGTAAGTTCCGACCTGCACGAATGGTGTAACGATCTGGGCACTGTCTCAGCCATGAGCTCGGTGAAATTGTAGTAGCGGTGAAGATGCCGCTTACCCGCCACGGGACGGAAAGACCCCGTGCACCTTTACTACAGCTTATCATGGATTGCTGGTCAGGGATGTGTAGGATAGGCGGGAGACTGTGAGACGGCGTCGCCAGGCGTCGTGGAGTCAGCGTTGAAATACCGCCCTTTTCTGACTGGTGGTCTAACCCTTGCTTGGGGACAGTGGTTGGTGGGTAGTTTGACTGGGGTGGTCGCCTCCGAAAGGGTAACGGAGGCTTCCCAAGGTCCGCTCAGGCCGGATGGTAATCGGTCGAGGAGTGCAATAGCAAAAGCGGGCTTGACAGTGAGGCAAACAGGCCGATCTGGTACGAAAGTAGGGTATAGTGATCCGGTGGTTCTGCATGGGTGGGCCATCGCTCAAAGGATAAAAGGTACGCCGGGGATAACAGGCTGATCTCCCCCAAGAGCTCACATCGACGGGGAGGTTTGGCACCTCGATGTCGGCTCGTCACATCCTGGGGCTGGAGAAGGTTCCAAGGGTTCGGCTGTTCGCCGATTAAAGTGGCACGCGAGCTGGGTTCAGAACGTCGTGAGACAGTTCGGTCCCTATCTGTGGTGGGCGTTAGAAGTTTGACGGGGGCTGACCTTAGTACGAGAGGACCGGGTTGGACATACCGCTGGCGAATCAGTTGTCATGCCGGTGGCACGGCTGAGTAGCTACGTATGGTTAAGATAAGCGCTGAAAGCATCTAAGTGCGAAACTGGCCTGAAGATGAGACTTCTTTATAAGGGATGTTGTAGACGACGACGTTGATAGGTGGCATGTGAAGGCGCTGAGAGGCGTAGAGCAGAGCCATACTAATGGTCCCGGAATCGTGTTGGAAAGGTTT
>NZ_JBYFCJ010000073.1:0-4694 GCF_057652235.1 Arsenicibacter sp. R0_47 | reverse complement strand
CCAAAGAACGCGATTTTTACCGCAATCAGATTGATAATTACAAAGCCCAAAACCCCACCTACGCTAACTTATTCCCTGATTACGACGACGGAGGTTTCTGGCAAAAAACAGAGAATCAAACTAAGCCCCAGAATCAACCTTAACACCTCAATACCGCAACAACGCACCTTAGACACAAAGATCTAACCATAAAGCAACTGCCCCCAAGAGTGCGCTACGCCAGTAGCCAAAAAATCTCCACCCTCATTCTTCGGGTTGTATTTTTTGGCTACTGCTCTTGTGTTCACTCGCTTTATGGTTAAAAAAAGCGTCTAAGGGTTCGTTGCTGCTACTTGTGTTCGTTAACGAAAAAAGGCCACTGAAATTTCAATGGCCTTTTTAAATATCGTTCCTCATGAAAATTTACTTAGAGACAGTAGTACTCTGTATTTCACTGACTCTTTTTTTAACAAAAAAATTATCAATACTCCAATAAATAGCGAACATGCATACACACAAAAAAAATGTACGGATTGCTTTATTTCGAATTTCTTCAAAATTTTTATTAATCCATAAATGATAAATGACAAATCCAGTAATCAATACAATAAGAAAAATCTGGATCCACAATCCTAAATAACCCAAGTTAAGAAAACTAATCGATACTTGGCCTCCAATAACAACAAATACAAGAGCTAAATTTTGCAATAAATCTAGCTGCTTAGATGTGATTGATTTCATAAGACATGTAAGATTTTAAAATTATCCTTCTACTGGAGTGCAAGTTTTCCAACATGTTCCAAATGTATCAATAGCAGCATTAACAGCAAATCCATAAGTAAATGTTGCTCCTATACCGCACATTATACCAGTAACAACACCTGCAGATAATAAACCACATCCTATAGTGGCAACTACAAGTGCATTATTCGCATAGTCTAAAGCAATATTAAGCGCCTCGCTGCAACCACCGTAACAATCACCCACCAAAGCAACTTTTGCCATCTTCAAGTTTTCATCTCTCTCTTCTTTAAACGAATCTTTAACTACTGATACAAATTCTTCATTACTCATTTTCTTCAACTCAGGTAAACTATTTTTTAATACCGACAAGTTTTTTGAAAAATCTGAATAAAAGTTAATCAGTAATTGAGAATTAGTACATACCTGATCTAATAAAACTCTAGAATCAGATTCGTTTTTAGCATTCCTAATTTTACTTTCCCAAACTAAAGCATCATTCCTATCCTTAACCAAAAATGCTATATTTTTATTTTGAACATCACTCTGAAATTTAATATTAGAATTCCAAAGATTTCTAAACGCTTGGTCAGTTCTAATCTTTTTAATTAAATCAAAACTAACATCCTTCTCAGAACACGATAGCGTACTTAAAAGGAAAAATAAACTCATTACAAGTAATAATTTGCTCTTCATAATATAACAAATTTAAGGTTATGGAATAAAAAGTATCATATGTAAATGTTTTCAATATACGGAAACAATATTACTCCATATACATACGATACAATGGTTAATACCTCACAACCACAAAAAGTAACAGACAACAACAAAAATTTTTGAAGTTACACTTATCTAACCTCATGATACAATCTCTCTTCAGATTCACTTGGTACAAACCCAGTCAATAACTCCCCATATTCGCTAACCCAATCTCGGTTTATCCATTGCCATACCCGTCCTTCAAATCCCCCCGGCAATTGTTGCCCAATCAGGTCCTCATCTTCAAATTCTTCTTCGACCATCGATAACCCACCAAATGGCTGATAAGTCCGCCGACCCCGCAGACACTGAAAGATCCAGTCAAGTTGCTCCGAGGTAGCTAAATAATCATCCTTCCCCTTTTGTTTGGTGACAATCTTAGTCGAGTACTTGGCTAATTCCATCAAGCTATCTTCATCCGCAGCACGAATATCCTGAGCCGAATCACTAATCTTCAATCCGGCTGCCACAACCCGCTTTTTCCACTGTCCTAATACCCATTCTGCATTCTCCAACCCTTCAATGAGCAAATGAAAATGGTAGTGATACATACCATCAGGACGACCAGTGCACTCGCATTTCCTCAACCCGATTAAGACACGACCACGGCCCAACTGACAGTCATTCCGATTTCGATGCAAAATGGAAGCCCAAATTTTCTGAAAGAGATTAATACGTTCTGGTAACTCTTCCTTCGTACAGGTGGCTGCTGTCAACGTCATAAATTGAAGATCTTGTAAATTCCTAAGCTGGGGGCCATACCCAAGGATAATCAACGCCGTCCGGATACGGTTACACGTCAGGCACCAACGAGCCTTACAATACTTACCAATCAGATTACCGGCATTATTCACCACCAACTCGTGGCAACAGTGATAAGTTGACCAATACGACTTGACCAAGGGAGAAACAGGGTTCCCTTTGAGAAGATAAATGGAAAATTTTATCGAAATAAATTTCGAACGAGCGCGCTTATACAGCGGTTCATCGTAGCTTTGTGACATAGGAACAGGGTACTCTAAACTTTGGCGAGTGCAAGGTAATCTGATTCCAACATATCATCCAAAAAGCCCGCCCACAAAGCGGGCTTTTTCGGTTTATTTTTTAGCCAACAGCCGAAAAAACCTTGGAAAAAATATGCGCGTTGTGCTAATTTATCAAGAAAAAAAGAGCAAGCTATGTTTTGGCCGGGCCAAAACCCGGTCGCCTATCGGCTCCCTACGCTTGCTCTACGAGGTCACCGCTACCGCTTACAACGACATAAACGCAATGGGAAGACCCCCTAAATCCGAGACTGACAAACGTACTAAACGGGTTGAAGTAGCCTTCACCGATGTAGAGTACAACCAGCTAAAAGCCTACGCCGGCAATCGAAACTTAGCCGGCATCATCCGGCAATTGATCCGCTACCGCCAGCCCGCAACAGGACTAGGCGAGGAAGAGCGAAAGGCCCTGTTTCAACTAGCCGGCATGGCCCGTAACCTCAACCAGCTTGCCGCACAGGCCAACGCCCAAGGCTATGCAGCTGTCGCCACCAGAGCCGACGAACTAGCTAATGAACTCCGACAAATCATCAGCCGCTATGATCGCAAAAGTTAACACCGGCCGCAGCTTCGGCGGCACCATCCGCTACCTCTACGAAGGCCACAAAGAGGAGCTGACCGATAAACGCGCCGAGTTACTCGACTACAACGGCATCCGGCCCAACAAAGAAGACATGATCAAGGACTTTAACCGCCATCGGTGGCTAAACCCCGATCTGGGCAATGCCGTTGGTCACGTTTCGGTCAGCTACCACCCGCAGGACAGCCATAAAGCCACTAATCAGGCCATGACCCAACACGCCCGGGAATTCATGGAGAAAATGGGAATAGACCCGGATCAAACCCAATGGGCCCTAATCCGCCATAGTGATCGAGGCCATGAGCATTTTCATTTGGTCTATAATCGGGTTGACTACAACGGGAAAACCATCAGCGACGCGCACAATTATAAACGTAGCCATGAGGCCACCCGCGCCATCGCTCAGGAATACGGCCTGACAATAGCCGCCGAAAAGAAAAAAGACCTCACCCGAACAACCACCGAACGCCTGCCCGGTCACGATCAGGCCCGGTACAAAATCTATGAAGCATTAACCAAAGAGGTTAGCCAGGCAACCAGCTTAGACGGCCTCAAAAAAGCACTTACCCAACAGGGCATTCAAACCACCGTTCAGAAAAACGGGCAGGGTATGAGCTTCAAAACAGGCGACCATGCTTTCAAAGCCAGCGAAATAGACCGCCAGTACACCGGCAGTAAAATACACGCCCAGATCGAGCTAAACCGGGAACGTCAAATGGAACAGCAACGGCAACAGGAACGCCGTATTGCCAGAGCCGAACGAACCCGACACAATTACCATACCCTGCAAGGCCATAAACAGGCCCGCAGTCAAACCAACACCCTTCACGCACAACAGGCCAGAGAACGGGCCAACAGTCGCCAGCAAAGCCAGCAAAACGACTTTGCCAAAGGATTTAGCCAGTTGGCCGACTTCATGAAGCAACGGGAACAGGAAAAGGCATTTAGTCAATTAGCCGACCTGATGAAACAACGGGATCAAAAACGACAACAGGAGAAAACAAACGAACAGCAAATCAAACAACAAACCCCAAAACAAGACCGGCCGAAAGGCTTAGGCTACTAACAGCATGGAAGAATTAATGAACCGAATAGCCAACGCCCTAGAAAAGGTCGAAGCTATCAAAAATACCAGCGATGCCAATACCCAGCAGTACCAAAAACTAAAGCAGGAATTAGCCACAGACATCAAAAAGGCACTTGCTGAGCGCCCAACAGCACAATACAACCTAGACCCCCAAGCTTTCGCCAAATACGTCCTTCCCCCCTTAGTACAAGGCTTACCCGATGTAAAGCAAGTGCAGGCAGCAGGAGCCGAGATCATCAACCAAATCAAAGCCGAACGCGAACGCATCCCCGCCAAGATTACCATTCAGGGCGATTTCTACGGCTTTACTAACTGGAAACCCTTCCTGGCCTATACTATTATCCTCATCCTTGCCGGTGCTTTTTCGGCCTACTCCTGGTATCAAAACCAAGAATCAGTCATCTATAAACAAGCCCTCGAAGTAGCCAAAGAACGCGATTTTTACCGCAATCAGATTGATAATTACAAAGCCCAAAACCCCACCTACGCTAACTTATTCCCT
>NZ_JBYFCJ010000072.1:0-5720 GCF_057652235.1 Arsenicibacter sp. R0_47 | reverse complement strand
AGACGGTATTTTGGAGACAAACTCTTTGACAGACTAGTAATTGCGAATATAACAGGTGCATAAACGGATAATCAGAAAAATCTATATGAACATTATAATTTAAAACCATATGTCATAAGTTATATTGACACAATGTTATTTGCAGATAAACTTGGGATGCCTAAAAAAATAAAAGATTTAGCAGAGAGTTTGGACTTAGAAGTAACAAATCATCACGACCCAGAATTCGATGCAAAACTTTGTGCTTTAATATTTGGCGAATTGACTGACAAGTATCCAAGTTATCAAGAACTAATAAGAAAAATTGATGACCAGCCTAAAACAAATAATAATTATTTCAATCAACCAAGTGAAGATGTTTTAGAAGAAAATGAAGAGCATTTATCAAATTATCAAATAACTCAAAACGAACTTGAAAACATTGATTTAATAGGAAAAGGAATAGTTATTACGGGCAACTTTTCAATAGAAAGAGAAGAAATAAAAACTTTTCTAATGAAAATTGGTGGACAAATAAAATCAGGAATAACAGGTAAAGTAGATTTTGTTTTTGCAGGTGAAGATTGTGGTTGGTCAAAAATCCAAAAAATAAACGACTTAAACCAATCAAAAAAAGCAAACATTAGAATTTTAAACGAAGCTGACTTAAATTATCTTATCAAAAAATACGGCATATAACATCGCATTGGCAAAATGGCGGGTTAAGTGCCAAACTCAACTTTTGTGCATTTTATTCCGCCGAATGTGTTCCACATTCAGCTTTTTTTAATAATTTAGCTTCTGTGGAAACACATCGGCTACGTCACTGCTAAATTGAACTTTTTGTCCAATTTATCCGCCACTTCGCCAATGCGTTTCCCGTTAGTGGCAACAAAAACAAACGATAATTAGACAATAAATGAAAAATATTTTATTTGTAGTTTTTATTTCAATGATATTTTTATTTGTTTGCTGTAACACAACAACGAATAAAAACATAATTGAAACAGAAATTTCTGATTTTGACAAAATTTTAGATAGTTTTCAAGTAAATGGTTCAATTCTAATTTATGATAACGACAAGAATACTTTTTACTCAAATGACTTTGATTGGGCTAAAAACGGAAAATTACCTGCATCAACATTCAAAATTCCAAATTCTATAATTGCTGTTGAATTAGGCATTATTGAAAATGATACAACTATTTTAAAATGGAATGGCGAGCAGAGAAAAATGGATATTTGGGAAAAAGATTTATCATTTAAAGATGCTTTTAGAATTTCCTGTGTTCCTTGCTATCAGGAAATTGCAAGGAAAATCGGAACAATTAAAATGAAAGAATATTTAGAAAAATTTGAGTATAAAAATATGATTTTTGACAGTTTAACGATTGACAATTTTTGGCTTGAAGGAAATTCAAAAATATCTCAAAAACAACAAATCGACTTTTTAAGGAAATTCTATTTTTCAAAATTTCCAATTTCTGATAGGACAATAAAGATTGTCAAAAATATTATGGAAATTGAGCGAACTGAAAATTACATTTTAAGCGGTAAGACTGGATTAAGTTCGATAGAAGAAAAATATAATGGTTGGTTTGTTGGTTATGTTGAAACAAAATCTAATGTTTATTTTTTTGCAACAAATGTAATTCCGACAGACGGATTGAATGTTGATGATTTTATTTCATCGAGAATTAATGTAACAAAAAATGCGTTAAAGCAAATGAATATAATGAAATGATAAATGCCACTAACATATGGTAGCCGATAATTGCCGGCTTTCGTGCCAACTTGATACTTTGGTGCTTTTAACGAACCGAAGTGCTAAATTGATACGAAAGTGCTGTAAATCCGGCAACTACGGCTACCATTTTTCGTTATGCGGCAGCTTAAAAGACGACACCAAACCAGAAAAATCATCTTGACAACCACCCGACTTTGAACTACGAAGGATGAAATTTTTCAGGGACAACTTCCAGCATTTCCAAAAAACAGTTTACCCATTGACTTGGAGACAAACAAACAATTTGAGCATTAAGGTTTAAACCGAATTTTTCCGAAATTGACCTGACCTGACTTTTCCTGAAAATCGACTTTAAAGCTGTTTTTACAGATAAATCAGGTTTCTCTAACAGACAGGAAATAAATGCTAAGTATTTGGCTTTAAACTTAAAATCAAAAAATAACTGTTTTCTTTTAATGTTTAACAGGGCTGATTTGACAGTTGGCGGTGGAAAGAAACTTTCAGGACCTACCTCATAGACAAGTTTCAAATCAAAAAAAGTATGATAGAAAACGGTATATGGATTGTAAAGCTTCCTCGAAAATAACTTTTGTGTAGGTTCTAACTGAAGGACAATGGAACCTCCCAGAAAATTTCCAAGACTCTCAAACATCAGGATTTTGAAAATATCGGAAGTAATGCCATAAGGAATATTTGACACCACTTTGAAAGGAAATTTCGGAACTGCAAAATTCCTAAAATCACAACCGACAACTTGAACATTTCGGGCATCAGAAAATAATTTTCGTAAATGTTCAACCAAAGCTGTGTCGTTTTCAATAGCAACAACATTGTTGGCGATTTTTAATAAATGAACAGTAAGAAACCCCTTGCCTGCCCCAATATCTAAAACCGTATCCTGATTACTTATATTTGCTTGTCTTATTGCATCTTTTATTAGCACTTTATCAATAGTAAAGTGCTGACCCGTAAAACGAACGGGCAATTTCTTTTTTGTCATTAGTAACTTCTTACAGGTGAATACTTGAATTCAAATCGTGGAGAAGTGAATAGACAGTATTACCCGACAGAGCAACTATGACAACGTAACGCCTTTACAAAAAAGTCGGTACACGAAACCCATAGACTAATTGTCTTGACCTAAAAGAGATTGGAATTTTCAGGACTGCCTATCACTTAGATAGAAGTCCAAGGTCTGCTGAAATACATAATTCAAAAATTGAAATTGCTTGACTGCAAATTTAGTAACTTTGCTTGACAAATTAACGAGAAAGAAGAGAAAATGAAAACCGACCGCATAACATCACCTATACGCAAGCAGGGGTTTCGTGCTTCGTAGGACAGTTAAGTGGTAAATTTAAAGTTCAGTTCTTCGTAGGAAGTTCAGTGGTTAAAATCCCTGCCTGCGTATAGCTGAGAACCGTTGTACGACATAGTAAAACCGAACCAAACAAAATGAAAGTCAGAGAAGAAAAGTTAAGAACAATTATAGAATGGTCGGAGAAAAACGAAGATGTAAGAGTTCTTCTTCTGACAAGTTCACTTGTAAATCCTTTAGCACTTGTTGACGAATTTAGTGATTTAGACATTGAATTTGTTTTTGAGGATAATACAAATTACATTTCAGACAAAAGCTGGACGCTTAAATTCGGAAATCCAATTGCTATGATTGAAGAAGACGAAAGTTGTTTTAACCATAAACACGCAATGAAAATGCTACTTTATGAAGACGGTGTGAAAGTAGATTTTAAACTTTACAGCAAATCAAAATTTATAAAGGAAACGCAAGAGAAAGAATTACCAGAAGATTGGGATATTGGTTATAAAATTTTAATTGATAAAGATGGTATTACAAAGCAAATGCTGAAACCAACTTATCAAATTTCCATTATCAAAAAACCGTCTGAAAAAGAGTTTCAAAATCTAATAAACGATTTTTGGTGGGACACAACTTACGTGGCAAAGTGTCTTGTGAGAGATGAAATATTCTATGCGAAATTTATGTCGGAAACCGTTATTCGCACAGAATATTTAATTCCTTTAATTGAATGGCACATTGCAAGTGAACACAATTGGAACATAACGACCAATAAATATGGACGGCTTTTCAAAAAGTATCTTAACCAGGAAATGTGGGCTAAAACAGAACAAACATTTTCAGGGAGCGATATAAAGGAAAATTGGACTGCTCTATTTTCAATGACTGATTTAGTTTCAGAAATAGGAACTGAATTGTCAAAAAAATTAGAGTACAAATACCCGGATAAATTAGAAAATGACATACGAAAATATTTAGCTGGACTAAAACCCAAAACATAACTACGTCGTACAACATCGTATTGGCAATAGGCGGGCTGAACGGCTTCGTATCAACGGAAGTGCAAAATTCAACTTCTGTTCTTCGATTAAAGTTCAGTGCTAAAAATCCCGCCCATCGCCAATACGCGGCACGTTATGTGAAAGAATAAAACGGCACCTCCAAAAAGAAAGTGCCGTTTCGAAATTAAATTTATAAATTCTCAATCCACTACTTCTGAAACAGTTGATTTTTCTATTAGAAAAATTCCGTCAAAAGCTTCTTCTATTTCAGTTTTTAGGCACATCGAATCAAATCGAATCTTATTACAATTTTTTAATTCCGTACTTCTGTTCATTAGTAAACAGCATTCTTTTCCTCCAAATTCTTGCATAATAAATTCAACAGAATCCGACTCTGGAAAATCAAGTGGGAATTTATCAACCCTAAAGCCAAATTGATAATCATTATCAGGATACAATGCCGCAGTTTCTCCACGTAGATTAGTTATTGCAAATGCTTTATATTTTTCTCCAAAAGTCATCGAAAGTCTTTGCCCCATTGGATAACAACTAATAAATCCATCAAAATCTACCGGAGTTTTTTGAATGTGAGCATTGTGGGCAACCAAAATAATCTTTTTACCAAGTGAATTTTTCAAAAACCAATCAATGCTTTCTGCCATATACTGGTCTTTTGCTCCCATATCTCCTTCAATTCCCCTTTCAGTAATGAAACTTTCCATAGCATCAGCATTATAATTCATATAAATCAAGCCTTTAACTTGATGAACTATCGATTGAAATTCTAAACTTTCTAATTTTGGTTGAAGAGTAATCAAACGAATGTAAACTTTTAATAGCAATGCTTTTAATTCATTATGTTCAGCTTCATCAAAAAGCGATAAATTTAACGCAAGCTGAGAAGTCGAATAGAAATCAAATTTCTCAGCAAGATTTAAAATCTTCTGTAAGACATCAGAAGAAACGATTGAAAGTCTTTGCAAATAATCAGATACAATACGAAAGTTTGGAAAATAAGAACCTCCATTTTTAGGAATATCCACACCTAAAAAGGTAATTTGATTATTATTGTCTTGATTATACCGACGAAGCCATAGCAAAGTATCTTTAAACTCATTTGGATAATAAAAGTGTGACAGTAACTTATCCAAATCGTCGAATGGAATTTGTGATTTTATCCACTTATCAACTTCTAATCCTTCAGAAAAACCAAACTCAAATGCCAAGGTGTCAAAATCACATTCAGTTACTAAAAACTCAATAACTTGATGCCTGAATGTAAAAAACTCTTTTATGAAATGTGCGTTTTCGCCTAAACCAACAATTGTAGAAGAATCAAAATATTCTCGAAATCGAAAAAGACTTTGTTTTATGGATGTATTATTTTCCGAATTAAACGGAAAAGTTAAGGGTTTTATATTTTTCATTATTACCTTATTTTAAATTAAAAATTAACGTACCAAATAGCAACCGTCTCAAAAAGACGATTTAATAATTTACTTTAATTTTTAATTACCAAGGCTTGCTGAAATACATAAAATGTGAATTATTTGAATACAAAGATACTAAAAATTCCTTCACATAACATCGCATTGGCAAAATCAGGGCTTTCTCATAAAAAAAGGCAAGAACCAGTATGTCCTATTTTTGTGGTGACGAAACTACAAAACGATGA
>NZ_JBYFCJ010000071.1:0-6054 GCF_057652235.1 Arsenicibacter sp. R0_47 | reverse complement strand
CATCCACTTTGGAAGAAGAGGTCGAATTGCTCCGTCGGCAACTCCGCCAAACGGAGTTAGAACGCGATATTTTAAAATCGTTGTACAGCGCCTACGCTGTTGAATAGCCAATACAACTTACCTTCCGGCCAGAAAGCTTACCTTTAACCGACTTTCTGAACCAAGCCTCCCGCTTTTACTGGTACTTAATCGAGTCCTTCCTTAAAATCTGGGCTGGAGCGCGCGATGCTTTTCTTCCCGAAAAGTATTTGGTGAATGCGCTGGTGATCGCTTCGGCGAATCCCGTACAGAAAACTCTTACAGTCACGGTGCGCTCCCAGAAGTCACTAAATAGTCATGCACTATGGGAAACAGCCAAAACAGCTTCCGAATTATTCACCCCCATGCAGCCGGGATTGATGTGGGCTCACGGAGTCATCTGGTTGCCATTGATCAAAACAAAGACAATGTGCGCGAATTTGGGGTGTACACCAACGATCATCTACTGCTTATTGACCACTTGCGCCAGCATGGCATCACTACCGTTGCCATGGAAAGCACTGGCAGCTATTGGCAAACCTTATTTAACGCTTTGCAACAAGCGGGTTTTGAGGTACTGCTGGTGGGCGGTAGCCAGACCAAAAATGTAAAGGCGGGGCGGCCCGTGCCGCCGCAAAACCGATGTCATTGACTGCATCTGGATTCAGAAATTGCACTCCTTAGGCTTGCTATCAGGCAGTTTATTGCTGAGTGACACCTTCCAACAGCTACGCACCTACTATTACCATCGTCAACACTTGGTTCAGCAGTCAGCCCGCTACTCCAATAAGATGCAGAAAGCCCTTCGGTTGATGAATATCCGCTTAGATGTAGTGCTTAATGACATTACAGGGCAATCGGGCATGGCTGTTATTGAGGCCATTTTAGCAGGGCAACGGGAGCCCGAACACCTGGTTTCACTCGTCAGCGTTCGGGTCAAAAAATCTCGTCAGGAGATTGCTCATGCCTTGCAAGGCTGGTGGCGGGAGGATCGGAGCGCCGAAGCGATTGATCTTTGAGCTACGAGCTGCCCTGGATTTCTATCGACTCTACGAGGGCAAGATTAAGGAGTGCGATAAAGTCATCGAATCGTTTCTAATAAAGTATGCCCCAGCCGTGGAGGTGTCTTTGGAGGAAAAGCAGCAACTGAAAACCCATCGAAAGCGAGCCGGTAAACATGCCCCAAACTTCAATCGTTAGGCTACCAGACTCCTGCTCAATGGTATATCAAAGAACCAATTGGGGAGCAAAAAAGTACAATTATTGACTCGGATTTCCCAAGCTTGAATTAGCCCAAAAGCTGTCCAACTAATTGGGAACACCATACCAGAATGCTCATGCGGAGTCTTTATGGAGTCGTTTAAAGGCTGAATTGCTCGAAGATGGTTGCTTTGAAACCCTGCAAGATGCTCACGATGAATTGTTTAACTATATCGAGGGCTACTACAACATTCGCCGGTTGCACTCGTCTTTGGGGTACATGTCGCCGATCAACTTTGAAAAGCAGTATTATCAAGCTAATTTCAATCACAACTCTCAATCACAAGTGTCCGGCTAAACCGACCCACCTCAGCACAATCTATTCTCACTATCACGTGTCTTAAATTAATTTTAAAAAGTGTAACCAAAGTCGTACGTTTGTCAAATATCATACCTATTACAAACTTTTAGACTCAATTCTATCATGGAAAAACTTTCATTACTGGCCCGTGTTCAAGCAAAACCTGGCCAAGAAGCTACGGTCGAGAACTTTCTGAAAGAAGCCCTGGCCCTAGCTCAACAGGAACAGGGTACCCTTCGTTGGTATGCCTTCAAGATCAATGAGAATACGTTTGGTATTTTCGACACCTTTGCCAGCGAAGAGGGTCGACAAGCCCACCTGAGCGGTGAAATTGCGAAAGCGTTGCTGGCTAATGCTGATACTCTACTGAGTATGCCCCCTGTGATAGAACAGCTTGAATTACTTGCCGTTAAATAACAGATATAACAGGGTAGTGACTTTCATACTTTGGGTAGTAAAAGATGAAAGTCACTACCCCGTTACAAATCAAGCGACTTTTATTTTACTCTCAAAATACGCTCCCGGTCTGAGACAAAACCCGCCTGAATGTCTGATAATGAAAACAGGATTATAAAAAACACCGGTTTTCAATCTGCTCATATCCTGAAACAGAAAAGCCGGTGAACCCAATCAGGAACACCGGCTTTTGTATGTCAACTCTTTTACGGGCAATTCTGGTTAACCGTTACCGTCCGGGTTACCGGCGCGCTGGTGCCGCAGCTGTTGGTGTAGGTGGCCGTCAGCGTGTAGGTGCCCGCCTGCTTCACATTCAGCCCGACGGCTTCATGCGTGGCCCCCTCGCGGTAAACCGTGCTGAAGACATAATCCTTTGGACCCGTCATGGTAAACGAAGTGGCCACGCCCCGACCCGTCAGCCGGACCGGACAGGCCGCCCCATCGGCGGTGAAGCTCAGTATCTGCGCCGGCGGGGGCTGGATACCACCGATGGCGATCTGACCGCTGGCCGTGGTCGAACAACTGCCCACCGTGCAGGTAGCCGTCAGCAGGCTGGTGCTGCTGCCCGCCGTCAGGATGATCACGGAACCGGTCGCTCCGTTCGGCCACAAGACTAGTCCGCTGCAACCGCTGGCAGTGAGGTTTACCGATTGGCCGGGGCAGACCGTAGCCGAGGAGACGGTAAACGGCGGCAGGCTGAAGTTCTCTGTGACGGGCAGGTTTTTGCTCACCGCGGCACAGCCGTTAGCCCCCGTCGCGGTGACCGAGTAGGTACCCGTCTGACTGACGCTGATTGTTGTGGTGGTCTGGCCGGTTGACCACCGCAGGGCTATTGTAGATGCCGTGGCCGTCAGCGTAAGCTGCGGCTGGGTACAGGTCAGGGTAGTACTGGCTGCTGAAATACTGACCGTCGGGCTGGTCTTGTCCTGTGCAATGGTCAGGTTGTTGCTGACGGCCGTACAGCCGTTACTGCCGGTGGCCGTTACCGAATAAACGCCGGTGGTGCTGACGGCGATCGTGGTAGCGGTTTCGCCGGTTGACCACAGCAGGGCGGTGGCCGATGCCGTGGCCGTTAGTGTCAGTTGCGGCTGGGTACAGGTCAGGGTTGAACTCAGGGCCGAGACACTGACCGTCGGGCTGGTATTGTCCCGTGAGATGGTCAGGCTGTTGCTGACGGCCGTACAGCCGTTACTGCCGGTGGCCGTTACCGAATAAACACCGGTGGTGCTGACGGCTATCGTGGTGGTGGTTTCGCCCGTTGACCACAGCAGAGCCGTCGCTGAGGAGGTGGCCGTCAGTGTCAGCTGTGGCTGTACACAGGTCAGCGTGGTGCTCAGGGCCGACACACTGACCGTCGGACTGATCTTATCCTGCGTAATGGTCAGACTATTACTGACGGCGGTACAGCCGTTACTGCCGGTGGCCGTTACCGAGTAAACACCGGTGGTGCTGACGGCTATCGTGGCGGTGGTTTCCCCGGTCGGCCACAGCAGGGCGGTAGCCGATGAGGTGGCCGTCAGTGTCAGGGTTGGGTTGACGCAGGTAATCAGATCAGATGGATTCGACGTAACCGATAATGAAGGTTTTTCGTTAACAGTCAGGGCAAAAGAAGTACTGGTGACACTCAAACCTCCCGTCACGACGACTGAATAGTTTCCTTCATCGTTCGTACTTACATTGCTAAGTATCAGCGTGGCTGAAGTCGCCGAGGTATTTGTCGTCAGGGGAGATCCGTTCCTGTACCATTGGTAGGACGGAGAGGAACCTGAGGCACTTACGCTCACCGTAACGCTAATGCCGGCACAGACTACCGAAGCCGAAGGGGGCTGCCGGACAATCTGCACTGAAACAGGACTGCCGTTCTGGTCTTCGTAAGCCCCCATGTCAATGCTATAATTGGTGCCTACAATACGGGGATTGCCAGCCAGATCGGTCGGAGGTCCGCCCACAGCAGTATAGCTGGCGAGATCGCCCCGGTCTCTGGCTACCGAATTAACTGCCAGTTGTGTGGTGGCTGTACCGGCAAATGGCGATGTGGTTATACCCGTGAGGTTAGAAGGGTCGCTCATAAAGCCTGTAACACCATTCTCAAATAGCGAGTAACGGGCAGTTAGTGTAGAAAACCTCGAAGAAACCGTGTTTGAGCCATTGTTGCCAAACACTACACAATTGGTAAATAATAAGTTACAATCATTGGCATACACTGCCCCGCCACCTCCGGAAGTCTGATTGTTCTGGAAGCTACAGTTGGTCGCTATGGCAGTGACGCTCCCGACACCAATAGCCCCGCCATTTGCGGAAGCCTGATTGTTCTGAAAATTACAGTTAGTCAGCACTACATTGCTTGTGGATCGGTCCAGCGAAAACCTTGAGTTATTACTGATGGCCCCGCCAATTTCAGACAGATTGTTTTGGAAGTTACAGTTGGCCAGCACAGGGCGGCTGTCAACAAAGTAAATTGCCCCGCCGCCAAAGGTAGCCTGATTACTTAAGAAGTTACAGTTGATCAGTGTTGGAATGCTATTATCGGAGTAAAGCGCCCCGCCGGTAGCAGTAGCCTGATTACTTAAGAAGCTACAGTTAATCAGGGTTGGACTGCTGCCAGAATTGTATATTCCGCCCCCAAAATTCACATTTCCCCCTCCGGTAATGACAAAACCATCCAGCAAGGCAGTATTCGTCAGTCCGCCCGGGTTGGTAATAACCCGGCTCCCGTTTCCTGCCAGCGTCGTATTGGATGGGTGGCCGATAACCGGATTCACCACAGGACGGCGTAACAGACTTTGTTCATTACCTGCAAAACCACCGTAGATAGCCACGCTGTTCTTCATCGAAAAACTGCTGCCACCGGCAGGTTTATACATCCCCGCCGCGACCCATACCTGATCGCCGGGCTGGCTGGCATTAATGGCGCCCTGTAAATCGGTGGTGCTGGTGGCCCAGCTGGTGGCGGAGGCCGCCGGGGTAATACCCGTCGTGGAAACGTAGCGGGTGGTCGTCTGGCTGAAGGCCCAATGCGTGAGCAGCAGACAACAAAACAGGCCGATGGCCCGGATTCGTATTAATGTATTCATGCGGCGTATTAGTAGAACTGGTTGATTGAATTCGACAAAAGGATAAACCCGTCAGTAAACACATACCCGGGTGATGCGCTGGTGTTCGATGGTATAAATCAGGCAAACCGAACGGGCCGTATCAGCCGGACCGGTCGTGACGCCTTCGACAATGACATGGTAGGCCCCCGCCGGATAGATCTGCCGTACCACCAGTGTGTCGGACCTTGCGGTCCGGAGCATCTGCCGGAACCGGCTCAGGCATTGAGCGCGGGGGACTTCAACTTCCGACTCGCCCAGGAGTCTTCCCCGATAGTGTACGGTGGGGGCAAAAAGTGAGTCCGCACCCAACCAGTTGTGTTGCTTCAGCAGGCGGTGAAACGTTCGGGTGAGCGCCAGATTCGCCGTCTGCGCGGGCTGGTAGCCGGCCTCCGTCCGGGGGTGGCAGGCAGTCAGCCAGAAGGCGGTCAGCAGGGGCAACAGAACACGGAAAAGCATGGCAGAAAAGGGGTTGTTTGCGACTGCAAGTTCTCCTTCGCCGGCTACTAACCTGTTAGCTATTCGTTCAAAAATGTTTGGCTGGGGGTCATGGACAAGAAAAAACTTCGTGTATTGTTGCATTTGTAATCGGACGAATAAATTCAGTATACTTACATCAAGCCTGTGCCGCCTGCTGAACGGCCCGTCTTTTTGATTGCTGTCCGGCCATCTGAAACCGGTAAATTCCACCGCCGGAATGGCTGTTTTTTCAGAAAAACCGGGGTACATTTCAGCCGGTTACTTACCTGCTCCGGACTCTTGACTAAGTACAGCCTGAACAGATCGCGGCCATGCACCAGCCAGCTTCCCGGCCCATGCCTGGCTGGCGCAGCCGGCCAGCGGGAGAGGGCCTGCAAACAGCGTACTGTAGGGTCAACCCGCCAGTGGGCGGAACTGCCGGAGGGGATAGTAGGCATGCTCATTGAT
>NZ_JBYFCJ010000070.1:0-6432 GCF_057652235.1 Arsenicibacter sp. R0_47 | reverse complement strand
TCGATCAGTTTGCGGATGATTTTAACTCACTAATCGAATTTATGACCATGCATAGGGTTTTATGAGAAAGCCCTGTTGGCAAAATGGCAGGTTAAGTGCTAAATTGAAAGTTTCTGCATTTTATTCCGCCGAATGTGTTCCACATTCGCTTTTTATTTGTAAGTTAGCTCTGTGGAAACACATCGGCTACGTTCTCGCTAAATTGAACTTTTTGTCCAATTTATCCGCCACTTCGCCAATGCGTTTCCCGTTATGTGCCATTTTTGAATGACAATGCGAATAGATACAGACAAACAAATGAATTTACTTAGTGATAAGAACGTTGCAATAATTGGTGGTGGACCCGTTGGACTGACTATGGCAAAATTATTACAGCAAAACGGCATAGACGTTTCAGTTTACGAAAGAGACAACGACCGAGAGGCAAGAATTTTTGGTGGAACCCTTGACCTACACAAAGGTTCAGGTCAGGAAGCAATGAAAAAAGCGGGATTGTTACAAACTTATTATGACTTAGCCTTACCAATGGGTGTAAATATTGCTGATGAAAAAGGCAATATTTTATCCACAAAAAATGTAAAGCCCGAAAATCGATTTGACAATCCTGAAATAAACAGAAATGACTTAAGGGCTATCTTGTTGAATAGTTTAGAAAACGACACGGTTATTTGGGATAGAAAACTTGTTATGCTTGAACCTGGTAAGAAGAAGTGGACACTAACTTTTGAGAATAAACCGAGTGAAACAGCAGATTTGGTTATTCTTGCCAATGGCGGGATGTCCAAGGTAAGAAAATTTGTTACCGACACGGAAGTTGAAGAAACAGGTACTTTCAATATACAAGCCGATATTCATCAACCAGAGATAAACTGTCCTGGATTTTTTCAGCTATGCAATGGAAACCGGCTAATGGCATCTCACCAAGGTAATTTATTATTTGCTAACCCCAATAATAATGGTGCATTGCATTTTGGAATAAGTTTTAAAACACCTGATGAATGGAAAAACCAAACGCAGGTAGATTTTCAAAACAGAAATAGTGTCGTTGATTTTCTTCTGAAAGAATTTTCCGATTGGGACGAACGCTACAAAGAATTGATTCATACGACGTTGTCATTTGTAGGATTGGCTACACGGATATTTCCTTTAGAAAAGCCTTGGAAAAGCAAGCGCCCATTACCCATAACAATGATTGGGGATGCCGCACATTTGATGCCGCCTTTTGCAGGGCAGGGAGTAAATAGTGGGTTGGTGGATGCCTTGATATTGTCTGATAATCTAGCCGATGGAAAATTTAATAGCATTGAAGAGGCTGTTAAAAATTATGAACAGCAAATGTTTATCTATGGCAAAGAAGCACAAGAAGAATCAACTCAAAACGAAATTGAAATGTTTAAACCCGACTTTACGTTTCAGCAATTGTTAAATGTATAAAATGGAATAAAACGGCACATAACAAACAAATTGGCAATAGAGCCGGTGAAGTACTTCTATTGAACTTTTGTGCAATGTTGAAGATTAGTAATTCTATTCAACATTTGTGCTAAAAGTCGGCTCCATCGCCAATTTGCCAAACGTTATGTGTAATTTTAGCCGCAAACGCAGTTAAAACAAAAAGGCTCCGAATTTCGGAACCTTCTTTTTATCATTTCATTTTTCTAAAAAACTTGTACAACAAATCGATTTTATTTGAACAAAGAATTGGCATTGCTTCAAAAAGGGTTTCTTCATCCCATTCCCACCATTTCATTTCCTGCAATTTTTGGATGTCATCATCACTAAATCTCTTTTTTATCAATTTGGCTGGATTTCCCCCTACAATTGAATAAGGTTCAACATCTTTTGTAACCAAAGCACGACTGCCAATAACAGCTCCATCTCCTATCTGAACTCCTGGCATTATCATAGCTTCACTACCAATCCAAACATCATTCCCAACAACTGTATCTCCTGCTTTTTGAAATCCATCTTGGCTTTTACTGAAAACATCAAATTCAGACATATAAAAAAATGGAAAACTGGAAATCCAATCATATTTATGACCTTGATTACCTGCCATTATGAAACTTGCACCGCTCCCTATTGAACAATAAGAACCGATAATTAGTTTATCGACATCATTCCTGTCCGGAAACAGATAACGAGCACAATCGTCAAATGAATGACCGTGATAATAACCAGAATAATAAGAATATTTACCCGAAATTATATTGGGATTAGTTATGTGGTCTTTGATTATTTTTCCTTTAAAAGGACTTTCGAAGTAATTTTTCATTATTTAACATATTTAATTTACAATAAGAGACAATAAGGAAACGAAGAATAATACTAAACTATTCTCTTCCTATACGTTGCGTAAAGTAAATTTGCTAATCTGATAATTTCATCTGACAAAGATACTAAAAAACTACACATAACATCGCATTGGCAAAATGGCGGGTTAAGTTCAAAATTCAACTTTTGTGCTTTTTATTCCGCCGAATGTGTCCCACATTCAGCTTTTTTTTAATAATTTAGCTTCTGTGGAAACACATCGGCTACGTCACTGCTAAATTGAACTTTCGGTTCAATTTATCCGCCACTTCGCCAATGCGTTTCCCGTTATCTGCTATGATATGAGCGACACTGCGAACACAAACAAAGAAACTAAAAACAGAATTTTGAGTAATTCATAATGACAAACAAATAAGATGGACAGAAAAGAATTTTTAACAAAAGGAGCTTTGGTTGGTGTAGCTTCAATCATTGGGACAAATAATGCTTTTGCCCAAAACTTGACGAGCAACAATATTGACAAATTGGTTGATGCCAACGGAAATTTCATTCATCAACCATTGCCGTATTCGGAGAGTTTTTTAGAGCCGTTTATGGACACGGAAACTTTGCATTTGCACTACACTTTTCATCACGGTGGAGCAGTAAAAGGAGCAAACAAAGACCTTGCAATGATTAAAAAAGCCTTGGACGACAACAATCTTGAAACGGTGGACTTTTGGACAAAGAAATTATCGTTTCATTCGTCATCACATATTTTACACTCTATTTTTTGGACAAACCTAACCAACAAACAGAACCTACCAACAGGCGAACTTCTGAAACGAATTGACAAAAACTTTGGCTCATTTGACAGACTAAAAGCACTTATCGGAGCAACAGCCAAAAATGTGGACGGTAACGGTTGGGGAATTTTAGCATACCAACCTTACAGCGACAGTTTGACAATTTTGCAATGCGAAAACCACGAAAAACTAACACAATGGGGTTGTATTCCACTTTTGGTTATTGACGTTTGGGAACATTCATACTACTTGAAGTATAAAAACAAACGAGCTGACTTTGTAGACGCAATATTTAACATCATCAATTGGGATAACGTGGCACAACGACTAAACGATGCAACAAAATTGACGAAATGAAGAAAGCACAGCAGATAACAAGGTATTGGCAAAAAAGGGGCAGAAGTGTAAGCCTCAACATTTGTAATTCTATTGGTCTTTGGTGCATTAACCAAGCTGACGTTTTTCAAATGCCCCTTCTTCGCCAATACCCAACCCGTTAGGCGCCATTTAACCTTCTGGGTAGTTCGTTAGGAGGACAAGTGAACATAAGAAATGTGTGAATTTTTTTAGGTTAATAGTAAACAAGAAAGGTAATCAATTATATGAATACAAGTGTAAAAAATAATGAACTAGAATTTATTAGAAATACAATAGCAAGAAACAACATAGATATAGAGGTTAATAATATTGAAAAACTTGGCGAAGGTTGGATGAGCAGGGCATATTTGATTAATGATGAATTTGTATTCAGGTTTCCAAAAGAAAAACAGGGTGGAGATGATTTAGAAAAAGAAAAGGTTGCATTACCATTTCTGATGAAAATAATAACGCTAAGTATACCAAATTTTATATATACTGGTGTACAAGAAAATGGATTGCCATTTGTCGGGTATAGAATTTTAAATGGGGTACCAATGAAAGAAGAAACATTTGAAGAAATTTATGAGGAAATTACTTCTGATACAAAAGATAGATTAGTTGAGCAAATTGGAGATTTTATTGATGAAATTAGTTCAGTTAAATATGAAAAGGCACTTGAACTAGGAATATGCGAAAATGATTTTTATAAGGACTATTCAGATACTTTGGAAGAAATAGAGAGAAAGATTTTCGGAATAATTGACGAAAATATAAAAAAATTCATAATTGAAAAATTCAAGTGGTATTTAGATGATGAAACAAATTTCAAATACACACCTAAATTACTTCATGCAGATTTATCTCCAAATCATTTTTTATATGATAATGATAAAGGTGAATTAACAGGAATTATCGATTTTGGAGATATGCAGATTGGAGATCCGGATTATGAATACATATATTTACTAGAAGATTGTGGAGCTGACTTTACTCGAAAAGTTATGGAATACAGAGGGGAAAAGGAAATCGAAAAAAAATTAATAAAGGTGGAATTTTTTCTCTTAGTAGATAATATCCGCTTTGTATTAGAGGGATTAAGAATAAACGATGATGAAATGATTAGAGATGGACTTGCTTCATTGGGGAAAAAGGTCTTGGAATCTCAAATATCAAAATAATTACTACCAAACTAGAAAATTAAATGTTTTATTTTAAGGGAAATGACTAAGGAGAAAGGTCAAACAGCGCCTAACATAGTATTTGCAAAAGGCGGGGTTGAAGTTATAATAGAACTACCTGTTGCTTTAGCCACAAAAAAACTTTTTCCTTTTACAATTTTTGTATATTAGCAAAAGGAAAAAGTTTTTTGTTCAGTTCGGTTTAAATTGAACTTTTCGTCCAATTTAGCCCGCCCTTCGCAAATACTTTTCCCGTTGCCTGTAACCTTTAGTGACAGCTTCTAAAACAAATCGGCATTGACAAGACAGACATTCATGACAAGACCTTATATTCCATTTCTTGCTTTTCTCATTTTGTTACTGCTGACAATTCCTTTTTCGTTTGACTTTGCAACTTCAGTAGTTCCTGGTTGGCACACGGCAATTTTCCCGCCTTATTTCATTTGGGGACTTATTGTTTTCATTGTTTTGCTTCTGGTGACAATTGGTTATTGGTTATTGTCTAAGCGGACAGACAAAATCAACTGGACTTTGTTCGCAATTCATTTCTTATTGACAATTCCGACAGTAATATTTTTAAAGTTCCCGAGCATTCTTTTGGATGTACAATTGACAGACCAAGACAAATTGATAAAAGCAATAGAATTTCGTATGAAACTAATTCCCATTGCGTGGATACTTTTTATCGTCGGACAAGTTTTATTTCTTATCTACTATGTTAGGACAATTAAAGCCAAGCATACTACGACATAAGGCTACAGGCAACATTGGTATTGCCAATAGTGGGGCTGGACATTGGAGCAATCAGCAGCGGTAATTCTACTCTGCTGCGGTTCGGGGCTTGACGAATAAAGCCCACCTTTAGTTCTTAATATTTAACTTTATCAAAAAGCCAAGCAGTAGTTCCTGCGGACGGATTTCTAATTCCCCACCATCGGCAATACCTGCTCGTTAGCAGAAATGTCAAATGAAAGTACTGCATAAAACACTTTTCTTAATTATTATCTTGTTTGCAATTAGAATTTTTGCAAGTCCACAAATTCCGGATTATATCATTTATAAAGGTGACACTATACCAACGTATAATTTAATTTTAGAACAATTTTTACAAAAGAAAAATCCAAATGAAGAAAAACTTTTTGGGTTAAGTTTCAGAAGCTCTGAAAATATTGGGGTTTCAACAAATTGTTGGAGAGGATATCAAGCGATATACGAAATAATAGACAATAAACTTTATTTAACAAATATTATTTCTTGTGGTGAATTATACGAAAAATCCAAAATAAATTTATCTGATTCTCCGCAAACACACCTAATATTTTTAGTATATTAGCGCTCAAAAAGCAGGGATTATGAACATATTCAGTTTTACGGCTCATTTCGGTTCGGAGGAAGATTGTCGTTTGCATTTCAAGGAGCAGCGTGATAAGGAAGGGGTTGTCTGCAAGCGATGCGGGGGCACTTCCCATTATTGGTTACAGGGTAAATGGAGTTATGAATGCAAAGGTTGCCGTTTCCGCACCTCGTTGCGCAGCGGTACGATCATGGAGAGCTCCAAGCTGCCGTTTCTGGTGTGGTACAAAACGATGTTCCTGATGAGTTGCACAAAAAAGGGATTCTCCACCAACGAACTCCAGAAGCAATTAGGATTGAAGCGTTACGAACCGGTATGGGCGATGGTACACAAACTCCGCAGGGCGATGGGCAACCGGGATGCAAGGTATACACTGGAAGGGATGATAGAACTGGATGAGGGTTACTTTTCGGTGGCCAGTAAGGAAATCGAGCGAGGCAAGGGTACACGTGGCCGGGGAGCCGAGGGAAAGCAGAACGTT
>NZ_JBYFCJ010000069.1:0-6668 GCF_057652235.1 Arsenicibacter sp. R0_47 | reverse complement strand
GCCGAACCGGTGCGCCGGAGCGGGTAGATCAAAATTCCTTAGCGTAATTCTTTGTCCCGTTGCTAAAAGAACCCCTATTCAGGTAACTTCATTACCGATACCTCGCTGCCGGCAGGCTGGTATCAGGTCCGCCATGCCGATTATACGAATTCCGGTTTTGACCGCGGGCACCTCTGCCCCTCCGACGACCGCGACAGTACAGCGGATGAGAACCGCAGCACCTTTCTGCTGACCAACATCGTGCCCCAGTCGCCGGTCCACAATCAGCAGGCATGGCGGCTGCTGGAAGATTACTGCCGTGATCTGGTCGGGCAGGGTAACGAGCTTTACATTACAGCCGGTGTTTCGGGTACGGGCGGCATCGGTTCCAACGGCGCAGCCACTACCGTCGGATCGGGCAGGGTAACAGTTCCGGAAGTACTCTGGAAAGTGATATTAGTGTTACCCGTCGGTCAGGATGATGTGTGTAGGGTCAATACAGCCACGCGGGTGATTGCCGTCTGGATGCCGAATCAGCAGGTGGTGGGTTCGCAGCCGTGGACGAATTTCCGTACGTCGGTCGATGCCATCGAGAGCATGACCGGTCTTGATTTTTTCGGTAACCTGCCTCATCCGGTACAGTCGGTCATAGAGAGTACTGTCGACATGCAGAAAGTGGCGGAGGTATTCCTGTATCCGGCATTCTGATAAAATCTTTCCTATCTCACCGCGCCTTATCCCTCCTCTCTGCTACGTAATGACAGGAAGGCTGCTCTTTCGGCGTCCGGCTCAGCCGCTGCCCGGTTACCCAGCCTTCTCAGGATTGCGGCTCTGACGCTATAGGCAGCAGCGCTTTCCGGATTGCTGATTATCGCTTTATTAACATAACGGAGTGCCTTTCTGTACCTGCCAAAAGCAAAGCAGGTTGCGGCCTCTTTAATCAATGCATCACTATCATAATCCGGGTACAACGCCGCAGGCAGGCATCCGGCCCTTTGATATTCTCTGGCTGAAAACAGATTTTTGATAAATCCCATTGCTTAAAGGGGTCGGCTTACACCTTGACAGGTCCCGCCCTGTCCTCTAAGTTAAGCGGGATTTTGACGAATCCGTAGCCGGATACTATACAATTACGGGATATAGACTCAGATCATTTTATTGCTGACAAATAAAGAGACTATAGTACTATTTTAATATACCCTTTCCGGGTACTTAATAAGATCAGAAATCGCCGGGACTGATTTCTACACTAAGGGATTCCTTACGCATAAGAACAATTACCCCGGGGGGGGTATAAAAAAACGGCATTGCACAGGGGGCGGATGGTGTATCAGCCCCGTTCAGGCCGGTAATACAGGATATACCGTATTGCCTGATTGAAGCCCCGGGGACTGTCCACACCGTGAAAAACCACGGTCAAAGCCCGCTTTGTTTATCAAAGATACTATCTGACTGTAAACGAGCCGCTTATCGATACAGAAGGGCGCAATCAGCTATATGTCTCTAGAGAGCGATACAAAAAGAGCACCAGGTTCACTTTTTTACCCTCCGATCAGGGCATAAGGAGCTGCGAGGGCCAGACAGCCCTTACCAGTCAATAACATTAAATAATAAAACCGGGCTTCAAGGCGAGTCCGGCTTTAGTTCATTAGTTCAAGTGAATTATACTATTGGCTGCAAATAACAACAACAAAGCCGAGTATTGCCAGTGCCGGTGACTATCCAAAAGAAAATTAAGGATACTCAAACAGCATGATTTTAAGTTCTGCCAGTATCAGCAGTTTCGCATGCAGCAAAAAATCCAGCACCTTCAGGGTCGGAATTATCTTTGTGCAGCGTACTCCGTCAATACTGATTACTTCGATTTTGTAATAGTTGTGCCCCCTGAAAGGAATGTAACAGGGCTGTATGGTTACATCAAAAAAGTACTGTTCTCCATGGCCAACGCCAACAATGACCAGATTCAGTTCGTCCTCCTGCGAATCATACCCGTCCAGGCTATAGGGCGTGTACATGCCTGAAAATAAAAACGGGTTCACTACGTGCAGGCTGTCAATTGCCTTTTCAAGATACGTCATCAGATAAGATCAGAAGTTGCAGCGCCGGGGCTACTCCGGCGCGGATTTGTATCCCGCAAAATAACAGGCTATGAATTTTGTAACAGTAAAGTTACTCAGCGGTCCGGATAACGTAATATGATCTTATTTTCTATCAAAAGAGTTATTTTTTGTGCTTGCTCAGCCTCAATCAGGCGGGTTCTGCTAATGAGCCGTTTTGGCATTTTACCTGCTCTGTTGCCGTGCGTTAAGCCATTTTGTATAGCTGACGGACTTCTGAAGCGCCCCGTTTTTTTGTATCGTCAAATCCGTAGACACGATACTTATCGTATATATGAAAGAACAGCCGGCCCGGCATATCATTTATCCGGAGCCGGCAGATAAGACGACAGTTTACTTAGCGTTTATGACTTCAGATTTATCTTCTCCTGTTGACCGGGAGGCGGCCATTCTTAAGGCAGCGGCTCATCCCCTCCGTCTGCAGCTCATTATGCTGCTGCGTAAAGCCTCTCAGGGAATTAGCGTCCGGCAGCTTCAGCAGCAGCTGGCAATTGATCATAATACCGTTTCCCACCATCTGAGTCTGCTGCGGGACAAGGGAATCGTAACAGCAACGCCCAAAAGCAATGAGCGCTACTATTCACTAAGCCACATACGGCTGGCTGAAGCAGTCAGTGTATTGCTTGAGCAGTAGCCGTTTTGGGTCATCGCCCTGCTATGCCCGTTTCTCCCTGACAGCTAACCAGCTCCGGACTTGATTACAGAAATTAACTCAACCATAGCAACCCCGTTTCCACAGGATGAAGCGGGGTACGAAAATGCCCTGCGGTTCCTGCGTGCTGAACGTATTCCGTTCCCGGCCAGTGAATCCGCCGGGGTAATCATCAATCTTGCCAATGACTGCGCAAAAGCCTGTAACCTGCTGATCATTGACTATAACCAGATGCAGGCTATTGTATTTAGTCTGCGCAGGACACCGGCAATAATCTGGGAGCAGGATCTTACCATGCCGCTAACGGGGCAGGTAATACGTTTCCGGCGCGGAATAGATGACAGATGGGCGCCGGTCACCCCGGTACTGTATTTACCGGACGGGACATAAAAATGCCGGCAACAGAGCGGCCGGCACTTTTACCATTACATTTCATAGATCCATTTATACTATGCATACACCGGTCTAACCACCGGTATGGAAAGATGGCAGAATTTTCTATGCTATGGTACATTAAGGGGATTCACGTTATGCCTCTGTGATTCAAAGAGACATAAAAACGATGATACGGTAGGGGAAGCTAATTTTTGCCGGGTATGGCGGCATCTGCCGGACCTGATATCTTTTCATTAAAGCTTAAAGCAGGCATATCCGCAGGCGGGATATGGCCGGGCCGGAAAACAATGATCCGGCCAGTGTGGACCGGAATGCTGTTTTCCGGCTCGGCAGGAGTATGTGCTTTAGGCAGGGCACGCTCAATTTGAGACTGTATAAGCATGAACGCAACCAGGCTCAGGGCAGACATGAGCAGAAAGAATAAAACAGAACCACGCAGGATAGGTGCCAGGGAGGCCAGGGAGAGCGTCTGATGAATTTGCTGACCGGTGTCGGGCCGGATAAGCTTATAAGCAATCAGCAAATTACCGATAAACATGCTGATCAGGATACTGCGGAGGAGAACAAGTGATAACAGCTTACGCTGTCGGTCTTCCGGGGAAATGCGCTGTCGGCCGGTAGCTTTCATAGTTTGTTATTTTTACGTTATTCCGTAATTAACATAAACCGGAGATAACCGTTTTACGCTTCTATCTAATGGTATAACCGCATTCAGGCTGATAATCAGGCTATACGGCTTTACAGGCTGTTTTTCCCGCCGGAAATGGCAGAAAAAGTTACCGGCCGGTAACGCTCATTAATTTTTTCAAACAAAGTCCGAACCAGTCTGTTGTTTACTGCTAAGAAAGCCGGCCAAAGCGGCCGGATCATTACGTCACAATACTCAACGACAATGAAAAAGGTAATTATGGGGGCAGCGTGCGCATTGCTGCTGATCACACAAGCCGCTATGGCACAAGCCGTCCAGGAAGGCAAAGAGGCGAAAAAAGAAATGAAAGCGGAAAAGAAACTGGCCAAAGCAGCCGAAAAACGGAAAGATGCCCGCGATCAGAACCGGATTGAAATTCCGGCGATAAACGACGATAAAACAAAACTGGCTGAAGCAAAAAAGAAAGAAGAGAAAGCCGTCAAGAAAGCCATGAAGAGTGACGCCAAACACCTGAAAGCACACGCCAAGGATAAAACCAAAAAAGCGGACCAAAGTGTTGATTAGCCGTCTGGTACACCAGGTATAGGGAAAGGCCCGTTTTTTGCCGTGCTACACTACCAAAGGTAGCCTTTGCGGCCGTCAGTCTATATGGCACTACACATTCTGACGGATAAGTTAAGGTGCCGGCTAACCAAAGAATCCGTTATTACCATCATTCACTTAAACTATGCCGTTAACGCCCGGGCAAAAGTGCCCGGGTGATCTTTCAGGTAACGAAGCCTGATGAAGCAGCACTCCGGAGCGCTTTTCGGTTCATGCCACGATGTATCATGTATCTTTGCTTTATGCTGACAGGTTCCCGCGTTTGATTCTATTGCACAACATGGTGACAAAAGCCCGGTGAATAAAGCAAAGCCTTACCTACACTTGCCGGGCCATCGCCGCTCCAATGCGTACAGATAAATTTAACCGGCTGAACTTACGGGCATTGTACAAAGACAATGCCCGCTTTTTATAAACGATATAGTCAGTAAGCTTTACTACAGTCAAATATGTTAAAAAAAGACTAAATACGTTATACAGTAACTTAACAGTTATTACTAACCGGTAACGAGAAAATAATACCGGCTGTTGTAGTGGCAACGCCATCGCCCGGCTTCACGACGGATTGATGAAACCAGCCGTTAAACTGCTTGTGGATGTAATGTTTTTCGTACTGCCGGGGCTGGTCTGTTTCCGTCACATGCTTAAGAGCCTCAAATATGCCTTCTTTCACAACCTCGGGCTGGATCTGCAACAGGCTCTTACTTAGCACATCACCGTAGATTTTTTCGGCTGCATGGTTATTAAGAATCCGGGTAAAACCGATTATTTCCCCATGTTAATTCCGAACTACTTCAAAGACCTGAATCATATCCATTAAGGAATCCTGTGTTGCCCGAAGCAACTCCCGGGTAGCCGGCAACCCGCTGGCCTGTTGATTGGGTTGGAAGACCATAGCGGTTGAATGTATGAGTAGTAAGATAGAGTTACTGAGAGGGCGGTAAACAATATTGTTTTTTCACCAGGTGAACGGACGGACTATACGATAGCGCTCTGACCACCATAGGAACATTGTTTGTCGTAAACCGGAAGAAGCTAACAATACACAGACAGCCGGCACCGAAGTGAACAGCACTGACTATGTTTTTACATAGATTTTACTTTCATGCCCTTTATGCAGTTTTTCGCCTGCAAAACAGTCGCTTTTTACCGTTCTTTATGAAAATCAGCACTCCGGTCACGTTACCGAACTCATGGATACGCGCAGGTTTAAATCGAATCAGCTATCAAAAGCAGCCAGAACCAGCTGGCTGCTGGCACCCATAGCCGGTATAGGGATCTTTATTATTTTATATCTGGTAGCGGCTTTGCTTTATCCGGGCGGGTCGCAGGCCAACCCGCAGGATATTGGCTTTAGCTGGATGCATAACTACTGGTGCAATCTTTTTAATACCGAAGCCATAAACGGACAACCTAATCCGGCACGGCCGGTGGCTTTACCGGCTATGCTGATTCTGTGTGGTTCACTGGCTCTTTTCTGGTATCATTTACCTGCCCTGTTTGCTTTCAGCAAATCCGGTAGCCGGATGCTGCAAGGCAGCGGTATACTATCCATGACGCTGGCAGGCCTAATTGTTACCCCTTACCATGATCTGTTTATCAATCTGGCCGGTTTGTGCGGCCTTATTGCCCTGATCTACACGTTTACCGGCCTGTACCGTCAGCAGTACAAAGGCTTGTTGGGGTCAGGTTGCGGGTGTCTGGCGTTAATGGGATTAAACAATTACATCTACTACACGCGGGATCACCTCTACTGGCTACCTTCCCTTCAGAAAGTTACGTTTGCATTTTTTCTGAGCTGGGTGTGTTTATTGACCTGGCAGATTTATCGAACCCAGAAATTACTATCCGGAAATAAAGCCATGTAAATCTGTAAACATTCAGGCTCTCATTCTCTCAGATCGGGAGGTTTTTGTAAGAATGCCAACCTGCCGTTACAACGTCTGGCCTGGGGATTAAGAGTGCTTTTTTTTCATCGCCCGGCTTGCCTATATGCCTTCCGCCGGCTTACACAGCAACACCAGCTGAGCAGTTTTACCTACTCTCTGAAAGTACCGCTTTTCCCCCTTTTTCACGCCCAAAACCCAAATTTGGTCAAATAAGGAAAGTCCTGACCAAATAGGGAAAGTTTTTGGTCAAATAAGGAACATGTTTGTCGGCAGGATCAGCCAGCTTTACCACCGGAAACTTAGCTGATCAATGAGCATGCCTACTATCCCCTCCGGCAGTTCCGCCCACTGGCGGGTTGACCCTACAGTACGCTGTTTGCAGG
>NZ_JBYFCJ010000068.1:0-6689 GCF_057652235.1 Arsenicibacter sp. R0_47 | reverse complement strand
AAAAGCTATAACACCTTGCAAGTTAATACGATACCACTATCTGACGAAACATTTTCCCGGAATGTTGGGAACCTCCCTATAATGGGCATTAATACAACTACAGATCCGTCTACCTGCGGTGCAACCGGTAGCATCAGTTTTGCAACAACGCTGCCGGACGGTAGTTATTCCCTGAGTTACGTAGGTACCGGAAGCCCGAGATCGATTACCGTAAGCGGGAGTATATTTAGCCTCACTGGTCTCACGGCTGGTAGTTACAGCAGCTTTTCGCTGAGCCAGCCCGGTTTGGGGTGTGTGTTAGAGGAGAATACCACCATCTTGCTGACTAATCCGGCGGCGATGACGGTTACGGCACCAGCGGTAACTACAGGTACCATCGGTGTCTCCTTTTCGCAGAGCTTTTCGGTCACCAACGGCGTCCAGCCGTATACCTTTTCACAGCTACAGGGAACGCTGCCGCCGGGGCTCACGCTCACTACGGGCGGTTTGATCAATGGCGTACCAACTCAAAGCGGCACGTTTGCAGTTACAGTGCTGACAACAGATGCCAGCAGTTGCTCGGTGCTGAGCAGCTATTCATTAACGGTCAACTGCCCGAGCCTGACGGTGAATACGCCGACGGTGGCTACGGCCACAGCAGGGATAAACGTGCAGAATGCGTTTATCTGGTACCTGACCGGCACCAGCACGTACACCTTTGACTTTGGGGGGCTGCCGCCGGGCCTGAGCGTTGTGACGTCAAACCCCAACTATCGGGTCATTAGCGGTACCCCAACACAAGCGGGCGTGTTTCCGGTGAGTCTGACGGTGACCAACCAATACGGCTGCTCGTTTGTGGCTGATCCGTTCAATCTGACGGTCAACTGCCCGACGATGGGTATCAGTTCAACCGCTAATCCGGCTAGCTGCGGTGCAACCGGAAGTATCAGCTTTACCACAACGTTGCCGTCCGGCAGTTATTCACTAAGTTATGTAGGGACCGGAAGCCCTAAACCGGTTACCGTAAGCGGTGGCACATTTATAGTACCGAATCTGCCTGTCGGTAGTTACAGCAACTTCTCACTGAGCCAGCCGGGGACGGGCTGTGTGTTACGTGAGAATACTACCGTCTCTTTGACGAATCCGGCCTCCCCGACACCTGTATTGACTGCGGGGAACGGAGGCACCCTGACGTGTGCGCGAACCAGTTTAACCCTCACGGCGTCGGGGGGTAATTCCTATACATTTGTCCGGGCAGGCGGGGGCGGTATCGTCAGCCAGAACGCTGCTGCCGGTACCGCGATTGTAAACATGAGCGGGACCTATTCGATAACGGTTGCGAATGCCGCCGGCTGTACCAGTCAAACGAGTATTGTGATTGATACCGATAATGCTCCTCCCAGCCTGAGCATTACACCGTCTGCGGTTACGCTGACCTGTGCCAGTACATCGGCAGTCTTGTCAGTAGTCGGTTCGGGCGATGCCCGCTGGTCGACGGGCGCTCAATCAACGACTATCCGCGTGGCGTCGGCCGGTACGTACTCGGTAACACTGTCGAGCGGAAACGGCTGCACCAGTGTTAGTTCGGCAACGGTCGTGAGTGCGACGGCTGCTCCGGGCCTGAGTATCAATTCATCTTCTACCCTCATCAGTTGCGCCAGTCCGACAGTGAGTTTATCGGCCGTTGGGGTCGGCGGTGTCCGCTGGTCTACTGGTTCACTAAGTTCCGTACTGTCGGTTACTGCGGCAGGCACCTACTCCGTCACGCTGACGGATGCCGGTAGCTGTACAGCCACTGCGAGTGCTGTTGTGTCGGGGTCGCTGTTAGGCACCACTACCGTAACTGCCGGTGGTACACTGGGTTGCGGGGTGCTAACGACATCTGTTCAGGTGCAGGCATCGGGTGCCACGAGCTACACCTTACTGGGGCCGGGCGGCTATAGTCAGACTAACAGTACGGGTATTTTCAGCGTTAGTGCGGGCGGCAGCTACACGGGCGTTGCCGGGCAGTCAGGTTGCGTCGTATCGAACACAGTAGTGGTTACAGAAGGCGGTGTGCAACCGACGATCAGCAGTGCACAGGCGACGGGTACGCTGGGGAGTGGTGTTTGTTCGTTATCAGTGCGGGCAAGCGGTTATGGCGACCGGTACGTATTAACGAGTCCGTCGGGTTACGTCTTCTCGGTGGTGTTCCGGACGGCAGGTGAGCACACAGCGGTCTTCCCTGATGTAATCAAGCCCGGCACCTATACGCTGACGGTCTACAGCGGCAATTGCGTTGTTTCACAGAACGTTGCCGTAAGTGGCACGGCTTGCCCATAACCACTGTTGGGGCGGCCCCACGTGGCCGCCCGTTTTTTTATATAGGGTGAGAAGGTTGAGCCGCTGGTTAGTATGTGGTCAGGAACTTCCGTTAAGCTGTTTTCTGTACTCTTTGGGAGGTAAAGTGGACAGCATGTCTGTTGTTGTAGCTGGATCAGTTAATCCGGCTACAACAATCACAAATCCGGCTACCTGTCGGTATCGGATTTACCAGACCTTTGTGCTGACCAAACCAATACCGTTATGATCTTAGTAACCGGGGCAACCGGCCAGTTAGGAAATGCCGTCATTCAACAGCTGCTAAAAATAATACCGGCCAGCCAGATTGCCGCCTTTGTGCGGGATAAAGCCAAAGCCGATGCCCTTGCCCGGCAAGGCGTTACCATCCACGTTGGTACGTACGACGATACGGACTCACTCGACCGCGCCATGGTGGGTATCAACACCGTATTGCTGATTGCCGGAATGGATGAAGATAACCGGGTTCGCCAACACCAGCATGTCTTGGATGCTGCCCGGAAAGCACAGGTAAAGCGGATCGCCTACACAAGCCGTGCGCTAAACAACCGCGCCACGATCGTTAACCGGCTGATGGACGGACATTTTCAAACCGAAGATGATATCAAGGCAAGTGGTATCCCGTACACGATTTTTCAGAACATTCTTTACACGGATGCTATACCGCAGTTTGTCGGCGGCGCCGCTGTTTTTGAGAGGGGTATTTTTCTGCCAGCCGGTGAGGGTCGGGTGGCGTTTGCCCTCCGTAGTGAAATGGGGGAAGCAATAGCCAATGCTCTGGCAAGCGAATCCGATGATAACCGGACATACCAGCTTACCGGAAGTGAATCGTATTCCTTTTATGATATAGCCGCCGCCCTGACGGTCCTGTCCGCCCGGACTGTCACGTATACGCCGGCCCCGCCGGAGACCTTTGAACTAAGGTTACTCGAACTCGGATTACCTGCTGCTGTAGTGCGCCGGACAATTGGCTTTATTACCGACATCGCCAACGGGCAGGAAGACATTATTAGCAATGATCTGGAGAAATTACTGGGCCGGAAACCTACTGCACTAAAAGCAGCATTATCGTTGTTATACAGGCTGTGATCAGGACAGCGTGTGGAAATAACCTGGAGCAGGAAGTATTAAAACTCAAAGCCGACGTTCCGCCCGCACGACACTAACCCGCTCACGTTCATCACCCAAACACGTATCCTATGTCAAATGAGTCGCTGCACCGGAATGAAACGATCGCTGCCTATCATCAGTTTGCCGGCCTTTCTAAACCAATTCACCCGCTTATTAGTGTGGTACGGTTCGACGATGTCAAGCCACGGATGACAGACCGGCCGAAAAGCGTTGTAAATAATTTTTATTCGGTCGCGCTGAAATGGAATTTCAACGGCCGGCTGAAATATGGCCAGCAGGACTACGATTTCGACGAAGGCGTGATGGTCTTTCTGGCCCCCGGTCAGGTGCTTTCCGTGACAGCCGGCGAGTCGCATGAACATTCCGGATGGTTGTTGATGGTGCACCCTGATTTTTTGTGGAATACCCCCCTCGCCAAAACGATCCGGCAACATGACTACTTCGACTATTCCATCCGTGAGGCCTTATTTTTGTCGGAGCGCGAAGAAACTGTGATAGTGGGGATTATTGAGCAGATCCGGCAGGAGTATCAGGCGCCGATCGACAAGTTTAGTCAGCCTATCATTATCGCGCAGCTTGAGGTTTTACTCAATTATGCCGACCGGTTCTACCAACGCCAGTTTATCACCCGTACGATTACCAATCACAAACTGCTTGACCGGTTTGAGGCTGTTCTTGATACCTGTTTCGATAGCGAAGCGTTGCAAGAGCACGGTTTACCAACGGTTGGGTTTCTGGCTGAGCAACTCAATCTATCGCCTACCTATCTGAGCAGTTTGTTAAAGGCGATAACGGGACAAAATACGCAACAACACATTCACGGGAAACTGATTGAAAAGGCTAAAGAAAAATTATCGACGACCGATCTGTCCATCAGCGAGATTGCCTGGCAGCTGGGCTTCGGGCATCCCCAGTCATTCAGTAATTTCTTCCGGAACAAAACTAACTCGACTCCGCTTGCTTTCCGCCATTCGTTCAACTAGTGCATGCTGGCTCCGTTCAGGTGTAGGTAATGTGTGTGGTTCTGTGATTCCGGCGATTTGTCCAAACCGCTTTAGCAGGATCCCGCAGTTACCGGTTTAAAAAAAAGGCTTTAGTAGATTCTGGTATTTCAACCTTGAATAACATCGTTATGGATGATTCAGGCCGTATATTTGGTGGATTCAACTAAACAAACAGCACGTGACGATACTGAGGGCAATAACCCTGTTATGATTCAGGTTTGTGCTCTGGATGACGCTCGGCCTGTGGACGAATTACCTGCCGGCTCAGCCCGGAAGCCTGCCTGAGCCGGACCACATCACCGATCGGCAGGGCTTACCCCAGGGGTTTGTAGCTGGTATTGTGCAGGATCGCCATGGTTTCATCTGGATGGCGACCCACGATGGCCTGTGTCGCTACGATGGTAATCAGTTCAACGTTTACAAAGAGCAGGCAACCGGCAACCAGATTCTTCCGTTTTCCAGCGTTGAAGCACTACAATCTGACCAGTTGGGACGTATATGGATTACATCCAGTCAAAAACAACTGGTCCGGCTGGATACGCCAACCGGTCAATTCACGGACATTTCCAGGCTGCTGGCCGGCCAGCCTTTTGCAACGCTTGAGCCGAAAGCCTATTTCGCTGACCGGCAGAACCGGCTATGGTTGAGTTATAGTGGTGCCGGATTAGTCTGTTATGACCTGATCAAAATAAATTCCGGTATACGCTGGATCGATCGGGTAACATCTGGGCGACAATCGGTAGTTCGGCGGTCTATCACATCAATCCGGTCACCCGTCAGGGTAAACGAGTCGATTTACCCGTTACGTTCGGGGCCATAAATGCACCGCTGGCAACTGATCCGCAAGGACGGATCTGGCTGGTGCACTGGCAAAATGGTCAGCACTACTTTTGGTCAACGGATCCTTCAAGGCCTGAGTGGATCCGTTCGGACTATCAGATTAACCGAAAACAACCGGTTGAAATTATCCAGCTCGTGGCAGACCGACACGCATTCTGGTTAGCAACTGTCAATCAGGGGCTGCTTCGTCTCGACCGGAAAACGGGACAACTGCGGGAATACGTTCATCTGCCGGATCAGTCATCCTCGCTCAGCAGCAATGAGTTATAATGTATGTCGGCCGATCCTTCTGATCCGGACCGGCTGTGGATCGGTACTTCTGGTAAAGGGTTATGTGCGTTTGATAAACGTACGGGCCGCTGCCGGCGAATCACCGTGCAGCAGGGGCTTCCCAATGATGTGATTTACTCGGCATTACCGGATCGGCACGGAAATTTGTGGATTGGCACCAACAAAGGCCTATGCCGTCTGAACCGTAAAACGTTTCAGACACGAAACTATACAACGGAAGATGGTTTGCTGGCGAATGAATTTAACCGGTTTCATTACCTGCAGCTAGCTAATGATCAGATTATTATGGGTGGGGTGGAAGGTATTACTTCGTTTCAGCCTGCTTTTCTGCGGGACGATCCATACCAGCCACGGGTAGAACTAACAGCCCTTTATATCAATAACCGAGAGGTCAGACCCGGCACCTCGTCGTTTTTGCGGGCACCGGTACAATCCATAAGCAGCAACACAACCCAGCCAGGTGTTAGCCTTACGGCTACCAAAAATGGGATCCTGACTTGTTCAGATACGGAAATTAACCTTACTGCCAGCAGTACTACAGAGGGGGCTACGTTTAGATTTGACGGACCCGCCATCGTCAATACATCGCCGGCCGCCGTCAGCGTGAATGGCCAGGGAACCTATTCTGTTACAGCAACCAACCCGGCCAATGGCTGTGTCAGAACAGCAACTACATTCGTTAGCAGTAGTACAGGTAGTCCGGATCTTTCATTTTCGGCGACCAATAGCGGGCTGCTGTCATGTAGTGTCCAGACGTTGACCCTAACTGCAAATAGCAGTACAACCGGCGTTTCCTATAGCTTTGCCAGCCCCAGAAGCTTTACAGCATCAGGTAACAGCATTATAATCAAGTCAACCGGGGTCTATTCTGTATCGGCCATTGCTGCCAACGGATGTTATAGTGTAACGTCTTTATCACCAGGCACCAGCTATGTCCCCCCGGAGCGATTTCTGTTAGCCGGATCGGGGCCATTGGCTGCGGCCCCAATAGTGTTACCTTGTCAGCAAACGCGAGTGGGGCATCAGCCTACAGGGCTTTCTCATAAAAAAAGGCAAGAACCAGTATGTCCTATTTTTGTGGTGACGAAACTACAAAACGATGAC
>NZ_JBYFCJ010000067.1:0-6867 GCF_057652235.1 Arsenicibacter sp. R0_47 | reverse complement strand
GAGGTTTTTCTTACAAATGTCCGGAAAACGGCGTTAGTAAACTACGCTTTTAGTTTTGAGGCATAATTTATACACTGTTCTATACGAAATTTCCAGTTGCCTTGAAATAGGGTTCTTCTGGTCCGCCAACCCGGTCCCAACCGCAGCGGCGGCCAATGAGTTAGTTTACTCTGTTTGACTATTTGCACATAGTTTTTAATCTTCAAAAATATATTTAAGCAAATACTTAAATACTGTTATATTTGCCCAAATATTAGTGGCAGATATGGAAGATGTAGAAAAAGAGTCAGATCAAATTAGTAGCTGCATCCGTTTGTTCGCGGATCAAGAGCAGATCCAACTATGCAAGGAAACCTTAGACGAAAATGAAGACGCTTTTACCAGGTTAGCGCAGGTTTATGCGCTTGCTGGAAATGAGGCCCGGCTTAAAATACTTTATCTTATCCAGCAGCAGAACGAGCTTTGTCCTTGCGATTTGAGTGATATTTTGCAAATGACCGTCCCTGCTATTTCTCAGCACCTGCGAAAACTGAAAGATGCCAGTTTAGTACGTACCAGAAAAACTGGACAAACTATCTTTTATTCGATCATACCTGATCAGGCCAGTATCATCGGTCAACTATTTGTTGATATCCCCAGTCAAGAAAGTGTAGCCTTATGAAAGCGTCCAAAATCACCGCTAATGCCAGCATACTAACTGCATTGGCAAGTTCTGTTTGCTGTATCACACCATTATTGGCCATGGTGGCCGGGACAAGCAGCTTGGCAACCACTTTTGATTGGATTGCGCCTGCGCGTCCTTATTTTATTGCTGGAACCGTATTGATTTTGGGTTTTGCATGGTATCAGCAGTTAAAACCCGCTTCCGAAGACTCATGTAATTGTGGACCTGAAAACAAACCATTTATGCAAACCAAAAAGTTTTTAAGCCTGGTAACCCTTGCAGCAGTACTTCTGATTGCCGTCCCAAGTTATTCAGGACTGGCCTATCAGCAAAAGCAGGAAGCACAACAACCGGTTTCCAAAACAGACCAAACAGCCTATATAAAAATTAAGGGAATGACCTGTGAAGGGTGTGAACATCATGTTAAACAGGAAGTTAATAAGTTAAAAGGCATACGGCAGGTTCAGGTCTCGTATAAGAATGGCAATGCAACGGTTAGATATGATAGTAAGAAAACGTCACTGGCAGAAATTAAAAAGGCAGTCGACGCTACTGGTTATAAAGTTGTTGAAACAAACTAAGCAGTTATGAATTTAATATTGGAATCCATACTTACTTGTCCGCATTGCGGCACCCGACGCTTGGAAACAATGCCTGTTGATGCATGTATGTACTTTTACGAGTGTACAAATTGCAAAACATTGTTAAAGCCTGCTTCCGGTGACTGCTGTGTTTTTTGCACTTATGGAACCCAAAAATGTCCCCCGATACAATTGAATAAGTCGTGCTGTGCTTGAACTAAATGATATCAGTATCTATGAAAATGAAGAAAACGATCCCAGCTCTTCCTGTTAAAAACATTGACGAATCCGTTAAATTCTATTCTGAAAAGTTAGGTTTTACAGCACCTTATTATGACGATGGCTTTGCAAAAGTAGTCCGGGACGAAATTGAAATCCACTTGTGGGCATCTTCGGATGAAAGCTGGAAGAATAAAGGCTTATCCCTGGTAGCAGATCCAATTTGCAGTGGGGCTGAAAGCTTTCTGGCAGGCACGGCCAGTTGCCGGATTGAAGTCCAGGGTATTGATGAGTTGTACGAAGAATATAAAAAGCAAGGTGTAATTTGTATAAGTCAAGACTTGATCTGACAAACGAGACTCATCTGATAGTTTGCTGAGTGAACAACATCTTGTCCGATAAATCCTTTTCCCAAGCTAACTTCACCGAGTCCACAAAGGTTTGATACGGCGTTTTCCCAAAGCAATATTTGCCTTGATGCGTCCGCTCCCGGTTGTACTCTTCCAACCAATCGTCCAGGTCTTTCTGTAACTCTTCCAAGCTTGAATACACCTTTTTTCGGAACGCAGTGGCATAAAACTCATCCTGAATCGTCTTGTGGAACCGTTCGCAAATCCCATTCTGCTGGGGAGAGCGCACTTTAGTCTTGGTGTGGTCGATGTCCTCAATCGACAAATAAAGCTGGTATTCGTGGTGCTGGGGCTTGCCACAATACTCCGTTCCCCGATCAGTGAGCACCCGCAAGAGCTTGACGGCATGGGTCTCAAAGAAGGGTAACACCCGGTCATTTAACAGATCAGCGGCTACTAAAGCCGTCTTACGCTCATACACTTTAGCGAAGGCCACCTTCGAGTAGGTGTCCACGAAGGTTTGCTGATAGATACGGCCAACACCCTTGATGGTCCCCACAAAGTACGTGTCCTGGGAACCCAAATAACCGGGAAACCCCGTCTCGATTTCGCCCAGAGCCACTTTTTCCTCTTTTGCTTTCTCCATCGCCTTGAGTTGGGCCTCCGTCAGAATCAGCCCATCCTGAGCCACTTTGGCTTCCAAGGCCTTCAAGCGTTTGGCAAATAGTTCTAGATCGTGCCGCAGCCAGACCGAGCGTACACCACCAGGCGAGATGAAGATGCCTTTCTTCTTCAATTCATTGCTCACCCGCACCTGTCCGAAGGCAGGCTGATCAATGGCCATGGCCACCACCGCATCTTCGACTTGGGTGGCAACGCGGTTCTTTTCGATGGGCTTTCGGCGAGTCAACTCCTGTAAAGCCGCTTCTCCGCCCGTGTCGTAGAGGTCTTTGAAGCGGTAATAACTGTCTCGGCTGTAGCCCATCACTTTACAGGCTTGTGAGACACTACCTAACGTCTGGGCGAGTTTGAGAACGCCCAATTTGTTTTTGATGATCTTATCTTGTGTAGTCATCGTAACTTTGATCTGTTAAAGGTGAAACAAATTTACACCATTTGTCAGATCAAGTCTTGACTTATACATGTAATTTATGATATTGACACTGTTGTACAAGAGCAGCCATGGGGAGACCGGGAATTTCCGGCACTAGACCACCATCGCAATCTGTTAACTTTTTATGAGGAGATTTAGAAAAGCCAAGATCATCATTGATGCTAAATTAACGCGGTTAAAGAGTATCCTTCGCTTTGGATAGGTAGTTGTAAACTGTTCCATAAGCTATTCCTAGTTGTTTAGAAATCTTGTTCATTGATAATCCTTGCTTTTGCAAATCAAAAATTTCATTCTGTCGATCCATTGATATAGTTGGCCGTGAAATACGTTTTCCTTGTGCTTTTGCCCTTGCCATACCGGCTTTAACCCTTTGGCTGATCAGTGAGCTCTCAAATTGGGCCAGAGAAGCCATCACATGAAATATCAGCTCACCAGTCGGCGTGGTGGTATCAATATTTTCCTGATAGGAGATAAAATCTATTCCCATACTCTGAAATTCCTTCATGGCATTGACCAGTGCCTGGGTTGAGCGGGCAAAGCGGTCATACCGCCAAACCAGGACTACATCCAGCTTTCTCTTTCTGGCCGCTTCCATCATCAATTTATACTGGACCCTGTCTTGGGTTGTTCCGGAAGCGTAGTCTATAAATTCTCCCATGACTTCAAAGTTTCGTCTTTGGGCGTAGTCCCGTAACTGGTCCAGCTGGGTCTGTGGATCCTGCCCTTTATCCAGAGTAGATACTCTGGCATATAGTGCTACCCGTTTGGCCCGATTGTTCTGTTTTTTCATTTAATTGCTTATCAAAAAGGAACTCCTTTACAAATATACTTTTTAACGCTTAAAAACAGGCTTTAAACCTATTGCAGACGGGGTGAATTTTGATACCCTTTTTGATAGCCCCATTTTCATATGGCATCACGATTTTTGAACCAATCCCAGCGTGAACGTTACGAAAAGGTCCCGACAGAAATATCAGAATATGACCTGATGCAATTTTTCCAAATCACGCGGCAGGACAATATTTTTCTTAAATCGTTCAGAGGGGAGCACAACCGGCTAGCGATCGCACTCCAGATTGGGATTGTCCGGTTCATGGGTTTTCTTCCAGACAAATGGCAGCAGCAGATCCCGGCAAATGTAGCTGCCATGGTAAGTAGGCAACTGGATTCTGATATTGAACTGTTATTAATATACGGGCAACGGGATAAGACCAGAACGGAGCATTTAAATGTAATCTTAAAATATTTGAAATTCCGCCGGTGGCAGCCCCTGGATGAAATCTGGCTTTTGCCCTGGCTGCTCGATAAGGGGATGGAACATGACAACCAGCCGATATTGCTCAGGCAAGTGTGTTTAAAACTGGGGCAGGAAAAAATTATGAGGCCGTCTATTGGGACATTGGAAAGGATTGTTGGTAGCCTGGATGAACAGCTGCACCAGGAAACCTATCGAAGGCTTAGTTTGCTGCTGACCGAGGAAATGAAGGCCAGGCTGACGCAAATAGTCGAATTGGACGATACCGGCGGCATCACTTTGCACCGTTGGCTTTGCCAAGTCCCCACCAGCAATACGCCCAGGGCTATTAACCAGACGTTGGAAAAGATCAATTTTTTAAAATCATTAAACGTCCATGAATGGGACTTATCGGTAATAAGCCTAAACCGCAGAAAAAGGCTGGCCCAAATAGCCAGGAATGTTTCTAACAAGTATCTACAGCGGATGAACGCTACAAGGCGGTACCCGATTTTAATTTGCTTCCTGTATGAGAGCCTGATAGATACCAATGACAAGGTGTTGGAAATGTTTGATGATTATTGGGAGCACATTGTCAACGGATCAAAAAAGCAACTCGACACATATCAGCAGACCTTGTTCAAATCACAGAACGAGGCGATGAAAACCCTGTCCCAGACTGTTAGTATTATCATCAATGACACCATTACAGACGATCAGCTCCGTACCTGTATTTTTGAAATATATCCAAAGGAAATGCTCAGGGAGGCATTACTGGTAACCGGGGCTGCTCTTCGCCCAGCCAGGCAAACTTACTTATACTATCTGAACAACTACTATACAACCTTAAAACAATTCACCCCTAACCTTCTTAAAACCATTGACTTTCAAATTGCCCATTCCAAAGATGGCTTTCTGGGTGTGCTTGATATTTTGACCGGGTTGCAAACGGGCAAAAGAAGAAAACTGCCTGATGACGCGCCGATTGATTTTATAACGCCTTCCTGGAACAAACTGATTTTTGAAAACGATCAGCAACAGCCGGAAGCCCTTCCACAACGCCAACCTTACGAATTATGTGCCCTGGCCAACTTGCGGGACCGGCTCCGTGCGGGCGATGTATTTATCAATATCTCCCGAAAATATGCCGACTTTAACTCGTTGCTTCTTTCAAATGTGCAGTGGGAACTGCTACGACAGGATTTTTGCAATCAAATGTCAATGCCAACTCTTCCCACCGAGCGTATCGACCAGCGCTTGCAAGAGCTGGAATCACTGTTGAAACCGCTGGATGAGCTCTTGAATGCGGGTGGAGAGATCCGGCTTGAAGAAGGCATCCTGGTAGTGCCTGCATTGCCGGCAGAAGATGTACCCTTTTCAGCAAAAGCACTCCGGGAACAAATCAATCAACGGCTCCCGAAAGTCAACATCACAGATATAATTAAAGAAGTGGATGCATGGATAAATTTTTCCGAACATCTTCATGGATTGGAAAATGAACCGCGTAACCAGGAACACCAGTCTATTTTATATGCGGCTGTTTTTGCATCCGGATGTAATATTCCTCTGTCGGATTTGGCTAGGTCTTGTGAGATTGATTATCAAACGCTTTGGTGGACAAGCAATAACTATCTCTCAGAAGAGAATCTTAAAAAAGCCAACGATGCACTTGTTAACTTTCATTATCAACAATGGTTGAGCGGCTATTGGGGCGGGGGCACACTTTCATCCTCGGACGGGCAGCGGTTCCCGACCAGCGGGAAAATCCGGAATGCGAAGGCGCTCCCCAATTATTTTGGTTACGGTAAGGGAATTACCTTTTATACACATACCTCGGATCAATATAGCCAGTATGGCAGCCGGAGCATTTCGTCCACCGAAAGGGACGCCACTTACGTACTTGATGAAATTATAGGCAATGAAACCGATTTGACAATACTCGAACATACAACCGATACGTCAGGATATTCGGACCTAATCTTTGCGCTGTTTGATCTGCTGGGTATGGATTTTTGTCCAAGGATCCGGGACATAAAAGATCAGCGGCTGTGTAAAATCAAGGATCGGGAATGGGAATACCCTGCTTTGAAATTCACCGGTCGTGTTAATCCTGATTATCTCAAACAACATTTTGACGAACTTCTCAAAGTCGCAGCTTCCATTAAATCAGGGCGTGTAACCGCTTCATTGCTAATCTCTAAGCTTCAATCGTACCCGCGCCAAAATAACCTGATGTATGTTTTGCAGGCTTATGGCCAGCTGGTAAAAACCATTTTTATCCTTAAATACCTGCTTAGCATGCCTTTACGTAGAAAGATCAACACACAGCTGATCAAAGGAGAGCAGCTGCACAACCTAAGACTTTATCTTTGGTTTGGCGGCGATGGGATTGTACGCAGAAAACAAGAAGAACAACAGCAAAAAGTGGTCAGGAGCTTGAACCTGATCACCAATATTGTCCTGGTATGGAACACGGTTTATATACAAGAAATTATCAAAGAATTACACCAGGAAGGATATCCGATAGATGAAAATGACTTTGAATTTATCTCTCCTGCTCCATTTGCCCATATCAACCGGTTGGGAAAATACTCCTTCAACACAAACCCGGATCTTGGAGTCAATGGCTTACGGCCTTTGAGAAAGCCAAAACTAAATACATAGTTTACTAACGCCGTTTTCCGGCTATTTGTAAGAAGAACCTC
>NZ_JBYFCJ010000066.1:0-8824 GCF_057652235.1 Arsenicibacter sp. R0_47 | reverse complement strand
TACCGAACCGGACACCACCCACTGGAAAAAATTATGTCTCCGTCTGGAAATACGTGCGTCAGGTCTCATGAATTATTGCCATGATGGTGGTTGGGGAAGGTTTTTATTAGATAAAGCTCCTATGATAACAAATAGGAGCTTTATCTAATCGCATAAAGCACTAAGTCTTATACATTCAATCCCTAATCCTGCCGACTGTCAGCCAATTAAAAAGAGACAAAATTTTACAAGACAGCTGTATGTTCAGTACGGTACATTTGTCGTAGCACGTCCGATTTCACCCAGAACGGCTACGTCTAAAATTTATCATCTGTGTAGCTGATTATCCTCATACTGGCGTGTTGTCTGAATTGGGAAGTTTGTAACACCTGATAGCGGGTTGTCGGCTTATGTTGGTTCCAAGCTACGCCCGCTTTGTATCGTATCTATTTAAAACCAGTTACTTTTAAAACCATGAAAAAGATAACTTTCGCTCTGACACTCATGTTGATCGGAGCCTTTAACACTACCTACGGGCAAAGTGAGCATTCGGCTCACAACGCTCTGACTGGCCAGACCAAGCAGGCGGGTCAGGCAGCACACGAAGAGTACATGGTCATGCACAACGGAAAGATGATGATGGTTCACCAAGGAAAGATGACCCCCATGACAATGGACATGACGATGAGCGACGGAACGCTGTGCATGACCGACGGTACTTGTAAGCGGAAAGACGGCATGGTTGTCAAAATGAAAGAAGGCGACCACTGCATGATTGAAAATGGCAAAATGGTGATTCATGCCGGTGACGAGAAAATGCCTAAACAGAAAAAGAGTAAGATGAAGAGCATGAAGGATGAGTAAAATCCGGCAACTGTATCATGACCATTTTCACTAATCTATTTTTCAAGAGGTATGAACCGCCTTGCTTCGTTTACATCGACGCCAATAACCGGCGATAGGCATGGCAGGCTGGCGTCTCCAGAGTTTTACAGGAACTCGCGTGAGCAAATATTCCATTCGTTGCCTACGCTGCGATCTGTACAGGATATTCAACTGGAGCCGAAGCCCGGTAAACGTTACTGGCCGAACTGCCACCGCGAATGGCGGGAGGAATTCATTTATTTTATCTTAATCGACCGGTTTCATGACTCTTTGTTGCGGCACGCCCCCGATCAGAAGGAACGTACCCATGGCTTCGGTACTGCGGAAAATTTAGGGAATTTCTGCGGAGGAACTTTCGAGGGAATCATTCAGCATTTAGACTATGTGCGCACATTAGGGTGCACGGCGCTTTGGCTAAGTCCAGTTCTCGAAAACAACTTGACAGCTTACCACGGCTACGCCACACAGAATTACTTAGCCGTTGACCCCCGTTTCGGTACGCAGAACGAGCTGGAGCACTTGGTGGAAGCCGCCCACCAGTTGGATATGCGGGTATTCCTGGACATCGTTCTTCATCATTCGGGCGATAACTGGTTTTACCCAGACGACGAACCCTTTTACCATTATCGGGGTGTTCGATTTCCGTTCGGTGACTGGCGGTGGAACGACCGCCCTTTACCCGTTGAATTGCGTAATCCCGACATGTATAACCGACAAGGCAGGATTCGAAATTTTGATGCCTACCCAGAAACACTGGAAGGGGATTTTTTCGGATTAAAAGCATTTCGCAATGACGCATCTCCTGAAGCGGCCGATGTGCTCGATGTATTAACGAAAGTTTACTGTTACTGGATGCAGGAATTAGATATCGATGGCTTTCGGATCGATGCTGTAAAGCACTTACGCCCTGAAGCTATTCACTACTTCTGCAATCGCGTTCGGGAATATGCTTATCGGTTGGGTAAGAAAAATTTTTTCATTTTCGGTGAGTTAGTGGGTTCCGATCATTTGTGTACAGATTACATTGGTCCTTATAAATCCACCTCAACCGTTGATGTGAATATATACTATGGATTGGATTCAGTACTTGATTTCCCTTTGTACAACATACTGGAGGGGGTTATCAAAGGAGTGGCCTCTCCAACCCGGCTCATTGAGCGATATGCAGAGTTACAGGACCAGGCCCTACATCGCCATCCGCTGGGCGAGTATCTGGTAACGTTTCTGGATAATCATGATCAGATAGGTCAATCGGTAAAACAACGGTTCGGCTACGGTGCTACGGATAAGCAGATTATTGCAGGCGTCGGCTATTTGCTTTGTGCTTTAGGGACTCCCTGTTTGTATTACGGCACTGAACAGGGGTTTGATGGTTCTGGAGCCGATGATCGTTGGGTTCGGGAATGTATGTTTAACCCTGAGGACTTAGGAGTAAATGCCTTCAATCAAAATTGCACTATTTATCAGGCTATTGCTCAACTGGCTTGTATCAGACGCAAGACACCTGCGCTTAAATTTGGTCGAATGTACTGGCGCGAGATTTCGCTGGATGGACAGTTATTTTATTTGCCAACGGAACCGGGAAGTTTACTCGCTTTTTGTCGGATGTTACACGACACGGAGGTTTTAATCGTTTACAATTCCTCGTGCAGCGAGATTCAGACCGGATACGTAATTGTAGATGCAGAACTGCATAAACGAGCTAATAGCTTTTTCTTTCTGTACGGTTCTTCCGGGGAAGCTCCGCTATTAGGCGGGCTGGATAGCTCTATGCCCCGTTGTGTTCAGGTACAGCTACTACCCACGCAATTGGTTATTCTAAGTGCAGGCTAAAAGTAGCTCCGTCTTTTATTTCTATTTTGGAACATTCACTAAACATTCTATTTACCATGAAAGCAATGTTTAAGTCCCTGTTTGTGGTGCTGCTTGGCTTGGCCGCTTTTACGGGATGCCGTGACAACAATAAATCCGTCAACGACACCCTGACGGCTACCACTCCAACAGACCGTGTAATGCATGACGATGATTCGGGCATGAACATGATTCACCGGGGCATGGATATGGTCAAATCGGGCAATGACCTGATGCATCAGGGGCAGATGGCCGATGACAAATCTGTGATGGAGCGGGGTATGAAACTGGTAGATGAAGGCATGGACATGATTGCGATGGGCAAAGAAATGATGGGTAAATCGTCGGCCACGGCATCGAGTCAGCCGATGGCCGATGATATGGATGCCATGGGCCAGGGCATGAGCATGATGAGCCAGGGCATGGACGTGATGACTATGGGCAAAGACACGGCTGCCAAAGGTATGGGGTCTATGAACCAACCCACTATGAGCAAAGGTATGGGTATGATGGACAAAGGAATGGGTATGATGAGTAAGGGGGCAACCCAAATAAAAAAAGCTTCCAAAGACCCTATGCAGAAAGACCCCCCGATGATGGATGATGACAAAGACGATATGTAAGCCCTATACTGTAGTCCGAGCCTGTACGGTGCTGCTGCTGATTAATTGGGGAGCCTGGGCTCAAAGCGATCATCAGAAGCACCACCCCCAGCAGGCTACCATGCCATCGGCCCAACCCATGTCGATGAGTACAAACCCAGCCCCCGACAGTGCTAACGGAAAAATGGCGGGGGGTATGAAGGGTGGAATGAAAGGGGGGATGGAGAATGAGATGGGTAACATGATGGAGATGGGGAAGTCGCCCCCGAAAGAACTCTTTCCATCAATGATGCAGGCACCACTCGACCCTGCCCAACGAGATGCTCTTGGGCAATTTGCCAACGAACGCATTCGTGATGGTAACAGTCTCTTAACGTCGGGCCTGCAAGCCCTAAAGTCAGCTACTGAAGCACAGAACCAGGCGTCCGCTCAGACGGCCATGGAGCAGATCCATCAAGGACAATCTCTGCTTAAAAGTGGATTAGCCGCTCAACGAACGCTGGCGGAGGGAACTGACCCCCGCATAACAGCCCTATCGTGGTTCAAACAGCAGATGAATTTGCTGCCTGTGGAAGCCATTGAACAACCGCATGGATTCTTCGGGCTATCGTGGTTTCATTACATCACCATGTTGTCACTGGCCCTGTTTGTCGTGGCCGTGGTGGGCCTGTATATTCAGAAAATGAAGCGGGCCAACGCACTCGTAGCGAAACTGGCCGGTATTTCGCCGGAAACCCCCGCACCGGCATCAGATGCCATACCAACAACAACGACCTTACTAACTCTCGTTTCAGCCGTTAACCCTGACATTGCGCCTTCTAAGCCTAATTCATGGTCTGGTACGTTGCTAGTAACCGAAATATTTGACGAAACGTCCAACGTTAAAACATTTCGTCTGGCTGATCCAATCGGCGGGAAACTCCCTTTTAACTACTTGCCAGGCCAGTTTATTACCGTTACGATCGAGCAGGCCGGGGTTCCCGTGAAGCGGTCTTACACGATTGCCTCGTCGCCGACGCACCGGGATTTCTGCGAAATTACCGTGAAACACGAGCCGCAGGGGATAGTTTCTCATTACCTGCATACCCAGGTTAAGGAGGGTGCCTTACTACAGTTCACGGGCCCGTCGGGAAAATTTACCTTCTCCGAAGCCGATGCGGAAAGTGTTGTGCTCATTGCCGGGGGAGTAGGCATTACGCCCATGATGAGCGTCGTCCGGTATTTAACCGACCGGTCGTGGAAAAAGGATATTTTTCTGCTTTTTAGTTGCAAAGACCGGGTCAGTATTATCTTCAGGGAGGAACTGGAATACCTGCAAAAAAGATATGCAAATCTGCACGTAACCATTTCGTTGAGCCAGGAAAACAGCCCAGCCGAGGGTATTTATCTTTCGGGACGTATTACGAAGGAAGTGCTGAATGCCCGCGTAGCGGACATTACTTCCCGTCGCATTCATATCTGCGGGCCTGTCCCCATGATCGATGCCGTCAAGCAGATACTTAGCGAGTTGAACGTGCCGAAGGAGAATGTGCGGGTCGAATTATTTCCGGCTCCGGCCCCCCCCAAAAAAACGCCCGTACCACCGTTGGGGGCAACAAGTTCGACCGATACGGCTGCGGTTGTTACGTTTGTGAAATCAAACAAAAAAGCCCTGCTAACTCCCCACAAGTCGATTCTGGAAGCGTCGGAGGAAGTTGGTGTCAATATTGATTACTCCTGCCGGGTCGGTACGTGCGGCATTTGTAAAACGAAACTGCTTACGGGGTCGGTAACAATGGCCGTTGAAGACGCCTTAGATGATGATGACCGGGCACGACATATCATTCTGGCTTGCCAGGCTAAAGCAACCGGCCCGGTTGCTGTTGATGCGTAGAATCATGCAAAGCGAACGAAAAATAATCGGGAGTTTACTGGTGCTGCAACTTGGCTTATGGCTAGGCTTTTTAGTCCATCGTTCACCGCGCTTTCCCGGTAGCCTGACGGGGGGCTTGCTGGCAGTAACCGGAGCTGTATTAATGGTGCTTCCTCCGCTCGTTTACTCAGTCGCTAAACGAATTGCTTACCTGAAGCCGTTGATTACTCGTCGTATACCGTTAGGAACGCTGCTCAGTTGGCATATCTATACCAGTATCATTGGGGCTATACTGGCTATACTGCATACCGGTCACCGTTTTGAGAGTACATTAGGTATCGTATTGACTGCCATGATGCTGCTCACAATCCTGAGCGGATTTATCGGACGGTACTTCTTGGGTTATGCATCTATGGAACTCCATGAAAAACAGACCCTACTTAATCAATTGGCTACTCAGTATAACCAGATGGTCAGCGGGGGCGGTCAACAACCGGCATCTGATTTTCAGTACGCGGCTACTCACTCGTTGATGGGCCGTGTTTTTAACAGCGTATGGGGGACGACACCTGCCGTACTTTCCAGTGATACACCACTGGGGGTACGGGCTGTTCGGTTAACCGAATCCATCGCTGATGTGGAATACGCCATCCGAACGCATGACCTCCTGAAACGACGTGTGACGCGTTGGCTGGTGTTGCACATTGTTACCTCCTGCGCGTTCTATGGGCTACTTATTTTGCACATCTGGTCTTCTATTTATTACGGTTTGCGATGGTTCAGCGGCAATTAACCTACTGGGCTTTGTGGGCATCCCTGCTGATTTTCGGTGGGGTGGTTTATTATACCCTTCGGTATGCGGAAGATAAGCCGGTTCATTGGAAAAATCAGGTCATGCCGGGCCAATTATCACTGGCACATGCTTCGATGAACGGCAACTGCGCATCTTGTCATACAGGCGTGAAAGGTGTTGATGAAACCAAATGCATTAATTGCCACGCTGCGGATAAAGCGTTGTTGGGCCGTCAGCCTACAGCTTTTCACGCCAATATCGGTAAATGTTCTGCCTGCCATATTGAACATCAGGGACCGAACGCTGATTTGCGAACCATGAATCATCAGGCACTGGCTGAGATAGGTGTTCAGTTACTGCCCAAGCTAAGGTCGCGCTTAAAAATAACAGCCAACGCTGACCTCCCTACGGGCCACCCCCTCGTTTCCTCGCTCGAAGCGGAACTTAATTGTTCGGGTTGCCATAGCTCCAAAGACCCCCACTTTGGACTTTTCGGAACGGATTGTGCGACCTGTCATACTACTACACAATGGACTATACCGGCATTTCAGCACCCCTCTGTTCGCTCCACGGATTGCGCTCAGTGTCATCAGGCTCCGCCCAGCCATTACATGGGTCATTTTGAGATGGTATCTAAGAAAGTTGCTTCACAAGGTAGCATACAGACTGGCGGTTGCTGCGAGGGCGTTCAGGTTAACCAGTGCTACGTCTGCCATCAGACTACGGCCTGGAATGATATCAAAGGAGTGGGCTTCTACAAACACCATTAAAAGATACGTTGAAGCAGATTTAAAGTAAGCTCAAGCAAATGTATGCCTTCATATATAGCACAACAATATGAATAAAACTCCATTACTACACTTGCACAACGGCTTTGCTTTCTACCAGGGCGACTTACGTTCGGTCAGTCTGCATCGTCACCACGCCGTTGAGCTGGTTATTAGCGAAGGCCCTTGTGAATTCTGGAATGAATCAGAGCCGCTCAAACAGGGACGAGTTATGCTGTTGGGGGCCGACATCCCCCATCGGTTCGTGGGCAGTGGCTTGCAGTGGTTTATTTATGTAGAGCCCGAGAGCGAGTTAGGTTTAAAATTAACCCAGTATTTGAACGGGCAACCGGCGGTGAGTTTTCCAGATACCTTAGCCGATAAACTACCCATCGCCGAGGCTACATCCGTGAATGAACTAATACACCTCTTTCAACAATTTACGGGATTCCTGCTGTTGGAGAAACCAACACCTGAGACTCGCTCCGTTGATAACCGCATTTCCAGCCTGATCGACTATATCAAATGTAATATTGACGGACCGTTAACCCTCCGTAAACTGATGGGCGTAGCCTGTCTTTCGGAAGGGCGATTGATACACCTTTTCAAAGAGCAGGTGGGCATTCCGATTCGCCGATACATTCTCTGGACCCGTCTGCAAGTCAGCGTTCAGCGTGTATTGCAGGGCGAAACCCTAACGCGGGCGGCCCACAGTGGGGGTTTTGCCGATTCAGCTCATTTCAGCCGCACGTTTTCCGAGATGTTCGGCATCCGCCCCTCCGATGTACTGCTAAAATAGCCGGTTTGTTCAAGTCTGCCGATGACGAAATGGCGTGCTTTGCAGCGGTTATTCGCCAAACACAAGCATGAACAAACGCATCTCGCTACTTCGCTATCTGCTCTATCCGGTTGTCTGGGTAGGCTCCTTTGTAATGATTTCTACCCTGCTCGCGGTGGGGGTGAATATCTACCTCGCTACACTACCCGTCGTTGCCGGGGCCGCTGTAGTGGTGTTGTTGCTGGAAAGGGCCTTGCCCTACGATACCGATTGGCTACACTCGAAGCAGGGCGACCTAAATCTCGATACGGTCCATTATGTGGTCAATTACGGCATTAAGGTTGTGGCACAACTGCTTATTCTCTGGTTGGGGCAGTCGCTGGTTGTGTGGACCATCTTCCCAACAACCTGGCCTTTATGGGGGCAGATTCTACTGGCCCTGACCATCATCGACTTTTTTCTGTTTGCCATTCACGCCTTAAGTCATCGTTACGAATGGCTTTGGAAATTGCACGCCATCCACCACAGCTCAGAACGATTATATTGGCTAAACGGCGATAAACGTCATCCGATTCATCAGGTACTGGAAGGCTTACCAGGAATTACGCTTTGTGTGTCGATTGGTACGCCGATGCCGGTTGTGGCGGGGGCATTAGCCGTATTGGCCGTTAACATGATATTGCAACACGCCAATCTTGACTACCGCGCTGGCTGGCTTAAACACCTGTTCAGCGTGGCTGAACTGCACCGCTGGCATCACCGGGCCGACTACAAAGACGCTCAGGTCAACTACGGGGCCTGGCTGGTTATCTGGGATAAGCTCTTCGGCACGTACTACGACGCACCGAGCCAGGCTGAACAGATTGGGCAGATTGGCATCGCCGAAGAACCTGATTTCCCACGTACCTACGCGGGGCAGCTTCGATACCCTTTTCGTCCTGGTACTAAACAAGTGAATTCACTGCTTTTGTCCATTGGACTAAACTTCTCTTTTCTGTCGTTTCAAACTCCTGAAGATAGCCTTTTGGGCACACGGCGTGCGCCCGACGGTAACGACATCAGCATCTATCGGAAAGGCGAGCAATACGACGCTAAACTTACCCATGTATCGAAACCGGAACTACGCAATCAATTGGGCAGTATAGTCATTTGGGGGATGCGCTACGACAAGAAACGAAATGAATGGAATGGAGGTCAACTAAAAATGCCGGGCATGGAACACACGGCTGAAGCTTTCATACGACTTAGTAATCAACAACTCACGATTACGGGGTATCATGGCTTGCGCTGGTTGGGAAAAAGTCAGACGCTGACACG
>NZ_JBYFCJ010000065.1:0-9904 GCF_057652235.1 Arsenicibacter sp. R0_47 | reverse complement strand
GTTTATGACACCGGTCGAATACCGACAGGCGGCTTAAACTCCAGTCAAAACTGGCTCATATAACGGGGTAAGGACAACTTGATATAGAAACATTATTGTGAGATACTGTATATGTAACTTTTACCTCAGCAATATACCCAATACCCCAGTCGGCATAAAATCGCCAAATCGCACCATTCTCACAGTGCTCACTACTTCCCTTGACAGCAGTGTACTCTTGCGTTAATCCTTGGTTTTCCATGTGTAAATTATTTTTGACTTGTTAAAAGTGGTCTAAACATAATGCGACTGTTGTGTTTTCGCTTAAAACATACAGTCAGTAAATTCGTTAGAATTTTAACACTATGTTTATCAGGAACTTACAAGAAAATAAATAAGTGTATTGATTTTTTGCCGAAACTCTAACGGTTTTCTAACGCCATATTTTACTGATTATACATCTAGCTGAAACTACCTTTAAGCCAAGTCATTAATGGTTTATTTTCATATATTTTCAGCAAGTATATTTTATGCAGAACCTGTCAAACTGGCTATTGATTTATCTGATTTTTATATCGACATCCTCATTAGCGTCATCTCTACCCACTTCGGAAACTCTTACTATCTACGTATCATCCACGGGTACAAATAGTGATGCGTCCAGTGCGACAAGCTGGGCGAGTGCTACCAATAATTTTCAGGCGGCTATTGATTACGCAGCGTTAACAGGTGGCGAGGTTTGGGTAGCCCGTGGCTTGTACCGGCCAACAGATATGTATGGTAGTGCTGAGATGAGCTTCAGCATGAAAAACGGCGTTGCGATTTTCGGAGGATTTAACGGAACAGAAACACAACGTAGCCAACGACCTGTCATTAAGCTGACAGCACCTTCAACCACTACGTTAAGCGGGAATATTGGTCAGATAGGCCTGACAGCAGACAATAGTTTAAATGTTATAAAAAATGGCCCAGGCTTAACGTCGACGGCGGTTTTAGATGGCTTCGTAATAAGCGATGGCCAGGGACCGTGGGGTGGAGGCATACGTAATGAAGTGAATGGTGCAGGCCAAATCTGTAATCCTCTGATCCGAAACTGCCTCTTTATTAACAATAGTGGTTCCGGATTGTGCAACCGGGCTTTTGAAGGAGGGGTATGTAGTCCGATTATTGAGAACTGTTCGTTTATAAAAAATACATCGCAGGTAGGGGGAGGTATTTATAATGTTGCCGGAGGAGGAGGGGCTATTTGTAATCCGACAATAGCTAATTGTTTCTTCTTGAGAAATTCTGCGAGTTCTGATGGTGGTGGCATGTCAATTCAGACGTTACCTTCTGGTGTATGCAATCCGGTTTTGATAAACTGTGAGTTCCAATCAAATATTGCTTACGTGAAAGGTGGAGCACTTTCTGTAATGGCCCAAATACAGACAACTTGTAATCCGACATTTATGAATTGCTCCTTTCAGCGAAATGTATCCAGAATTTCAGGTGGGGCTATAAATACGTTGGTATATGGTATTGCAGGGCCAACGGAGAGTCCGGAGACAGCACAGTCTACTATTCTTCTGAAAAACTGCATCTTTTGGGGAAACGGAAATGTAGAAGAGATTCTCTGGTCAGGCAGCGATGGAGGCAATACAATTGCCCGTGAAACCCGCTATGGTAGTATCGTTGCCCGCTATTCTTTATTTGATGCTACTGTAACGGGTTTTACAAATGATGTTGGTACCAAAACAACAACAACTTCGCCTTTCGTCTCGTTGACAAGTACACAACTCACCACCAATTCACCAGCAATTAACGCGGGCGATCCATCATCTACAACAGCATCCGTCGGGCCCACTGACCTTGCCGGTAATCTCAGAATTGTGGGTAACCGTATCGATATGGGGGCTTATGAACAGCAACAGGAAGGTGTTTCCATTAACACTCAACCTGCGTCTGGTTCGCTGGTTTGCGAAGGTCAGGCCGTTTCGGTTAATGTAAGTAGTACCGCTACCGGTTATTGCTGGTATAAAGACGGTCTGCTTCTTCCCGACTTCAGATCGTCTGTTCTGTCAATTCCATCAGTAACAACTGCTGATGCAGGTACATACCTAGCTGTAGTCACCGATGGTCTTACAAGTGCTACTTCATCGGCGTTTAGCTTAACCGTACATTCGACGGATATCGGGCCATTGACAGTAGCCGTAAGCGGGCTTTTGAGCCTCCAGAACGTAACGGTTATTATTTCGGCATCGGCAACTAACGCAAACAGTTATTCAATAAGCGGACCAGCTATTGAGGCCAGTAATAGCCTGGGTAGTTTCACTGTGAGCCAGTCCGGTACTTATTCAATTATAGCAAATTCGGTTGCTGGTAGCTGTTCGAGGGTCAGTGTTTTCGACGTTCGGCAGGCACTTTCGGCAGCCATAAACAATTATACAAATACGATTTCCTTATCAGCCTCTGTATCAAGTATAACTGCCCTGGCTACTGGAATTGCCTTTAAATTTACAGGACCAAAGGGGTATGTGTTTACAAACGCTTATCGGGTAGGTGGGCAATACATCGCCTATGCAAATGACATAATTCATCCCGGGGCTTACACATTAACCGTATACGGGGAAGATGGGACGCAGGCAAGTGTCGTAATTTCGGTCATTGAGCCGTCAAAACGCATAACCATGTCATCGTCGGGGTAAGCATTATATGTTCATTGCCAGTTGCTCAATCTTTGTATCTTCCTCGTAATTCAACTTGCGGCGAATCTGCAACCGATACTGCCGGATCGCTCCCTGACCAACCCCCAGCATGGCCGCCATGTCGCGGGCTGAATACCCCAGACGACTAAGCGCCATAAAGCGGATTTCAGCAGGAGTCAGATCGGGGAACCGGCTTTTTAGCCTGACAAAGAATCCCGGATGTACTTTCTCAAACAAAACGACAAATTGCTTCCAGTCATCTTCAGTCAGAATAACCGACTGGCGAAGTTCGCTAAGCAGCTGGTACAGCCCTGAATCAGCCATGCTGGCCGGACCACTTTCCTGTAATTGCTGCTCTGCCTGCTCAATAAGCCTGCTTTTTTGTTGAACCCCTTGCCGGATTTGGTTCAGCAGTGCCATGGCGTTTTGCAGTTCGGCCTCTGTCTGGTGCTTTTCGGTGAGTAGCTGTTGCTGTTGTTTACGGGTTTTATGCCGGTGCAGATAGTAACGGGTAATCAGGAGGATGATCAGGATTATGGCCAGCACGATCAGGCTGTTCCGGATAAATAGCTCCCGCTCCTGTTGCAACCTGAGGGCTCTTTCGCGAGCCTGATGATTCTGATGCTCATGAGCAATCTCTGCCTGATGTTTGATTGTGACATCAATCTGTTTCTTCCAGAGCGCATGAGCAACGGCCGCCGAATCAGCAAAACGTAGGGCTTGCTGATAATCGCCAAGCACACGATAGCAGTCCGAGATAACGGAAAAGGGCTCCGCGACGACACTAGAGCGGCTTGCTGAGCTTTTAATTTGCTGTATTGCCTGCAATGTAGCTTTAACGTAAGGCATAGCAAGTCGAGGTTGCTTTTGCAGCAAACAGATCTGTGCTAATTTGCTGCTGAACCGGGTCACATTATCCTGATATCCGGCTTTCTGTGTAAGAAACAGACCCTGCTTAAGAAAAGGAATGGCTTTTTCGTACTGCTTTTCCTCAACATATGATTGTCCTATATCACCTAATAAGATACCCTCCCAGCCTTCCAGCTTGATCTCTTTGAACGTTTGAGGAATATGTTGTAAAGCCCAATAGAAATACCTGCGGGCCTCTTTATGTTTACCAAGCTTTAAGTAAGCCATACCTATCATACAGGCATTGAAGATGTGGGTATCTTTAACATCTACGGCTTTGACGCTCATTAAAATCTGTCCGAAACGAACTGCATTCTCATAATCAAAAAAATCATAGTGTGAACGGGCTGAAAAGTAAATGGCATATGTGTATCCGGGATAATCAACTTCATTAAGGTTTTTAATAATCTCAGCCATTCGGAGTATATGCCGGAATGCAAGCGCGTATCTTTTTTGCTTATAAAAGTAGTAGAGGCCAAGAATGTGGTTGGCCTTTGCTATCATGAACGGGTTTTTCAAACGCTCAGCTTCTTTGAGCACATTCAGCGTTTCTTCTTCAAACAGCTCTGGCTTTTCGGGGCCTTTAGTAATCATGCAAACCCGTAGAAGAAGCTGGTCTTCTGCTGTACCATTATTCCGGAAGTAGCGTGCTAAACTATCCACTAATTGATTTGCATGAGCCCGATCAATTTTGATAGCTTCTCCGAACAAGCGATTAATCGCTGCAAAACGCTCCTGATAAGTGAGTTTGATTAATGAATCCGGGCTACCAGGATCTGCCCTGACATATGACGTGAATATTACTATAAAAGCAAAGGAATGTATCCATTTTTTATAATTAACACACATAAATACATTTGATTGTTAATCAATATTAAATAAATGATGCGAAAGTAAGTATTTTAATTTTACTCATATAAATATTTGTATCTCATGACTATACTCAACCAGCCCACACCCTGCTCCGCCTCAATGCCTCTTCACCGGCAATACCTCCTCCAGATTTCAAGCTCCCCAAAAACAAAAAAGACTACCCTTATAAAGAAGTAGTCTTTCCAGTATATCCACACCATTAATCAGTGATACACCACCACTGATCTGATACAAAGTTACTCTATAGTTACATAAAAGGCAACAAAAAATCCCGGCCGTATAACAGCCGGGATTTTCAATTAATTTCGCCATGTATTCCGTTTGAAATACACTACACCCGAAGATAACTTAAATATGCTTCATGCGTCATAAGGCCAGCTCGCATTCTAGCGAACGGATTTAATCCCTTTTGACGCATGACCCAGCAACTCTTTCCCGACCCCACAACGCCCGCCGGCGTTTACCGTTTCACGCCCCCGGCGACCACCTTCCCGACCCCCGAAAACCGGCGATTCCGACCCGATTCCGGCACTGTCTCAAGTTACCGACCCCGACCCGACCAGCCCGAAATAGTACAACATTCCGGCAGGGTAAAAAACTGTTCACTTTTGGCGCGAAAGTGTACACACAAAACCGCCATTTTGTTCACCCCCCGGACCCCCCGCCGCTTTTTTATGCTGCTGCTTTTTGCGGCACTCTGGACCTCCTCGGTTCCTGGAATCGCACAAAATGCGCCGGTAGTGTGGGACTTATATTCGCTGGACCTCTACGAGGCTAGTCTGAAGGCATGGCACCGGCAAAAAAACGAGGCTGAGGCGGCCGAATTCAGCGCTTTGACCCGCAAAAAGTGGTGGTATTATCTGCCCAATGTCGGGCTACAATTTGGCTTCCCGTCCATAACATTCGGCATTTCTACACTGGCAGAAATTGACCGCGACCGGCAACAGCGACGAATTAAGCTTGAGGCCATCAACAGGCTCGCGAACCTTAACTACCAGAACGATCTGCACCAGCTGAGACAGATGTACCGCGCCCTGCTGGTCGACTTTGAACAAATCCGCGATGAGTTTCCGGTCATCAACCGCTCACTTGTCAGCATTCTACGGGTAGCAGCGGAGGCCAATTTGCAGAAACAGATCACGCCGGTCGAGTACCATGAGGCCAATTTGCGCTATGACCGCGAAATCCACCAGCAGATGGGTATCAAACGGGCGTACCGGCACAAGCTGCTGGAGCTGGAACGGTTCGCCCATTATGATTTCCCTACAGAACCGCTCTTTCCGGCCGACTCCATGCCCGGGCTTAATCGGCAGCGTTAAGCATCCCGATTAGTTCGGTATTGCTTACCTCGCCAATGCTGTACCGCGTGACATTTTCAACCAGATACGTCAAAAACGTAAATGGCTGCTTTTTGGCTTTGTTGACAAAAGAGGTATACGAATACGGTTTAGCATTCTCGCTTATCATGATTTCCTGATAGATGAAATACGCCATTTTCGCATTTGTCACAGCGATTTTTTTTTCAGTTTGTTGATTCGTAATAATGTACGTTGGCAGCATGAAACGTTCTACTTGCGTCAGGTTTTATAATATGTTAAACATATTACAGTTTTATGTAAAAATGTTACAACGAATATACATCTATGTACTATAGATCGCACAATTAGCTATGATTCTTAATTAATCGCTAAATTTGGACACTGATTCTGACACGGATTGGTAACTATGACCCGGTAAGTGAGCCTCGACACCTCATACTGCCGGGTTTCTTTTTTGTCTTAACCCGCTGATTTCCGGGACATTACCCGTAATCTCATACCGTTTCTTTTCCTTCGTTACTGCGTCACAAGCCCAATCCATAACGGCGCAGCTTCCCTTGGTTTATCTACGCGCCGACTCTACAAAAAAGAAATTATGCTCATATGAATAACGTAATTTCAAATCTCAATGAGCGTTGTATCACGCATAATTGTAAGATCAGGCCGGGAGCGGTTGTGATTTACAAGCACTATCACAATTTCACTTCTTCCAAAACGCAGACCGAACTCGACAACCTGACGAAGGGAAAGGACGGTGACTATAACGGGTTCATGAGTCCGACCACTGCCCGCAAGGTCAGAACGTTACTCGAAAACTGGCTACAGTGCCTCGAACAGGTTATCACCCGAAACTGGCAGGTGGACACCAAAACCGCCTTCCGGTCCGGCAAAAACTACGACTATTATCCTACGTTCATCACGCTCACCCTGCCCGCCAAACAACGTCACGACGACAACTTCATCAAACGCGAACTGCTCAACCGGTTCATCATTACGCTCAAAAACCGGCATCAGGTCATGCACTACTTCTGGCGGGCGGAACCGCAGAAGAACGGCAATATCCATTTTCATATCCTGTGCGACCGCTGGATACATTGGAAGGCTATTGGGTAGCTGCCAACATTCCGGGGAAATGTTTCATGGATTGGCTTTATACTACTGAATCATAGTATGTTATACTTTTTTCGGAATACTAAATTGGAGCATCGTTTCCAAATCAATGGCCAAAGCATTCTTTAAAACGTCCTCGCCAAAATCATATTCCCCATGAAGGTTGATGTGTTCCCAGGCAAAAGCCGCTGAAAAGGGGATCGTAGCCAATAATTCCTTTTGCTCCTGACTGGGTGCTTCCATAAGATATTTTGTTAGAAGGATATAGTTGAAACAGCTTATATTGTTGATAATAAGCTGTTTACTGAGTGCCATAATTTCTAATTCCTCCTTGGTGCAAAATTGAATCGCCCCGTCATCACCCATGTCAAGTACTTTGGCTAACTTCTGAATGCTCTCCATTTGCGTGGTTTGCTGGTTGGTCCGACGACGGAGTTGGTCGTCGTCCATATAGGTGAGCAAAAAAATCGTGCGTACCACTTTCCCTAGCTCGACCAGAGCCTGATACAACGGATGCTGATGGGCATAGGCGTTGAGTCGTTTCAGCAAACTCGAAGGCAGTGCGTAGTGCAGTTTGAGACTTGCCACAAAGCGCAGGATATTATCCCATTGTTGTTCAATCAGACTCGTATTGATAGTTTTGTCAGCTCGGATACGGTAGTCGAGTTGTTCCAGGATGGGCATATCAGCAATGCCGTGCAGCTTACATTTGTGAAACCCTTCGATACGAGGCTGAAAATCAATGCCCAATAAGAAGCCTAGTGCAAAATTGACCAGCGAAACCCCGTGCGTATCGGTGCTATGAACCTGTTGTTGAGGAAGGCTCGTAATACGTTGGTGATGAAGTAGGCCATCAAAGACATACCAGGCTTCCCGATCTCCTGCCGAAAAAGTCGTCGTATAAAAGAGCGGGTAATTTTCAGCGATGAAGCTGTAAATAGTGATGCCTTTGTCCTTGCCGAAATATTTAGGCGAATAGGTGGCGTGAATCGAATCCATAGCCATCGTATATTTCTGCCCGTCCGACGCTGAACGCATCACGAACTCATCCTCCTTGAAGAGATTGGCAAGCGGCATCCGGTGCATAAAATCAACCAGGCGATCATTGGCCTGACGTAAATTCTCAGGGGAGAAGTACCAGCGGGCTACCCGGTCCAGGGCTCCTTGGGAGACATTTTTAGACCGCTGGGCCATCCGGCTCATGCCCAGATTACAGCCCCAGCCGATCAGAGCGGCAAAATTGACCACATCCGGCATTACCTCCTGGTGATGATGATCCTGCCGGTGGTGAAGATCTTTTGTATAGTCGGTGTAGTGATTTACGGTGTGAAAAACCTCATAAATGGGAAAGGTACGGTCTTTGGGATACAGTTCCCGAAGGTCTTGGGGAATCACTTTGGTTGGTGTCACAAACCGCAATCGACCATCAGCCCGTTTGCGAACCAGCAGATTTTCCCCTGCATTGATATGGCCAAAGGTCTGCGTAAACTGATCACTTAGCCGATCTCTCAAGGTTTGTTGAACCGTCGGCCAGTAAGTCAGGTGCCGTAGTGCCGCTCGTTCCAGCAACGTTTGCTTCCCGCTTTCCCACTCGGCCTGCGGGATCAAATGATCGTCAAAGGCCCTGTGTTGATGGGAAGTACGCACGGTAATCCGACCCGATTTGAGGGCGCGAAGCAGATACTGCGCTAGCCAGACTTTGTAGAGCGCGGTATCGAAATGCCCATCATTGTCGATGATCTTTTTTTCGGCTGCTGTTAGAAAGTCCGTCGGTGCGGTGGCCGAAACGACACCATGCTTAGTTTGGTAAGCGACTAAAGCCAACCCCAAGGTGTCTGTCGGAGTAGATGGCACGAACTCAATATGGCGCATGATGTCAGCAATCCGGGTCATCAAAGCCCGGGCGTGTTCGCGCATAGCTTGATGCAAGAACGAGTTTGCCAGGTTTTTCCGGGTCTGCTGATGAAGTTTTTTGACGGAGGGGACTAAGTGCAGGAAAGCGGTAATCGAAGGATCATTGAGTTGTTTGATAAGTAGGTCAAACTTTTCGATTTGCGTCTTATCGAAACAGAAAGCAGTCCGCATAAGTTGCTCGACCTGCTCGGCCTGCCTCAGATAATTTTCCAGAATCGCATCCATTGCCGGCAGGTTTTCGCCATAGGCCGCCACCATCAGTTTTTCGCGTTGGCCCTGAATTTGATTGATGAACTGGCCCGTGGTATTTTTGAAGGTAATCAACAGGATATCAGACAGATGGAAGTATTGATACTGAACAAAACAGAGATCTAAAAGCAGACTGTTTTTATGCCGTTTGATCTGGAATATCTCGGCACGCAGCACATATTGGGCATAGTGATCGACCAAATCATCGGACATCTTTAGGGAGGTAAGTATGGGTAGCAATGCGTGATAACGTGTTTTCAACTCATTCAGGCGGGCCATATTCTCCCGAATATCCGCCAGTTTGATGACCTCGGAAGCCTGTCGTAAGGTTGATAGCCGGTAGATTTGCCGATGGGAGTCCTCTGTTTCTGGTTTTTCAAATAAGGAGTCGATCAGGCCCATTTGCGTGGGCGTTATTTCCCGCCTAAGCAGGGTCAATAAGTTCCCTTCAAACTCAGTAAAGGCTTGTGTGATCAGCATGGCCAACGTGTAATAGGTAGGAACCTCAATGCGGTGGGTACGGATAAATTCGCACAACGAGCCAAAAACAGCCGAAGGACTTACCTGACGGGTGACCAGGTGGCGAGCTTCCCTCCAGGTCATTTCTTTACCCGTACCCTGAAATGGTTTCACGCCTAACTCGGTTACGAATAAGCTGTCGGTGTCGGCCTATGGTGGCCCGGTCATAGGTTTGAAGCTGCTCGAAAGAGACGGCCACTTTCAGGAGTTTACTCACAAACCCAACATCACCGGGGGCATAGCGAGACGTTTTGAAAAAGCGGCCACTCGACCGAAAGTAGCCCCATTGTAACAGGAACCCCACCCGGTTGATGTCAGAATCCAGTCCCCGTAGAATTGGTTTCATCC
>NZ_JBYFCJ010000064.1:0-10333 GCF_057652235.1 Arsenicibacter sp. R0_47 | reverse complement strand
ACACCTGCTGATCCTGGACGACTGGGGGCTGCAACCGCTGGACCAAAATGCCCGGCTGGCTCTTTTACAGATCATGGAAGACCGGCACGGTAAGGCTGCTACGATCATCACCTCGCAGCTTCCGGTCAGTAAATGGCATGAGTACATTGGCGATCCGACACTGGCCGATGCGATCCTGGACCGGCTTACTCACAAAGCCCACAGAATGGAGTTAAAAGGTGAGTCGATGCGACGCAAACAGAGTCTTATTGTTGAACCGTAAACTTAACTAACTTTGAGTGGTTGCTACCCACAGGCGGGGTGGGTCAGTTTGCGCCGAAACGATAGGGTTACTTTGTCCGGAATATACACGAAGGAGATCAAGGCACAGCCAGGTCATGCTGTACTGACTACCTTTTATCAATTCTCACGGTACTGGGAGAAGTATGAAGAGCCCGCCTTCGATTACATCATTGTTGAGGAGGCCAGTCAGGCGTTTCTGACTACACTAGCCGGTGCTGTAAAATTGGGTCAATATGTTATTGTGGTTGGTGATCCTTACCAGCTCGAACCAATTGTTCAATACAATAAAGCATTCGAGCGGTTTAAGGGAATTGAACGATTAGTAAACGGGCTACAGACACTTTGTTTCATGTCTAATGTTCCCTTCTACCGCAAAATCGAAACGCGCCGACTTATGGAACGGGCAACACGTTTTACAAACCTGTTTTATCAGAATACGATGCGTTCACTTGCACTCAATAAGAGTCTGGCTTTGGATAGAGAGCAGCTTGGTTCTGATTGGGAAAGCATAATCCCCGATGCGGGTGGACCTGTCCTTTGTACCTATAGTGGTCAGGCTATTGGCAAGCAGCTGCCTGCTGGTGCCATCCAATTCGTTGTGAAGCTGCTCATTAATTTATTTGCTAAATTACACAAGCAAGATATAGCTGTATTAGTGCCGTTTCGGGAAACATTATCGCAATGCCAACGAGAACTAAAGCCGCGATTCACTGCCAATTCGTTGTTGATTGAGACAGTTGACCGGGTACAAGGCTTAGATGTAGACTATTGTTTCTATATACTTCCGGATGCATCCTATACGCATTCGTTGAGTCAAAATCGTTTTAATGTTGCGACCAGTCGTGCTCGTAAAGCCACATTTATTATTGCTCATCGACAGATTACCAAACTAGCAGCTACCAGTCCTGTTGTTTTAAAATACCTGACCGATTCAGCAATTGAATACCGAATGGAGATTTAAACTAACATGTTATTACTCCACTAGGCGAGGTATATATTCCGGCATCGAGGTTCTGATTCAATTTAGGTGAGAGGGTAGTATTTTGCCAGGTTTGGGCATGGATTTGTCTCAACTACTGACCGGTCACTTCTTGCCTATAAGCCAGAAGGTTTCACCAACTTCGATTCAAATCGCCGTATTAACTGGCCTGCTTTGCGCCGGAATATATACATCATGTTAGTAAATGGTAAAAGAGCTTAATAAAATGTAATCTAGTTGGTATATATAACAGCCGTTTTAGGAAATGACAGTTAGCCTTGCCTTGCTAAGCCGATAATAAATCCCCCAGAAACTCCGAACAAGGCTCGACGCTGGTAATAAGCAGTTGGTCCCTGGCTCGGGTACAGGCTACATACAACAAGTGTCGTTCTGTTTCATAAACATCATCCAAATCGGCATAATCAGTAATTGCTTCGATACGCTCCTGGGAGGGTAAAACTTCATCATCGCAGGCCATGACAATAACAGATTTAAACTCAAGGCCCTTCGCCAGGTGCATGGTACAAATAGCCACTTTTGTACTCACAGTTTCTACACGTTCATCTAGGATCAGGTATGGGAGCCCCGCTTTTTCAACCGCTGCCCTGGCTCTGTCAATTTCCCGATGGGAACGCACAAATACACCGATTTCATGAGGAGATAAGCCTGAATGGCGTATCACTTGTATCCGGTCTGCAACAAAGCTTATTTCTTCTTGCTGTGTTTTAAATGTCTTAAATTCGGGGGAGGGGCCATTAAACACTGATACAGTGCCTCTGCGCTTTTCTACATTGCCGTCGGCATCGGACAATTCTGACCCTAATAATTGATCGGCTTTTTCCCGGATTTGATGAGATGTACGATAATTGACTGTAAGTGTTTTGGATCTACCCTGGACTGATACACCAATCGTTTTCCAGGAAAAAGGCTGTTGGAATATCCGTTGCCCTATATCACCGGCGAAAAACAGCGCATTAGGTTTCGTCGCACCCATAGCGGCTAAAAACCGTAACTGGTAAACGGTAATGTCCTGTACTTCATCAACAATGGTATAATCGTATGGTAGCCTTGCGGGCATTAAGGCTGCTAGTTGGGTAAATACTTCAGCTACCGTTACCTTATTAGCTGCTTTCAACTGTTCAATAACCTGACTAAAAATAGCCCAAAGCTTGGCACGCTGTGCTTCAGGGAGCTTCGTTTTCCGACCTAACCGTTTGACATCCCGGTACTCTTCCCATGTCTTTAATTGCCAGGCATCTACGACCTGTTCCCACTCCGAAAGAAGGAACGATAAACTAAATTTTTGCCCTTCGACGCTTGAAGCAGCTGTTGCCAGCGTTTCGGTAAGTTCTTCGATTGAGGCAACGACTGGCGGTGATACTTTTAATCGATACAGCCTCAAACCTACCTTATTAATGGGGTCAACATCAATACGTTCGGCAAGGTGTGGCTCGTTACTAATCAGCCGCCGGAGCTTTACTTTTAAGGCATTGGCGAGAATATCCGAAAAAGTTGTCAGCAACAACCGTGCATCTGGATTTTGCCGGGCCAGGTAAACGGCTCTATGTAAAGCAACAATAGTTTTACCGGTTCCTGCCGAACCTGAAACACGGGCTGGACCAGAATAGTCTCGTTCTACGATACTGCGCTGGTCTGGATGCAAAAAAACAGCCCACTTATCCCAGGGCGAATCCAGTGCCTGACGAAGCTCTTCTTCATTACGCATGACACGGAACCGCCGTTGGGCATCAGGATGCAAGAACGGATTTTCAGATGATTGACGTACCGGAGAGATTGCTGGCGTTCCTCCGGTTGCTAATTCAAGTAGGGCTTCGCTGGCTTCTGCCGGAAGGTGTTCAACCAAGGCTAACAGGGTATCTTCGTCAGCTGATTTGACATCCTGAAGCCATTCTACCGGCACCCCATGGCTAAGGAGCCTGTCTTCTGAAATGCCTTCAAATAGCCGTTGGTGGCTTGCTCGTCCTTTCGTTGGTGTAGTGGAAATGTATACCGGAACAACAATCTCCTTTATCGTTTCCCTGATCTCAACAAATTGGGCAGCACCCGTGCGCGGGTGAATCTCCAGTTTCCGGCGCTCTGCCCATTCATAGGCTTTGTCATGGTGGCCGACAAAGCATAGCAAAAAGCTACTTTCGGACTTATGGATAATAAGTCTGATGTCGTCATTGACACGCACAGACCAGAAGTGCTTGTCTCTGGCGCGGTCAAGTTTATGGAGGCTTAAAGCAGGGTGCGCCGGATTCAGCTGTAAATCAAACGCGGTGTTTTTTACTGCTTTTTGCTCATCGCCCGTCAATTTGGCGAGGCTATCTGTAAACGTATCGGCAATGCGGAATTCCATTGTTGGGTGGGATGATTAGTGGTTAGTTAGTGAACCCGGAACACTTTCATGACTTCATCGCCAAGGTGGTTGATGACTTTAACAGCAATGCGGCCCGAGATGGGTTTGGGGAACGGCCGCGAGGTGTCGCTGTTGAGCGACTCCCAGGCGTCGGCGTTGATCTCGGCCTTGAGCGTGGTCTTTAGGGCTTTGTAGGGGTCATTAGCTCCCAGAAAGTAAGCGTGCCGCACGAAGAAGCTTTCTTCGTTGTAGTCGGTATCGATAAACCAGCAGGCAATGCCCTCGGCTCCATCGGAGCGGACTTCACCGGTGCTGGGGTGAAACACATCGACGCCGTTGATACGTACCTGAATCTGCCCGTTATCGGCCGGCAGCAGGTCGATGTCCGGCTCACCGAATACGACAAACAGGTTGCCCTTGCCGGTGTTCTTCAGGTCCTCGGCCATGTGCAGGTCGGCATTCATGCGGGCTTTCAGGACCGGTATGCCCCCAAGCTTGTTGAAGTCGGTGGTGTGGGCCTCGAAGTTGAAGGCGCAGCCAATGAGCACATCGAAACCGGCATCGGCGCACTCGCGGGCGGCCTGTACCAGATCGGCGCGTTGTACCGTGCCAAACTCCGGCCCGATGAAAATACCGGCCCGACGTTCGCGCTCACCCTCCTGATACCGCCCTTCGGCGCAGATGAGGTCTCCGGGCCAGCCGGTGAGCGATGTGAAGTTGATTTTGTCTTCTTTGTGTGCCTGCTGAACGCCCGCACTCTTGAGGTTTTCCAGAATCATCTGCCCGAAGGTGCGCTCACCGCCATAACCCGCTTTGCTCTCCTGTACGGCCAACGGGTCGATAAGGTTGTCGTCTTCATCGACGCCGAGGGTGCGGTGGGGGCTGAGGCTCTCGACCGTGAACGGCCCGGCCACACGTACCTTGCGTTTGTCGTCGTAGGGTTTGTCGTAGAGGTACTCAAACTCGGCTTTGGCGGCAATGCTGGCGTCGATTTCCTTCTGCCGGGCGATGCGGGCCTGCCACCACTGGGTGTGGAGGCCGGTAGCCCCGGCCGACCAGCTCGGTTTGGCCTCGCGGGGAATCTCCCACTCTTCCCATTTCTGCTCGAGTTGATCGTTGAGGGCCGCCCGCAGCGGCTCCAGCTTCTCCTGCCACTTGTCGTAGATGACGTCGATTTCGGCGTTGTTGGCGATGGCACCGAGCGTGATACGTGGAACGCGCTCGTAGACGAAGCCGTGACGGATGTTGCCACGCGTGGGCTGAGTACTCATGGCCGAACGGGTAACCTCTGCTTCTTTTTTTTGGCCTTCCTGCGAATCAGCCAGCAGGTAAAACGGATAGCGGGCACCCATCAGCCGGGTACGAGCTAAGGCCAATGCCACCCGCGATGTATCAATCGTTATCCATCGACGGCCCCATTGTTCGGCGACGTAAGCCGTCGTTCCTGAACCGCAGGTTGGGTCGAGAACTAAATCACCGGGGTCAGTAGCCATGAGAAGACAACGTTGAATTGTCTTTACTCCTGTCTGAACCACGTAAAGTTTATCATCGGTGAAGCTACCAGTTCCTGTATCATGCCAAAGTTGAGAGACCTGAACAGCCCCAAAATCATCTATTTTTCGTACATACTGGATACTATTCTTCGCTTTGTGGATTCTACCTGCTTTTGCTAATCTTTTGAGTCCACCTAACGTAGTCTTTGACCGAATTGAATACTCGTTATTTTCAAAGTTAAAGTTAACAACTGGATTTCCTTGAGAAGTAATATTATCGGGTTTATAAACAAAATACTCATCGGGAATGTGATTTGTGTCTTTTTCCTCTTGATTAAGAGCACGATATTCTCCAGCATTATTACGTATCCAAGAATAAGTATCCGCCGTTCCATCTCCTTTAGTTTTTCCTAAATAAGGACGACGAAACTTTAATTGATGTTTAGATTTTCCATACCAAAGTAAGATGTCAAAACGACTACTTAGATAGTTTGAAGATAACCCTGTTGTCTTGGCGAAAACAATTTCTGAAACGCAATTCTCATCCCCAAACACTTCATCCATCACAGCACGTACCCGATGTACGTTTTCGTCGCCAATCTGTACGAAGATGGAACCAGAGTCGGTGAGCAGGTCGCGGGCTACGGTCAGGCGGTCGCGCAGGTACGTCAGGTAGCTGTGGATGCCGTCGCGCCAGGTATCGCGGAAGGCTTTCACCTGTTCGGGTTCGCGGGTGATGTGGGCAGCATTGCCGTCTTTCACGTCGCGGCTCGTGGTGCTCCACTGGAAGTTGGAGTTGAACTTGATGCCGTAGGGTGGGTCGAAATAGATACACTGCACCTTGCCCCGCAGGCCCTCGCGCTCGGCCAGGCTCGCCATTACCTGTAGCGAGTCGCCCAGAATCATGCGGTTGGTCCAGTGTTGGTCGTGCTGGTAAAACTCCGTTTTGTCGACGCCCTGCGGGATGCCGTTGAAGTCGGCAAAAAGGTCGGCCATGATGCGGCCCTGCGCGTAGTCCTGCGTTTTGCTTTGCCGCAGCAGGTCGTCGATCAGCGCTTTGGGGTGCACCTTCTCCTGAATGTATAGCGGGGGCGCGGCCACCATCAGGTCGCTCCAGTCCTGTTCGTCTTTGCCCCGCCACACCAGTTGCGGGTCGAGGTCGCGGTTGCGCCGTTCGTAGGCCACCTGCAGCGGGTCTTTGGCCTCTTTTTGCAGCATGGACTGGTATTCGGCCGTCGGTATGTTCCGGCGGGTATCCTCGGTATGCGTTAAGGCGGTAATAAGTTTATTGGGGTTGCTAGACTTCGCCATTATACAGGTTGTTGGGTAGATGTGTTAATAATCTGATTAAGCTGCTCCTCCACCTTGGCGGCAAAGTCGGCTTCAATCTCGTACACATCGCGGAACTCGGCAAACGCCCAGCGGCCAAACTGACGGCTGTTGTTGACGCCCGGAATCCAGTAATTTTCAATGGTTGCTTTTTTCTCTTTGGCATCTTCGCGCCGGTAGCCCTTGATCTCGATAATCAGGTGCAGCAGGTCGTCGGGGCCGTGGCCATCGTCTACCAGTACCACAAAATCGGGCAGGTATTTGCGGTTTTCGGAGCCAAAGCGGTAGGGCACCTCCAGGCCGAGGTTGTGGTTTTTCACGTACGCCTTCACGCGCGGGTGCTTCTCCACAATGCGGCAGAACTCAGCCTCCCAATCGCTGTCGAGAATGACCCAGTTGATCTGACACTTCCGCGAGTCGGTTTCCCAGCGTGTCGCTTTCGAGGTGTTGAAGTTCACAAAGCGCGTGGAACCGATGGGGTTATACGGGTCGGTAACCGCCTTGATGGGCCGTTTGTCGGCAAAGGCCCGCGTAATAGCCGCGTCGATGCGGTCGCAGGCGATATCGGCCAGCATTTTGTAGCGCAACTGCGCCGGGTACGTACCGCCCTTACAGGTCAGGCAGGTGTCTATCCACTCCTTACAAATGCGCTTAAGCTGTCCGAACAGATACAGTTTGGGGGCACCGTCGGCATCGCGAAACTTGGTAAAGAGCAGATGCGACGTAAGCTCGTAGATCACCTGCGAAGGCCGCATATCGCCGGTATGCACCAGATTCAGGTCGACCCGTTCGCCAATGATACCGGAGTTCTGCGTTTCGGTAGCCCCCACCAGCGCCGGTGTCAGCTCCAGCATCGAATCTTCGTTGAATACGGCTGTTAACCGTTCTTCGGGCAGCTCGACGCGGTAACCCTCCACGCGGGGGAATGTAATCTCCAGTTCGTCGCGATCGGGGCGAATAGCCCGCACCTGAATTGTTTCGCGGGGTTTCTGCGGTTTCGAGATCACCGGCTTAGCCGTAAAGTCGAACGGAATGCCCAGCACATCAGCGTATTCGGTATTAAACAGGCCCTCTTCGTTGAGGTCGTACGATTGCCGACGCAATGCCCGGCCAATCACCTGCTCGCAGAGGAGTTGCGTACCAAATGCCCGAACGCCCAGCACGTGCGTGACGGTATTGGCGTCCCAACCTTCGGTGAGCATCGATACCGACACCACGCAGCGAATAGATCCACCCAAGCGACCGGGGCGCCCTACTGTGTTCATCACCTCGCGCAACAGGTCCTGATCGGTCAGGTTATCGGCCGACCGGGCATCGCCGGTGCGTTCGATGATTTCTCGCCGGAAACGTTCAATCTCATCGGCCGCCATCTTCCGGAAATTATCATCCAGTGCTTCGCCCGATTCCAGTTGCTCACTGTCGATAAGCAGCGTATTGGGTCGGGCCAGCGGGTTGCCGTGTTCATCGAAGTTGCGGAACAACGCCAATCGCCCGTTCTCGAAGCTTTTAGAGCCATCAGCATTGGTGCGGGTAAAGCCCGAAATAAAATCGTATACCAGTTTTGAGGTAGATGTATTGTTGCAGACGATGATGAAACAGGGCGGCACCTTGATACCATGCTCCTGCCAGAGGTTGAACGTCTTTTCGTAATGGCCATATAAGGCTTCCAGCGCCGTCTGTAGTTGAGTTGGTAAATCCAGTGGATCGAGTGGTGTGCTGTTGCCCCGGCCTTTCTTAGGCATTCTAAGACGGATGTGCTCCCAGAGATTGCGGAACATCGGCACCTCAGCACCCGGAATGTTATCAGCAACCGGTACGCGGGGCAGCTTCACGATACCGCATTCAATGGCATCCATGAGCGAGAAGTCGCTCATCGTCCAAGGGAACAACGTACCTTCAACGTACCCCGAACCCTTCAGAAAAAAGGGCGTGGCCGACAGGTCAACCACTCTGACAAGGCCAAGCTTACGTTTTACGGCTTCCAGCCCCGAAATCCAGAGCCGGGCGGCTTCGCGGTTTTGCTCGGCTTCAGACTTATCTTCCCCTTTTAATTCAGAAATATCTTCTTCGGCTTCCGGCTTTTCGCGATAGCAGTGATGAGCTTCATCATTGATGGCCATAATATTTTTCATTCCCATCAAGTCAGGCATCACCCGCTGAATCATCTGCCCTTCTGTTTCGAGGGTATTCAGTTCTTCACCACCACGGCCTTGCAACAACAACCTTCCCCCCTTCGACATCTCGATCCGCTCCCGCAGTTTAAAGGCATGGTAGTTGGTGATCACAATTTTGGCCCGCTGCAAATCGTCCAGCATATCGGGCGGAACAAGTTCGCGGCTGGCGTAGTAGCTGTCAGGGTCGTTGGGTTGCAATACACGCAGGCGGTCCTTGATCGTGATACCCGGGGTGACGATCAGGAAACCACGGGTGAAGTTTTTGCTCTGAGGCCGTCGCACAGCATTGATGGTTTGCCAGGCGATGATCATAGCCATTACGGTTGTCTTGCCCGCGCCGGTCGCCAGTTTAAAGGCAACGCGCATCAATTCAGGGTTGGCATCATTGTTGGCATTGGCTAAATGATCCAGCAACGCTTTACCCGCTTTTCCGGCACCAGGAGCCACCTCGGTTAACCAGATTGCCGTTTCAACCGCTTCGACCTGACAAAAGAAGGGGCGAATGCTGCTGAACTTATGGCTGCGCCAGTGCTGCAGCAACCGGGCAGTTTCGGGCGTTACCTGCCATTGAGCGGGGTTTGGTAAACTACGCCACTTCTCTACCTCCTGACGTACTTGATTGATAATCGACGTCGGATCGTATTGCTGTTTGTCAGTAGACAATCCCTTTCCTTCGTCAAAAATGAGGGATTGTTGCCCTTCGTTTTTTTTCCGTTTCCGGGGTTTAGGAATTGGCGTTATAAACTCGGCAGGTCGACGTCGGTCGATGATCTGTTGGGTTGGCTGCCCATCCTTATCCAGTTCCCAATACCGCGTGGGATAGTCGTACGGGGAATTCAGAATGGGGTGGTCAAAGAAACGGTTTTGCATATACTGTTTTCTAAATCAGCCTGTTTTATACAATTATATCTTGTGAAAATAGTATTAAGCTACGTTAAGATCTGCAATCTAATACTTCCTGGTCTTTTGTAACTTATGAGCATGAAATTTTTATATTTGAGGCTATCATCGATATGTTGCAAGACAAAAGCAGAAAGTACATGCAAAGCAATAACACACTAGAATTCAATGACTTTTTTGTGATTTACAAGAATGTTAAGTCTGTCATGGATTTGCAGCTTCTGGATGCGGATCCTTTGGTTGTAAATATTGTTCCTTTCAAACGTCCGTTTATATCGAGATACATAACACCTTTATTTACATTGTCATTGCTGGATGGAGCAACTGATACCCCACTTATACCCGTTTGCCGATTAGGTGATAATGACGGAACCAAGCTATACACACTATTTACAACACACTCTTCTTTAAAAACCTGGTTAATAAATGCGGAGCTTGCGGAGAAGATAAAGTACTGGTCCTGGCAGCTTGAATCAATCAGAACCTTGGTAGAACTATTAGACAGGTTTCCGGAGCCGACAGTTTGGATTTGGCGTGAAGCAGTTAGAGGGGTTCGTGGTTCTGAATTTGCTGATAGAAACGCAAGACACTTTATATACACATTTCTTAGTTATGCTTTTACAAAAGGCGATCTGGTAATCGAAGATCATACTGTTAGTGATGAAAATAACCGTCGGGTAAAAGAAGTGTCTTATCAGGGCTCAGGGTATGTGGCAGATGTCTTATGTGGAGGTGGTGTGAGATGGTCTAATTTATCGGCACAGTGAACTTGCTTAACTTCGCAAGATCATGCAGCAACTAAGCAGACCTAAAA
>NZ_JBYFCJ010000063.1:0-10369 GCF_057652235.1 Arsenicibacter sp. R0_47 | reverse complement strand
ATTTCCCTTTTGGTTACCAATGAAAGTTAGTTTTTTTACTCTACTTTTCACTGGCTCACTTTCGGGGGATCAGGACATACAGATGCAAAGAATATATCAATTATTACAACTTATGATGTTCTTGATCGAGTTGTAAGTACCAGTATTGCTGGTGGTGAAATGCTTACTCAAAACTACTATGATAATTATAGTTATGCAGGGAGTAAGGCATTTGACTTGTCACATGCTTACTCACAACCAGCTCTAGCAACGGCACAGGGTTTATTAACAGGCAGCAAAGTTTGGGGATTAGGTAGCGCCAATAATCAATCATGGATAAGTACAACACACTACGACTTGTTAGGTCGAGTCATTCAAACTAGTGCTGATAATCATCTGGGTGGTGTAGATAAAGTATCCTCAAAACTTGATTTTGTTGGCCGAGTACTAGAAACAAAATTAAGTACATTAAATAACCTTACCATCGAAACCCGTAACAGCTATGATCGGGCTAGCCGCCTGAAAGCAGTATGTCAACGTGTTACGGATAATTTATCAGCAGCAACCAATACAGTTGGTCAGTATTGGGAGCCAATTTCCCGCCATTCATATAACGATCTGGGAGAATTAACTCGGAAGACCTTAGGCTGTAACCTCCAAAATATTGATTACACCTATCATATGCGTGGCTGGTTAACTAGTTTGAATAAGCCTACTAATCTTGAGCAGGGTAATGATAAAGACCTATTTGGAATGAGTCTGGCTTATGATGGTATAGGCAATATTTCAAGTTGGAATTATCGCTCGGGCCAGAAACAGGGCCTCTATGCGGGCAGCACAGCCCTGAGCCAAAATCCGCTGATGGGTTACAGCTTTGGCTATGATACTCAGAACCGGCTGAAAGCGGCAACATTAACCCAGAATGCCAGTACAACGGTGTTTGCGATGGGCGGTAACGATGCCGGTAAAATTGGCTACGATGATAATGGCAACATCCTCAGCCTGAGCCGCACCCTTAACGGCACCCCTGTCGATAACCTTAGCTATATCTATGGTCCTAATTCAAACACGCTCAGCAGTGTTAGTGATGTGGCCAGTAATACAAGTATTCCCGGTTTCTTTGGGGCTAATGCTTCCTATAGCTACGATGCCAATGGCAATCTCATTACTGATTCGGGCAAAGGCATTGTCAATGTGAATTACAACCACTTGAATTTGCCCCAGAGGGTTACCAATCCGGTTGCCGCACAAAATATTAGCTACACCTACACGGCCATCGGCCAGAAGCTCCGTGCCGATATGGGTGGAGGCAAGCTGTACGATTACGTAGCTGGTATGGTGTATGAAGGTGGTAAACTTGAGTTTGTGCCTAATGCTGAAGGTCGTATCCTGCCGCCGGGCCGGGCTATAAATCCTGCCTCTGGCACAAGTGTGGTTGCTAACCGTTATTACCGGTATGAGTACCAGTTGAAGGATCATTTAGGCAATTTGCGGGTGGCTTGCCGTTGTCCTGAGATAAGCACAGCAGTAGCGGGTAGCCAGTTGCCGGGGCCGGGCGATACCTACCCGATCATGACCGTGCAGGAGGAGCAGTACGATCCCTGGGGGCTTAGCTTATCTGGACTAAATAGTCAGACTATGCTGACAGCTAATCGATTTAAGTTTAGTGGAAAAGAAGAACAGCAAGGCTCTGGGTGGATTGACCTTATAGCCCGACAATATGACCCGCAAACGGGACGGTTTATAGCGGTTGACCCATTAACTGATGAACAAGAGGCTTGGGCACCGTACCACTATACATATAACAATCCAGTAAATTATGTTGATTTGTTTGGTTTAAGCCCTACATCAAGTAATGCTATTGCAGAATGTCCTACTTGTCCAAAAGACAAAAAATATGATGAGTACAGAGATAGTAAAGCACTTTACACTTATGATAAAGCAACAGGTATCGTATTAAATGGCGATGGGAAAGGTGCAACGGTTTATGGACAACGAACTTCTTATGATTACAATGATTATTCAGGATTTTCGATTGGTGCAGGACGTTATGCCAACTTTTTAGGGGATAATAATGTATCTACAAGGGCTAAGTTTACTGGTGCGACACCTGGCACATCAATAGCATCTCAATATTTTCGGCAAAAATTGGGACATAAAACAACGCCAGAATGGATGTTTAAAATGTTGCCAAAAAGAGCAAGAATTGGACGTTTCAGTATGCCACTTAGGTCAAACAATTATGGTGCAGTAGCAGGTAGAAGTGTTCCTATATTAGGAAGGGGTTTGATTGTAACAGGTGTGGGATGGTCTGTCTATAATGTATCAACTGCTGAAAATAAAGCCGAAGCTTTATCAGTAGAAGCTGGCGGTTGGGCTGGTGCATGGGCTGCTGGTACAGCGGCAGGCGCGACACTAACAGCTACGGGTATAGACCTTGGTGGACCTTGGGGGTGGTTAGCTCATGGAGTTATTACCGTTGGAGCAGGTGTTGGAGGCTTTTGGGGCGGTTCTCAGGCAGGACAAGCCATTTATGATAAAACAAAAGAATAATATGGAACTTACTCTTGAAAACCTTATTTCTTTTCTTGGAAAAGAATATCCTTATGATTTAAACTTTACGCCACAAGTAAAACTAAGAGAATCTGAGGCTAATATAGACGGTATTGATGCAGTTGATTTACTTGAAAATTTATCAAAAGAATTTCATGTAACCTTTGAAAATTTCGATTTTCAAAAATACTTTTTAGATGAATCAGAACTTAACACTATGACTTGGAAGCATCTATTTCAGGTGAAAAAGCAAAGAGAAATAAAGGAAGAACTAACAGTCCAAGCGTTATTTGAATACATGACTGAAAATTTAAAACAGAAATGTATCAAATAGTACACAAAAGTATCAAAAAGTTCCCCGTTGTTTCTAGCATATTGCGAGAAACCAATACCAGGAAGGGCCTCCGGCTCGGAGGTAATTGAGGGATAAAACCGGGATTAATGTACCTGAAAGTACAGCCGAATTTTATGAAATAAATCCAGCATCGATCAGCTCCGTTGTTGCTCGTTTGTAACGAGTAATCTATTTCCAGAAGGGCCTCTGGCCCGTAAATTGACTAGCTTGTTGGCTGCTTACAAGTCAAAGGCTTTTTAAGATGATGCCAACCATACAATAGTAACATCTGCCAACAGCAGTGGGTGAATGTGCGAGAGGCCAGGTAGAATTGTGAAGATGTTTAATCCAAGAACTACTGGGCAAACAGCCCGTGAGCGTGCGCGTGATTGGGAAAAAGGTAAAGTTAAAGCATATCTGAATGCCCACCCACAAGGAAATAAACCACCACGTCAAAAAAGACCTTAATCTTATGAAATTGAGAGATATTGAAGTGTATTTACTTTCTACAACTAACGATGTAAACAATCTCGGTGCAACCGCAAGATGAGTAGAAGACTTTTTTATTAGAGAGTTAAATAATTTTGAGACTGGGAAAATTGCTAAAATTAATATATTTTTTCGTGAAATCAATAATTTTCAAATAATAGAAGAAGTTTCAAATGTAATTGACGTATATGTATTTTTTGATTTCTTGGAATTTTCTTTAAAAATGGTAAATATTAAGATAAAAGATATAGTTGCAAGATGCATATATGACACACTACTGAAGGTTTCCATTGAAAAAGACTGGAATAAGTATTGCATAATCAAAGCATTTGATATTATAAAAAATATGAATTATGATAATACTTATGTATTTAAAAATAAAAATTTTCAAAATAATAATAAAAGGTATAGTATGAAAGTTATCAATAAATTTGATATAAGTAATTATGGAATATATGTTGAGTTATATGAAGCAAAAAAAAATTAATAGGAAGGAGAATTATTTTTAAATATCCTAAGAAGAGTTTTGAAATTGAAAGTGCTTATTGCAGCGACCTTAATATATTTTCTTTTAAATTTAAGGGGCCTCAGAAAATTTTTCAAATTGATATTAACAATATAATTCATAACACACCATATAGTATGCCAAAAAAGCTTTCAGATTGGTTTAAAAGATAGTTTAAAAGCGTTGTTTGGATTAAGTAATTACACAGAATTTAATCAGACTTACTCGTGTTTTATTACGCTAACAATCAGGCAATTATTATATTTTTTAGTTATCCTAAATTTGAGTAATGCGCGACCCCGGTACGATCAGGCAGGCTACCAAATGCCGGGCTTGAGCGAAATCCGTAACAGCAAGAGAGTGAAATACAACGGTAAGGAAGCTGTGAGCGAGCTAGGAAGTAATTTCTATGATTTTGGCGCCCGGATTAGGCGAATGCATATGTTGGACCGTGCCTCGTAGCTGTTCATGGGAGTGAGTGGGTAGGGTACAGCCATTGCCAAAATAATGCGGTTAACAATATAGACCCGAGTGGTGACACACCGATTCATTACAGTCAGATAAAGCTAGGTTTAGTTCTTAAAGAAATAAACACCTTTTTAAATATTCTATGAGCATGAAATTCTCTTTTTTTCTTTTATTCTTTTTGCAATGGCAGGCTTTTATCTTTGCACAAAGTGCTGATAAAAGCAAAATAACCCCAGCTGATTGCGCTATTGGACAATGGGGAAATGACTTCTCAATTTGTGGGGCAGATATAGCAAAAAAATCGGGTAAAGGCTTATTACAAAAGCGGAAAGACGAAGAGTTAATTCTGGTTTTGGATAAAAAAGGAACCGGATATTTTAGCTTTTATGATTGTCAGGCTAAAAAGAAATTTACTACTGACATTCTTTTTTCTTATACAGTTGTGAACAACCAGATTCGATTTAGATGGCTTGGTGAACCAGAAGAAATAAAGTCGATAAGTGCCTCTTTTGACTATATTAATACCTATCGTTTCCGCTGCTCAAATGATACGTTATTCTTTGTGGATGGTCTCCTCAAAAATAGCTTATACATGAACACTAACTATTTTATTCGCCGTAAATAAGGCTTCTTTCTATCCAGACTATGAAACACCTATTTTTATTCTGTGGGTTATTTTTAACCTCTATTGGTTATGCCCAAAACGTAGATTTAATTAATAAATTAAAACCATCTGTTTCACCACAATCACCACAAGTAGCGGCATTAAGCAGATTTGGAGATCATCCGGTCAACTTATCAACAGGTATTCCTTCAATTAATGTACCTATTTATGAAATATCAGCTGGTTCAGTTAAAATCCCCGTCAGTTTGGATTACCATGCTGGGGGAAACCGAATTTCTGATATTGCCAGCTGGGTTGGATTGGGTTGGGCACTTAATGCCGGGGGGGTCATTACACGTTCAGTTATTGGTCGCCCAGATGAGCTTGCCGAACTTCCATTAGTATTGCCGACAATTAGCCTTAGCCCTCCCCCAAATACAAACGCCCTATGTGAAACTACATTTAATGATCTGGAAAGTCTTGACAAAAAAGAAAAAGATTCTGGTTACGATATTTTCAGTCTTAGTATTCCTGGTAAAAATCTCAAATTTGTTTTATTACCCGATGCTGCATCAGGGAGTATGGCTACCACAATGCCTTATGAGCGAATTAAAATTGAGTATGAGCGTAATTCATTTGGCTGGTTCAAATCATTCAAAGTAACTGATGAAAACGGTATAGTTTATACTTTTGATAAGGCAGAAACCACGGATGCAGGCAACGGTACATACAATAGTGCATGGCAACTCAGTGAAATTCAAGGAACCCGTCCCATTGATAAAGTAAAATTTAACTACCTTGATTATTCGCATAGCACATACACTGACTTCGCTGATACCCAAACTATTACGAGTAGGGTGACAGGTGTTTGTAGTGATAATCAAGGCACTACTTCGTTTAGAACCTCACAAGTCTATAGTAGTTTTTTTAGTTGGTTACCGAATGAAATAATTTTTCCTGGGGGTAAAATTACATTCATAACTTCAGCAACATTCCGAACAGATTTATTTTCTTCACCATCAGGCAGTAAGTCATTAGATAAGATTGAATTAAGAGGCTGGGATGTAGTGAATAATACATATTCACTTATTAAAATCTTTGATTTGCAACAAAGCTACTTTACTCCAGTCAATCCTATTGATTACTCATATCTGGATGGGCCCTTGCGTTTAGATGGTGTAATCATGCGAGACGGGAGTAATACAATGATCGGGAAATATCAATTTGGGTATAAAACTGACATTGCACTGCCAGGACCTCAATCAAAAAAACGAGATAGCTGGGGCTTTTACAATGATAAACCGAATACAACCCTCATTCCATCAACCTCAGTTGAAGTATTCGCTACAAATAATACCTCCAGTACTGTAGTAATTGGAGGAGCAAATCGCGAGCCCAGTGAGCAACATATGCAAGCCTGGATCTTAAACTCTATTGTTTATCCTACGGGGGGAGTATCCCGCTTTTTTTATGAAGCAAATCGGTATTCTACACCAAATAACACTATTAAATTGGCGGGAGGGTTGCGGATTAACCGAATAGAGACTCAATCATCAAGCGTAGAACCAATCCGGGTTAAATCCTTCAAATATGGTCAAAATGAGAACAGCTATGGGCAGTTGAACCAAGAGCTTCGCGCTCCCGCCTGGGTAACTAGCTTTATGGAAATGGTGCCGCCAAATTGTACGAAAACAACTACAGTTTTCGGTTCATACCCTACTGCTAGTTTAAATTCAATAGAAGGTAATTTAGTTACCTACGACGAAGTAACTGAATATGAAGGAGCTTACTTGGGGAATACGCTTATTGCCGATTTAAATGGGAAGACTGTCTACCAATTTAGAAATACTCCTGATGGACAAGTTGCCGTTCCCAAAGCCCCTCAAAAAAACTTCATTATTAGTCGTCACTGGGAAAGAGGATTATTAGAGAAAAAAACAGTATATCGCAAAGTCAATACAGGGCTATTTGCTCCAGTATTAATTCAAACCAATTCTTATACTAATTTAATTGGTTCCCAGGAGGTTGAAGGTCCTGTAATTGGGATGGCAACTGCTAAAATTCTATCTTTTTCTAATGAATGGATGGCATCTAGTGCAGTAGTTGATAATCAAGCTCCGGAATTTTACACCAATATTTGTTCTAAAGTAGTACAAAGCTATGCTAATCCCGTCTATTACAAATGGCGGAAAGGCAATATGCAATTATATAAAAGTGAGGAAATTACCTTTCCAACACCAACTAGTTCATATTCAATCCCAGATACGACAAAGCAAGAAACTAGTTTTAATATTAATTTTCTACCTAAGGAAAGTATAAGTTATGAAAGCGATGGTAGCGAAACGCACAAGCAAATCCGATATGCTGGTGATTTTTTAGTTTCAACTACACCAACTCCTACAGCATTTTCAAAAGGCATTCGCTTGCTAAACAATAAGTATATGCAAACCACTGTCATTGAAGAAGTAACATTCCGCAAACGGAAAAATGAAGAGGCCAGACTTGTTAATGGAAAATTAACGCTCTATAGTGAGTTTTCAACGCTTACAGGATGGCCATTTGCCAGTGAAGTACATACACTTGACGTGCAAGATGGTTGCTGTTTGTTAAGTAGTTTAACGAGTACCACTTTTTTAAGTAGCTCAATGACTAAAGACTCGCGTTATAGTTTAGCGAATACATTTAATTCGTATGATAGCAACGGAAACCTCCTCAAATACACGCTTCGTAATAAAGTACCTACGCAGTTAACTTGGCAGACAAGTAGTCCGAGTATAGGTACTTTTGTTAGCGCAAACTCTGTATTACAAACTGAAACTCTTAACCCTGGATCAACGCCTACGCTAACGACTCAATATGCCTATAAAATACCGCTAATAGGTGTAAAAAGCGTTACTAACCCAACTGGAATAATGACCCAATATGAGTATGATCCCTTTGGTCGACTCTCCAATATAAAGGATAATAATGGTAATAAGGTTAAATCATACGAGTATAACTTCCGTCCTCAATTCACAGTGGTTTACCCTATTAATGGCCCAACCATAACTGTAAATCGTCCTATGACATTTACAATCCCATCAAGCACATTTTCAAATCCAAGTAACCAAGCAATTACATACAACTTTACCGGTTTACCATCCGGACTTGTCTCACAAGGTTCACTCCTATCAGGAACACCCACGGTTACAGGGACGTCAACTGTAACAATAGTGGCATCAACCCCTGATGGACAAAATGCAACAACATCATTTTCAATAAATGTAATTACTCCACAACCGCTAACTATTCTTTCTCCCTCTTATGGTTGTTTCACGGGCGATCTTATTTTCAGATCTTTGGGAGGAACGGCCGGTGCTATTGAATATCTGGCAGCTGGTATTTCAAACTGGACGAGCCAAGCAGGAGGACACAACTATAGACCAAACCTTGGAGATGGTCCTGTTACAATATTTGCACGCAATACGGATGCTCCGTCAAACGTAGTTACGTATAGTTGGGATTGGAAGAATCAATGCCGAGATTTTAACCAAAGTCCTTCGATAAATGTATCTATGGCATCACCACAGAGTGCTACTCTTAACCAGCCCTACAGTTATACATTACCTACGAATTTATTTTCTGACCCAGAAGGCCAACCGCTAGTATATTCAGTTACAGGATTACCAAGTGGAATAACGTATAATGGTGGGACTCGAATTAGTGGTGTTCCAAGTTTAACAGGTGTCTTTACAATTAGTGTAAAAGCCACAGATGCTTATGATTTAGCAACTACGGCACAATATTCACTTAGTATTGTGCCAAGTAATACCGTTTCTTTACCCTTATCATTAACAGCTCCAGATTATAATTGTACAACTGGTGCATTTATATTCAATACAGTAGGAGGAAATGGGTCTACTATTGAATATTTTGCCATAGGCATTACAGGGTGGACGACTCAGAGAAACTTTACTGTAACGCCAACAATAGATGCACAGAGCTTTACACTTTATGCACGACAAAGTGGTACCCAGGTAACTATGGCTTGGAATTGGACAAGTGTTTGTGCCAGTCAAAACCATGCTCCCACAAGCAATACTGCCGTAAACTTACCATCTCAGACGGCAGTGACAGCCTCAACATTTAGTTACACTCTTCCTGCAAATATATTTAATGACTATGAAAACCAAGCGTTAAGTTATTCTGCATTAGGCTTACCAAACGGCTTAGCTTTAAATGGTCAGGTTGTTAGTGGTGTAACAAATACAACTGGAATTTTTACTGTAACAATAATAGCAACTGACCCCTACAGTGCTACTGCAAGCCGCACTTTCACACTAACTGTAACCGGCTCGCCGGTCAACCAAACTGTTCTTCAGCTACTTCAACCAAATTACAATTGCTCAACGGGAGATTTCATATTTCAGTCAACTGTAGGAAATGGTACAACCATAGAGTATATGGCTGTAGGAATCACAGGTTGGACGGCAAATCCGGGCCCTTTCGAGGTATTACCTGCTCCTGATGCACAACCATTTACATTAATGGCACGTCAAAATGGCGTTTACGTAACATATACCTGGGATTGGTATGCACAATGCCATTAGAATTTCAACTGCATAATAACTTATTTTTCATTTCACAAAAAAGCCGAAAAGCGTAGTCAGATTGGAATAATCATTACTAATTATTGCTAGCGCAAAAGGGGTTGCATTTAAAATTGTCGCCTAACATAATTAGTTACCTACATTACAGAAAGACGAATATTTTGCATTAGCTCGCCAAAAGTTCCACGACTTGCAACAACTTAAGACGCAGCGATCTTTCTATGACTAAGAAAAATCGTTCTATCAAATCTGGCAACACCTAGCAAACAGGTGTTGCCAGATTTGATAGACGTATCGGCTGACCGACGTAAAAGTCGAATTGCCTGAATAGGCCAACGTAAAGTGAGCCATGTGCGTCACTGCAAGCAGGATCTGATTCAGTTTGGGTGATGAGTGCAATTCCGAAAAAGTACTCGTCGGCGCAACCGGTCAAAACTGGCTCGACCGTACCCTTGCCGTTTGAGCATTTTCAAGCGGTTCACTTGCCCCCCCGTCTGCCCATTACTCCAAGCCGAGATGAAAGCCTGCTCGACGGCACAGTAGTCCTGGTACAGTGTACCCCATTCTCTGTACCACCATTTGGCCAAACGAAATGGTTAGTTGACAGATATGTGTTGTTTTTCTTTCCCCTCCATCAATACCGCTGCCGGTGTCCGATAGCTTAATGACTGGTGAGGTCGTTTGTGATTATAATAGTGAAAGTACTTAGTTAAACCAGCTCGAAGTTCGCTACCAGTTTGATAGTTCCGTAAATAAACATCTTCGTATTTTTATGGTGTTCCCCAAAAACTGGACAGCAATGATAACTTGAAACAACTTATCTTGCAACTACGAAATGTCTAACAATG
>NZ_JBYFCJ010000062.1:0-10804 GCF_057652235.1 Arsenicibacter sp. R0_47 | reverse complement strand
TCGATCAGTTTGCGGATGATTTTAACTCACTAATCGAATTTATGACCATGCATAGGGTTTTATGAGAAAGCCCTGTAAAAAGAACTTACCACATAGCCACATTAGAAAACATAGATTTTTAACTCTTTTTGGTCTTATGTGGCTATGTGGTAAAAATAATTTGGGGTATGGAGTTCAACGGGAAAGAATAGCTGTTACCCCTGATAATTGTCAATCGCGCCGCGAACGTTACCGTACTTTTCCAGTAATACTTTCGCTGTTTCTTCAGTTACGCCGAGTTCGCTCATGACCATGCGGGCAGCGCGGTGCTGGAGTTTGATGTTGCTCAGCTGCATATCAACCATTTTATTGCCTTTCACACGGCCAAGCTGAATCATAACCGAGGTCGACAGCATGTTGAGCGCCAGTTTCTGTGCCGTGCCCGATTTCATCCGCGTGCTGCCCGTGACAAACTCAGGGCCCACCACGATCTCAACCGGAAACTCAGCGGCTTTGGCGACGGCCGAATCCGGGTTGCAGACAATACAACCGGTCAGGCAACCGGCAGCACGGGCTTGCTCCAGTCCGCCGATTACGTACGGCGTCCGGCCCGAAGCAGCGATACCGACAACGGTATCCAGTGGCTCAATCTGGTACGCCTGCATGTCTTTCCATGCCTGCTCCGGATCGTCTTCGGCAAATTCAACGGCTTTGCGGATGGCTGTGTCACCACCGGCAATCAGGCCAATGACCATATCGTGCGGGACGCCATAGGTTGGGGGGCACTCCGACGCATCGACCACACCCAGCCGGCCGCTGGTACCGGCACCGATGTAAAAGAGCCGGCCGCCTTCCTTCATTCGTTTTACCACCTCTGTTACGAGGGCTTCGAGCTGCGGAATGGCTTTTTCAACAGCGTAGGGTACGGTTTTATCTTCGTTATTGATATTGGTCAGCAGGTCATGAACCGACATCTGCTCCAGATGGTCGTAATGCGAGGAGGTTTCTGTAATCATAGTAGTTGCCTGGGAAGGCCTTCAAACGTTGGGACAAAAGTACGGAAATTTCACGGGGCGCTGATTCCGTTTAAAAGCTCATCTACGCGGACAAGCTGGTAGTTTCGCTGCTTCAGGTACGTCAGCAATTCGCCCAGCGATTGATAGAGCTTATCAGTCCGGTCGGGATGAGTACCGATGTGTACCAGCAGGATAAAGCCGTTCAGCCCCGACTGCTTTTTTTGTTCATATGCATACACCGATTCCAGAATAGTGCGGGTACTGCGATAGTTTTTGGCATCGGGAGTTGTATAATCAGCGTGGCTGATGGTGCCGCCGGTGTAATTGATAAGCTGTAAACCTTCGCGCTTGGCCCAACCGGCGATGCTGTCGTTATACCACTCGTAGGGCGGCAAAAAATAACGGGCCTGTTTTTTCCGGATACCGAACCCCTTCATTGCCGCGTAGTTGGCCTGCAAATCCGTCCGGAACCGGCTTTCGCTGACCAGCAAACTGTCCCGTTTACTCCAGTCGCAATAAAGCAGGTGCTGATCAGAGTGCGCGCCGAGGTAATGCCCGTCGTTGCGTAATCCCGCAATAATCTGTCGGAAAGCCGGATTCCGGTAAAACCGGCCGGTGAGGAAAAACGAGGCCGGTACGTGGTGCTGCTTCAGGGTTTCGCGGACCAGCAGCCCGCCGTCGGCGTATTCGTCGCCGGTAAAGACCAGTGCCAGCTGCCGTTTGCTGGTATCGCCCCGTATAATTGCCCCCTTAAACCAGTGGCCTGTTGGCTGGGCCACGGTCATACCGGTGCTCAGCAGCCACAGAAGCAAACCGGCTACCTGCTTACGGCTCATTTCCCGTGTTGTTTAGCGGCCAGCAGGTAAATCAGTGAGGCGGTGCCGTCCATGGTCGGTTCGTTGGTTGAATAATCACCGTAGTCGTCGTGGTAAATGACCAGCTTGCTCTGAAAGGCAGCGTATTCGTCGGGTTCATACAGAGTAATGCCGATCAGGTTCCGGTAAATGCTGCCATATACCGGACCGTCGACCAGCCCGCCGTCAATCGGGTATTTTTTCAGGTGTGTAAACGCTGAATGCGGATCGGTGGGCGTATCAGCATTGTCAGGCAGACCATATACGAAACTGCTGCCCCACGGATTGCAGCCGAATAGCCAGTCGAAACAGGCTTGTTCGAGCTCCTCATACCGGTTGTCGCCCGATAGCTGCCGGTACCAGTAGCACTGGGTGGCAAAGGATGTTGTCAGGTTATTGCTGCACCATGTAAACGGCACACCACGGTAAAAGCCGTTTTGTTGCGCCCGTTTCCAGACAATGTCGATGCCCTGCCGCAAAAAGGCAATAACCTCTTTACGCGACTTGCCGGTCAGGTTTTTGGCCAGTTCATAATGCCCCACGTTAACAAACGGATACCATTGGTAATGGCGCGCCGTATCGGCGATAATCCACGGTGTAACCGGTTCCTGGCGGGCATAGCCGAGCGCCTGCGTCAGGTAGGCCGGATTCGGACTGATGGTATGCAGGGCTACGGCGGCCAGCTCCATATCGTCGGTCCAATTGTCTTCTTCGTAAAAATAAGGTGCCCGTCCCGGGGCGGTCTGGCAGGCGCCCGGCTTTTTCAGGCCCAGTGCATAGGCCGTATTGGCGCGGTGCTGTAGTTTTTGCGCATAGGCTGCATCCCGCACCTGCAATAGCTGATAGCCCAATGAAAAAGCACTGCTCACCTTTCCGGCGGTTGAGGCGACCCCTGTTGCCCGGTTTTTGTACTTAAACAGTCCTTGCGGCTGACCGGTGCAGAAGTAGACCGGCCGCTCGAAGCCTTTGCCATAAAAATTATCTTCTTTCGGAATCCGCATGCCGGCATGGTCGCGGTCGTCGCCGAGCTGGTTAAACAGCCAGTCGTCTTTTGGGTGCATTTTCAGCAGCCAGTCGAGGCCCCAGCGGGCTTCGTCGAGCACATCGGGGGTCTGGTTCCGGCCGGCCAGTCCGTTAGCCTGATGCTGATCGCCGAATGCTTCCGGGAAATCGCGGTATGCCGCCAGCAGGTGGTAAGTTGCGTTAGCCGAGGTGGTTACGTATTGGAGGTAGTCCGACGCATCATGCCAGCCCCCCGACGCGTCGATGTGGGTGCTGTCGGGCATTGGTCCGTACATGGTGTACCCGTCGTGTGTGTGGCAGGAGTCGTTGAGGTATGGGTTGAAACCGCTGCGCTGCTGCCGCATGTACCGCAGGCAAAAATCGGCGGCACCGTCGTATACGCGGGCATCAACGCGGAAAACCGGCGATTCGGCCGTTTCGGTTTTAATGCGGTAGCTGCCAGGTTTGGTAAGTTTAGAGAAATTTAAGCGGTAGGTTTGGGCAAACGGCCCGTAAGCGCCGAATGCCTTACCCGCTTTGCCGGTCCAGACAACGGCGCCGGTTTCGGCATCAACCACCGAAAAGGTCCGGAGCGATGCGTCCGTGGCTTTGCTGCCCCAGACCGCTACTTTGACGCCGTCGGGGCGATAACCTAACAGATTGACCCGGACCCATGTTTGCTGTTCATCGGGAAACCGGAAGGAAAAGGCAAGGAGTAAAAGGCAGGCGAAAAGGAGGAAGTTCTTCATGAAAGCGAAGATAGAGAAAATTAATTCTCCTCTACCAGCTCGTCATTTTCGTAGTTTCCTGATTCCTGCGTTCCGTCGGTATTATACAGAATACCAAAACCTTCGCGCTTTCCTTTGATGAACGTGCCGACAAACCGGTCGCCGTCCGAGAAGTAATAAGTGCCTTTGCCGTGGGGCAGGTTATCCTGAAACTGACCGACGTATTTGTCGCCGTTACGGTAGAAGTACAGGCCATTGCCTGTCCGCACATCCTCAGCAAACGTCCCTTTGTATTTCATTTTGCCATCGGGATAAAACTGAACGCCTTCGCCATGTTTGCTGCCGTTAGCAAAATCGCCCTGGTATTTTTCAAGCGTCGGATTAACAAAAATGCCGTAACCATCCTGACAATCGCCGCTGAGGCAGCCAACTTTTGTTTTGCCGACTGCCTTTGTGGTTTCTTTGGCCGGTGCGTCCGGATTGGTCATGGCCAGCGGATTGGCAGGGCGTTGTGCTGCATTCCGGGTAATGCGGTTGCTGTCCTGTTGCGGATAAATTTCTTCGGCTTCCGTCCAACCTTTGCGGATTGCGTCGATGCGTGCCTGTTTGGCCGGGTGAGTTGTGGTGGCTTCTTCGGCACCAAGTGTCTTAATGGCAATCAGGGCCTCATTGAGCGAAGCCCCTAACTGATGCAGCACAAAGCCTGAGAAACGGTCTGCTTCAATTTCTTTAACCGGCTGTCCGCCTTTGCCGTCGATGGTATGCCCCTGCAGGTGGTGACCGATTTCGTGGGCCATGATGCTGATTGCCGACCAGTCGGTTTCAGTCATGTCTTCGATGCGCTGCATAAACGCCCCGTCATAAATGATAAACCGCTGCCCGCTGACGACAGTCGCGAAGCAGTTGCGGGTGTTCGGGCATTCGATAATCTTGAAATTCCGGACCAGACCGATGGGTTTCAGAATCCGGTCGACTACCTTTTCGGCATGGCCGCTTGAGGCTGTATACATCATGTAATTACACAGCGACTGGGTGCCTGCCTGACCTGTGTAGTTGCAGACAAACGTGTGTTGGTGTATCGGGGATTGACGGTTACCTGTCTGCGCCAGCAACGTCACCTGGGTTATGAGCCAAAGCCCTACAGAAAACAGCACAAATCGCATAGATCGGTCTCCTGATAAATTCGTCTTTATGCATTAAAACGCTGAAATCCCCTTTTTCCTTATATACCGGAACCGCTATTTTGTAAAGAATAAACCAACAGGACAATCAATTGATAATATGAGCTAATGCCATATTTTATGCAATAAAATTATTTTATTTTGAGTTAATTATTTTGTTTTGAAAAACGTTAATCTATTATAGCAGTAGATAATAGAAAACAAAAAACGTCACTGCTAATCTTATCTCTGAACTATGCTTCATACAACTAACTGGCGTTCGATAGCCCTTGGGCTGTCGGTTGGTGCTTCTGTCTGGCTTACAGGGTGCCGGAAAACCGAAAACGTACAACCATCTGTTACCACCAGTACCACAACGGTGGCAGTCAACACGGAAAATCAGACGGTCAACAACTGGATTCTGACCAACATGCAGTATTACTATTACTGGAACGACAAAATCCCGACGACCGTTGACAAGAATCTGAACCCTTCCGATTACTTTGCTGCGCTGAAGTATACGTACGATGCAACGACACGCCCCGACGGCGACCGCTTTTCGTGGATTCAGCAAAGCGCTGATGAACTGACAGCGGCCCTCAGCGGCGAAAGCAAAACCGACGGGATGGAGTTTCAGCTCTATATCCGTCCGAATACGACGGATGATATTGTGGGCTCTGTGCTGTATGTGTTGCCTAATTCACCGGCGGCAAAAGCGGGTATCAAGCGGGGTGATATGTTCTTTAAGGTAGACGGTCAGAAAATGACCCGCAGCAACTACAGTAGTTTGCTGTCGTCGGCTACAGATACGAAGCAGTATGGTTTCCTGAAGGTAGAAAACGGTGCACTCGTAGAAACGTCTGATGTGAAGACGGTGACGGCGGTGGTGTTTCAGGAAGATCCGGTGTACATGGATTCCGTCTACACCGTTGGCGCGAAAAAGATCGGCTATCTGGTCTACAATCAGTTTGTGCCGGGGCCAAACGGCAGTACCGTGGCTACCTACGATCAGAAGCTTGATAATATTTTTATCAAGTTTAAGCAGCAGGGCGTTAACGAACTGATTCTGGACTTCCGGTATAACCCCGGCGGGTATGTATCGTCGGCGACCAACCTGGCTAGTTCCATTGCTAAAAACGTGACAACCAGCAGTGTATTTGCCCGTAATGAGTGGAACAAAACGATTACGCCGGATCTGGAAAAGCAGTATGGTAAAAACTTCTTCTACGATTATTTCCAGACGAAGGCGGGTAATATCGGCAGCAACCTGCAACGCGTGTTTGTGCTGACCACCAGTCGCTCGGCGTCTGCCAGTGAGCTGGTTATCAACGGTCTGAAACCGTACATGACTGTGACGACTATCGGTACAAAGTCATATGGTAAAAATGTAGGATCGTTTACGATTTCGGATTCGAAGAAACAGATTAAGTGGGGGATGCAGCCCATTGTGTCGAAGTCGTTCAACTCACTGGGTCAGTCGGACTACAACACCGGTTTCACACCTGCGGTTACGGTCAGCGAACCGCTGAATCCGCGTCCGTTCGGCGATGTGAGCGAAGCGCTGCTGAACGAAGCCCTGTTCCAGATTACGGGCTCGCGGCTTGCCCGCCGCGCCATCGTGGCCGAGGTAAACGCCCCGACGCCGATTGCTTCTACCATCGAGCGCAAAGCCGGTGGCAGCAATATGTTTATCGAGCTGCCGAAATAGCGGTTAGCCGGGCAAAATACGATACGGGCAGGTCGGTTGGCCTGCCCGTATGCATTAGAGAGGGGGTAATTGCAAAGCTATTCGTCATCCGGAAACCGTTTCATATCCCGTTGATGATAAGACCCTTTGATGATCATTGGCGGAAAAATGATACCCTCCGTGCGCTCGGTTGCATGATCAAAATATTGCCAGATATAAAACCTGTTATACTCACCTTCGTACTTGAATAGCTGAGCCATTGATGCGCTATAATCTTGCCGTAGCTGCTCGGGTTTGCAAAAATAGGCCGGAAAAATAAACAGGGGAATGATCACCGATACGGGTTTACGGCCTGATCCCAATGACCAATAACGGCCTGTTTCAAAAACAGCACTGGTAATAAGGTCTTTGACTATTTTAGGTGCCCCCACAGAAACAGCAATATGGTCGATCTCGCCGTCCCCGACAATTTGAAACCGAACCGATGCATAAGCATTGAGACATAAGGTATCAAGCTGATAGACCCTTGGATCTTTGTCGAGTGTTTCCATAAGAACCTCCAGCGGGTTCTTTGGGTCTTTGAAAACAAAGGCGGCTTGTTTGCCTTTCTGCTGTGCCAGGGCCGTATGGCAAAAGCAAAAAAACAGCATGTAGAGAAAAACAATCCGGGCGTTAATTGCCTCCATTGTATTTTGTCCCACTGTTACCTGCTGCAAATTGAGCTTGTATGGCTGTCGCATCTTCAAGGGTTAATTGAAAGAAATTGTTTCTTGAGATGGTTTTCCTGGCGAATAAAAAGTAAAAATGATAGGGTCTATATGATTCATATCTCTAAGATAGCCTTTACTAACCCACGACTAGATTTGCCGACAATTACTTCAACGGTTCTGGGTCATCCTCAAGATAAAAAGTCACAAATAGCGAATCCTTATTTTTTACAGTTGTATTTATCCTCTGCCAAAGATAGGTAGGCCATCCTGCTTTAATCATGTAGTTACCGGGCTTTATCTGGTGACGAAAATGACCTGAAGTATCAGTGTGAACTATTGTCTTATTGATACGTATAATTGCTGTCTTTACTGGTTCCTGCGTTCTACAATCTAATATAATCCCTTCTATTGTAGCATATTTAGATTTTTTTCTGAAGATCTTTTGAGTGGTTACACAGTTATTGTCTTGTGAAAATGGGGGGCGATGAGTTTTTATCTGTAAGTAGAGTAATGTAACTGGTATTAACAGAGAATAACCGAAAAGAGATTTCATTATTGCTGCATTAATTTATCGCTAATTCCTGCCAGAAACGACTGTAGAGATTATCAGTAGTCAGTAATTCATCATGTGTGCCCGAGGCATGCAGGTAGCCATCTTCCAGCACATAAATCCGGTTGCAGAGGCGTGGAAGGGTGTGCAGGCGATGCGAAACGAAGATAACAGCCATCCGGGAGCGTATTTTCTGTAGTAAATCCAGTACTTGCCGTTCACTTTTTGCATCCAGGGCTGCGGTCGCTTCGTCCAGCAATAATACTTGCGGATTAGTAAATAAAGCCCGCATCAGCCCTACCCATTGCCGCTGTCCGCCCGACAGGTTAAGCCCTTCTTCGCCAACCAGGGTCATCAAGCCTTGCGGTAGCTGCTGAATAAAGCTGAGAAAGGGTTCTTGCTGACAAAAGGCATTAACTTCATCTGCTGTTGCCGGATGACCAAGTAGGATATTATCAAGCAGTGTTCCATTGAACAAATGGACATCCTGCGGTACGAGGGCAACTTGCTGACGCCATTGGGATAAGTTAATATCTGTAAGCGACAGATGCTTATTTACAATGATTTGTCCGCTCTCCGGTGCATAAAAACGCTCAATAAGCTGCAGGACTGTACTTTTGCCGCTGCCACTCTCACCAACCAAACCGATGATTTCGCCTTTGTTGACGTGTAAAGAAATATTTTCGAATAGTGCTTTGCGTCCTGGAAAACGGAAGGTAACACCGTTTAGAGAAAGGTGGTCTGTTTGTTCAATCAAATTCGTTTGCGGGTCTCCCTCATCTTCAGGTGCAAGATTGACAAACTCAAACATACGTTCAAAAGCAACACGGGCTTCGTTAAGCGGAACAGCGAGTAAGGCCAGATTGGCAACAGATGGTAATAAAGAGGAGACCATGCCGAGAACGGCCATTAGCTCACCGGTTTTTAGCTGTTGATTAATGACCTGAAAACTACTGTAAGCCAGTGTACCTATCAGAATACATACGCTCGCTGCAGAGGCATAGACATTTAGTCGTAATTGTGTCTGTCCCAGACCAAAAACTCGTTCCTGAAAAAGTCCGTAGATTGTTTTATTGACAGTATTAAACGTTTCCTGCCGGTTAAAGGCTTTGATGGCTGAGATGCCTTGTAACGTGCTGATGTAATTGCTTTCGTTAAGCGAATAACCTGACATTACCTGCCGTTGTCCTTCATTAATTGGTTGCTGGAAGCGGTAAATGATCCGGAAATAGACAGGTAGGCAGCATAATAACCCGGTTGCAATTTGCCACGAGTAAGCAAACAGAAACCCGATAGAAACCAAAACAACCAGGATGTCAATAATAAGCTGACCGGAAAGCTGACCAATTACACGTTGAATACGGGCCGTGTCGTTCATTCGGGCAACCAGATCACCAGTTTTGCGGGAGTCGAAAAAGGGTTTAGGTAATGCTAAAAGCCGTTCGTAAAATCGTCCGGTAATGCGGTTATTAAACGCCTTTGACTGACGGAGTAGTATAAACGAACGAATTGTTTCAAGGCCCACCCGCACCAGCAAAAGAAACCCGACTAAAAGGGTTCCGGCCACAAGCCTGGTCATATCGCGCAAAGGCAGAATAGTATCAATCAGGCGTTGTGAAAAAATAGACATCGCCATACCTAATAGTGCAATACCCAGTCCAAATACAGCCGCTGCAATGAGGAGCGGAGCATCTTCGCGCAGTAAGGCTATGATCCATTCTTTTTGTTGCTGCTGCTGACCGGCGACGCTGACAAACCGGTTATTGGGGCTAAGGGTCAGGCATCTGCGTGATACCCAAAGAGCTGATAATTCGTCGGTGCTTATTTCGATAAGCCCTTTGGCAGGATCACCAATCAGATGACGGTCGTCAGGTAAGGTGTTATACCATATCACATAATGTTGTTGTTGTTCGGGTGTGACAATGTGCAGAATGATTGGTTTACCATGCTCAGTCAGCGAATGAATACCTTCTGCTTCGCACCCTTGTGCATCGAACCCGAACTGAATGGCAGCCTGGTATAGGCCCAAAAGAGTAGTGCCTTGTTTAGCGGTTCCGCTGAGTTCGCGAAGCCGTTCGAGCGATGCCTGACCACCATAGTAGCGGATAAGCGATAACAGGCAGGCAACTCCGCAATCTGATGAATCGTGCTGATGCACAATGGGCTTTGCTGCTTTTTGGGCCATAGTTGTGTGTTCGGTAAAACTGTTCTAAACAAAGCAAAGTTTGTTTTACAGCGTGAGCTTAGCCACCGCTTTGGGACTGACAATACCTGTGAATTGTTTAATCAGAGACCCATCGGGGCGATAAAGTAGAGAAGAAGGCGTAGCATGTACGCCAAAAGTGCGAAGATGATCATAATTTTGCGCATGTAGTAATTGTACATTGGGTAACGTATCTAAGCCATAGCGCCGACTGAAGGCTTTTAGGGTGTCAGTGTGCTCAGGCGAAACCAGCCAAATACTCAGGTGTTTCAGATGCGCCGATTGTTGCTGTATGGTTTTTGCTTCCATCTGACAATATTCACAATCAGCGTGGAAAAAGATAAGCCAAAGCGGTTTCTCTCCTGTATGCTGTTGTGTGATCGTTTCTCCGCTCAAGGTCTTGAACCGGAACGGGGGCAAACGAGCAATCCGTCCGGCAGTCTCGTGCCGGGCTTGTATCTTTACAAGAATACCCCAGCCGAGATAACCCAATATCCCGATAAGACCTGCGAGTAGTATCGGCCGTAATCGTTTTTTCATGCTGAGTAAGTAAGGGTTAAGAACATAACCGTAGCGACCCAAACCAGCAGCCCAACACCATAGCTAGATAAAACCAACCCCATTGCTCGACCCAGATCATATTCCGGCAATACGCGGGTGATACCATAGGCCAACGCAAACCAGTACAGCAACTCAAAAACATTGAGTACCTGAAGCGGATACAATAGCCAGGGTTCTACCTGCTCGTAATCGAATAAATTCAATGCAGAGAGTGGGTAAAACAATTGTAAATCCTGTAGTGTATAATCTGTTTGAATGAAAAGGAACCATAAAGTTTTTCAGGGCTTTCTCATAAAACCCTATGCATGGTCATAAATTCGATTAGTGAGTTAAAATCATCCGCAAACTGATCGA
>NZ_JBYFCJ010000061.1:0-12565 GCF_057652235.1 Arsenicibacter sp. R0_47 | reverse complement strand
GCCAGTTTTACGGGAACAGCGTTCCCAATCTGACGCATACCCTCTGTCCAGCTTCCACTAATATGGAAGTCGTCGGGGAAAGTTTGAATACGGCAACTTTCTCTTACTGAAAAATATCGCACGGAGTCATCATAATACCGTACCATGTTTTCACCCCCTGGCACACCGTGATCCCCTGCTTTTAGTGTTTTCGCCGGTTCATCTATGCCACTGCCGGTATGTCCAGGATACAGCCGTGCCCCTTCACGAATTTCGTGATTGGTCAAGTTCTCCGGAATGATTGAAATGGCATCCCGTACAGTTCGCCAACGCTGTTCAGCTGGTCCGAACATGCCGTATTTCTTAAATAGGCGGTCTATTTGTGCTTTTTCTGTAGATGTTGGTTCGGGACGATCTTTTCTAGAGATGTGATGTTCATCCCAGTAAGAGCCGGTAACCCACTTAGCCCAGATCAATGCTTCTTCGGAATGAGTTGCTTTTGGGAAGTTCCATTCCGTTTCCAGATCATTCCTGAAACCAACGATGAAAATACGTTCCCGCTTTTGCGGAACTCCATAATCGGCAGCATTCAACAACCGTATAACAGTATTATAGCCATGATCTGCTTTCTTCCCAGCAGTATGATACCGCTCCAATCTGGATAGATGTTCCTCCCAATCTTCTTTGGGACGCTTTATTAAATCAGGATGGTTTAGTTGTAATGTGATGTATTGCAGGTAATTGGCGAAAGAGGCCCGTAAAAGCCCTTTCACATTCTCAAAAACAAATACTTTAGGTCGTAACTCTCGTACAGCCCGAATTGCTACAGGGAACATGTCCCGTTGGTCGTCATATCCCTTATGTTTTCCACCTAAGGAAAATGGCTGACAAGGGGGGCCACCGGCAACTAAATCGATAGGCTTTTCAATTTTTGAGAATTCAAAATTGCGGGCATCCCCTTCAACAATATCCCACGTATTTACGGGCGAATAATTTGCCTGTTTGTTGTGGCGCAGGGTATTGCAGGCATTTGTATTCCACTCTACCAGCACCTCATGATGAAAACCTGCGGCCGATAATCCCAATGCAAGACCACCCGCCCCTGAAAACAGCTCAACAGAATTATACATTATTTAAGTCTCCAGTTTTTAACAGCTGGACATATTTTTCCACGTTTTGAACAATTGAGTTCGGGTCATTCTCACCCTTCACACCTTTTAGTTTTTCCGCCCACTTTCTGCCGCGGTGAATGACATCCCACTGTGAACGCGCCTGGTCATATCGTCCACCGCCGGGATCGTGATTTCCAAAACCATCAACCCAAGCGTTCCAGAGCGGATTATATTCTTTGATAATAGCTGATTCTATCGGTGGGATTAGTGCATTCTCGTCATGTGGAATGATGACAAACCGGCATTGAAAATCTTCCAAAGCCAAGTTTTCAGCATCCTGGATGCTTTTTGCGTGTTCGCGCAATCTTGAAAATAAGCTGCTTGTTTCTTTCCCCCCCATCCCTTTTCGCCCGCCAGTCGGTATCGCTTTCCCAACGTAAATAGGAAGGTTGTAGGCTAACCGATTAATACCACTTATAGCCTTATAGTGTTCAAACTGGCCGGTGTAGTAAATTGCATAAATGCCTGAACCAATAAATTTCTCTGGTGGTGGTAATTCATAAACAGGCGTTCCGTTGAAAAAACGAATGGCATCTTTTAGAAGGTCCGCCAACTGAGGCGAACGGAAAATATGATCCTCTGGATTAAAGGGGTGTCGTTGAATCATCCGGCTACTTTGGGGGAAACTCTTTCCCGATCTATTTACTACGTCTTCGCAAGCTAAACAATTTCTGGATGTGCTAATTCTTGACTGACAAAAAAGCAGTATCTCAGAATGTATGCAGAGTAGGCATATCTGCGGTATTTTATATTGCTAATAACGGTTTAGGTGAAATTGTGACAATATGGCTGAAAATGTGACGGAACAAAATATTGGTACATAGTTTGAACCGTGTTTGTGAGCAAATTACCTTCAGTAGTGCGCAATTAGCAGTTTGTAGAAAGCACTATAGCTAACACTGCTCTTTGTCTGACACAAAATATCTACCGATATAAAGCAGACAGAAGTTTCCAACCGTTTCTATTTAATAAAAATGTTATCTCAGTTGATATGGCAAGATGCACAGCACCAGTAAATGGCCATCGTACAGCAAGCGGGCGAGCCGCTTGTCCTGCATGCGGTGGTAGCGGCCGCCACTATGGCAGCTATGATAACTACGAGTCACGTTCACACTCATTTTCTTCTTACTCTTCTTCGGGTAGTAGTCGGAGCAGTGGTGGATCAGGTAGTAGTGTAAGGCCGCGTTGGTCGCGAGCTGGATCACTTCTTGTATACACACCTGCTGAAGTGCGGACGCTTACTCCAGTTCGCGAGAATTTCGAAAAGAGGGCATCTCTACCTGAACTTAGAGACATTTTTCTCTGCCATGCTTGGGACGACCGCAAAGAGGCTGCTAAGGAGCTGCACGACTTGCTTGAGTCAAGGGGGGTTTCGGTGTGGTTCAGCGAAAAGGATGTTCTACTTGGGTCTCCATTGCTCCGCGAAATCGACAAGGGATTGGCAAAATCAAGGGTTGGGATTGTACTGGTAACTCCTGCATTGCTGCGTCGCATCCAAAATCAAGGTATTGCCGACAAAGAGCTTTCCGCACTCCTTGCACGTGATTTACTCGTTCCTATTGTGCATAATACGACGTATGAAGCTCTCCGTGAAATTAGCCCCTTGCTTGGTTCGCGAAGCGGCTTGAATACTGCTGAAGATACGATGGTTAATATTGCCGCCAAACTAGCTGAGTTAGTTACTCCTGAAGATACACCGGTATGCATCGCAACATAGCAAAGTAACGCGGCAAAGCTGGGAAAATATAGAGATAAGCCACATATAAGTATACCTCCGTTTGCTTATATACAATGCAGGTATACATTGCTCAGACAACAAAAGGCCCCCGCAGCAACTATTGAAAGTTGGTGCAGGGGCCTTTCCATATGGATCTTAGGAGAAGGGATTTAGTTAATCGCCTTTCTCATGCTTATGTGGCCTCAAAGTGGGATGCTTCGGCTGATTTTCAGGAGTGACCCGTCTTCTTTGGTCCGGCGTACCATCTGGCTTGTTAGGCTTTGGCCCTGGTTTGATACCCATGATAATGAATGGTTTTGTGGTTTGAAATTTATTTGCAAAGCCTTGATGTAGAAAGGCTTTATCCCTTTGGGAGATTAAACAAAGATAAAAAAAATAGGCACTATAGCCTAGGCCTTAAACTGTTCAAAATCGAAGGATTCGTTCATGGTTTACTTCGGTATTCATGTAAAAGCCTGAATTTTTCAGATTATCTTGCTTGACACAGTTCCGCGAACAGTCTCGCCCTTTCGTTTTTTTTAGTACTATATATTGTTTTCTTTTTTGTTTCCCACTTGATTTATTATTCCCGCTGCTTAAAATTATATTATATTAATATATGGTCCTTCTGCTGCATCATTAGAAAGGGCTGTGTCTATCATAAACATATCTGCAGAAGTCTTTATAAAGATGTTGTGATAGTGAATAATGGCCCAGTTACCACCGCCCAGCGTGATCCGGCCCCCGACCTGTAACGCATTTTTAAGGGTATGCTCAGGCATTTTCTGTTCATGAGGAAAATTGACTGAAAACAGTTTTGTATAAAGTTTCTGGTAGGCTTCATATAGGAGGGGGAAAGAGGAAAACACGATTTTTCTGCGTGTTTTTGTGTTTTCAATACTGTAAAGGGAGTTAAGCATAAATTGTACTTTTTGGGGATCAATCGAAGTTTCGCGCTGACGAAACTTGACCTGTGGTTGCATTATTTTAATAAATAAATATAGTTAATGGTCTTGTTTTTTTAAACTAAAAGTCTGAATTTTGGCTAAAGATTTTACCCCGCTGCCACGCGAGTCTCCGCGTAATCGTTTGGCGACCTTTATCGGTTTATCTCCATTTTGGCAGCGTAAAGCCTTTACCCTTGTGGTAAAGGCTTTTTTATTTGCCTGATAAACAGCTAGTTATTATTAAATTTTGCCGTATACTAACATTTTTGTAGCCTTTTTGTAAACACATAAATAAGTGCTAATTTGCCTCTCGCCAAACGATTTACGCGAGCTGGCAGACTCGCAGTATTTATTCTCTGCCGAAACATATGCTTAATAGCACCACCGGCAGGGGAAAGAACCCCCTTTTTACAGATCGTATACATGCTAATCCCGTTCAGCAGGGCCTGGACGATTTTGTGCGTATGCGTCAGCTTACCGTGCGCCAGCAGGAGGGCGATAGCCCGTTAGTTTATCCTCGTGCCGAGAATCGCAGATTTATCCAACCGGCTAATTATGAAACGGTTGCGACCGAAAAACCTCAAAACAATAAAGGAGGTAGACCGCGAAAAGCGACGACGAAGGAGGAGCGGGAAGCCGCTAGAGCGGCTAAACGTCAGGTTAAAATAAAGCGTACTGCGAAGGAGAACGCCCAGCACAAAGCGGAGAACCCTTGTCAGTTCGTAGTGCCGGACTTGGGCCTAAAAACAATCTATAAGGTATTCCAGATCAGGAGCAACCAAGCGAGGTTGGTGGATGACTTTACCCGATGGAGTGACCGGCGACCGATGCCAGAGCTTGAGAACACTGGCAATGAGATTGTGAAGATCGCGGGTGAGTATTATCTGATTCGGCCTGATTGCATAGTTAATCTTGAAACAGGGGAAGAATTAGTAAAGCCACTTACTTACAGTTACTTAGAGGTCGTTTACTATAACATGCAACCTGATTTTTGGGTTGATGCTGATGGAAACGAACTTGATTTTGCCGCGCTCCAGGCATCATTAATCGAACAGGGCCAAGAGTGTGAACCCGTTAAATTAGCCGATTTTGGGGAGGGCAAAAGTACATCATTTGACAATCTAAAGACCGGATCAGAAGGGTTAACGGGCAAACTGAGCAAAGCCAGTCAGCGCAAGATTATGGAACGTTTGGACACGTTTGTAAGCGTCCTGAAGATGGTAAACCGTAAAATTCGCCGAAAGAAGGGAGGGAAGTCTTTTAGATATGCTGCCTTTGTTACTTTAACTCTACCCGCCGAGCAACGTAATTCAGATAAAGAGTTGAAAGAGATTGCATTAAAGCCTTTTATGCAATGGCTTAGGGATAAGTTTAACGTTATCAACTACTTATGGAAGGCAGAAACTCAGAAAAACGGGCGTATTCATTTTCATATAGTTATCGACCGTTTTGTACATAGAGATCATGTGAGGGATCATTGGAACAAAATAATGGATCGGCTGGGATATGTCGAAGAGTTCGCCCAGGCACAACGCGCAAAATTTACAGACGAAAACGGCGAATTGAAATTTTCCTATACCGAAAAAGAGCTACAAGAACAGATCAAGCGGGTACGAGAACGCCGAAAAAAGGGTGACGCGAATATAAAATTAGATCGGACAGGCATTAAAGGATTTGCACTAAAGCAACTTGAAGCTCGTTTTGAGAAGGCAAAAGCCGCCAATTTTCGCCAACCGCCATCCGTTGACGTTCAGGGGCTTTCTGATATGAGCAATGCCGTTGCCTACTTAGCAAAGTATTTTTCTAAAAATGGTGATGATGATTTAGAAAATGCTGATAATGAGGAAAAGGGTGAGCGTGAGCGGTCGAAAATATACCGCTCCGTCGAAGGTCGTTTGTGGGATTGCTCGAAAGATGTAAAGGCACTAAAGCCTTTTCGGAAGGTGGCCGCTTATGCCGCCCAGACGGATACCGGGCAGTTTTTACGCCGGACTGTTGATATTTGTATATTGGATTTTTTAAAGTTTATGGATAATACCAGCAAATTGCGCGGGGTAGAAAACGGGGGTGTTCGGAAGGTGGCAAAGGACTATTTCACGAATTATATTACAAAGAAGCGAATTGCACATTACCTGATTGGAAGGTTTTTGCCGCTGGCTTATGAACTCGATAATTATTACATACAAATATATCGTTGGATGTATGAAGGGGTTGAGGGATTCGAGGACATTCAGCTAAATGAAGTGCCTGAAAATCAGCAAAGTGTAAAGATTGATCCTGAGTTAGAAGCCGAAGCGTTGAAAGAACTTGAAGCATTAAAAAATGCTGAATATCAGGCTTTTGATAAGCAATGTAAAGAAGAAGTAACGCTGATCGACGGTAAATTAGTTGAGCCAGAATTACCCGAAATTGCTTTACGCCGTGAAGTTAAAAAATTGGCATACAAGGCTAAACGGGAAGAAGAGTGGCAGGAAGCCGCCCAGAAAATTGAATTGGAGGAAGCACGTTTAAAAGCGACTCGCACCGCCGATCAGGAGAGAGCCGAACTTTTGCGGCTCCTGATTCCTACCGAAGAACGTACTTATTTTACGTCCTGCAAGGCCGAAGCCCCCAAGTCGAGCTATGCCGGGGTTTCCCTTCATAAAGGAGAATGTAAATCAATTACGTCCATTGATTTTAGGGCAACACGGTATGATCTAACTGGTTTTGAGGGAGTTACGCAAGATATAGGATGCCCATTCTAACAAATTATAATTCTATAGTTTTATAAATTTATAATTTGTTAGAGTTATAAATTTATAAAACTATAATTTTATAGTTTTATAAAAGTGTAGTATCTTTAGGGTATCACTAAACAGCTATTCTATGAAAGTGATTACAGTCAGTCACCAGAAAGGCGGGGTAGGTAAAACAACGCTGACGCTGAATCTTGCTTTGTATTTTGCGGGAACCGGCCTGAAAGTTGCCGTTGTAGATACTGACAGTCAAGGGAGCTTAAACGATGTTCAAGAGATTATTGAAGGGGTTGATTTTCTGTCGGCTGAAGCCTTGAAAAATGGGGGGATAGCTGGTTACGAAATGGTCTTTGTCGATACACCCCCTTACCTACAAAGTGGCCTGGTATCTCTGTTTGAAATGTCGGATTTCGTACTGATCCCAAGTACCGCCGGATATTTGGACGCGATGGCCGCGAAGTCAACGGTTGCATTGATCGAGAAGGCTCAGGCAAAGAATCCTGATCTTAAGGCTGGGATTGTGCTTAACAACGTACCGGCGCAGAATCGTAACGCTGTTTTGAGCGAGGTCAAAGAGTTATTGTCAGGATTGTCTGTCCCGCTTATGACGAGCGTTGTTCATCAAAGGAACGCTTTTAAGCGAAGTATTTTTACCAGTGGCATCGACCATCAGGGCGAAGGCCGGGACGAGAAGGCCGTTGCTGAAATCGACCAATTAGCCACTGAAATAGCCGATTCATTCTAACCTGTATTTGACAAAATGGAAAGTAAAAAAAAGCTGTTTGATAAGATCAAGAGCGAACCGGCAAAGCTGCCAATAAAAACTGTTGAGCCTGCCCCAGCAAAGATTGAAACCGAGGATCGAACATCTATCCAGATTCGTAAATCACTACATAGTTCATTGAAAGTCTCAGCAGCTAAAACGGGTAAAAAATTGCAAGATTTGGTTGAAGAAATCTTGATTAATTACCTTAAAAAATCTGAGTAAAAGTTTATTGTTTACTGTAATTTTATCTAAAAAGACGATTTTTATAATCGTCTTTTTTTGTATATTTATATGTAAAAATGATAAAAATGTATGCGAAGAATTACCGTAGAATTGTGGCAGCTTATAGATATTGCTCCGCTAATTTTTAGTATTGAACCGCAGAGCAAGACTGAATCTTTAGTGTCAATCCGATTTAGGAAAAGCAAGAAGTTTTACCAAAATAAGCATTACAAATTATTAGATTTTTTTGCTAAAAATTTTGTAATGGTTGAATTATGGGTTTATCGAAATATCAAAAGAGTATTTCCCAAATTTTCGAGAAACCTTGTCTTTGATGTTCAGATGTTGCGGCAGTTTCACGACCTTATCTTGCCTGATTCTGTGTTTGAAGATGCTGAGGCAGTTGTGCCGGTTCCGGTGGATCAGTTAAAGAAAGCCGTTCATTTGCTGACGTATTATAAATATAAATATTCAGAGAATGAAAGTAAAGCGATGTATCAAGAGGGGGAGCGTATATTGAGCGTATTTTATAGCGAACGAGGGGGCTGAAATGCCTAAAGAAAACTCATCACTAAATACGAAATCCGCTTTAAAAAAGCCCTCTGGAGGCTTTAAGCTATCAATCCAGAGGGCAGCGCGAACGAGTCCGGCATTCTGTTTATTCCTGTTTGGTTGGTCTCCACCAGAGCCAAATTCCGCTTCAACAGAATGAGACAAACGTACTGCTTTCCAGTCTAAATAGCAACGTTCCGTTGCTGGGTGTTTGCTCTACTAAACTAACTATCATCTTTCAGTGTCAGCCCTCGTACATATTCGCTTTGCTCATTGTACTCAGACTACCCCCGAAAGCCGATAGTTAGCAAGCCGACAGGGGTAATTCTCCACTTCGTTACGAATGACCCCTGTTCTGCTTGCTCTGCGAGGCTCTAACTAACTATAAATCAATTGCTTACTAAAATACGCTAAAAATCCGCTAAAAATTAATTATAATATTAGTTATAGAATAAGATTTAACTAATTGACAATGAGTTAGGTTAATTATAAAGTAGTCTTATAATTAACATTTAAACAAGAGATCGAATGAAGAACGAAAAAGGTAATGAGAAGTTGAGCAGCGTTGCGATTAGTGCGACCGCGACGGAGAATTTAGGGCGGTTGTGCAAGCGTTTTGGGGTGAATAAAAAGGAATTTGTGGAATTGTCGATTGCTTATTTTTCACGCCCTGGGCGAGATCCCCGAGAAGGTAATGAAGACGCGATGGTTGACCGTTTGGGGGCGATTGAGCAGACATTGAAGCGGTTTCAGTCGGATTGGCACGCAAGTAAAAATAGTTGGGAGAAGAACTATTTGAAACCGGGAACGCAGGCTGATATACAGCTTTACAACCTGTTAGAAAAATTGACTAATTCCAATGCAGATGCTGAGATAATGGCAATGCAATTTATGCTTACAGCGTATGTACTGACACCTGATTCGGTTCGGGAATTGGGGGAGCGGAAAAACATACTCAATCGGCTATACAATGTTCTCTCACGCTTGCCTCTTGCTCCTGAAAATGTGACGAAAATAAAAAGTATGCTGGACCAGATGGATAGCGTACAGCCGTATTTCTAAATAAAGTAAGGTATGCCATACGTTAGTTTCGCGGGACGTGGACAGGGAGAAATGGGACAAAAAATCCACGTTTCTAATCGGGGTACTTCATCAACTTTGATGCAGTACCTTGATAAAGAAGAAGGTGTATTTTTTGACCGTGATAATAATAAATTAACCGTCGATCAAGCGACGCAACTCTTAGATGGTAATACTAAATATTTAGATAAGAGTGACAGTAAATTTCACAGTCACATTTTTGCACCTTCTCAAAAAGAGTTAAAGGGTTTGTCTGATGAGAAGCTGATTGAATTAGGTCATGCGGATATGGACGAGATTGCTAAGCAGTTTAATCGTTCAGGAGTGAAGCGGGAAACAATGGTTTACGTTCTTCGTCTGGAGCGGGACCGATATTTTGAGAAAGGAGAGGTATCGGGGGAGGTGCAGACTAATGAAGAGACGGGTCAAAAGTATATAGTAAAGGGGGCGTTAAAGAAGGGCGAGGAACGCCAGCAATTTGACGCGGAGGGTAATAAAATCTATTATGTCGGCGATAAAAAGCCGGGAGACAACAGGCATGTTCATTCGGTTATTTCGGGCCAAATCGACCGTGAAAAACTGCCCGAATTAAAAGCGGCTGGTGAGATCGAGCAAAAGGTGACGCGGATAAAAATTAGTCCGAACATTACGTCAGGAGATCATAAAAAAGGGCAGGGAGTAGCCAAGGCCGCATTTAATCGCGTCGATTACATCAATGCTTTTGAACGGCGGTTCGATACGATTGCGGGTTATGATCGTCCTTATGCAGAAACGTTTGAATATGCTCGGATAAAGAATAGTCCCAACGTTTCGACTGCGGAGAAAGTGGCTAATGAGCAAAAGCGAGTAAATGATGAGTCGCAGGAATGGTCGGTTAATGGTTCAGGTGGCGGCTTGACAGTAGGTAGTGAACCACAAAAAACAGAACAGCAGATGGAAGAGAAAAAACAGCCAGAACAGGCGGTGCGAACAGCCGCCGAGCGGTTAGCTGAAATTAAGACAGGTATTGAATCGGCTAAGCCGACGACAAGGCAGGGGCCAGCCGAGCCAGCAGGGGGGGCGATACCTGGGCGAAAGGAAGAAGCAAAACCAATTGATCTGTCCAACTTCACGTTTGATAAAGATCGTTTTACCCAACCGAAAGAGGAGCCAAAACCCGAGCCGAAAGCGGATCAGAAGCAGGATCAGAAGCGAGATCAGGGGCAGAATCAGGGGCCGAAGGTCGAACCTAAACCGGAGCTTAAGCAGGAGCCACCAAAGAAAAGTAGGAGTCGCGGTATCTGATTAATTATTCACCATTAAACTACACTACATACTAATGAGACGTTTCGGAAAGATTATGACAGAGGGCGAACAGGAGCCGAATGGGCTGGAGCCGGTACAGGAAGTACAGGTGCCAGTACAAGAGCCATTGGTTCAGGCGCAGGAGAATGATTTGATGTTGCAATTATTGGACGTTCTTCAAGTCGGTTTGTCGAGTAACGACAGCAAATACGAGGAAGTAAAACAGGCGTTAATTGCTCTTATTGAAATTGATGGAATGACGGGCAAGTACACTGGCAAGGTGGGGGCTTTCTTGGAAGAAGTTAGGGTGACCGTGAAGAGTCGTAATACTGATTTAGAGCGGTCTGTACAGGTTATCAATGAGCTAAACCCTAACAAAATGTACGGCCAGATGCGCGAAGCGTTGCAGGCCGAGCAACAAGAGGGATGGGACAAAATGAAAGCGGATCAGGCCGGATTTCATAAAATTTTGGCAGACATATTTGATGAACTTCAAGCAAAGCGCAAGCAGGACATAGCCGCCACCAACCAGAATGTAAACAAGATTCTGACGATGCAGGAAGGGGTGGATAAGAGTTTGGGCCAGATATATAACAAGATAGACAAGGGTATTACTGGCCAAAACGCTGACATGCAGGAGACGAAGGCGACAGTACAAACGGCGATGTACGATATGGGAGCCTTATTTGCGCAGTCGATGAAAGAAGCCGCCCATTTCAAAAAACTGTCCCAAAATCTGTTCGGCATTGTGGTTTTTGTGGTTGTCGCTTTTGGCGTTGTGGGCGTGTTGTTGATCTCAATGTACAGTTCAGATGCCGCGCTTGCAAGGCAGGAAGCCGAATTGCAGGGACGGGTGGTGAAGTCTCAAATCAAAGAGATTGATAGTTTAGAGACGATCATTAAAGGAAGGCAGTACAGACGGAAGTAATCAGTTTTTTAATATCCTCATTCATTTTAAACATAACTACATAATGACAACAGGATGGATTATCTTGATGGGAGAAGGGTTAACGTGTTGATAAGAGTGATTTTGTGGCCGAATCAAATGGGAGATAAAAGAGGCATTATTGTCCCTTTTGGGGTTGTACATAGGTCAATCATCGAGAACCACGAAATTACTTTAGGATTTAGATAACCGACAGTATATCAGAGACTTTATCTACCCAACTATGAAAAAAAGGCCAGATAAGGCCCTTTCCCCTTTTTTGCTGTTGACTTAACTTAGCCGTTATGTGCTGCGTAAGAAACAATTGAAATTGTTTTATTAATCGATAAAGTAAGATATACCAATCCCTAAGTTATAAGCCTGTCCGTTATTGATTACTGTTGCATGATAGTTTGGCGAACTTTTACCGAGATTGTAAGTGGTTTGTGCTCTTACAATTGGTTTAGCACTGGCTATATTTTTGAATGTGTAGTTTGCATGTAATAATACGGCGATTTGTCGCCTTAACGGTATTGATAAACTTGCGCCTATGACTGGGAGTATAATGTATTTGCTTTCATAGTAGAACTTTGATCTGGCGCTAATTACGGTGTCTTTGGAGGCTGTAAGTATGTACATGTTGCTAGGTATGCCTGTTAAACCCGGATATTTTGCAGAATTCTGATATGTTAAATTAAAACCACCTGATAATGAGAAAGTTATTTGTCGTTGTGGACGGTAGGTGAATCTGACCAAATCATACTTTATCATTAGAGGTAGGATGAATTGTTTTTCAATGATAAGACGGCTGTCTGAGTTGACAATGGTTCTAAATGGTACGCTCATACTGTTATAGGAAGTTTTATAGAGACCTGTTTCAATACTTAGTCGGTCAAACTTTTTACCTATAGTTACTCCTACCATTGTTGCTCCTTTGGATACAGATTTGATATCATCTCCATTGTCCGTAACCCTATACATGTCTGTTCTCACATATGCATTTAATGATATATGGAAGGATTCTTGTGCCTTTGCTATGGTGCATAATGACCATATGAGAATAGTAAAAGAAATTTTTTTCATTTATGGATATATTTATTTTCCTTTATACTGAGGTGGTCCGGTTTAGCGGCACACTGAACTTGCAAGTTTAGTATAATACTCCTGCTCAAACTGTTCAGGGCTT
>NZ_JBYFCJ010000060.1:0-12761 GCF_057652235.1 Arsenicibacter sp. R0_47 | reverse complement strand
CCCGACGACTTCCATATTAGTGGAAGCTGGACAGAGGGTATGCGTCAGATTGGGAACGCTGTTCCCGTAAAACTGGCTGAAGTAGTTGGGCTAAGTATACGTCGCCATCTAGAAGCATCAGGCCAGAACGCGCCAAGTCTGGAAGCTGTAGCCTAACAGTTCTGACTACTATTCAGGGGTAGTTAACACAAAACCGCCTTTTCCGCCACATAAAGTACTTAACCAACTTTATATCAATTATTTATGCGAGATTTTATGCTTTTAACGACCCTTTTCTGCGAATAGATTGATCCTCACGGCTACATAAGCGATAGCGCAGAAGTGAGACAAGTACAAAAATACCTGTCATTCATTTTAAAGCCCCGTATGGAGTAATTCTATACGGGGCTTTATTTTATTCTATACTGCAAAAAAATTGGCAATTAATTCTGCTTGCTCTTTGATATTACCCGCTACAGATGTGTGCTTATCAAAGCTACTGACGATTAAAAGAAGATATTCATCATTATCATCTTCGTTTTCTCCTAAAAAAAATAATTGCCCATTTGCTACTTCGATGTCTTTAGAGAGAAAAAACTCAACTAAGTTTAAGCCGCTAAGTCCGTCCTGTTTTTGAAGTAGTTGGTGTAGGGTAGGGTCTTGTACAAGACCGCCTTTGATGAAAAAAACTTTGGGATATACGCCCATTACAATTTAGTTTAAGTAGTATAAAGGCTACAAAATATATAACTGTATAATCATTTGATAGTCTCTTGCAAAAAGTATGGGATATAGTGCAGATGGTGCAGAAAACCTATGACACATTCGCTATTACGGAAGCTAAACGCACTCATAATGAGCAGCTTAAAAATGGCTTTCCAAAATTGTTTTAATTTAACAGCTTAAAATCATATGTTTGAAATTTTTCATGGCTGTCTTCATCCCATCGATTGTTTTTTTCGTCCCATCTGCTGACACATAAAAACCTTTTATCACGTCTTGGGAAGTCATCACCTTGATAGTTGGCACTTACAGTCGCATATCCTTCTTTAGGATCAGGCGAACCATAATGAATAAATTTCCATTTTGAATTATCAGAAAGACGTAATTGTACATCTCCTTTTTTTAAGTTTTCCATACTTATAGTGGATTATCTACTTTAAACTTAAATAAAGCTAAGATTAAATCCTGCCTGTTTTCATGTTATATTTTTTTAGAGATTGTTAAAAAACCAGTTTAAATTAAAAATAATTCTTTTACTTTGATCTATATCTAAAATTCCAACTACATTTTTAATAAGATTAATGTTTGTTGGATGAATGTTATTATAAAGCACTCTATAATATTTAATTGGTTTTACTAAAGATACAAACTTAATAAAGTCTGTTGTAACGTATTTTTGTTTTTTCCATGCAGTTACTTCCTTTATTTCAACCGCATACAAATTATTGTTATACAATAAAATTAGACATAGCTTTGTGTCTGATGTGCTTGATAGCAGAGTAGCTAATAGAAGTCGTTGGCTCATATTACAGGCCATGAAAACAAGCAGGATGGCAAAGAGCGGCTGTAAAGCCGTTGCTTTACAGCCATAAAGATAAGGCTTTTTCTGCTGAAGAACAGAAAATATTTTAATTTGTTATCTATTGGCGTCACTTCACATTATATATACGTATAATATATAATCTATGGAACAAGATACTATCACTAATATTAATCACTATAACCCTTGTTATTGGTCAGTCTATTGGAGTGATGAGTACATGAGAAATAAATTAAGCAGCCATGCTGATAATAAAAAAAGAGTACGTGATTATACTGTTTATCATATACCATTGAAGGCAAACAAAGTTATTCTCAATAAAGTTAGCAATATATTTTATCAAAAAAAAGTTGGTATTTCCTATTTAACAAAAACGGGTATTTTATCTTTTGCAAACAGAAATTTCGCAAAAGATAAAAATAAATTTGATCAATTAATAAACTCTGATTTAGGCTCTGGTCAGTACTTTTTTGATTTTGAAAATTTATTTACAAAGATTGAAAATTTAACTAAACCTGCTTTACAAAAAATAATCTATAAAGGTCAAATTAATAGTGAAATGGATAAGACACAGTTATCTTTATTTTTATTATTTCAATATTTAAGGCAGCCTAATATAATAAATAATTCCATTAAAAATATGGAATTGTTCGGTTACCAAAAATTTGAATTTTTCTTAAATTTAAAGAATATGCTTGCTAATCCAAACGTTTTATATGAATCTTTGATACCTATAATAATGTCTAGATGGAATGTATATATTAGTAAAAAATTTATATTTCCTTTGACGGATAACCCTTTAATATTTGATAATAATACTATAGCTATAGCGTTATCACCTCAAATTTTTTTGGAAATAGAAACTAACATTAAAGAGGATAAGAGACTGTGCGCAATAATGGGCGATCTGAGATTTAAGAAAAAAGAGAAATATAAAAGAATACTAATAAATCAGGCAAGTGTTGAAATGATATTTCCTACAAAGGATATAGCTATATCTTGGCTATCAGATCCATTATTAAAAGATAGAATTAATATTTTAAAAAGAGTACAAGATCGTCAATCTAAAAATACTAGCTATTAGTATTTTTAGATTGACGATCTTGTAAATTAATAAGTATATTAGAAATTGAAATAACTGCATTTAAAATAGTCGCTATTGCTTCAAGTGTTGTAATTAAAAACATAATTTTAGTGCGAGTTTTTTTTAAGGTTCCTACATAATTAATTATTTTTAGGAATCTAAAATAGACAAAAATATATAACCATAATAAGAATTTATCCAATTATATAAAGTATTCTTATTGAATAGGAGTATTCTGTGTATGATAAGCTTATAACCAATATTTTAACGCGATAAGCTCCAGTAATTTTGAGCTTATGTGTCAATGAGGAAATGAAAAATAATAAGGGGCTCAGTCGGGCCTACTTGCGAATTTTTAAGTACTCTACTGAAAGTTGGAAGTTATGGCAAGGGGATTGCGATTATTAATTTGGTTGATGTTAATTCTGGTCATTTAGTTGATTTGTTATTATATCAACCACACATTCAGAATTAGAAGGTGTTTCAACTAAACTACATTCTGCTAATAAAGCTTTAACTATAGAATTATAGCACTGCTCATTATCATATACCTCTCTTGATATGTGTTCACATACAACATAGCTTGATCCACAAATATTACAGATAGATTTTGTTGCTATGCCTGCGGCACTAAAGCCTTTAAGCTTTTTTGACATTACATCTTTGAAAGTTTGTTCATCAGTAATGATACTTTTATCAATATGCATACCTGTTTCATCTAAAGACATTTTAGCCCAACCAACTATGTTAGGGTTATGCTCCCTATAAATTGGGGTTGGTAAATCTTCATAGACAGATTTTTGAAGAAATGACTGCTTATATGACTTTTGAAGGTTTTCGACTTCAATAAGTTTTGTAGCTGCTTCTTCAGGTGAAACAATATTACCATTTAAATTATACATGTTACCACTGAAGTTTTCTATACAGATGATGTTCTTAGCGGTTTTGTCTGGAATGGGCTTAGACTTATCACCACCAAAGAACGTTTTAATATACCACCCTGCAATTCCTGATAAGACGATTTCTTTAGGGAGTTCTTGCCAAATATTTAAAATGAATGGCCAAACAAAATCAAATACACTTTGGTATCCTTTTCTGAATATGTAATCAACCGGCCTAGAATCATTAGGTAGAATATTGATTTTAAATCCCTGCCGCTTTAATTCTTTGATTAAATGAATCTCCGCTGCTGTTAATACCTTCCTATTAGGAAATTTATATTCGTATGGATTAAAGGATTTGACAGTAATAATTTTCTCTTCCAATTGAATTTAAGTTTAATAGTGAACTGAATTAACTCAGTGCTGGACATTGAGGTCGAAAAATAGCAAAAGTGAGGTCAAAGTGCGTGCTTTGTAACGTGACTCACATTGCCCGACTTCGTACCTCACTTTTGGACAAATCTAATGAATTTGCCCCAAATCTACCAGCCGCCTTACTGAATAACCTGTTGGTTGTAGGTTGTGCCATTCTACTTAAAGAGACCGTCAACTGGCACGCCAGCCCGGTTAAACAAGCTCAAAAATCAGGTAGGGTTGCTTTTAGGCAATAATCAGACTAAAGCCAGTTCCCATTACAAGCGGCTAACTCGCTTTTTCAATGAGAAAATCGCTCAGCAATGGTTGTGGAAAGGATTGATTATATGGCTTTTAGCTTACATACAGCGCTGGGATGGCCGTTCCCAGAACCGTTATTTAACGCTGGATGGAACATCCTGGCAATTCGGTACGTATCAGATACACCTGCTGGTGCTATGCTTAGTGTACCGGGGTGTAAGTCTGCCATTATTGTGGTGTAACTTAGCCAAAAAAGGACACTCGTCCCAGCAGGAACGTAAACGTTTGTTACAACAGGCCATGAAGCTTTATAAGCTGGAAGGCTTTTGTTTATTGGCAGATCGTGAATATGAAGGCAGAGACTGGTTTACGTTTTTGACTGACCATAAGATCAGTTTCATTATCCGGTTACCTAAATCATCCTACAAGGCAGAGATAATATAATTCATTGCTGAAGCGTGCGATGAAAGGTCGCAGAGTTAGTCAATGGTTTATGCTGGATGGAACTCGTTATCAGTTTGTTGCTCTTGCACACCAGGATGGTCCCCTTAGTGCAGATCCACTGGTGTTGATGATAACCAATCTGCAGTGGTCCAGACAAATTATCGCCGAACGATACAGAATACGCTGGACGACAGACCGGGCGGCCGGCGCCGTGCTTTTTTAAGCATTTGAAAAGCAACGGTTTCGATCTGGAAGAGTTGGGGTTTCAATCTCCTAAAAAAATCCGGTTGTTAGTAAGCATTGTTGTTACTCTATATGTCATTTGTGTAGCTGAAGGCTTGCGTCAATTCCATCGTATTCAGGCAAAGAAAAATACGCTGTATGGACCATTACAACTCAGGGAGTCCGTTTTTCGCAAGGGTTATTCAATCGTTGTCAATGAACTGAGCAGTATTGCACATTTTATAGACTGGCTGTTGAGTCAGCTTAAGAAACCGCTCAAAGTCCCGATCCGTCTGTTTTTCTTTCATGTCCAGCACTAAGAAGCAGCATAATGCCGCTAAGAAATTGGGTTGGTAATCAATAAACTAAATCCATTTCACTTTAATCGTATATATGTACCTGTTAGCTTATTAGGTAATTTGGGCGAAAATGCGTAAATTATTGCGTGAAAGTGCTCAATTAGAGCTTGATATAAAGCAGTACTTTAAATTGCGTAATTAGTGGGAAGGAATGTGATTGCCCGGCAGGATGGTGATGATTATCAGGCAAAGTTTTTTTGGTTAAAGGCATGTGGGTTGAATCAGGCTCATACCCGGGTTAAAAAGGTAGCCTGGGAAATGGACACCACTTTTGGCTTTGATGATGTTGTGGTTTATTACGAACCGGACATTCTTGAATCAGGTACCTATGTAAGAGAAGAATATTTTCAGGTTAAATTTCATGTTGATCACGACCGAGGCTTTACCTGGCAGGCGCTTATGGAGCCTGAATTTATTGGTGCTCAGAAAGAATCATTGCTGCAAAGGCTTTACCGAAACTACCTGAAAGATCCGGTTAGATTTGCCAGTTGCCGGTATTACATCATTAACACCTGGGGGATTGATCACAGCAACGAACTTAAAAACCTGCTCAGTAATATTGGGTCTATTCGACTTCAGGTCCTATTTCAACGAGGTGAGCAGTCAAGATTTGGTAAAATTCGTAAGCAGTGGAAAGAACACCTGGGCATAAAAAGCGACTATGAATTAAGCGCTCTTTTAGCGTCATTACGCATCAAACACAGTTATGATGATGAACAACGCCTGAAAGAGAATCTAAACAATAGTCTATTACTGTCTGGTTTAAAGCCCATTCCCTCCGATCAACAGGCCAGTAAATACGGGGACTTAATTCAAAAACTCCATAAAGCCGGTAAAAACAGTTTCACTAAAGAAGAGATTATTGACATCTGTAGACAGGAAGAGCTTTTAGCTGAGCAGCAGGAAGCCAAGGAGGAAAATGCATTTGTCATTGGTGTCCGAAGTTTTCAACGGGGAGCCGAGACCCTGGAGCTGGAAGTAGATTCTATTGCCTGTTTTCTCCACTGTTTTTCCAACCGGTTTCTTCTAGAGGAGTATGCTGGCATGGAATACATTAACCTTGAATTAGCCCGCCTTGCCAATGAAGCCATTGCGTCAAAAAAAAGAATACTTGTTCATCTGGATACCCATTTATCTATAGCATTGATGCTGGGTTACCACCTGGATAGTAAATATGGTGGGCTGGACATAACAATTATTCAAAAGACGTTTGCTGGAAAACTCCAGTGGCGAGCGGATGCTGAACGAATACGCACGTATCAAGAACCACTATGGACAATTGAAGAAGAACAGTTTGCTGTCGACGGAGCAGATCTTGCCCTGTCAATCAGTATTACTCACGATATACGAAGCGATGTAAATACCCACATCCTGGAAGGACTTCCCAGTGTCAGAAAGGTCATTCATGGGGTGATTAGCCCCAAAGTTGGATCGACTTCTATTAAGGATGCCAGCCATATCGTAGCCACTGTTGAAGAATTAATCAGGGTTATACGATCTCAAAAACGTCAGGTTGCTTCCGCAGGTCGCATTCACTTATTTCTGGCCGCCCCTAACGCATTCGCTTTTTATTTAGGCCAGCGGATCAAGCCGTTGGGTCAGGTCAAGTTATATGAATTTGATTTTGAGAATCAACGAGACGGTGGTTACCACGCCATAATTACAATACCATAATCGTAAACTAATGAAAATAGACGCTTATTTCAATGACTTTTTATGTGACATCCGGCTTACGGCATCACAAAAAGATGACCTTATCAAGGGTCACAAGACACTACGTGACCGTTTAAAGGCAGATGAAACGTTAAAGTCAATCATCGTCTCTACCTTTCTTCAGGGAAGCTATCGGAGAGCAACGGCCGTCAGGCCCCTTAACGGAAAACGGGCGGACGTAGACATAATCGTAGTGACAAATCTTGATCGTCAATCGCTTACCCCACAAGAAGCTATTGATGAATTTGTACCTTTTGTCGATAAGCACTATAAAGGGAAATACGAAATACAAGGGCGGTCAATCGGTATTGAACTGTCTTACGTCGATTTGGACATTGTCATTACCTCAGCCCCGTCAGAAGTGGATACGGCAGCGTTGCAATCCCGAAGTGTTACGAGCGACTTAATGCTGGAAGACTTTGCCAGCAATTATGAATGGCGGTTGTCAAAGAGCTGGTCTGAACCTGATTTGCAACGAGGATATGCAAGCCTGTCAGCAGCTGTCCAGGCCGAAGCCGAATGGAAAACAAGCCCACTTTGGATACCGGACCGGGACGCTGAAGAATGGGTCGAAACTCATCCGCTGGAACAAATTCGTTGGACACGGGACAAGAATAAAAATACAAACCGGCATTATGTGAATGTCGTAAAGGCACTCAAGTGGTGGCGTACCTTGAGGCTTACCAATTTAAAATATCCGAAAGGCTATCCCATCGAGCATATGATCGGAGACTGCTGCCCTGACAATATTGCTTCGGTAGCGGAGGGCGTTTGCAAAACGCTGGAAGCCATTGTTAGCCGATATCAAACGGACCGTCTATTGAATCGGACTCCCAGTTTACCCGATCGAGGTGTACCCTCACACAATGTCTGGAAACGGGTGTCGGCAGCGGATTTTGCCAGTTATTATGACTCGGTGAAAACCTATTCAAAAATAGCCCGAGAGGCGTTCGATGCCGCTAAGCTCAAAACACAGGTAGATAAATGGCGTGAATTGTTCGGCGATAAATTTCCGCCCTATGAAGGCGATGATGATGACGATAGCCAGAATCAGAGCCCTATTTTACCGCTTGGCGGATTTTCGGTGAGGAAAGAAAATTCAGACGTAGATCGGAAACGATTTGGCTAAAAAAGAGCTTACCAACGAATTAAGAGCGGCTCGGCGTATTCTGGAGGGGATACGTGGTTATGAGCGAGTAAATGATTATTACTGGGATGATCAACTCAATCAATGGGTATTGCAGGTACGTTTACGCATCGATGTCCCGGGAAGTGATTATGTGCCAGTCGTGACCGAATGGTATATCCTAATTGACCCGCAATACCCACTAGGCCAGATCGCTTTTAAGCCAGCGACACATGGAGGCATAAAACACACTTTTCAGCACCAGAATTACAACTGGCTTCGCGATAACGCACAGTGGCGGGAGGGCAAACTATGTTTAGATACTAGTCAAGGGAGTTGGGGCAGAAAAAAGTACTCGACTGAACCCGTTGATGCTCGTAATCGCTTAAAATGGCATGTTGAACGCTGTCTGATCTGGCTTGTCGCAGCCGCTACGAATACACTTGTTGAACGTGATGACCCCTACGAATTCCCAGATTTTCCGTCGACAACGGCCTTTCGACTTGTTTTTAATGAAGATAGCTCATCGTTTGCACATTGGCAGCGTGAACGTAGGAAAAGCGGTTTGTTTGTTTATCGCTCACTAGGCCCTCAGCCAGCAGTATACCCAATTCACCGATTTGACATTTTCTCAGAAGAGACAGCTCCCCTCGCTTGGGGAACGTACGTTACGAAACGAAACAAACAAGAAAGAATGGGCATCTGGTTGATGCTCAATCAAATTCCTGTCCAGAAACCTTGGCAAATCCCCCCCACATTTAAGGAGCTTTTCTTCGTCTGCCAAGACCAGGGAGTCGATCTGGTTCAACCAATAGTCAATGCCCTCTCGAAGTTGCAACACCAAGATAAACATGCAAGTATTGTAACGTTGGGTTTCCCGGTACCTAATCGGATTGGATTCCCTAATGAGTTGATACACTGGTTTGCTTTCGAACTAGTGTTACCTAAGCTAAGAGGGCACAGGAATAATGAACTAGGCTGGAAACAACAGCTTACCGTACTATTTGCCAGTTCCAACAAAATTAATTGGATAAAAACTGAAAACTGGAATTCAACTCAATTGACCAATCGTGGACGAGTCTCGGAAGTGTTTACTACAAGTCGAATATTGTTTGTAGGGGCCGGTGCAGTAGGTTCCGTATTTGCGGAATTATTCGGACGCCTTGGCTGTAGTAAACTTACCTTTGTAGATCATGATAAGGTTCAGGCAGGGAATCTTTCCCGGCATACATTAACCTTGAATGACGTAGGAAGAAATAAAGCAGAAGCCCTCAGTGATCGCTTGAATTCCCTATTCCCCTTTCATACATGCACGTTTAGAAAAAAAAGTCTGGAAGCTATTCTACATAGGGAACCTGCCTTTCTCGATGGTTTTGATGTGGTAATTGATGCAACCGCTGAAGATTCGGTCATTCAATTGATTAGTCAAAATCTTTCTAATAAGACAGCCCACTTTTTTTCTGTTTCAACGGGGCTCAATGCCGATCGCCTGTATTGTTATATGTGTCCAGCATCAGGGTTTATCAATCTTCAACATGATTTTAAAGCGAAAACAGATCCATGGCTCCAGCAGGAAACTATCGATACAGGTGAAACGCCAGAAATTATTGAAGGTATAGGTTGTTGGCATCCATTATTTCCAGCCCGAATCGATGATATTCAAATGCTGGCAGGAGCAACATTTAAAATTATAGAACGACAAATTATCCAACCGAAAGCGGGGTATCTTGCGATTGCTGAAAAGCAATACGAGGATGGGGTGTTTACAGGAGTCACTATCAACTATGCAGAATGAGTGTTTTTAGATCATTGAATAGCAAGTTTGCGGTTGAGATCACATCCGATATTCACGCAGGTGTTGAGACATTGGCAATAGCTGCTGGTCGGAAAGAAACGGGTGGAATTCTGATTGGTCAGTACAAACTGAATCAGAGCCTTGCGATGATCACTGAAATTACCAGTTCGCCACCAGACTCCAAAAAAGGGTTTACCTGCTTTACGCGTGGGACAATGGGGTTAAAGGAACTTCTCCATCACAACTGGGTTAACGGACGTTATTATATCGGCGAATGGCACTTTCACCCGTATGCTTCCCCAACGCCAAGTCGTCAGGATATAAAAGAGATGAAATCCATCGCTACATCAAAACTATACAAGTGCCCAGAACCAATCCTGCTGATCATAGGTGGATCTCCCGGTCATTTCACATGGCGAGTATTTGTTTCACTGGGTGAAAACAATCTAATTGAACTGTATTAATACAGTAAAAGCTAAAAATTGCCACATCAAGAAAGAGGGTTTGTAAAATTGAGGTAGTGCATTTGTAGGGATGCACTTAGTGGATTTATATAGTGTACCCCATTCTCTGTATATATTCCGGCAATCGAAGGCCACGCATTCCGGCTATATCAGGCCACTGTGGATAAGTGCAAAAGGAAGGATACAAAGGTAAGCGCTAAACTGATTTTTCTTTCCGCGCGGCGGCCGCCCTTTTGTTTGTTTTCGCTGAGATTCACCCTTCAACTCAATCCGATGCGCCTGATGTAATAGCCGGTCCAGGAAGGCATCAGCGATCGTTGGTTCTGCCAGATAGTCATACCATTGGGCAACAGGAAGTTGGGACGTTATGATTGTAGAGTGGCGACCATATCGGTCCTCCATAATCTGTAACAGAGCCAGTTTAGCCTCCATGTCCAGCGGAGCCAGCCCCCAGTCATCCAGGATTAGTACATGCAACCGCTCCAGACGAGCCAACTCCTTGACAAACGAACCGTCGGCACGGGCCAGATGCAGTGTTTGAATCAGTTTTGGTAAGGCGAAGTAGCCCACCCTGAACCCTTTCAGACAGGCCTGATAGCCAAAAGCAGTCGCCAGATAGCTCTTGCCACAGCCCGTTGCACCGGTTAGCAATAGATTTTCGCCCCTCTGTACGAATGACAGATCGGCCAGTCTTATGATCAGACTCTTATCAAGCTGTCGTTCCGGTGTATAGCGGATGGCGCCGGCCACCCGGTTCTTCGAGTGAAGCCTGGTACCGGAAACGGGCCTGCTGTACAGCCAGTTGCGTGCGCCGATGGTGACGATACTGCGCCGGCAGCCCGGTCCCACTCGGCATCCAGCAGGCGTGCCAGTAACTCCTCCTGCGGAGGCCATTGATGGACCGGTAGTCCGGTCAGCGTTTGCCACAGGGTTGCCATCCCGGTGAGTTTGAGCGCATTCAAGCGGTCTAGTGTTGCCTGATTATTCACGTTTGGTCGTTGGTTTGATGGTTAACTTATTGATATGCAACCGCTCCCCGTATGTTCTCGTGAGTTGGTATTGTCGTTGTCACAGCTTGTGGCAAGGGGAGCCGGTCAAGTTCATTGTCCAGGATGCCACGGATGATTTTGTAGGATACACTGCCAAAGTACAGCGCCCGTTCACAGGCTTTTTCCAGCCGGTCAGGTTCTGCCTTTTTCACCAGGGACAGAATACCGGCACAGGAACGGTAGACTTGTTGGGGATAGGCATTCACAGGAGCATCCAGCCGTTTAAGTACCTGCTCAATTGCCTTGATCAGCCACGGGCCGGCTTCCCGTGCCTGCTGGCGGAAAAAGTCGGCAGACCACTCGCGGACCCATTGCTGCTGAGCAGGAAGATGAGCAGGCAGGGTCGAATAGCCGTGAGCCAGACGGCAGCGTGCATGAAACGCAATCCGTTCATGCTGGTAATAGATCTCAACGGTATGATGGGTGTACACCAGCTTAACCTGCTGGCCAACAAACCGGTAAGGTACACTATAGTAGCGTTTGTCGGGTTGTAGCAGCACATGACAGTTGAACTGAACTTTGGCCAGCCGGTACTCCTTCAGTTCGTACCCCCCGATCGGCAGCGGTCGTAACTGAGCAGCCTCTAAGGTCTCGAATCGTTGTCGGCGGCTGTAGGTTTTTCCTTGAAACTGCTGTTGATTATGGGTCTCAACCAGGAGCATAATCTGCTGATTAAGCTCCTGTAAGTTGTGGAACGGCCTATCCTGAAGCGCGGAGTACACCCGCTGATAGAGGATGTTCACTGCCCCTTCTACTAAAGCCTTATCACGGGGCTTGCGGCTGCGGGCCGGATAGATGCATGTACCGTAGTGAGCCGCAAAATCCTCAATCGTCTCATTCAGTTCCGGCTCATAGCGGTTGGCAGTTTGTACGGCAGCCTTCAGATTATCAGGCGGTCGGCCGCTGCCGCACAACAGCGGCCGGTACTCCTCCCATAAAAGTTAGTGCATTACCTAGTCCCGCCAGAAAGTCTTCTTTCCGCTGACTGTTCATGGCCATGGCATACGTCAGCTGGCTGCACCCTAATAGGGCGACGAAAAACTCATAGGTAACCGGCTGTTCAGTGGTCGTATCAATCACTGTCAGCTTCTTACCGGCAAAGTCAACAAAAAGCTTGTCACCGGCTTTATGCTCGATGTGCATCACTGTTCGCTGAGTCTGACTCCACTGTTTATAGCGCAGACAAAACTGTGCGGTCCGCCGCTCATATCTTTGATTTGACTTGAGGTTGTCAGAAAAAGTACAATTTTGAGGTAGTTGTTTGACAGGGGTAGGCAGCAGTCTGGGTTTCGCCGTTGACACGCCCAATGGAGGTGATGTTGGACCGCTGGTCTATCTGCCTACCCTGTTTTGAGGTTTTTCTTACAAATGTCCGGAAAACGGCGTTAGTAAACTACGCTTTTAGTTTTGAGGCATAATTTATACAC
>NZ_JBYFCJ010000059.1:0-12937 GCF_057652235.1 Arsenicibacter sp. R0_47 | reverse complement strand
GGCCGAACCGGTGCGCCGGAGCGGGTAGATCAAAATTCCTTAGCGTAATTCTTTGTCCCGTTGCTAAAAGAACCCCTTTGTGCAGTCGTTGACGCAGCTGATTGAGATTTACGGCGAGCATGGGGCCAATGCGTTTTTGGCCAATGCCAGGCTAAGGCAGTTTTTCGGGGTCTATGATCTGCACACGCAAAAATATCTGTCGGAATATCTGGGCGATACCACCGTGTTATCCTATTCAACCAGCCATAACAAAACAAGCGGTGGATCGTCCGGCACGTCATCAGGGTCATCGTCCGGATGGTCAAGTGGCGGTTCCAGCTCCGGCAGCAATAGCGGATCATCAAGCGGGGTGAGCTGGTCAACCAGCAAGACCACCAGTGAACAGCCAATGGCCCGGCGGCTGTTGACCGTGGAAGAAATCGGCAAGGAAGAGCGGATTATTACCCTGATTGACCGGTACAAGTTCCCGATACCGCGCCTGCCATATTGGGATAGCATACATCAGGCGCATATTGACGGTCGCGCGCAGTATGTGCCCATTGACCGGCAGGATTGGGAAGCGTTTCATGATGAGCTGGATCAGGTGAAACCGGCGCGAGGTAACCTGAAAGAAGTATTTCTAGGACGTAGCATGACAACAATTAACTCTGCTTAAAAGCAAAGTTTGAAATATTTTATGCCTGTCTTATTTGTTTAATAAAAAAATATACTATCTGTAGTAAATATCTTTTTTATTTTCTTATTTGGTAACTCACCTTAAATATATCCATTATGAATACCAAAGATTTAGCTATGGAGTTGCCACACATTAACGATGTCAAGCCTTATAGCGAGGATGACTATGCAGTTATGGCTGAGATAAGGGAAGTTCTGCACAAACACGGTGCAGAATCTCGCTTTGGTGTTATGTTGCTTCACAATCACTTTCCGATTGCAAAAGATGAAGTGATTGCAGAGTTTGAAGATTTAGAAAATCGGCGATTAATTACAAAACCAGTTAAAGCCACTGAGCTTCAAGAAAAATATGTAGAAACTCAGTGGCGTCTTGACAGTATGGCCTCTTTATTAAGCTGCGTTACGTATTGTCCTAAAGACTCGGATGGAGATCATGTTGGCTCGGTTCATAAAGAAGTATCCTAATCAAAAGACACAATAGAATTTTGATTATCAAAGCCTTTAGGACGAATCACAAAATCAATACTGTGGTCTATGATCCTAAAGGCTTCGCTTATTTCGTTCAGTAGTGAATCGTGCTTGATATCCAGCAGCCTTTGTACTTTCTTCGATTTAGGTATCTGACTAGGTTTTATTTGACGAATATATTCCAGTTGCCAATGGTCCGGTTCAACGTCATTTGCCGTTAATGCCAGCATTCTAGCCAAGTCACTCCGAGTGACATTTTTGTTAAGCATAGCCGTATGTAAAAACATTTTTAACGCCATATAAGCAGGCATCTTAAAATGTTTTTTCCCCATACGTTGTTCTTGTGTAATTGTTTCACAGCTTTGTGGCGTAGGAAACCGCCTACCATGACGAATAATAGCATTTAATTCATCAAGAAGTTTATCCCAAAAGTCATTATCAGCCTCCTGTTCTGTATGCCCAAAACCTCTAATACTTGGGAAGTATTCACTAGTATATGCGTAAATATCCCCTGATTTGTTTATTTCGTAAGAATAAGCAATCATGTCATACCTCCTTGTGACATATATGATATATTCTCAGGTGACAAATCTGTCAAGCTTTCATTTTAATTGCATATAAAATGGACATGTAGCTTATAAAATGTTTTATAAATATTTTCTATATTTTAGGTTTGTAAAGGTCCTGTTTCAGGATCGCAACATTCCGGCGGGCTTCCGCCGTGGCGCTGCTGTCGTAAAATTTCGGCCCTGCCGCTATTCCCTTGAAGCTTCTTGTTAAAGCCGTTTTTGCATGCGGGTCGGCATCCGTCCAAAACTTATTCAGGTCTTTGTAAGGTTCATACCAGTGATTGACGGTGTAAACCTCAAACTCCGCTGTGCCTCCGTTCAATTCCGCGATAAAGGATTGTGTCGCTTTCTCGCCGGAATCGTCGTTATCCTGCCAGACATACCACCTTTTCACATTTTGCAAGTGCGGATGCTCTTTGATGGTTCGGGCCGCTTCGGCCATCATGCTATCCGAGTTTGACACAATCGTAGGATTATGCGGCGTTTCTTCGCCGGTCATCTCCAGTCGCGTTAAAAAATCAAACTGACCGTTAAAAAGATGGCCGGTATCTGCCGTTGGATGCCCTGGATAGGTTGTTACGCCTTTGGCTCCCAGCGAGATTTTAAAATTGCCGTTGCTGGGTGTCCGTATATCCCAACCACCGGCATCATTACGGCTGCCAATCGCATAACGCTCACCACCCAAAGGATCATCGGCAGGGGCGGCATTGTCCCGGTACGTGACAACCTGTAAATGACGGCTGGCCACCTTTAAGCTGATCTGGCGATTTTTCGTAATGTAGTCTAAGGTATTGGGGTGGGTTTTACGCGTTACGGGGGTAGCTTTTACAAACGTGAAGCGATCCCCCGAATAGAATGCCTCACGACTCGGCCTAATTTGCCCGTGGGTGGGCGAAATGGCCTTGGGGGCTACCGAACTACCCGAAAAGTTTTCAAGCCACTTCACGGCCTCGAAAAACGGCATTGCGTTCTTGTCGCCCTGGCCGTGGATCAGGCGCGTTAACTCGATCACGTCACCCCGCCATTCTTCCTTGCAGCCATAATCGACAAAGCTTTGCAGCGGAACGCTGATTTTCAGGCTGGGTTTGTCGTCCTGGCGATAAGGCGCGTGGTAGGTGTATTCCCCTTTGGCCGGATTGGAAAACGCCGGTTGCACCCCGGTGCTCTCAATCACCAGTTTAATATCAACGCTACGTTTAACGCGGTCGATCTTTTCTTTGAATTTGGAAGCTGAAAGGGCCATTTTAAAAAAAAATTCGCCGCTGCGCGGCCAACATTGAGGAAAAAAATAAACGGTGCTTGGTCACATTAACGCTACGCCCCCTATCCTAACAGCAAGTCTTATAAACACAATCATAACTATAAACGTAGTTGCCGGTATAATTTTTTCCCTCAATGTTAGCCCCCCGCAGGGGTCAAAAATTTTTGCTGTGAGCGTAGCGAACTCCGCTTTCTACCACCTGTGAAGTTTTCCACACTTTTTGAGGGCTATATAGGTTTTTTTTATAGGTTATATTATATATAGGATTCTGCCCCCAATATTACGTGCCACTTTGCCCCCAATATTACGTGCCGTTTGCCCCCAATATTACGTAGATAACTTTGTTATGGTAAGACTTATCCACAATACGGAAAGTGAATTTGTGCAACCCTACTATATGGTAACTTATTTGTAAGAATAGGCTTTTTTGCCCCCAATATTACGTATCTATACTTTTACATTTTTTTTAAAATCAAGCGGCTAATAATTAGGCAGTTATGATTTTTTGCCCCCAATATTACGTACTGTTTTAGCTTCTTTGCCGCGTACCTTCGGCAAGGCTCCAAGTTCCTTATCGGTCATGTTTAAGACTTGTTGTTCCGTTGGCGGCTTATAGGCCGTTGCTTCAACTTTGGCTCTGCGGCGGGTTTGTTTGACGGGTTTTGCATCAAGGACAAAACGCGTGCTTTTCCGCTCGATCTGGTTGCGGTTGTAATCAAGGCTGTGGGGTACAGGCGGTTGGGTATATTCCAGCCAGAAACCTGAATAACGACCCGTTTCCTTATGGCCTGATTTGACAATGCAAATTCCTTCGGTCACCGACTGGGCCGCAGTTGGATAGACATGCAGCACCTTTTCCAGGGCAATTCTGAACTTCTCTTTGAATTTATTGATCTTACCATAGCCTTTGCCGTAAATCTCGTAGAGTGATTTCCAATCTACAAAGTCGGGTATTCCCTGTTCGACACGGCATAGGCGATGCGCTAACCATTGGTAAATATCAAGCGTTAGGGTTCCTTCGGTTAAGCGTGACACGGCACGTTCATCTAAGGGCACCGCATAGCGCAACACAAATTCCGTAAATTCAATTGTTGGTTCGACTTTTGATTGCCATAGGTTCAGCTGGTCGGGCGTCTGCGGATACCAAAGATCATGCTTTGAAAACAGTTTTACATCTTCGTAAATCTGGCTGTTTTCCTGTCCAAGCACAAATGTGAATTGCGCCCGTGACATGCGCAACATTTGCTCTTTGACGTTCTTGATGTAGTGTTTGGTAACCGGAAAACCTAGGCGTTTGATAAACGCCGACATACTGTCTTCGATGTTGATAACCCGCGCACCTGTTTCAAGGTATTTTGGTTTGTTTTTAAGGATCTGCGACACCAGATTAATAAACAGCAGTCGGGCCGTAACGCCGTAAGGTAGGCCAATGTCAACCACAGAATTTGTGCGTTGGTCAATGATCGATCCGGCTTGAATCATGAGGTGGTTACGGCCATTTGCCACATGCCAGTTACGCTCGTTTTTAGGGTCTCTCGCTGGCAAGGCAACTTGGCATAGCAAAGCATGCTGATAAACAACCTCGGACGCTACAGGGGCTGATAAGCTAACTTCCTGTAGTGTTTTGACCAATTTTGGTTTTGACGATTTACGCCCCAAAGCCGGTTTATTATTTTCAGCATTTTCACGTATTTTAGCCATAGGATTATTATCAGCCCAAAAACCTGACTGTAAAGGTGTTTTAAAGGGTGGAATGGTGATTTTGACGTTTAAAAAAGCGTCTATGTTGACGTCATATTTAACGTCTAAATAGACGTTAAATATTTCTTTTTCTCACGTTCGATTTTTTCTTGGATAGCTTCAATGACCCAGTCATGTACCGAAATGGTAATTTTACGGTTCCGGCCTGGTCGTTTGTCCCGTAGCTCCTTTATGGTGTCCATCTCGTCGGCCGTCATAACAAGCTTGATGCTTTTGGTTGGTTGATCATTAACAGCAGTCTTTTTGTTCTGGGCCGTGGCGCTACCGCCTTTATTGATGAAGTCCTGTATCTTCTTTTCGGATGCCGTTTTCTTGACCGGATTATTCAGGTTTACCGGTTCTGTTGGTGATTTTGAAATAGCCATATCTCGTCCTTTTTGATGTTTGATTGAACGTTGAAAAAGACGTCTGATTAAGCGTCTATTTTGACGTTTACTTTGTTCATTATCGTGTTGAATAACAATGTTATTTCATTAATGGCTTTTTCGTCTGTCGGCTTTCCTTCTATCACGCCAAAACCACTTGCCGCCGTATTGGCGTAGCTTTTCCGTGCCACGATAGGGCAATCCAGATATTCAATGACTGTGCTTTGCTGCAAGACGTCCGCAGCTTCTCGGTTATCATTGCCTTGGGGATCGGCCCGATTTAGAAATGAAAAGGCTTGAAGGTCTTTCATTGACCGGACTTCTTGGATGATTTTTTCAACATCGTCCATTGTCCATAAATCGTAGCTGCGGGGGCTAAAGGGAATTAAAAGCACGTCTGATACAATCATTGCCGCACGTTGGCTTGTTGTATCCCGCCCCCCCGTATCAATAACGATATGATCAAATTTAGGCTTAAACTTCAGGACTTGATGCCGCACGTTATCGCCAATCAAGATATTGGCCGTATAGGTAATCTCTTCATTGCCATTATTCATGGCCCGCCATTTGGTGAATTTGGCGGCTGTTCCTTGTTCATCCGCGTCAACCAACAAAACGTCGAACCCTTGTTTAGCCAGCCAAATTGTTAGGTTTGTTGCAATGGTAGTTTTTCCGCTACCACCTTTTGTGCCACATACGGTAAAAATCATTGGGTTATCTCCGTTTTATAACGTCTATTTTGACTTCAAATACAACGTTAAATTTGACGTCTTTTCTAGCGTCAAATTTAACGTCTTTTTATCGACAAAGTCAATGGCCGTTTACGGTGCTGCGCTTATAGAGCCGCTGCACCTGTACGGCTTGATAAGCATGGCCTTTGGGCGTTTTAAAGCCTGCTGCATTCAATTGTCTGGCAATCTCCGACCAATTGCAGCCCTGTTCGGCAAGCTGCTGAATCATGGCGCTGGCGGGGCGGCTGTTATCGTTACCGGCTGCTTTGCGCTTGATCGTGGCATGGCCAAGCCGTGCAGCCTCACCCGTGCGGAATGCATCGCTACCGGTACGCCATTGGCCACGGCTTTTGACCTTTTCCCGTAACGCTTCTTTTGTCCGGATGCCGATCAATTCCCGCTCACGGTCGGCAATGGCCATAAACAGGGTCAAGGTGAATTTATCCAAATTGGGAATGTCGCAGCTTTCCAAGCGGCCTTGCAACTGGCGGTAGATTGCCAATGCCTGTTCGGTGTTCCGGCTTAAGCGGTCGATCTTGGCCACCACCAGCACCGCGCTTTTTTGCTTGCACAAGGCGAGGGCCTTTTGCAGCTCCGGCCGGTTGTCGATGTCCTTGCCGCTCTGGATGTCGGTAAACTCGGCGATGATCGGCTTACCGTTATAGAAGTGGTCAATATAGACCCGTTGGGCTTGCAGACCCAAACCGCTGTCGCCCTGGCGCTTGGTGCTGACGCGGTAATAGATCACATAGGCGGGTGAGGGGGCGTTGCTCATGGGCTAAAGGTAGCCCGCTGGGGGTTATTTTACAAACGTAGTATCAGCATCTTACTATTGTAAAACCGCACTTTCTGGCATTTTTCGTATAAAAAGCAAACTGCCTTTAGCAGTTTGCTTTCAAAAAAGAAGTCTTCAAAGGTGAGACAGCTTTTCCACTATAACGTTTATGGTGCTAGCCAGTACAGCTAACGCACCAAATATATTACAAATAAAATATGAATCATATTGGGATCATGTAACACACAAACAGCTTCTGGTTACAATTCAACAAAATTTATCCCGTATGGAAAACGGGATGTTTGATACTAGCCAGATAAAACACACTTTTGCTCATACTTTTCTGGTAGTTAAAGATAGGTCAAAACCAAAAAGCCTGCCCTCATTGGAGGCAGGCTTTTTATCTATTAAATCCACACCATTTACAATGTCCTCGATGGGACACGTAAGTTTTACAAAGAACCATACTGACTGCTTGATTTCCTAATATTGATGGGTGGTTTTCATGCTACCTGTCTTCCCCGGCCGAGCTAAATTGATTGAATCTAACCCATATATATGTTATATTTGATAAAATAGGAGGATGTTATGGTCGTCGAACGTCAAAATAATGAACTCGTCATTCGGGTATCCAGCGCAATGAATATAAGCATTGTTCAAAAGATGCTTGATTATTTCGATGTCATGGATATTGCCTTACAAAACAAGGGAACTGAAGAGCAAGCGGCTGAGCTGGCGCGGGAAGTCAATAAAAAATGGGTTGCAGATAACAAAGATCGCTTTATCCCATGATCGTTGTTATTGATACGAATATTTTATTCAGTGCCTGTATATCAGCTAATGAAAAATTGCTGGAAATCTTGTTTAATCCAACGCTAAGTATTGAGCGCGTTAGCTGCTATTATGCTTTTGCTGAATTATTTAAACATCAGCCACGAATTGTCGAACTCTCGAAACAACCCGCTGACAAAGTCAGCCGGTTACTTCATGTTATCATGAAGCAAATTGAATTCTTCAACGATAACGTTATCGATGATCACCATTTGCAGGAGGCAGACCGGTTGACCTCCGGTGTCGATAAGGATGACGTTACTTTTGTTGCACTTGCCTTACAAAAAGACGCATGGCTGTGGACCGGGGACAAAAAGTTGACCAGCCATCTAAGAGCAATGGGCTTTCAACGCGTTATAGCGACCAACGATTTATTCGATTTGCTTAAACTCTGATTAAGAATGGTTTGCAAATTAAACATTCCTGACCGCATAAGGTATGGATGCCGGAAACCTGGCTTTAGTGAACAAGGTCAACAAGAATTTTGATCCGCGCGGAAGGCCACAGGCCGGGGAAAATTGTTGTTGATGTTGGACACGAGCCAGATAAAACACACTTTTGCCCTATGTGGTGATTAAGATGAGGTTATATAAAACAGCCTGCCTTCAATGAGGGCAGGCTGTTTCTAATCTCGGATCAATGCAAAAATATTACATTTGATGCTGTTAAAGTTGGTACAGTAAGTTTTAAGGTTGTACAAAAAAGCCTGTTTTCATTGAAGACAGGCTTTTTATCGTTCCAAACCATTAGTTCCACTAATTGTAACCATTCACAAAACCTCTCAAAGTTATTATCAGACATGCTATATCGGGCAATAAATCAACTTTTGGTTATATTATTACATTTGATGATATTAGTACATAAATGCGTCAACAATAGTGTATTAGGGATTCTATAAAGCTTGCCCTCAATGGGGGCAAGCTTTATTATAACCATACCATTTATCTTACTAGAGATAGAGGCTTCAAAGATAATAGTCCTATCCCGTAATAATAAGTTGTACAAAAAAGCCTGCCTTCAATGAGGGCAGGCTTTTCGTCTTTCCATACCACTGATCTCAATAAATGAGATCCAAGCTTTACAAAGAACCACACTCACCGCCTGATTTCCTAATAGCGGTCAACTGCGTTCCTGGCGGTTTTCACGCTGCTGGGTTTTCTCCAGCTGGGCCGCGTCCCATTCCCGCATTTTGCGCTCGATGCGCTCCTCTTTGGTTTCGGGGGTCATGCGCTGCATGCTGACCGTCACGTTTTTAGCATAGGCCGTGTCCATGTCTTTGACCTTCGGCTTATCGGCTTCGCGCTGCGGTTCGGCTAAAAAACGTTTCTGCTCCTGGGCGTGGAAACGCCCAAGACTGTCGCGGTCGCGCTCATAGGCTTTTTCCAGCCGTGCCAGTTCGGGGCCGTATTTGGCTTCACCATCAAAATGCCCCTTGATCATCTGCCTGATCGCGTCGCGGTTGTTGCGGAATTCCAAATTGAGCTTGCTAAGCTCTCGATCCTGTCGGGCTAATAACTCTGAATATTGCATTGCATACAGGGTTATGGGTGTGATACACTGTCATTTATGCAATATACCAATGACAATGATAACGAGCTGGACGGATTCCGTTATCCGGCCCGCATTATTGCCAAAGCCGCTGCCCTGGTCGAAAAACATGCGCCCCCAGCGGCACGGCCGCACGGCTCTGCGGGCTGGTGGGTTTACACGAACGCAGTCGCCTTTGCCCTGGGCGATGGCACGTTTCAGACAGATAAAGCGAGACTGGAACGGGCGGCAAAATATCTCAAAGTGTCGCCTCTTGTTTTGTATAATGATGAATTCCCCTTTTAGATATAAGCCAATGGTGGCATAGTCGCTGTCTGATACCAGAACAAACGAATGTTTCGTAACAGATCATGCCATTCTGCCGGTGACGCTGGTTTGACAATATAGGACGATGCCCCTGATTCATAAGCTTGTGTGACATGATCCTGATTATCGCTTTGAGATAATATAATAATTGGAAGTGCCTGCCCTGACTTACGTTGTTTTATCCGCTGAATCAGTGCAAGACCCATAACATTATCGGGAGAAAACACTTCCAGAAATACTAATTTGGGTGTGTACCCGTTCAAGGTATCCAAATAGTCCGTTACATCTTCGTACCTCTGAAGAACGCTACAGGTCGCCTCCGGAAAGCATAACGCAGCCGCATGATGGAAGCTATCAATAACAGTTTGGTCCTTCTCTATCAGGATGATAGAAAATTTACAGTTAAAATGTGTGGCGTATTTTCCCATCACAAAAAATCCGTCTTTACTACAAAAAAACAAAAAACTTCACAGATAAAATCTATAAAAAGTAAATCATCGCTCTAAATCTAACCCTTTATTACGCGGCCGGTCCCGCTCTTTGGCCTGTTGCTCGTCCCATTCGCGCAACCGTTTTTCAATGCGGGCCTGTTTATCCCGTTCGGCCTGGGCCTGGGCTGCTTGCTGATCCAACTGTTTTTGTGCCTGGGCCGCTTCAAAATCCCGCGTGTTAAAGCTGACTGTGACCTTTTGTTGATATGGCTCCTGTGGGCCGTCCTGGCGCCCTGGCGCCGTCTGCGGACCGCTGGGGGCTGTCTGCCGGGCCTGTTGGTCACGCGCCTGCTGGTGGCGCTGGCGGGCCTGCTCGATGCTCGGCAATCTATCCAGCCGGTCACCCAATGTTTGTTTGATCTCTTTCAGCCGGACACCTAATTCACGGGTGGCCCCAAACACATCGCCCCGGCGATCCACCAACACAATCTCGGCTTTGTCGCCTTTCGCAAACATATAGCCTTTGGCCGCTAAAATGTCTTCCAGCTCGGCCGCGTCTTTTGCCCTGGCAAAATCCGCCCGCAGAGCGGCCCGCTATTCCGGTACTTTTTCACCGCGCCGTTTGGCCCGTTGCTGTTCGTCACGGGTGTAACCGTTGCGGCTGGGCTGGCGGTTGGTCAACGCGTGGCCAAACTCTTTTTCCAGTTCAAGGCCAAGTTTGATGCAGCGTTTATAATCGTGCTTGATGTCGATCAGCCTGCACAGATCGGTGTCGGTCAGCTGCCAGACGGCGTGTTTATGGGTGCGCCCGTCTTTGCGGTGGGTGATGATCGCGCATGGCTGGCCGTGCAATTTAAACTCATCTTCGATGGCGTTTAACGCCCGCTCCCATTGTGCCGCTGTCATGTTGTCGGCTTCATCGTCGCGGGGATTGATCGCTGTATGAAACAGGCCGGTTTTGCCCTTGGTCAATTCCGTTGCCCGTTGCATGCTCTGCAAGCTGGCAATCAGATCATCCGGCCGGGCGGTTCCCCGGATCGCTTCGATTTCGACAATTTCGTTTTCGTCGGCCTTTAACAGGTGTTTGCCCAGGATGCCGGCATGCCGGATGCTCTTAATCTTGGTCGCCTTGATAATCATCGTCGTTGGCCGGCAAAAAGCGTTCTACCAGTTTATGGGCATCGGCAATCAGCGCTTTCAGCTGGTCACATTCGGCACGGGTCAGAAATCCGGCCGTGTTCGCCTTCGCGGCGATCTGGTTCACATTGCCGCCGATGCGATTTAGGGCGGTTTCCACCTTAATCAATAGCACACGCTCCGGTGTGCGCTGCCGGACCTTGCGCAACGGCCGGGCCTCGATGCTGGTCGCCCTGACATAGTCGGGGATGCTCAACCCGGCGCGGGCCGCACGTCCGGTGAGTGCGTCCCATTCAAGGTCGTGCAACCGCACACGCAAGACGTGTTCACGCTGGCGTTTGTTGCTCTTCTTAACAGGCGTAGGCTGTGATTCCATAAGCGATAGCGGGGGAAAGGAAGGGGGTTCCACAGGGGGAAAACGGACCAGGCGCAGCCGGTTTGGTTTCCCCCTTGGCAAGGTGACGGTGCTACCGTCCATACCTTGCATCCTGTCTTACGACAGGATCGGCCAACGCGCAATATTACCGCTACGGTGTAAATTTTCCAAAACATACCAATATGTAATGTTTTCATATTAGATTTGCTGTTCAGGTGCATATAAAGCAAGTATTTTAGTCACAGCCTCGATCAATACGCCTGTCTGCATTAGACAGGCGTTGTTTTTTATAACAGTGAGAAAAGAAAAAAGGGTGTTTTTCCCGTACCGGATGCCCTGCAAAATCACCATATTGCCCGCGCCGTACCTAACCTTTTTTCCACACCATGCGGGGATTTGTTGTTTTTATCTTTTTCCTGATCGGCGCTTTTGCCGGTTTTTTTATCTCGTCCGTCTCATTTGGTCAAAGCAGCGGCAACGCCTTTATGTCGGCCCTGATCGGCGGGGTGCTGGTCGCCTTTATCGTTTCCAGGCTCGATAACGACCAAAGCCCCTTACCGGCAAAACCAGCTGCGCCCCGGACTTATCCGCCAATGCCGGTATGGCCCTATAACCCCTTGAACAGCCACGGGAGCGCCAATTGGGATAACCCGACCTGGATTGACCCGCTCTTTAACCAGAATGTCACAGAGCCGGAATGCGGCTATTTTCTGGGCTATACTTATCGGCTCTCTATGCTGGTGCATGGCGTCACCATTGCCGGATCAGGCCAGGGCAAGGGGGTGTGCCTGATTTTACCCAATTTGTTGTCAAAGCCCAATTGTTCGTGGTTCGTCATGGACCCAAAGGGCGAAATCGCCCTCATTACGGCCGGATGGCAACAGCAATGCGGCCAACGGGTGGTGCTGCTCGATCCGTGGCAGGAACAAAAACGCCTGAACGCCACACATGGCATTGAGCCGGTCGGGTTCAACCCGCTGGGCTTTGTTCGCGGCAACATGGACGAATTGCCCGAAAGCTGCGCCGTCATTGCGGAAATGCTTGTTCCGGACAATCCACACGCCAAAGACAGCTATTGGGAGAGCCGCGCCCGATCCCTGATTAAAACCTATCTGCTGCACATGATTACGGCCAGGCCGGAAAGCGAACAGCATCTTGGCACCCTGTATCAATGGTTGCGCCTGCCGGTACGTGACCGGCAAAGGCTGTGGTTTGAAATGGAGGAAAACGAAGAATGTGACGGGTTGGTAAAGTTCGGGATAGGAGAATTTATCGGATTGAGTAATGACACCGGCCCGCTGCCGTCGATCATGTCCACCGCCCAGGACAACACATCGTTTCTGGAAAGCACACCGCTGCGGGCGGCACTGGCCAATGATGAGTTTGACCCGTATAGCCTGACCGACGGCAAAACCACCGTTTATCTATGTCTGCCGGAACGTTTTTTAGACAGTCATGCGCGGTGGCTGCGGCTGGTGGTGGGTGTCTGTCTGAAAGCGTGTAATTTCCGGCCGGACAAAAGGGTGAATTTCATCTTTGATGAATTTGCCATTCTCGATAAAATGAAAAACGTGCAGCGGGCGTTTGCCTTTGCCCGTGGCCAGAATATCAGTATTTGGGTATTTGTGGGGTTCTTTTAGCAACGGGACAAAGAATTACGCTAAGGAATTATGGCCTTAACGGACGCAATCCGTTAGTCATAA
>NZ_JBYFCJ010000058.1:0-13321 GCF_057652235.1 Arsenicibacter sp. R0_47 | reverse complement strand
TCGATCAGTTTGCGGATGATTTTAACTCACTAATCGAATTTATGACCATGCATAGGGTTTTATGAGAAAGCCCTGTACCAGCCTATAGCCTGAATGGAAGCAGCGGGAGTCCGGACGGACAGTTTGTGATTAATGCAGCAGGAAGCTATACCATTACGGCCAGCAATGGGGAACTGGTCTCCTGCCGCTCTCAGACGATCATTTCCATTGCATCTGGCACACCGGCCCGCATTGATGAGATCACTAGTTCAGGAGTGGCGGCCTGCGATAAGCCAACCCGGTTAACGGCTTCGGCAACCGGTTCGGCCTTTATTTTTACCGGCCCTGCCGGTTATGTTTACAGCAATGTTTACCGGCTACCGGCAACCTACACTGTCTTTGCCGAAGAGCTCAAAACCGGCGGTAGCTATACATTAACTGTTTACAGTACCGAAGGCTGTCCCCCCGTAAGCCGATCTATACTTATTCAGGGTCCTGCCAGGTGCCCGTAAAGTAGAAGGTGCTGACCGGCAAAAATAGCCTTCAGGCTCGTTATTCTCCTTTTTAAATCGTTTACTAAAAATTTATACAACGTTTACTCATGGCTAAATCCGAGTTGACATCCATTTCATCAATCCAAACCGGGTACAGCGTCCGGATCGGTGACTGCAAGACTACTTTTTTAACAACGAGTGATGATACGGCCGGGCAGTATTGTGTATTTGAACACGATCTGCCGGCAGGATTTCCCGGACCTCCTCCCCACGCTCACCGGGTCACTACGCATACCTTTTATGTAATCGAGGGATTAGTAACTATAGTAGTAGACGGCCGATTCATAAAGGCTGAAGCGGGCACGTCGGTTTATATTCCGGCCGGGGTCGTCCATCAATTTTCAAATCCGGGTCAACAGCGATCCCGTATGCTGGAAATTGATACCCCAGGGACTTTTCAGGCGTATTTCGAGGAATTAGGGCAGTTTTTTTCCAGTGGCCAACCAATGAGTCAGCAGTCGATGGCCCTGATTCAGCAGAAATATGACTTTATTCCTGCCGCCAGTTAAAGCAATCCTTTAGGGTAAAAGTCATAATTTCATTCTAAAATTGGGACTTTTACCAACTTTGAGCCGGTAAATATGTTAATCTCCATAGACCTTACTTTTATATGTGCAGCAACGAATTTACCAACTTATGCCTTCAGGATTTTTTGCTCTGTTAGATGATATATCCGCTTTAGTTAAAGCAAGTGCTGCCAGTTTAGACGATGTGCCCACTCAGGTAGCCAAAACAACCGGGAAAGTTTCCGGCATAGTCATTGATGATACAGCCGTTACCCCCAAATATGTGGTTGGCCTTGATCCCTCCCGGGAGCTATCGATTATTTACCGGATTGCAAAAAAATCGATGGTCAATAAACTGCTTATATTAAGTCCGGCGGCCTTATTACTGGGGTATTTTATTCCCTGGGCCATCACTCCTGTACTGATGTTGGGCGGGGCTTATTTATGTTTCGAGGGATACGAGAAAGTCCATTCATTGTTTAACCATTCCTCCGCTCAACACACTGACCAGGAGGAGCCTGTAAAAGAAATCACTCCCGAAGAACTGGAGCAGGAACGTGTGAATAGCGCCGTTCGTACAGACATAATTTTGTCTGCTGAAATTATGGCTATTGCGTATAATCAGGTAACCGGCCAGCCAATAGTAAACCAGATTTTAGTGATGGCGGCGGTGGCTGTTTTCATCACCATTGCTGTTTACGGCTTTGTGGGGCTGATTGTTAAAGCTGATGATTTCGGGGTATTGCTGGCCAGTGATAAATATCCCCCGACTACACAAAAAATAGGACGTGGGATTGTAAAATTTATGCCGCACTTTTTGACATGGCTGGGTTATATCGGAACCGCAGCCATGCTTTGGGTGGGTGGCGAAATCATTGCGCATGGCATACCGGTGACAGCCCGCCTGCTACACGATTTAGAACACGCCCTGGCCGCAATGCCGGTAGTTGCCTGGCTATGTAAGGCACTTGCCTGTGGCATAGGCGGACTCTTGATAGGGTTTGTCGTAGAGAAGCTGGTAATCGGGGCCAAAAAGCTTTTTTCAGGCCAAAAGAATAAACCGCAATACCAGTAAAAATGAAATCGGCTATCAGGAATCCGGGCGACTGGTTTCCTAATAGCCGATTTCATTTACGGCATTCAGTTTCCGTATGTCATTAATCCGGACATAACGCCGGATCATTTCGCTGCTTTTATGTTTTGTTTGCCGCATGATAGCAATTTCGCCCGCTCCTCTGGAAATGGCCTGCGTAACAAACGATGCCCTGAGTGAATGGGCGGTGAACAAGTCCTGCCCCGGCAGGTTAAAGTATTGCTTCATGACAAAATTGACCCATTGGCCGGCAAGGCGGTCATCGGTTAGTTTTCCGCCTTTCCTGATCCGGACAAACAAGGGGCCGGATGTACGGTTCAGGGCCTTTAGCCAGCGCAGTGTCCATACATAGGGGCAAATGTGTTCATTCCGTCCTTTAGGAATCCATTTTTCATCCAGGTTACCAAACTGATTGGTTTTACTTTTCCGGACCCGAATTACCAGACTGTTTTGTTTAATCGTGATATCCTCAATGTTGACACTTACCAGCTCAGAACGCCTGAATGCACCGGCAAACCCAAGCAGAATCAAGGCACGGTCGCGAATATGGGTAAGATCGGACTCCGTCTCGCCGCGCACGTGTAGAGCCTGCTCCAGCTCGGTGAGGGAAAACGCCCCTGCCTGCCGGGGTGGCTTGTAATGGTCGAGTTTTATACCCCGCAGCACCATTTTCAACTGTGGGTCCTGTAGCGGTAAGGGTAAATTACGAAGCCGGTGCCAGCGGTTGATCGATGAGAGGTGCCGGCTGAGCGTTCGGTAATTAAGCACTTCAATCATTTCTGCGGCATAGAGTGCCAGTGTTCCTGCCTGCGCAGGCAGGCTATCCAGTTTTCTGCCCTCGCACCAGGCTTTGTAAAGTCCCAGATCGGAATCGAAAGCCCGTGCACTGTTGTCGGCTCCTCTCAGACCTCTTTCAAAAAAATCCAGTACACGCTTAGCCTGGCTAGCCGTTTCAGTCAGACCCTGTTCTTTATTGTTATTTATGAATACAGCTGTCAGGTCTTCACTCCCGGCTTGTTTGTTTTTACGTGCCATGTTTTCTTTTTTTAACTTATTTCAACAGTAAACAAACGAATTTTCCATTAAGTCTCTCCAAGGTAAATCGGCTTTATGTAAATGTAGCTAATAATTTTCAGATTACTCACGATAATTAAACATTATCGTGAGTAATTATTCTACATCGGAATTTCTGCCATTTGCTCCACAATGGCCCGGATTCGTATTAATGCATTCATGCGGCGTATTCGTATTCAGGAGAAGTTGTTAGTCATTTGTCCAAAAATAGTTGGCTCCGTGTCAGAATGAAAAAAACGTTTGTGTATGTCTCGTTTGTTAATAACGACTCGATTTAAGTATGCTTAAGGGCGAGTTTTTGCTATTTTTAAAACAGTCGAAAATTTTGAGTAGCAACAATATAGCGATGTGCCCGGACTGCTTCGGCTAACTCATCCAGATATATCACTGGTTAGAAATCAGGAATAGTCTCTGGATTCAGCAGATGACCTACATCGTATATTTATCGGATTGACCAGAATAGTTGAGCTATGTAGTTTTGCTTCAAATGTAAACGCGGCTTCACCCCTGGCTCTTATGAAGTATTTACCCCTTATTCTTGGTCTGCTCTGTTGCATTGGAGCGCTTTATCAGCTTTATCGGGGCAGCTGGTTGTTTCTAAACGGGCAATCGGTTGAAGGCAGGGTTGTGGCTAATGAACGGAGTTCGGGTAAGTCGAGCGTTTATTATCCCATCGTGGAGTTTAAAACCCTGAGTGGTCAGACATACAGGTGCAAAGGGCAATCCGGATCCTTACCTGCCGAATACGAAGTAAATGTTCCTGTAACAGTTCATTTTGATCCTGCTGAGCCGGACAACACCTTTATTGGTACTTTCTTTAGTTTGATCCGGGGCGCCCTTTTTTCAATTGCGCTAGGTCTTTTGTTCAGTTGGTTTGGTCTCAAAATACTGGGCTATAGAAAACTACCGGACTCAACCGGCAGGAATTGACCGCAGTATAGATAACTAAAAAATGAAATTATAAACGGTGTGTAAACCGTTTACCGGATGTGAATGAATACGTCAACATAAGGCAGTTTTGAAAACAACAAGGGTACAGCGGAGTTATTGTATCGTTCGTACGTAATGACGGGCTTAAACTAAAATCCCTGCAAGTGACCATGTCTGTTTCAGCAGCAAAAAAAATACTAGTATCCGGAGCCGGTATTGCCGGTTCGACAATGGCTTTCTGGCTTGCCGGATACGGATTCGAGGTTACCGTTGTTGAACGGGCATCTACCCTGCGCCTGGGCGGACAAAACATCGACGTTAATGGTCCGGCCCGCAAAATAGTCCGGAAGATGGGCATCGAAGCTGCGATTCTGGCCCAAAATACAACCGAAGCCGGTTTGCAGTTTATCGGTCAGGATGGCAAGGTAGCGGGGGAATTTCCCAAAGACGCATCGCTCACCGGAACCCGTGAACTGGAAATTCTGCGGGGTGACCTTGCTCAGATTCTGTATGATTGCACAAAAGAGGATGTCTGTTACCGCTTCGGTGATTCGATAAAGGCGCTGGAGCAGCATTCCGGCGGAGTATCCGTAATCTTCGCCGGCGGCACAACCGAAACATTTGATCTGGTTATTGCGGCCGACGGGGTGCGCTCGGCCACCCGGCAGCTTATGTTCGGCGATGAACCCAGGTTTAAATCCCTGGGTCTCTATATCGCCTACATGACCATCCCCCGGCAGGAAAACGATACTACCTGGTGGCGCTGGTATACGGCTGTCAATCGCCGTGTATTGATGCTCCGTCCGGATAATAAGGGTACGATCCGGGCATCAGTCGCTTTTATAGAGGATAGCTCGGAAACCTATGAGAAACGGCCGGTCGATGAACAGAAAAGTATCCTGAAAGCTAAACTGGACGGTGCCGGCTGGGAAGCAGACCGGATTTGCAAGGCCCTCGACGGGACCGATGACTTGTACCTGGATAAAGTCGGGCAGATTAAAGCGCGGCGCTGGTCTGACGGGCGGGTGGCGATGGTGGGCGATGCCGCATATTGTCCTACGCCTATCAGCGGAAAAGGTACAACCCTGGCCATTGTAGGAGCCTATGTGCTGGCCGGTGAATTGTCACGGCATGAGCGGCATGAGGACGCCTTCTCGGCTTACGAAAAGCTGATGCGCCCTTATGTAGAAGAAGTCCAGAAATTGCCGCCGGGTACCCCCGGGCTGGTTTACCCCAAAACGAAAACCGGTGTATTTGTACTTAATACGGTGGCCGGAATAGTAGCCAGCAAACCGGTTCAAATGTTAGTGGGTCTATTCAATTCTGATAATACCAAAGCGGAAAATGAAGGTATTGATCTGCCCCCATATTAGAAATAGCTTATTTCGGTACTATGCCTGGCGGATATCGTAAATTATTCACGCTGCGCGCGGATATTAATATGAATCCTTTCCCTAAAGTCGGATTGATTAAATTTTACCTCCATTATTCTTACGGATGCAACATTAAATTCCAGTGCACATCTTTAGTTAGCATTACGACAATTAAAACTGAATTCTAAACTTGATTGTGTAACAATATGTATCGTGTGTACTTTAAGATCTTGCCTGGAATTGTTTTGCTTTTTGGTTTAATATCATCGGTCAGCGCCCAGGAGACGCTGTTTTCCGCGCAGGCAATGCGGGAAGATTTACGTTTTATCCGTAAGCAGCTTTTTCGTGTACATGCCAGCCCTTTTACGCGGTTTACCCGCCAACGCTATGAGGCATACCTTGATTCTCTGGAAACAGGCCTGAACCAACCTTTATCCGCAGCCGGATTTCTCCAAAAAGCAGCTCCTGCTCTTATACCACTGGATGATGAACACGCTGCGCTTTCTCTTCGCAACCGGGCGACAGTTCATAAAGTCACAAATTGGTCGGATAGCATAACGACCAACATTACGTACAGACGGATGGGTAAAGTGGGGTATATTCGGGCACGGTCTTTCGCCACAAAAGGCAGGCAGGATTTACCGGTTTATAAGCGTTGTATCGACAGCATTTTTGCCTTGATACACCACGATGGCGTTACCCGCCTGGCTATTGATATAAGTGACAACGATGGTGGTGCCTCTGCCGTAGGGAATATGATTATCAACCATATTTACCAAAAGCCTTATCAGTCCTATTCGATGAACTGGAAACGTAGTGATGAGTACCTGGCCAAACTGACTTCTTGGGGGCTTAGCGATGCATCGTACCAGAAAGCGACACCAGGCGAAGTTCTGCAAAATTCTTCCAGTCAAGTGCAGCCAGAGAAGGTGGCCAATCCATTTACAGGAAAGGTGATTGTGCTTATCGGGCCAAAGACGTTTTCCAGTGCGATTTTATTTGCAACCCTGATACAAGACAACAAAATCGCACCGTTAGCCGGTGAATCCCCTGTTAACGGACATCCAACCCACTTTGGTGAAATGTATTCGGTTGTTTTGCCCCATACGCAGCTACAATTGCGTTTCGGCGTTAAAGAATGGATCCGCCCGGCCGGCCGCTCAAAAGAGAATAAGCTGGTTGCCGATATCCCTTATAAACTCCCTGCAAACGGTGAGATTTCGTCGTTAATTCAGCAGCTAGGATGGTAATTTGTGGCACTATGCGGTTTTAGCTGATCTGACTACTATTGACCCGTTTGTGGAGATAATACATAGTATACTAACGGCCATTGCTTCACTCATTGAGTCATCATTGCTGAACTTCAGGAGACACAACAACAAAATCATACTTGTAAAGAAGCTGACAGGTATCCTCAGAAAGCGTTTTGTCATTGGCATAGCGCACCCGGAGCGGGCGTACATCAACGACCACCCATTTTTCCTTGTCGTAGAGCTTCAGAAATTCTTTCGGGTATTCGGGTTGGGCACTGGCCAGATCATCAATGACTTTTCCGTCTTCGGTAGTATAGCGAAGCATAAAATAAACATTGGTAAAGCTGGTCTGATTATGCTGTGCCAGTTCATAGACCGCATTCCCGATGTCATAGAGGGAGGTCATCAGGTTGAGTCCTTTTGCCAGATGGTTGGCCCCCATTTTGAAAAATACTTTCTCGTGCCGGGTCTTTGTGTGATCATAATACGAATAAAAGTTCTTTTTCATTAACGAAGCCCGCATCAGCGAATTTTCTTCTCTGTATATACGGCCGGACACCTTGATGTCATCGAGCACCTGTTTATAGTTTTCCTGCGGAATCCCGTTGCGCAGACTGTCCAGCAACTTTATTTTGGGCATCCACCATCTGGCCAGCAGGCTATCCCGAACGGCTTTATAGGCCTGCCTTACTTTGGGTGACTGGGCCGTATAGACCCGGTTAATCGCATATGGAAACGCCATCTGAAATTCCTGATAAATTCCCCAGATCGCATAGTTGTAGGTTCCGGCGGCAGCAAGCATCCGGGCATCGTCAGTGGTTTTGAAGAAGGGGAAGGTGCCGTATTTGGGATGCTCTCTGGATACGGCGGCCAGGCTGTCCCACGGATTTTTATAGCGCGCCATCCGTGAGAGTTCAGACGCAACAAACGGACTTACTTCGACACACCAGTTTTTAAACCCATACGTTGATGCCCGTTCAAGGGCATAGGCTGCCAGTTGCGAGAGCAGCGGGGAATTATGGTATTCGCCCCAGCCAACAAACTGATTTTCAGCAAAATGCTTTTCCAGTATATCCCAGCCGGCGCCGGTTGGTTTCTTACCGTCAAACGTGAATGAGCTTACAGCGCCGGAGAGGTACTTTGTAAACCGGGCCGAGTCGCTGACCGGTTTTTCTTTCTGGGCAAAACAGGTCAGCGTAAGCAGCAGGCTGACAGCCAGTAAAATGTTTTTCATAGTGAGTGTAACGGTTTATTGCGTTTCCGGCAGATGCGTGGTGTTGATACAGGCTGATATAAACGCTGTTTCAACAGAAAACCCCTCAAATTACCGTAAAAATCAATATATGTTTAGTTTCGCCGGTAATTTAATAATGATGGAAAGCGGATTAACACCATTACTAAATCACCGGCGAAACAACTACTGTGACCCGTCCTGTCTGGGCGCCAACCGGAGCTGGCCTGCCTCTGACAGGATTAGTTTTGCTCCCTCCTCACAGGTGACTTTCTGGGCAAGCGCCTTATACCCTGAGGGTATGTAAACGGTATGCCGGATCAGCGCCATCGCTCCGGGCTCCGGAATCTGTCCGCCAACCCATGTATCCGGTTCGTTCCAGGCACCATGCCGGGCAGTTATAAACAAAGGGGATTCATAAGCACCCATGTCGATACGGAGGCCTACGATCCGGAGGTTACCGGCCAGATCCCGTGCCGATACGGTTCCCGTTGTGCTCGACGGGTCACCCGTATTCATGGCCGGGCTTCCGGTCTGCAGCTGATAGTTTCCGGCAGCTGCGTTGATAAATTTCGGGTCAGTATCCACATTCCCTGCACCGGAATAACCGCCTTCAAAAATTGAATACGTTATCTGATAGGCAGGAGTACCCCGGTCAGGTCCGGTTGTGTTAGCCAGCCCCGGTTGTAACAAAATACTGTTCTGGACCCTATAATTAACGGCGCAACTGGCCTCCATATCGGTATAAAACGTATTCCCGTTGTTACTAACTGCCTTGTTGTTAACGAATGTGCAGTTCGTAAATACCGGACTTACTTCGCTATAGAATGAAGCTTGTACGGAAAAAAGTCCGCCCTGTTCACCGGCAGTATTATCGTCCAGTAAACAATTGGTAAAAAATGATTCGTACTTACCCCCGGTCGTTGTCGAAATGCGCATCAGGCCGCCTACATAAGAAGACCGGTTTCTCCGGAATATACATTGATTCGCCTGCAGCAGAATGCGGGAAGCGGCTGAGTTAACAGCCTGTACATAAAACCCGCCGCCATATCCGAATACAGCGTTATCCGTAAGCAGGCATCGCAACAGCGCTATACTACCAATGCCGTTATTAGAATGAATGTAAATGCCGCCGCCATAATCAGAGGCAATGTTCTGGCTGATCGTCGTACTTTCCAGCGTTGGCCGGCAATACCCGCCCGATTCAGCATCCAGATAAAGGCCGCCTCCCGCTTTGGTGCTACGGTTAGCCGTAATGATGCAGTTAATGAGCTGAGGTTCGCAACGGTTTCCGCTGCCACTGCCGTCAAAATAAACCCCTGCTCCTCCTTTTGGTGTCTGTAGTGCACCATAGTCACGCGATTCATAGCCATCGCGGATGGTTACCCCATCTAGTTTGGTAGCAGCCGAAGCGGGTCCAAACCGGACGACCTGATAGGAATTATCTGCAGTAGACCCGATCTGACCAATATCTCCGGAAAAGATCGTCGGATACCGGGAAATAATCCGCTGACTTATGTCCGTTTCCTGCCCGGCAAAACCACCTATGACGTCAACGCCGGAATTAATGACAAAACTACGGTGACGGCTGGTGGACTGCGTGGGCAGGTAAACACCCTGGGCTACCCAGAAACTGACCCCTGCATCGGCTACCAGCAGCGCTTCCGGAAATTCCGTTGCCGATAAGGCATTGTTCCAGTCTGCTCCGGAAAAGGTGCCCGCCCCTGATACTGTAACGTAGAGCCTAGTACCAGCCGGATAACGGTACTGATATTCGTAAGCCCCCTGATCAATCTGCCCGTTAAGGATACGTGGCTTCGCCGCCGCATCCTGCTGAGCGACCGTGGCCGTTGTGCTGGCCGGATCACCGGCATTGATCACCGGCGACCCCGCAGAGGGCATATACGTACTTGTCAATTGCGGATTCTGATCACTGTTACCGGCTCCGGCATACCCGCCCTGAATCGTTGAATAGGTAATCGTCAGACTAACCTGGCCATTATTGTATATGCCGGACAGCACTGAAGGGGCCGATTCGGCCGTATTGGCCCAGATAATGCAGTTCAGCAGCAGCGGCTCACACGTACCCTGATTGCCCGGAACGTCATTATACAGGGCACCGCTATTGTAATTTCCGCTGACGGCCGGAGTCGTCACGTGGTTATTAACCAGCGTACAGTTAATAAAGGCAGGCCGGCAAATCCCGCCGAAGGCTTCATTATAGTAAGCCCCTCCATCTCTTGCCGTGTTCCCGCTGCTCAGGCAGTTAATGAAACGAGGCTGACAGTTGCCCTGATAGCCGTTATTATAAACCCCGCCGCCGTTGACCCAGGCTCCATTACGGCTGAAGACGCAATTAATGACGGTAGGACTGCAACTCCCCTGATAGCCATAATTATTCAGCCCCCCGCCATACGACGCCGTGTTATTCACAATGTAGCAGTTTGCAATCACCGGATTACTTTGGTTGCCGGCACCGGAACCATTATTAAAAATTCCTGCTCCTTCATACCCATAGCCACCGGTTACAACGATCCCGTCTAAACGCGTATCCGCAGACGCATTCGTAAACGTAACAACATGGAGGGCATTATCATCACTGGTATTACTGAAACCGATCTCTCCGGAAAATGTAGTAGAAGACGGGGCGGTAAGCTCACGCTCCTGTAATCCGTTTTCAAACCCCTTAAAACCGCCATAAACCTGTACACCGGAAGGAATCACAAAGCTATCAGCGCGATTATTATTGTTATTGACCGATGTTTTGTACGTACCCTTTGCGATCCAGAACTGTGTACCTGCCGGAGCCGTCGCCAGGCGGGTACGAAGAGTAAATGATGTGCTTGCATTGGCCCATGAGGATCCGGAAAAATTACCGCTCCCGTATTCGGTTACATAAACAACGGACTGACCATAAACCCGCAGACTACATACTAAATAAACAGTGCAGAAAAGACGTAAAAAAGAAAGCATAAGTTAGCCCGTTTGAATGGGGCGATAAAAGTACTACTCAGGTTACGACGAATCAACGAGCAGACGTTGATATGTCGCAACCTGACGTCAGACTAGTGCAGGAGCGCATCCAGACTATACTTTCCGGGCCCTAAGAGCAGACTGGTGATGTAGCCAATCAGAAAAAGGGTACCTGCCGACCCATCACCCAGCAGATCTCCCTCATGGGCAATAAATACGATGACCAGGGCAGTGCAGAGTAACGGAATTATCACCACACGCGTTAACAGCCCCAACATGAGCAGTATGGAGCAGAAAAACTCCGCTCCGATGGCCAGCGCCAGCGAAACAGTAGTTCCAAGACCGAACAGATTCAGAAAGCCGGCTTTCTGTTCACTGAAGTGTATTAACTTTTCATAGCCATGCGGGATCATGGAGAGACCTAAACCAAGCCGTAACCAAAGGCTGGCACCATTAACTGCTTGTAAGGAGAAATCCGTTTTCAGAAATTGCATGATAACTAATCGATTAGAACAGAGTATTGATTGAACGTCATTGAGTTGTCGCGTATTCATTCTGAACAGGCAGCTACCTCGTAGCTGGAATTACCGGATCAAAGTACGCCCCGGCGTTTCAGAAAGGACGGGTAAAAATGATCAACCCCTGCTTTTTGATGACCAACGCAATTGGTCATTTTCAATTGGAAATGCGGATCCCTTTCGGTTCTTTTGCCCGAAACTAAGTCAAGACATGAACTGGTCCAATGGCCGGAACACCCTGAAAGTCTGGACACAGGAAGTCCTGATTTTTTTGTTCCTATTCGTACTGATGTCCCTGAACGCATGGAACCGGCTTACTTCCGCAGATGATTTCGGACGGGCGCTGCTGTTCTTCCTCATCCTGTACGGACAGGCCCAGTTCCATCGTTTTGTCCTGTTTCCGCTCTTGTTTTCCCGGCAGGTCCGGCACTATATTTTCTGGACCGTAACTGCCCTGGTGCCTGGGACTTTCCTTGTCTGGGTAGCCAATTACAGGATTTACCCAGAATTATGCCCGCTGGAACAGTGGCGTGAAACCGGGCTTTTTTTACTGGCTACCAGCTTTGTAAGCCTGCTGGTACTGGTTGCTGTTTTTCTGATACAGCGGTTTTATCAGCAACAACAACAGCGCCACGCCGACCAGGTACTCCAGCAGGATGAACAGATCCGTTTTCTGCATGCCCAGCTCAACCCTCACTTCTTTTTTAACACGCTGAATAACCTGTATGGGATCAGTCTGCACGAGCCCGCCCGCATGCCGGAACTGTTGATGCAGCTATCGAAGCTGATGCGGTATCAGGTCGAAAGCAGCCGCCGGGCATGGGTCACGCTGCAACAGGAAATCGAGTTTATTACCAGCTACATTACCCTGGAGCAGGAACGGCTGGGAAAACGCTGCCGGATCAGTTACCAGCCCCCGGCAGATGAACCGGCATTACAGAGCTACCAGCTGGCACCTCTGTTGCTTATGCCCCTGGTTAAAATGCCTTTAAACACGGAACGGGCGACCTTAAAGGCTGCTTTGTCGATATAACGATACACCTGAAACGAAACCGGTTAGACCTCACGATTAACAACTCACTGCCCGTACATAAACCGGCAGAAGGGTCAACCGGTGTCGGTTTAGAAAACACCCGGAAGCGGCTCGATATGCTGTATCCGCAACAACATGAACTGGTCCTGCTTCATGAAAACGACCGGTTTATTACCCGTTTAGCCATTCAGTTAACCCAAAGACAACATGCCCGGCCGCTTAACATGTTTGATTATTGATGACGAGCAGGCTGCTCACTATGTTCTCCGGCATTACATCGGGCAGGTTGATCAGCTTGAGCTGGCCGGTAGCTGTTACGATGCCCTTGAGGCGATTAATTTCCTGCACCGGCAACCCGTTGATCTGCTGTTTCTGGATATTAACATGCCACAGATTACCGGGCTACAGTTGCTTCAGACCCTGGCCCACCCGCCCCTCGTCATTTTAACGACGGCATACTCGGAGTTTGCTCTGGAAAGTTATGACTATGGTGTAGCCGATTATTTACTGAAGCCCATTGAGTTTGCGCGGTTCCTGAAAGCGGTCGATAAAGTGATCGGCAGCTTATCCGCAGAGCCGACACAACAACATGCCCTGCCGGTAAGTACAGCGGGTTCTCTGGTAATAAAGGTAGACGGCGACCGCATACGAATAAACTATGATGACCTGTTCTATGGTCAAAGCTGGGGCAATTACCTGAAGTTATTTACGGCAACGCAGGTCTACATGGGGTTCTTTTAGCAACGGGACAAAGAATTACGCTAAGGAATTATGGCCTTAACGGACGCAATCCGTTAGTCATAA
>NZ_JBYFCJ010000057.1:0-13743 GCF_057652235.1 Arsenicibacter sp. R0_47 | reverse complement strand
AAGCCCTGAACAGTTTGAGCAGGAGTATTATACTAAACTTGCAAGTTCAGTGTGCCGCTAAACCGGACCACCTCACTTGTTCCCTTTTTAAGAGTATACCTGTTTCAAGACATTTACTTTTATCATTAAATACTGATTTACGTAAATCAGTATTTAATGATAAAAGTAAATCATTTTTACAGTATATCAGTATTGCATGAAATGTACATTCTTGCTACCTTGCCCCTGAATAACAATTGTCTTTTATGATATTATCTGTAACAAGTCTGAAAGGAGGAGTTGGTAAATCAACCGTCGCACAGAATCTGGCAGTCTGTTTTGCACATTCAAACTATAAGGTCTGTATTGTCGATGTTGATACCAACCAAAGTGCCTTGCGGTGGTCAGGCCTGCGGGATGAAGAGATGCCGGCCGTTCCTGTATTCGGACTCATTGACGGTATTGAGCTGGCAAAGAATGTCAAGCAGCTTAACAAGGATTATGAAATCGTTATAATTGACGGCACTCCTTCACTGTCTCAGGTGACCAGCAAAATTATCCTGCTGGCTGATCTGCTCATTATTCCGATTCTGCCAAGCGGGCTGGATATCTGGGCAACCGAAAAATTCATTGAGCGCTACCAGGATGCCGAATCGCAGAAGGAAGAGCATATACCTGCCTATTTTCTCATTAACCAGAACCAGACGACGAACCTTTCCCGTGATGTCAGGGATGTACTCGAACAAACCGGTATCCCCGTCTGGCCTTCCAGCCTCAGAAACCGCATTGCCTACAGGGAAGCAGTCATTAAGGGACTGGGTGTTTATGAATATAAGGACGATAAGGCAAAAGCTGAAATCATCGCGCTCTTCAAGGATGTAAAAAACGCAATCAAGAAAATCAACAAAACCCGTTAATCAGGATGGCAAAGAAAGACACCGGCCTTAAAGCTACACTCAGTAATCTGGGCCCTAAAGTAGCGGTTAAAAAATCAGAGATTGATATTGAAAAAACTGACGCTGTTGCCAAAAAGATTCATGCTGACAGAACTAGTAAAAAGGATGGCAAATGGGTCCGGATCACGACCGATCTGCCGGAAGAAGAGTTCATCCGCTTTAAGGTAAAGCTGCTTAAGGAAGGCAAAAACCGCAAGGGGCAGGAAGTGATCCGGGAACTCATACTTAATTATATTGATCAGTAATTACTGATTAACTGAAATCAGTAATTCCGCATTTACGGTATTCATCATAAACTGATTTTACGGAATATTAAGAATACCTCACAGGATGTCAAATCATTAACTTACAGATAATTATGAATAGCCTTGATGATATAAAAGAGCGTTATCCCAATCTGCTGTCTGTACAGGAACTAAGGGACAGGGTTTCCATCATGGAATTAGCGCTGTATTATGGCTATCAGCCGCAGCTCAGGAAAGGCCGCAGCCGCCCTGTGCTGACGCATCCGGAATACAACGATACCATTATCATCAAAAATCCGCAGGATGCCGGCCGGCAGGTATATCAGCGCGCCGGCGACTTTACAGACTCGGGCACAATTATTGACTTTATCCGTAACCGGCTCACGGGCATTTTTTCCGGATTCAACCGGCCGGTAGAGCATGAATTCAAAAACGTTACCGGCGTACTGTATGACTACCTGAGTATTGACCCGGCTCAGGTAGCCAGAAAGCGGCCGGTGGCAACTGAACGGAAGGCAGAAAAGGAAGGACAGCCATTTACCGGCGAGCTGTTTGATATCCGCCCGCTGGAAGCCGGTAACTATTTGCTCAAACGACAAATTGAGGCTCAGACAATTGACTCTCCGGAATTTGCCGGAAAGGTCGTTTCTCAGGTTACTTACTTCGACACTGAACGGAAATGTACAGAAAGCTACCGTACCGTTCAGCAGCATCCTGAGCGCAGCTACCGTACCTTCACAAATGTAGCTTTCCCCTATTACAATGGTTTATCGACGGAAGTAACGGGACTTGAACTTAGGAACGACAATGTGAAACTGCATGCACCGGGCAGCGACCGGCACAGCAGCGTATTTGTGTCAAATCCTCCTGAAAAAGTCAGTAAAATATATCTGCTGGAGAGCGCCATTGACGCGCTTTCACATAAGCAGCTGCGGCTGAGCCGGGGTGACAACCGGTTTGATTCCGTCTACTTTTCGACCGGTGGCCAGCTGACACCTGAGCAGATCAATACCATCACGCGCTATATTCATTCCTTTGAGCGGACAGCGGACTGGAAAATTTATTTAGCTTTCGACAACGATGTGAAAGGGCACCTGTTTGACCTTATGTTCATTCAGCAGCTTACAGCTACAAAATTCCCGCTCACCAGAACCATTGCGGTAAACAGCTATATCGGGTATATACTGCCCGAAGAACAGCAGTACCGCTGGCTGCGGGATGAGCTGATAAAGGAGATTAGTGCCTGTAATAAAGCTATACTCACGCAGTTTGCGGCCGGATCCGCTCAGCAAATGAATGATCGGCTTATCGATGCCGGCCATAACAGCGGACAGTATGTTGTCAGTATTCCGCAGGCAACCGGCCCGCTATCGGCATTCAGTAAATCGCTGCTGAAAATAACCGGCTTCAACGAGCGGATCGTTATGGAAAAATCAACAGACAAGGATTTTAATCAGGAGCTTATCCGGCAAAAGGAAAAGCTTTAACTAAGTGCATAGCCCACTCTCCGGCATGTACTCTGTCTGCATTCCATTCAATACGAAACAGGCCGAATCAACCCATTCCCGGTTGTGCATGTTACTTCACATAGATGGGTAATTTTGCCGATACATACAAAATCCGTCACTTGAAGATCATTAGCTGCCAATTGCCTTTTCAATCTGCTTACGATATCGCTTCACACTGGATATACTGATACCCGTTAAGCTTACGATTTCAGCTACCGAAAGCCCTCGTTCCAGCGCTTTCTTCACTTTAGCAAACTTTTCGGCGTTCAGTCCGGCAGGGCGACCAATGTGTTTACCCTTTGCCTTAGCCAGTAGTTGACCCGCTCGTGTTTTCTCCAGAAGACTCTCCCGGTCATACTCGGCCAGGGCAGCAAAGATTTGCAATACTAACTTACCTGCCGGTGTGCTGCTGTCTACACCCAGGTCTAATGCCTTAAAGTGAATACCTTTCTGAGCAAATTCTCCTAACAAGCTAATCAAATGGTCCCGACTACGCCCTAAACGGAAGAAACGAGCCACCATAACGGTATCTCCTGGGCGCAGTTGGGTCAGCAGCGTGTCCAGAGCCGGACGGCTGGTACTAACACCTGTGATTTTGTCCTGGAATATTTCGTCACAACCTGCCCTTTTAAGGGCTTCCAGCTGGGTATCCAGATTCTGATCCAGCGTTGATACACGAGCATAGCCAAAAACTTTGTTCATCAGCTCAAAAAGTTAGTGTCACAAATATAAATCTATATTTATTTCGGGACCTACTTTTTGAACCCTGTTTTTGGTAGCCGGGCAGGAGGATGTGCCGGGCTAAAGTCCGGTTCAGAAAGGTATGGCTTTCTGAACGTTTTAGCATAGCCGGATTAGAACTCGTCGGGACGATCGCGTTGCCAGCGAACGAACCTGCTTCAATTCACCGATCAAACTCAATGTTACTCAACAAACCGACCGGACCTATCTGGCGCAACGGGCGGATGATCACCTGAAAGTCATTCATATGTCTGCTGATAAAGTTGACATTCTGCTCTGGTCAGACTACTTTCGGATACCTACCGGATTTGTCAGATATGATTACTTGCTCTGATAAAAAACAAGCCTGATTTAAATGTCTATGCACAATCATACCCTTAACCAACACTTTTCAACTCCGGATATTCTCGACCTGTTCACCTATCATTCCATCGCCATTGAAGGTTGCCAACTTTCATTAAGTGCCGTTAAGGAGTTAATGAATGCTAAACCCACGCCGGTGTCTTCATACGATGAGCTGATGGCGATTGATCATTATCATGCCCTGAACACTATTCTACAGCAAGCCACCTCTAAACCCGACATCACGCCTGCATTTATCCGTACAATCTGCGCACAGGTCATGCAACACACAGGGGGGATTGTTAATACAGTTATGGGTACCTATAACACACAAAACGGCGATTTCAGACTCGGAACCGTCCGTACAGGTAGCCATACATTTCCACACCACCAGAAAGTACCTGTTCTGATGGATCAGTTATGCCGCCACGTCAATCAGGAAATACGCCGTGTGAAGACCGTTCGGCAAAGGCTGGAACTGGCCTTTTACCTCCATTTCCACATAGTCTCCATTCATCCCTTCGGCGACGGAAACGGACGGACAGCACGGCTGTTAATGAATTATGTCTGCCAATACTTCGGGGTGCCACTTGCACTTGTCTTCCGGGAGAACAAAGCCGCCTATTTTCAGGCACTTCAAATCTCGCGTCAGCAGGAGGACATCACCTTATTTAATGCCTTCATGCATCAGCAATATCAGCGATTCCGGCACGACAAACAGAGCGACAACGCTCCGTAGGATTATGCACATAAATGCCATTTCCGGATGAGTCGTTTGCGCCGCCTGACTGGTAAATACTAAATACCGGTTATACAAAACGAGCATTTAATACATTATGAATTCCGAGGTAATACCTTCGTTGCGGTAATACCTGCACCGGAGTAATACCGGTATTACCGCAACAAAACCAAAAACGAGGTATTACCGGTAATACCAAGGTAATACCGACACAAAAACCTTATTTCGCGCGTGTCTGAGCGGTAATACCGCCATTTTCTGCATAGGTATTACCCGAATGGTATTACCTCGGAAACAAGAGCATATCAGGAATACATACGCGGTTTGACAATTTCTCATCTGGTTGCACAAAAAATCTGATCAGCTTCTATGTTGTCTGTTGTGCAGGGGAATAATCCCACCTACTTTAAAACGTGAATTCTGACCACTGATCTTTCCGGGAAATAAATGACTCAGCTTTATAAGTGGAGGGTAGCTGACACATTCTGGGTATATCCGCCACGTGATGCCTATAATTGACTAATAGTTAAATAGTTATAGAGATTTAACCACTTATACTTTGAAGCATGTTCATCCTTTGGGTATATAGCTTAGAAAACGACTCAAAAAGCAGCATTCCGCAATAATTTTGCCTAAAAAGGTGTTTTTGGGACCTAAAAGCATCAAAAATTTACGCTTTTACACGTGCCTAAATAGCAAAATGATTAGCGGCTATAATCGGTCGTTAAAAGCATAAAATTTCGCATAAATATTTGATATAAAGTCGGTTAAGTGCTTTACGTGGCGGAAAAGGCGGTTTTGTGTTAACTACCCCCCAATTCACGATCGGACCGCCGCCGCGGCAGCATCTTGAATGGAGCCTTTTGCATACGATAATTCGACGACCATTTCCTTGAAGGCATCGTCATACATACGTCGTTTAACCATAGTCAACTTGGAGTTTGTCCCCAAATCTGCCTAAAAAAAGTCTCCAGTCAAATGTAGGAAGTCCAGTTTTGATGCGTTCTAAGAAACTGTTCATACTTAACTTATATGGTACATGCCCACAATCCGGGCAACGCCTTTCGTGCCGCTTCCGTCAGAATGGCTTGGCCGTTCATGCGAAAGCCATGGTTGTTGCTGTTCTTTAGTCCGCGTTCTAACTTGGCCTGTTGGGTGTTAGTTGAAACGGATATGTCTATTCATATTATTATCATAATTTATAAAATAATATAAACTAATTTTAATTTAATATATTCTTGAATGTCAACTAGTTGATTTTAAATATTTAGTTTGATGTTTAGTTTAATATTAAGTTTTTTTTCTGATAATAATATTGAGTTTTTTTTACCGTTGATTTTTAGTTTATATTGCAGCTGTTATTATTCTTACTAATTAGCCGGCAAGGTTATTTATGATTTACACTACAGGAGGTATCAAAGGAGGAAGCGGGAAAAGTACCGTGGCTACAAACCTTGTTATTTTATTAGCTGCCAGAGGAAGGGATGTACTTCTGGTCGATGCCGATGATCAGGAGACAAGTACCGATTTTACGGCTCTGCGGGAAGAACGCACGGACAGTAAGGCGGGCTATACAGCTATTCAATTGTCAGGGGCAGCTATTTTAAAGCAAATTCCCAAATTAGCCGGACGCTACGAGGATATTGTCATTGATACAGGTGGTAGGGATACCGATAGCCAGCGGGCTGCACTGACTGTTTCAGATATCTACTTAGTACCTTTTAAGCCCAGAAGCTTTGACGTATGGACCATTGAAAAAGTACAGAGTTTAGTCGGGCAGGCGCAGACAATTAACGCAAAGCTCAAAGCTTTTGTCTTTTTAAACATGGCTGATCCGCGCGGAGAAGAGAATATTGAAGCCGCTGAACTCTTAAAGCAAACCGAACCGCTTACCTTTGTCTCGGTAAGTCTGGGCCACCGCAAGGCCTTTGCCAATGCGGCTGCTAATGGCCTTGGTGTGCTGGAGCTTAAGGGCGATGATAAGGCATCTGTTGAGTTTAAAAACCTGATTTATCACATCGAACAATCGCTAACCCCTGCTTGATATGCCTGTAGCACCCAAACCCAAAAGCCGCAAGGCCACTGCCGGATTCGATGATCAGAAAGCCCTGGATTTTATTCGTCAGGGGGGGAGTCAGCCGCAGGGCGAACAGCCGGCAGAGCTCCGGCCGGAGCCTGTTAGTACCAAGGGACGCCATACCACGAAAACAGATCCGAATGATCAGGTATCGATTTCAATAAAGCTCCTGGTGAGCGAGCGTAATCAGATCAATGAGAATCGGGCCAAACGCTCCGGACGCGATAAAAAATCGCTGGAAGGCTGGATTATTGAAGCAATAACCGAAAAACTTGAACGTGAAAATAAGCGTAAAAATCAAACCCGCTAACAGGTTTAATAGTAACTCTGATTTTTATGCTTAATAGATATTTAAATTGTTTTATTTCAGTGCTTTACCAGCCGTAATCCAAAACTGGTAAGGTGATTGAAGTCATTATCCATGGTATGAAGTTCCATATCAAAATAGAGTGCTGTCGCTGCAATCCACAAATCATTTTTCCCCATGTTGCGGGCGGACATCCCGGGTGGTAAGGCCGCCGATGGTAACCGGCCCTGACTGAATGCATCTATCTGGGCATAAAGGCCGGTAAGTGCCCGTGACACTTCGACAAGCGGATAATAATCAAGCAGTGACTGCAAAAAGGTTACCTTCTGATAGCCCCAGTCTGCTTTAAGTGCAAACGCCTCCAGTTCGCCGGCTACGACCATTGGAATAATGGCCTGAGCCGGCAGCTTTTCTAACCGGCGGATGTGATGGATAATCAGATTAGTATCAACGATCATTGTCCGGCAGCTCTGACTGGTTTAATAATTCGTCCATTCTACGGTTTTCCTCCAGTGAAAAACCAAGCTCTGGTATCAGGAAAGGTTTATGGGGGGCAATCTCACGCATAAACCTTTCTACTCCCCAACGCCGGATATCTTCCGGTTTATAAGAGTTATTACCCCGGCGCATAGGTGGGATAGGCTCCTGTGGTTTAACTGTTTCCATAGCAAATAAAGTTTTTATATTAACTTCAGCCTGTTTATAAGCTGATTACGCTTTAGTTACAGAACTTAAATGACACTTTATATTAAGCTTGTTAACAGATACATTTTCTAATGTATTATTAACGTTGATTTCAGGCTTGAATTGTACGTATTGGGGTTTTCTTAGCAATGGGACAAAGAATTACGTTAAGCGTTTCAGGCCTGTATTCAGTACCCGTATTACGTAAAAATCAGGTACATTGTTTATGGATACAACATAAAGATCAATTTTGGACACTCCTACAGTTATTCCGATCTGTACCGGAAAATCTTCGTTTTTGTAAACAAGTGAAAACCAGCAAAATTGAACATCGAATTTTCTTAGCGTAATTCTTCCCGGGCCGCCGGGCGGTCCAGTTACTAAAAGAAGCCCAGTAGCAGCGTTTGTAGGATATGGTCTGGAATGGTAGCAAAATAGGACATGAGGTAAGTTTGTTTAAGTTTTGGTCGACTTAAACTTACCCAAGACCACCCATTTCCTCAACTGTAAATCCCGTGTCCAGTAGCCTGGCGGATTTACCCGAAATGTGTTAACTACCCCATGATTGTTCTTTTCCCCCTTTATTCTTTTTTTCAACCGCCCGCCAGACATGGATGATGCTATCACTGACGGTTCGCCGCTGCGATGCCCATTTTACGAGCAACGCTAAGAATGGATTCGCCGTTGGCGACCAAGTGGAGTACATCAGCCAGCGCGGGCTGCCCCGTTGAACTCGGCAGTGTACTTTCGATGGGGTGTTGATTGTTTGGCCATTTGACACGAAGTTAATTAAGTTTCGTGTTTGGTTTTTTAGGACCATCTCAGCGTACCTAGCCAAAAACCAAACGTCCAATTTCTATGAATCCTCACTGAAACGTGAGTTAATATATGTGCTAAGAGCCGAAAGGTATGAACAGCTTCTTAGGTCATGAAATGTGCTTATGCTTACCATGTTAAGGTAGAAGAAAATTAAGTAGAAAATCAATTTGCCACAGTACCGAATGAAACTTTTCCCCCCTCAAGCTGGAAACAACCAATAATGAATGTACCGTTTTCGATGCTTACCGAAGCTCCATTAGAGGTACTACCGACTGAGTTATCAACTATTTTCCTACGATAAACCCATGAATTACCTGAACGCTGAAATAAATAGGCCGAGCCTTGTTGATCAATGTTCTCACCTATTCTATCGTAAACCGAACCTACAATAATAAAATCTCCAGAAATGTCTACGCTATGACCAAAATTATCCCCGCTAGCCCCATCTGGAGCAAGGAGTTTTGCTTGTTGGGACCATGTGGTGCCTAACTTATTAAAAACATATGCTGCTCCTTGTCCAGTATTATTATTCAGACTTGAATAAGGTGCGCCTACTACAGCATATCCATTAATGAGAGAAACACTCATCCCAAATCCATCGGAGGCATCAAAGTCAACCGAATTCGGGTTGAGTGACACTTGATACAACCATGCATTATTGACGCGAGTAAATATGTACGCTACCCTACGGTTAATATTGTTATCAAATCCACCCGTTATAATATAGTTGTCTTCGATCGCCACTGCATATCCAAGTGACCCGCTACTAGACGTAAGCTTACTTTGCATATTCCAGCTAGTACCTGTTCGCATAAACACATAAACAGCTCCAGTACTATTCGCTCCAACAACATGGCGTGGTGCACCTATTGCTAAATAATCGCCTGAGATTCCTACATTATTAAATCCAAAATTATCATTCATTCCCCCATCTGGTGCGACTAATTTCGTTTGATAACTCCAGGTACTACCTGATCGAACAAAAACATAAGCAGCACCTTGTTCGGTATTATTACCGACCTTTGCAATAGGAGCTGCTGCAACAATATAATTGCCTGAAATAGCTACACTACGCCCAAAACGGTCTTCGGAAGCTCCATCAGGGGCAACAAGCTTAGTCTGTAATTCCCAGCTATTACTATTGCGTACAAATACATAGACAGAGCCTTGATTATAACTAGTGCCAATATCGTCGGCATAAGAACCTATTGCAGCATAGTTTCCTGATATGGCAACACTATAACCGAAATAATCAAAAGGTTCAATATCCGGTGCTCTACGATCAATTGGAGGTAAATTATTTGCAGTACTAATTGCCAGCGGTAGCCAGTTCTGACCATCGTACAGGAACAGGGTATTTTTATCCAAATCAAAAACCAATAATCCAACAGCAGGACTTGCAATCACATTACGCTGGGCGGTTGTAAGTCGAGGCAATAGAAACCCTTTATCATTAGCCTTCACATCCAAAGCTGCTGATGAGTGTGGCTGACCATTTAAACCAATCTGTGCATAGGAGAAATTAAGGAGTAATAAGGTCAGCAGCAGAGCATAATAGAGAACTCTCATTATGAATGGTAGTTAATTTCAGAATCAAAAATAAAACAATAAAAGTACTTGCTGTGAATTAGTTTAGGTTAAACGGACCAAAATTGATTGTCAGTTCTTTACTCACATTGGCCAGGCAGCGATTCACAGCGCAAAATAAACTGTCCTTTTCCAGATAGTCCTCTGGCCGCAGCCATCCTCCTTTCATCTTCCGCCAGAGTGTCTCCGACAAGTTCAAATGAGGAGAGTAGGGGGCAGATAAAATACAAACAAACCACGTTGCTGCCTAGCAGCTCAATAACCCTGAATCAATGACCCTGTATGAATCCGGGCACAGTCCAGCACCACTACCGTCTCCTTACTCAGCCTCCACGAAAGCGTTTCAAGTTTGCCCACTACAAACTCAGCCGTGACCCTGTCCGTGGTGGTAGCCCAATAGCATTGGTTACTACGACTCATCAAACCAAAACAATTGAGATGGTAATCCCGACACGACAACACACTTACCTGCTCGCCTTTAAACTGCCAGCAGTAGGGTACATACCCTTCACTGCTGACCCGGCTCTCATCGCCATAAAAGAGGTCAATCAGCCCCTGTCCGGCCATCCGCTCTACCCGGTCGGCATAGACTTGGGGACAGGGCTTTTGCTGGACTAGCTTGCAGATGCGTTTGTAGCGTCCACCATGCTTTTTAAAAACCGGTGGAACGTATCACGACTAACACGCTTACCCTGTTTGGCTTCCCACTCGGCCTTAGCTAGCTGAAGTCGCTGGCGGTCGGCTTTGATTACTTCCAGGGCCACCCGGCGATCTTCCGGAGTGCTGATAACAGGTCGTCGTCCGGGTTTGGTCATCAATCCAGCCAGACCTTCCTTTTTATATCGCCCTACCCAATTATTGACCGTCATTTCGCAGGTGTTAATAATAGCCGCTACTTCTTTGGAGTCACGATCCTGAGCTTTCAACAGAATCAGTTGGCAACGCATACGCAGCGTATGGTTGGAGTCATCGCGAAAGCATTTTTACAACTCGGTTTTAGCATCCTCGCTTAAAAGGGGGTATTGATTCGACTCATAACCCTAAAATAGCATAACCTAAACTATTTTTGCAATAGTACTTATTTTCTCATAATTAAAGCTTCAGTTCTCCTTCAGATACAGGGTTGTGATACCACACTTGATTTTGTGGCTGAACATGGCCAGCTCGCGGTCGATGAGTTTATTATCGTTGGAATACGGCACGGGCTGCATGATGTATTCCGGATCAATAAAAATGATATTGAGCTTCTGGTGCACCCGGTCAGCCACCCGCTCGGTATGCTTGAGCATGTGCTCGCTGAGCGTAGTGGTCTTCATGGTTTGCAGATCATCGAAGTAGCGGTAGGTACAGTACCAGTAGCGGTAATAATGGTGGTAGTTTGACAGACAGGCCTGAAAGCGTTCCGGATGACTGCGGACCATCCTCAGCAGCTCATCGGTTTCCTTCAGCTCCCGGAGCTGTCCTTTGCCGGCCTGTTCCAGCAGTGATTTATTAAGCAGCTCATCACGGCGGCTTTGCAGATGAGCGGTGATCTCAGCCGGGCTGATGTCCCGTTTAAGAGAGTATTTATGCTTGGAATAGAACGACAGGGAGATGGCCGGCCGTTCGTAATTAATCATCTTTACGTGTTTAACCGCTTTTGCCGCCGTGTGCAGGGGTTTAAACTCATGCATCTGATCCTTGGGCAGCAGATAATATTCCAGCTGCTCATCCACTGGCGGATCGCTGATCTGGTGAAGACCGGGGGTAAGCGCCACATGCATGGCGCGTAAATGGATGCGCAGCGCGTCAAGCCACTGGGCATCAGGCAGTTCTTTTTTCTTTGCGGGCATAAAAGGGGGTATTTATTTACTATAAAGGTAAATAAATAGAAGTATTTCGCAAAATCTCCCTCCCCTTTCCAAAGAAAATCGGGCATTTTGATCTTTATCTGGTTATCAATATATTTTTTGATTGATTTAGACGGGGCGCAAATCATTGATAAACAAATAATTGCCGGAAGAAAAAGGAGGTTTGTAAGGTTTGAAAAGGAGGTTTGTAAGGTCAAAACGACCATAAAAAAGGAGGTTTGTAAGGTCAGAAAAGGAGGTTTGTAAGGTCAAATAAGGAGGTTTGTAAGGTCAAATAAGGAGGTTTGTAAGGTTTGATCCGAGAGCCAAAAAGAGATTTACGAGGCGTGCAAATAAGGGCTTAAAAGGGCTTTTTTTGCTAGATCCGAACTAAAAAAGACTTTTTTTGCCCGAATTGAGCAAAAAGCTATCCGAAACAGACCATACATCAAGCGTTTTCTGACGCAATAAATCAGTAATGAGATGGTAAAAAGGAGGTTTGTAGGGTCGCGTTATGCCTCGCTAATACCTGATTTACAGCAGAATATATTGCAAACATTTTTTTTGTAAGGTAAACGGGTAACATACAAAAAGGATTTTGCTTTAACGAACTCCTTTTTGTATGTTTGGGTCAGCTATCAAACTATACCTCCACATGGATTCAGGCCTGCGATCAGGTGACAATAAAGCCCTGCTTTTTGAGAAACGCCCGACAAACTATCAACCCAACGTATTTACTGAATCCCGGCAGGAGTTTACCGAGCTGGAGAAGAAAATTGTTGTACTGGTGGTCAACCAGATCGGGCATATGTCATTAAAAGGTAAGATTCCGCCCAACAGTAATCTGGTTTTTCACATCCCCTTTCAGGAGCTCACAAAAAAGAATTACTCGGTGATTGCAGATGCGGCTGTAACGCTCCAGTCAAAACGATTAATGTACCGGAACGATAAGACCCAGCAGCTTGATATAATCACTCCTTTTCCCCGCGTTAAGTTTGACACGATAGAGGGAAAAAAGGTGATTGAAGTGACTATGTTTGCCGACGTCGTGCCGCATTTTGCAGAGCTGGGACAGCGCTACACCAAGTACGAATGCGACATCATGTTATCTCTGCGGTCAGTCTATGCGCAAAGGATATTTGATATCGTCAGTATGTATCAGTGCCGCAGTCAGTACAGGTTCAGTTACCGGCTGGACCGGCTTATGGAAATGCTCAACTGTCCTGAAACGTACTCGTTCAATGACTTTAAAAAGAATGTACTTTTCGTAGCTCAAAAAGAACTTCAGCAGGTTGCAAAGATTGCTCTGGACTGGACGCCATCTAAGAAAACAGGTAAAAAGGTTATTGAGCTTGAATTCAGTATCAATGGCACCAGGAAAAACGCTGCTGAGGCCATTGAGCAGGACCGGCAGACAATCAGCCAGATGCCGGTTCATCAGGTTGTTGCAACTGCCTGGCAACTGATGAAAAAGTATAAGCTGAAAGACTGGCAAAAGGAGCTGATTGTTTCGGATTTCAGCCTGCTGGAAATATTCTACCGGTTAGACTCGGAGATAAGTAACGGCCTGCGCGGAGAGATCAGAAATAAAACCGCCTACTTGGTCAGGTCGCTGGGTATCGATCAGCAGAAGGCTCCGGCAAAGGCAGGAGAACCGGAGCCGGTATCTGCTCCTGCCGTGATGCTGGCTCAGGCGCCAAAATCTTCCGGATCTGTTCTGCCGCAGGGACCGGCCGTACGGTCAAATACGCCCATGTCTTTAGGGTCGATTCTGAGCGATTTGAAGATGGGTGGTTGAAGTGAGTATTCCGGCCTAAAGCAGGCCAGTTAATACGGCGATGACAAGCCATGCGTTACGGCTATATCAGGCCAGCTGTGGATAAGTGTAAAAAGGCCCGTAGTTTGGCTGTGAGTCAGATTTTCCCTGACC
>NZ_JBYFCJ010000056.1:0-14759 GCF_057652235.1 Arsenicibacter sp. R0_47 | reverse complement strand
GTCATCGTTTTGTAGTTTCGTCACCACAAAAATAGGACATACTGGTTCTTGCCTTTTTTTATGAGAAAGCCCTGCTTGGGAATGGGACCTCCGGACGGATCTCGTTCACTGGAACGATAAACATTTTGAGCTGTTGGGCCTGCCGGTCCGGGAAGGCCCTGTTTATGCGGATACATTTCTAAGCCATCTGCATCCGGACGATGCAGAATCAATTAAAGCCCAACTGGCAGACAGCATCCGGTACCGGATACCATATGATGCTGAATTCCGGATTGTGAAGGAAGATGGTTCGGTAGCCTGGATGAGCGGTTACGGGCATGTAACAGCCGAAAAAGACGGCCAGCCCGTGCAGGTAAGCGGGGTCATGTTTGACATTTCCATGCGTAAAAAAGCGGAGCTCGCTCTTCAGGATGCCAGTCGCAGAAAAGATGAATTTCTGGCCATGCTGGCCCATGAATTACGGAATCCGATGGCTACCATCCGGAATGGACTGACGATTCTGGAGTTGAAAGCAAGTGATATGGTCGCGCAAACGACAATCAATATGATGAACCGCCAGACCAGCCATTTGGTCAGAATGGTTGATGATCTGCTGGATGTAGGCCGCATTACGCAGGGGAAAATTGAGCTCCGGAAGAAAACGGTCAATCTGGTAACACTCGCCCGGCAGGCAGCAGAGAGTGTTTTTCCGTTATTTCAGCAGGAAGGCAAACTACTTGAGGTAACGCTGCCACCGGGACCGGTCGAACTTGATGGCGATGCTACGCGGCTAACGCAGGTAATGATCAACCTCCTGACAAACGGTGTGCGCTATACAACAGACACCGGAAAAGTATTGCTTTCACTTGACCATCAGGCCTATGAGGCAGTCATCCGTGTAGAAGACAACGGAATTGGTCTTCACCGTGACGAATTGGCCCGAATCTTTGATTTATTTGTTCAGGTAGACAATTCGTTAGCCCGTTCCAGGGGAGGGCTTGGTCTGGGACTTACCCTGGTTAAAAGTCTGGTTCACCTGCATGGCGGCCGCGTTGAGGCTTCCAGTGATGGATTAGGTCTGGGCAGTAGCTTTACGGTTACACTTCCTACCCTTAACCCGGGCTTAGCCGCTTTGCCGGAAACCCCGGCACGGCTTCTGGTCATTGATGATAATGACGACTCCGCCCGTACGCTCAGCATGCTGTTACAACTGAAAGGGTATGAGACATGCACTGAAAATAGCGGCCCGGCCGGCATTGCCGCCGCCACGAAGCAGCAACCGGCAGCCATTGTTATGGATATTGGCATGCCTAGAATGGATGGTTTCGAAGCATGCCACTATATCCGGCAGCAGACCTGGGGCCAAAACCTTGTTATAATCGCGTTAACCGGCTATAGTCAGGCGGCCGACCGGCTCCGGTCCAGCCAGTGCGGTTTTGACGGTCACCTCGTTAAACCGGTTGATATACATGAATTAACGGAGATGATCGGGAGTCTTATTAAGCAAAAGCAGACAACCACATCCTGAAGCCGTTTTAATAGTGTCCTATACAGGGCAACTCAACAGCATTAAGCCAGTAATCGGCCAAAGAACTAAATAAGCGTACCCACTGTATCTGGTCACCGGGTTTAACCAGATACGAACTGACGCCCATATCATATACCTCATTAACATCGTCCTGATCGGCCGAGGCGCTCAGGACAACGATAACCAGTTTATTAAACTGATGATGATGATGCAGATCCCTGATCAGCTTCAGACCGGCATGTTTCGTTGGTAAATACAGGTCCAGCAGGATCAGGTAAGGCAACGTCTGACCGGTATTGATCCATTCGGAGAGCTGATCGATGGTTCCCTTGCTGTCACGGCACCACGTAACCGAAAAATCAGGGGCAGCCTCTTTAAGGGCTTCCTGCATCAAAACCCAGTGGTCCGGATTATCCTCGATGACCAGTACTGATTTGCATTTATTTGCCTGAAGTCTGAATGAATATCCCATTGGCTACGGCTGTTTAGGACTTTTTTTACATGATTGATTATCAGACCATTCCGTTTTCGGTCTGGTGTACCACCTGATCTGCTTCCGGTTTATTCAGGTGCTTCACCATCAGCCCTTCCATACAGATCCAGGTGGCATCCCATGAGTTGGCTTTCAACCAGTTGTCGAGCTGTTCCCTGCATGGAAATGATGGCTGGCTGAGTGCGGTCTGAATGGCAACGTTAAATCCCGCTGCATCCGGCTTTATCTGTACACAATCCCAGTCAGCATACGCCTGGATAACATCATGGATCGGGGTAGAGACAACCGGCAGACCTGCTGCCAGGTATTCGGGTGTCTTGGTCGGACTGATAAATCGGGTGGCTTCGTTTAAGGCAAACGGGAGAATGGCGACCTGCCAGTTGCTCATGTAAGCCGGTAAATCGCTATAGGCCTTCATCCCAATGTAGTGCAGATTGGGGCCTGCCGGTAGCGAGGCCGGATCAATTTTCACCACCGGGCCCAGAAAGATAAACTGCCATTCCGGCTGGCTCCGGGCCAGCTCTGCCACCAGGGCACAATCGAAACGCTCGTCGATAACCCCGCAGAAACCGATCTTAGGGCCCGTAATACCTGCCTGATCGGCCGGTTCCGGCAGGGCTTGCCGCGCCTGTGCAAAATGCTCGTAATCAATGGCGCTCGGGAATAAACGGGCATGCTGATGCAGGTGTTTTTTGCTCTCAAAGAGACTATATCCACCGGTAAACAGCAGGTCGGCGCGCCGGATCAACGCCCGTTCAATGGCTGCCAGTCCGGCGTGTGCCCCCAGAAAACCGGTAAGTTCGTCCATGCAGTCATATACGGTAAGAACGGGCGTAAGCCTGTCACTGAAGCCCAGCATCATGGGCGAGTAATACCAGGCTATATAGCGTGACATACCTGCTTTCGTCAGCCACTCACTCAGCCATTCCCGCAGCAACGCATTCCGCTCTTCAGCCGTACGGGAAGCGGCTATGTGCGGGCAAAGCACAAAAATGGCCGGCCCTACCTGTCGGATCCTGAGCTCCTCCTGCTGGTCGTCAATGGGTTCTTCCCAGAAATAAACCGGCCATTGCCCGCTGGCCCGCTGCATCAGATGCTGCGGGCGCTGGTACACAAAATGCCAGCGCAGGTGTGAAAAACAAATGAGTCCCTGCATGGCAGCGTTGTTCGTCAGCTCTTCATGATTGTGTTGTGTCGGTGTCTGTTGACAGGTAAGCATATTGGTGCGCGTTTACAGTAAATGAGGTTGCCGATTGCCGGATTAGCCTAAACATCAGAAGCGTATACAGACAGGCTTCCATTTACGTATGTTAATCGGGCTGAAACAATACATGAACAACCAGGTCCAGGCCAGTTAGGCATATCCCGGGTCTCAGCAAATGAGGAAACGGGATGCACATGCCGGTGGTAACCAAAACCTCATTTACTGGTGCGTTAATCAAACGAACGCCGGAGGTGTTGCATTAATGCTTGTGTATAACCCAATGGTTAATTCAATAGATTATGGCAACGAAACAAGCAAAACAACCGGACTCGGCACTACGGGAATTATTTGTGAATGAATTACAGGATATCCTCTGGGCAGAAAAGTATCTGGTCAAAAACCTGCCGAAGCTGGCAAAGGGAGCCACATCCGAAGACCTGCGAGCTGCTTTTGAAAAACACCTGGCAGAAACCGAAGGTCACGTTCAGCGGCTTGAGCAGGTATTTTCGGTGATCGGTGAAAAAGTGGCTACCAAAAAATGCCTGGCCATGGACGGCCTTGTTAAGGAAGCCAAAGAACTGCTGGAGGACACAGAGACAGGGACCAGCACCCGTGATGTCGCCCTGATTTCGGCTGCGCAGAAAGTAGAGCATTACGAAATTGCGTCCTATGGGACACTCCGTACCCTGGCCAGTCAGCTTGGTCTCGACGAGGCCGCCGGTTTATTAGACCAGACGTTGGCTGAAGAGAAAAAGACCGACGAATTGCTGACGGAGTTAGCCGAATCATCAATCAACGCCGACGCCAGTCAGGAATAGAGACTTCATAGTAAATAAAAGACCACCGGGATTATAAAGGCAAGGTGTAACCGCCCTTATCCCGGTGGTCTTCTTTTATTAGTTCCGCTTGTTTTTACCGCCTAAAACCGACCAGACGGCAGTTGCTACAGCCACCGTCACCGCCACACGAATCAGGACCCGCTGCGGATTGTATTTCCACTCGGCTATACGGCCTTTTTCCTTAAATACATTCGGAAAGCGACCCTGTTTAACATCGTCCACGATTCCCTCAACCGCCTCGACGCGGTCGGCCAGCAACAGCGGCAACCAGTGCCCGTAGTGCGATTCACTGTATCTGAAGGCATAGCGGCGGAGCTGGCCACTCAAGCCTTTAGGCGGCGAGGCCGTACCGAAAGTAGCGGACAGATTCGGGCGTTCAATCGAATGCAGGACTTCTACCCCGCTCGTTTGCTGTGCAGGGCGCTCCCATGTGTACCCTTTCTGTTCTTCATCCGTCCGTTTTTTAATCGGATACGTCGGGTCGTTTTTAGGGTCAATGTCAATGCCCCACCCGTTGATATGCGAAAATTTCTCTGCTAATGGTTCCATACTACGAATTGGCTCTGGAGGGGATTAACACGGTTTTGATACAGTTATCGAGCTTATCGGAGAAAATCCGGTACGCATCGGCGATTTCTTCCAGCGGAACCCAATGCGTAATCATGGCCTTTGGATTGAGCACCCCGCTCTGAATATGACCGATCAGGCGCGGAAGCAGCCGTTTAACCGACGCCTGGTTCGCCCGGATCGTAATACCTTTGTTTACGACGTTGCCGATTGGCACAAGGTTATCCGTTGGCCCATATACCCCGACAATAGAGACAATTCCCCCTTTTTTAACCGAATTAATGGCCCAGTGCAGCGCGGTGGTCGAACCGGCCTGCAACAGCATTTTCCGGCCGGTCAGGGTATTAAGCGCGTTCCCGGCGGCTTCGGCCCCAACGGCATCAATACAGACTTCCGCCCCCATCCAGTCGGTTGTTTTCTTGATAAAGACAACCGGATCTTCGATTGACCGGAAGTTGTAGGCTTCACACTGTGCAAAGTTGCGGACAAACTCCAGCCGGTATTCTTCCTGATCGATGACAATCACGCGGCCGGCGCCGAACAGCCAGGCGCATTTGGCGGCCATGATGCCGATCGGACCTGCCCCGAAGACAACCACGGTATCCCCCGGCTGAATACCGCCCATCTCGGCGGCCTGATAGCCGGTTGGTACCACGTCCGTCAGCAGAACGGCATCGTCGGGGTCCATCCAGTCCGGAATAAACGTCGGGCCGAAATCAGCATAGGGTACACGGACATATTCGGCCTGGCCCCCATCGTAGCCACCGGCCGTATGCGAATACCCGAAAATTCCACCGACGGCGGTTGCTTCCGGATTCGATTCATGGCAATTACCGTATAACTCCTGCCGGCAGAACGCACATTTGCTACAGGCAATGTTAAACGGCACCATCACGGTATCGCCCGGTTTCAGGTTCTGAATAGCCGGTCCGACTTCTTCCACGACCCCGATAAACTCATGGCCAAAAGTGGAGCCTACCCGCGTATCGGGGACGTTTCCGTTATAGAGGTGCAGATCCGACCCGCAGATACAAGTCCGGGTAACCCGCACAATGGCATCTTCCGGGTGCTGAATCTGAGGCATGGGTTTGTGATCAATCCGGACCCGTTGCGGGCCCCTGTAATTCATTGCCAGCATATTCGTTTGATTAAATGGATTGAGTTAACTGAACAGGCAGGGCACACCCATTATGTTGTTTGCCCTGCCTGTTGAAACAGGGGAACCGGACGGTTAACCCGCCGTCTATGGCAAAAAATGAGGAAACGAGTCGATTAGCTATTTGCCCGTCCGGATCCTAAGCTTTCGGTGATTGGCACCATTGACATACTGAACCAGCAAAACGATGGCAGCTATACGTTGTCAGCACACAGGCTACTATTCCGGCTACCAGCGCAAAATGGTCTACTGGCAACCTGTACGAAATGGTTCATCACCCGAACCGGCTCCGTCAGAGTTCAGCCTTACGTCAGGGCCGGAAAAACAGGTTTTGGTCCGGCCGGGAATTTCGCCTGACGCATCAGGTTGCGTCCTGAGTTGTTGTCCTGAGTAATGCTTCCAGGTCAATTTCTGCCGAAGGACGGCAGTCAGCTTTCAGGATCTGCTGCATGAAGACAAGACTGGCTTCGGTCCGCTCCGCCGAGCTGGTCGCGATGCAATCGGAGGGCACCAGAACTTCATATTCATGCAGATAGGCATCCTGAGCCGTAAACTGCACGCATACATCGCCGCTGATACCGGTAAAAATCAGTTTCCGGGCCTTCAGGGCAGTAAGCAGTACGTTGAGCGGTGTCGCGAAAAACGCCGAGTGTTTGGGCTTCAGCACAAAATAGTCATCTTTATCGGGCACAAGCAGCTCCACAATAGGCTTGCCCAACACATCATCGTTCAGGCAATGGCTGACCAGGGTTTTCAGATCTGACCGCCACTGTCCGAAGTTATCATTAGCATAGACAACCGGTATGCCCAGGGCTTTGGCGCGATGTTTTAGTTGGCTGATGGCTTTAGCTGCCGCCAGCATGGGGGCAAAGAGTTCCGGTCCTTCGGCAAAATCAAGATCATTGATCATGTCGATAATAATAAGGGCCACCGGACTCGAATCCGGCACATTGCCGTGTAAATCGTCGGATTGGTTTTCTGCCATAGTTGTACTGTTTAAAACTGTCTTCAGGCTGAAGATCATCCTGTCTTTCGGGTTCCGGCTTAACAGCGTATCTGCAAAATGGTTTATAAATGATGAGTTAACAGCCCTGCCCTTCCCGGCAGCAGCCACCCAGTCAGTCCTTCAGTAACTGGTGCAGTATTCATACGGCTTATTCGTTAGCCCCGTTTGATTTCCGCTATTATGACACAAGAACCGCCCCCTGGCAATGCGTCAATAAACTCCGGATCGCAGTCAGGTATCCTGGGTTTTCGTCCTGATTTTCAATCAACGTAAACTTCCGGGTGTTTAAGATGTCGCTTCGCTGAGAGATAAATAGTAAGATGATGGCCATGGTCGTAAATCATACCTCTGATAAATATCTCCGGATAATGATGGCTGAGGGCAATGTGTCGCCGGCTATACCCGACGTCTGGTAACCGGAAGATGGTCAAGCCATTAAGGTAGTACCTGGCGCGGCCCAGGCCGATCACCTATATGGTTTATTTTCCTGTCTAACCTGATCACCACGAAGAACTGGATTTGCGGCAGGAACTGCCTCTTTACATGCGTAACCCCTGCCCCGGTATTGCCCATACCGGAGCCTGTCACCCAGGCTGGTAGCTGATTATACCCGACAACTAATTGATAAACAGTTACTGGAGCAAAAACTTCTGGAACTCTATGAACACCGGAAGCCGGAAGCAAAAAAAAAGCCCCGGTTCTAAACCGGGGCCCAAAAACGATGAGTACTGAAGGTTGCAGATCAAGTAACAGTAACACCGGATGACGCATAGTACTTCCGGTTTTAGTTGACGCAGTCAGCCCCGCCCGCTACAGTAACAACCGGTTCAGGGTTACCGAACGCCCGGCAACCAGCCGGATCTGTTTAACCCGTGCGCCATACCGGACAGCATACAGGCCTGTCCGGCCGGCCGTTAACGTTGTGGAAGTGAGCGCTCCGTTTTTCCAGCGCAGGGCGACGGTTACACCTCCCCGTGCACGTAATCCGGTGACTTCCCCTTCGCCCCAGGTAGCCGGTAAAGCGGGCAGCAGGTCAATTTCACCGGCATGGCTTTGCAACAGCATCTCTGTCACCCCCGCCGTATAGCCGAAGTTACTGTCAATCTGAAAGGGCGGTCCGACGCCAAACATATTCGGATACGATCCGCCGTCTTCCACGTACCCGGTTTTGGTCAGATCACGCGGCGTTACCAGCCGCCGGACCAGTTCATGAGCACGGGATGCCTCCCGCAAACGGGCATACAGGTTGATTTTCCAGGCCGAACTCCAGCCTACGCTTTTGTCACCCCGTGCCTCCAGCGATACCAGAGCTGCTTTTGCCCATGCCGGTGTGACGGCCGGCACAATCTGCCGTCCGGGATACACCGCAAACATATGGGAAACATGCCGGTGATGGTCCTGAGGATCGTCAAGGTCCTGCATCCATTCCTGTAACTGCCCCCATTTACCGATCTGAGGACCCAGTAACCGTGAACGCATTTCGTCAATTTTTTTCCGGAACGGTTCATCAACCCCCAGGACCCGTGACGCTTCGATATAGTTTGTAAACAGGTCGTAAACAATCTGCTGATCGTAGGACACCCCCGGATACTCCCCTGTGTCCTTTTCATTTTTCCCTGGTCCGTGTTCAGGCGACCACCCATCCGGTGTAATCAGCTTACCGTCCGGCGCCTCAACCAGATGATCAACCCAGTACTCTGTGACCTCCTTCAACAGCGGATACGCCTGATTCTTGAGAAACGTTTTGTCTCCCCCGAAGCAATAATGTTCCCAGAAATGCTGGCTCAGCCAGGCACTACCCGGCCGGTGAATGTGCCACGCCGAAGTGCCCCCCATGGTATTGTTTGTACTGTAAATTATCCAGCCTTTCCTTGTTTTCAGCGCCGGATCAGCCGACCGTTTCTGAACTGCGGCCAGATTATTGACCCAATCGAACAGGGGCCGATGGCATTCGGAGAGGTTGGTTGGTTCAGCCAGCCAGTAGTTCATTTCCACATTTATATTTGTTGTGTACTGCGAGTACCAGGCTGGTTTACTTTCGTTGTTCCAGAGTCCCTGCAAATTGGCCGGTAATCCACCGTGCCGTGAGCTGCTGATTAACAGATAGCGACCATACTGAAATAACAGTGCTTCCAGCGCCGGATCGGCCTTTCCGGCACCATAGGCTGCCATCCGCTCTGTAGTAGATTGTACAGCTGACGGGCCACCCTGACCTAACCGCAGGCTAACCCGACCGAAAAGCGATGCATAATCCGCTATATGTCTTGCTTTCAGCTGCTCAGCGGTCATGCCGGCCGCTTTGTCCAGCGCAGAGGTAACGCGGTTATGCGGATGGGGTCCTGAAAAATTTGTTTCAGCGTGATTGTCAAATGACGTCCCCGCAGCCAGCAATACCGTAATCGCTGATGCCTTCACCACACGGATTCCTTCCAGGGTGGCTGAAACGCTCCCCCCGCTGACCTGTACACGCACCTGTGACTCGAAAGCCATACCGTTATCAAGGGTTCCGGTGGCCGTCAGCCGGTTGCCGTCGATCCGGACCGGAGCCCCGTGCGCATCAGTTAACCGGACCACTCCCGTCAACCGGCCGGGTTGGCTGGCAGTCAGGTACAGCACCTGCACCTGATCCGGGAAGCTGGCAAATGCGGTGCGGGTATAGGTTACTCCTCCCGATTCATACCGGACTGAGTGTACAGCATGTTGCAGATCCAGCTCCCGCCGGTAATTACGTACGGGGCCAGCTGAGTCTAGATCAACAAACACATCTCCGAACGGCTGATAGTTACCGACTTTCTGCGTGGTTCCCGTTACCAGCGATTGCTCATTGAACTGGATATGTTCGGTACGGACACCGCCAAACACCATTCCACCCATGCGGCCATTTCCGAGAGGCAGTGCTTCAAGCCACTTGTCAGCAGGTTTTGCATACCAGAGGCTGGTCGATCCCGTTGCCGGAAGCGTCTGACCCATTAAGCCGGTTGCCTGAATCAGATAACTGAGCATGAACAGTCCTGTGACGTTCCGCATTCGTTTAAGCAGTTGAGTTTTCAAACCATTACTGTTACCGGCATGCCTTTCCGGAAAGGATACAGCCGGTATACCATGAGGATTTACACGTTGAGCCATCTAATTACTTATAGGTAAGTAAGGTGGTGGCAGTACAGGCTTTGTCGGTCCGGAAACGGACCCAGCGAGCCTGAAAATCCGGCGGAAACAGATAGCGTACCGTTTGCCCGGGGGCTACCGTAACCGTCTTATAAACCATCCATTGACCTGTCCCGACCGGATCAGCTTCTACCGTAAAGGTAACCGGCGCAGCTGCCTTATGTGTCAGTGATAGGGTGCGTTGATCGTAAAAACCAATCAGGTAAGGGTCGGAAGGCACGTTTGCTGAAACAGCCTCACCCTGCCACGGCCCGCCCACACCAACAGGCTTGCCCAGTTTCCAGAGATCGTCGATAGTACCGGCCCACACTGCGGCCTTCCGGTCATCAGATACGATAATGTGGTCCTTGCCAGAAGCAGCCGGCAGATCAATACCGGTCATGACCAGCAGACCGCGGTAAGATGCGTAATCATTGATACGCAGCTGATGGGAAGCTACGGGTCGGATTTTGGCAAACCCATCGGCATTTTCTGCCGGCAGTTCATAGAAGGTTCCGTGGCAGTTGAAAAGGTCCCGTTCTGTAGCCACCTCCCGGCAAATCCGCAGGTCACCCTCATTGGTCAGGCCGGTGTAACGGGCATTGCCTAACGGTAGACGCCAGCGACGACCCTTCTCATCCACAATCAGCACCGATGCAGCTTCAATCGTCACGACCTGTTTAGGAATTGCAAATTTTGACCGGATGAAGGCTTCCGTCGAATCATTTTTTTTCCGGACCAGCTGCATGTCAGCTCCTAATTCATAATACCCGATATCCGTTGCCTTGCTGTTGGTGTATTGCCGGGCGAGGATACCGAGTGCACGGCGGTTATCGCCCAGCCCATAGAGTAATCCGCCGGTCGATGCCGGAGCTGTGACCGGGCTCAACCCGGTAAATATCGGATGGGCGGCTGTGGGGCGGGTATCAGGTGCTGTGTAGGTAAAGTGCGCCGTCAACCTGGCGGCTGCGCTGGTTTTTACCCGGATCCATTCGCCGGCAGCTTTAGGGTCAAACGAAATCTGCCGGGCCTGCTGACTGCCGAGCGTTACCGACTGAAGCGGAGTCCAGGTACCGGTGCCAGTTTTGTCGACCTCTACAGTAAGCGTGACATTCCCTTCGCTGTGGTTCTGTAGCCAGGCAGCCCTGTTCTGCCATCCTGCAAAGAGAAACGGCTCTGAGTAGCCGCCTTCGGCTACAGCTTCGTTCAGCCACACAGCCCCTTCGGCCGTATTGGGACCCAGCTGGTCCGGGGCGTTCAGGGGAGTAAACCAGAGATTAGAGTTTGACTGACCCGGCCCTTCGATACCGCCTTTCTCCCTGCGTTTGTTGAGGAACTCTTTCTGAGCCGAATCGTCACAGCCGAAGACCAGCCGGTCATTCCACCGCGTAAAATCACCGATAACCTTCAGATAAGCGGAACGCGGACGGATACCGGCAGTATTTGCGGCGGAAAACGTGCCCGGAAAACGCCAGAAAAGGCCATGCATCGTCATCAGGTAATCCGGTTTGCCTGCTTCCCCGACATCACGGATCCGTGGCCATTCGGTATTCCAGCCATGGGCGCCGTCATAGGTATGGCTCGCTTTGGGTAACCGGAAAAACGACCATTTCCCGTTGCCGCGTACGCCCAGCAGAACCGATTTATGATCCCAGCCGGTTGCCCAGAGCGGATCAGTTGCCGGATTAGCATTGCCGTAAATCCCCCCTGGGCCGGTTACTTCCACAAACTGATTCCGGCGCACAACGGTCCAGGCTTTCCCGTTCCACTCGGCCAGTACACCGGCTTCGATATCGAATTGTTTCAGCGCCAGCGGACCGGGTTCTCCGTTATTGGAATACACCATCACTCCCTGACCCGAATACAGCCCTTTCCCGTGCGCCCCCGGCAGCAGGGCATTAACATGGTTATTGGCGACATCATCCTTTTTGGGTTGCTTTACATTCCCGTCGGCATACAACTGCGTCGTTTTCAGCGTCTGCGCGTTAACCCTGTAAAAACCCTCCTCCATCGTACCCAGAAGCAGGTCCTGCTGCGGATTGGTCAAATCCCTGGCTAAACCGGTAAAGCGGCCGGGAGCGTCTGTATAGGGAATAACCCGTACCTGCCGCTGCGCATCAATGGCATAGGGCCCGATAAACAGCTGATTGCTTTCTCGGTGAATCATCCGGTTCGCCGGTGTTCCGCCCTTACTTTCGGGCCGGGTAATCAGCGTCAGGTCAGGCGTAATTTCGTACAGCTTGTCCGATGAGCCGAAGGGCAGGTGGGGACCATATGTAATGACCCATAACCGGTTAGCCCAAGGCACAACGGCCCCTGTGCCGCATTCGCCTTCATTGTTGTTATAGGCCAGATGTGGATATATGCCGCTAAACTGGCGGTGACCGGCTTGCTGCGCATTGGCCGAAATGCATGCGCAAAGCCCGGCCAGGACAATGCTGATTACTTTTTTAGACATACTGTACCGGTATTGATAAACGGCCGGCTGCAAAACGCAGCCGGCCACTAATGCATTAATAACCTTCATTTTGTTTCATGTTGGCGTTAATCTGAATCTCGGCGGCTGGCACAGGCCAGAGGTACTGCTGGTTTGTCCAGGCAGTTGGCACGATCAGCTTAATCAGACCGGCATCAAACATAGGTTTAAAATCGGCGAAACCATCCTCATCGATTGCAGGCGTTGCCGGAAAAAACCATAAATTTTTATCCACTAATTTCGTCTTCAGCTCGGTTGGGTCAAGCATGCCGTAAACAGGCCGCGTCAGTGCCTTTTCTGCTAAACGCCAGCGAACCAGATCCATGTACCGCAACCCTTCGTTGGCCAGCTCCATCCGGCGTTCTGTCCGGATAGCCTTACGCAGTTCCTTCTGATTGGTCGTCGTGATCGCCGGATAAGCGGTCGTAGCAGCGGGGGCAACATCGTAGGCACGTGCCCGCACGGCATTGACCGCATCCAGAACCGATTTGTCAATCTCGTTCAGTTCGGTTTTGGCTTCGGCATACATCAGCAACAAATCAGCGAACCGGATCACAATCTGGTCCGGCTCGACCCGGTTGCCGTTCTGGAGCCACGAGTCATCAATTCCTTTTTTCCAGACCAGTCCCGTATAGGAAGCAAACTGGGCGTTGGCGCGGTTGTCGTTATTGGTAACCAGCGAATTATTGCTGGCACGGATCACCCGCAGGGCCGTTGGATTAGGATCATACACAAAGCCCAGATGTACTGTACCAAACTCAACAATGGAGGCTGTGCAGCGGGGATCACGGTTTTTAAACGGATTCCGCGGATCAAACAACGGAGATTTGTCGATCGGCAGCCCGTCTTTACACAGGTAGCTGCAGAACATATCCCAGGTCGGTGCAATGGCCGCAAACCCTCCGGCATTTCGGGTAATGCGGTCGAGTACATTGGACGAGGCAATGTTGACATTCAGCGCAATGGATCGGGGTAATCCGAAAATAACCTCCCGGGAGTTTTTGGTACTCTGGGCAAACAGGTTCGCGTAACCGGTATGCAGGCTGTACTCGGCCAGATCCATACAGGCCTTTGCCGATTCGGCAGCCGTTTTAAAGTCGCCCATGTACAGCGCGATCCGCGTCTTGAGCGCATAAGCTGCGCCTTTCGTTACGCGTTTAACGGACGAAGCCGCATAATTTTTTGGCAGAGCCACCGCGGCTGCATCAAAATCCTTATAGACATTAGCCAGCACCGTTTTCCGGTCCGTACGTCCTTTAGTGTAGGCTTCTTCGATAGAAATAACGCCGTCGCTGTAGACCACATCGCCGAAATAGGTAATCAGGCGGGCGTATTGTGCCGCCCTGTGAAACTTTAATTCGGCAACATACACATCAAGCTTGGCCTGCGGCACGTTTGTTTTCGTGACGGGATTATCCAGTGCTGCCAGGGCTCTGTTTGCCCGTGCAATCGCCTTATAGCTGTTCCGCCACAACAGCGTAGAGGTCCCCCACTGACTATTGGTTGTGCCTGCTTTAATCGGGGAAAGTGTAGTGCGGTAGAAACTATCGTCAGACAAGACTTCATTGCCGATTCCCTCATCGGGCGTCCACCAGTCAGGCCGGTATAAATCATTGAGTGCCAGAAGAATTTCAGACTCGCTGGAGTACCACTTTTCGGCGGATGGCTGAGCCAGCGGATAAAGGTCGAGGCTATTCTGACAGCCGGCCAGCAGCAGACCAAACCCCGTCAGGATGATGTATAATACTGATTTCATAAGGATTCTTACCAGGTTTTACTGCGTTTAAAAATTGACCGAAACACCGCCAATAAGCGTAGTGACAATGCCAAATCCTTCCGGATCCCATCCTTTAGGGTAGCGGCTCAGGCACCATAAATCGGTACCGCTTACATACAACCGGCAGCTTTTCATTAGGGCTTTGCGGGTAAACCGTTCGGGAACGGTATAGCCTACCGTCACGTTTTTAAGGCGCATATAGCCGCCGTTGAACAGCCAGAAATCGGATAACGCCCGGTTGAGGCCTTTGTTGGTCTCGGTGTAGCGGGGGTAAATGGCCGCCGCATTCTGGTCAGGCGTGTTGTAATTGCTCCATGTCCGGCCGTCCAGTACATTCGGGAAACGTCCCCAGTTGCCGGCATTGTAATCCGTGAAGCCCAGCACGGAACTGTTCTGGTACCCGACACCCTGCACGGAAAGCCCAAGGTCGAGGTTTTTCCACGCCAGCCGGATCGTACCGCCATAGGTCCACTGAGGCAGCGATCCCCCGAGGTATGTCCGGTCATATTCAGGTGCAGGGCTTTCTCATAAAAAAAGGCAAGAACCAGTATGTCCTATTTTTGTGGTGACGAAACTACAAAACGATGACG
>NZ_JBYFCJ010000055.1:0-15043 GCF_057652235.1 Arsenicibacter sp. R0_47 | reverse complement strand
CGGTTTGGAGTTGATTTTTTAGCCATTTGACACGAAGTTAAAATAAGTTTCGTGTCCGGATTTATAGGACCACCTCATGCCACTTAAAACGCCCGAATTATGGCTACGCAAATCTGTCTTAGTCTCAAGTGGGAGGGCTTTGTGAGACGAAGTGCGTTTATAATTGGTAACAAGATTTTCAGCGGATTTAAACTTACTGGCTAATCTTAAGGTCTGTAAAGTAACCTTCTGTACCTACGTCAACCCACAAGGCAATCGCCCCCGATCCTGTTGAGCCATGCTTCATATCTTTTATGACCAAACAAGGTTGTTTCGTATGATTTAAATACAATTTAGCTTCTTGTCCGTTGACGACTATTTTCATCGTAATCCACTCATTCAGTGCCATGTCAGCATAAGACTCATATCGTTCAGGGGCCTCTTTTCGCAAACGATCAAATTTAAAATCAGGGTAGGAGTAATATTGTACCGAGTGATTACGCCTAATCTGATCGTCTGCCCGGCCATTGGTCGGACGGATATAAATGCTCTCGTATTTTGAATTGGTCTCATCAATGCGGAACGCAACACCAATAAAGCCACGGGCACTTTCAGGAGCATTTTTAAGCAAACGGCTCAACACTTTTACTTCAATGGTGCCGTTGATGAAAGTCACATCGCTGAGTCGAACGAAAGTTGGTTCATCCACTAGTTTTACCGATGAATCTTTTACCACCCGAAGGGCCTTCTTACCCATTATTCGCTCAAACGAAATCGATACCTGATTGGGCGTCAGGCGGGCTTTGTTGAGTTCAATATCCTGGGCAATGGCGTCTGGCAACGTCAGATAAAGTCCACTCAATAACGCCAATAAAGTGTATTTCATGATCGAAAGACGAGAAAAGGTTTAAATTTATCAAACCAGTTACGGCAATACAACTAATTTACCCGTAGCCTGATTGCTATCCATAAACTGGTGAGCCGCCACGATCTGATCCAGCGTAAACGTCCGGCTAAACCGACCCACCTCAGACCCGCTTCAACCTGGCGGATGAAGTTTTGAAACACCGACGTCGGACTCGTAACCTGACCGCTGTCGTAGGTAGTTAGCCGCACCGTAGCGGGGATAAACTCCATAGGGGCAAAGTTGGATATGGACCAGCTTTCGGCCAGCATCCCACTCATACAGCCGGTGCCGCCGGGTTTGAGACAAGTCAGCGAATCCTGTAAGGTAGAGGTACCGACCAATTCCAGCACTTTATCGACCCCTTCCGAATAAATGGACCGTAAGGCTTCATTCAATTGTCCATTGTCGATCAATACATGGGCGGCCCCGTTCTCGCGCAGGGCCATTTCCTTTTTTGGGTTGCGGGTAGTCGCTACTACCGTCAAGCCAGCAGCATTAGCCAGTTGAGTCGCCAACATGCCTACTGAAGAACTACCGCCCCGAACTAATAAGGTTTCACCGGATTCAATAGCCAGCGCCGGATACAAAGAGCCGTAAGCCGTTTGAAACATTTCGGGAATTGCCCCCAACACCGCCCAAGGCAGTGTGCTCTCGAAAGGATGTAGCAGATGCTTGGGTAAGCAGGTGTACTGGGCATAACTACCATCAAAGTCCCGGCCCATTCCTCCCATCAGGGCCATAACGGGCTGGCCTTGTGCATAGTGGCCAGAGGGGTCAGTTTCTACTTCACCCACGCACTCAATACCTAGCACACGCGGGAACACAACACCCGGTGAGTAACCTTTGCGAGTCATTAGTTCAGACCGGTTGAGGCCAAATGCTTTGACCTTGACCAACACCTGATTTTCATTGGGCTGGGGAATAGGGCGTTCCTCCAGGGTAAGTACCTCTGGGGGGCCAGGTTGATGGATAACGGCTGCTTTCATCGCGTTCACAACTTAACCGTTCTGTCGATCAAAGAAATGGTTTGATACTGGCCCAAACCGCCGGAAAATTGAATAGGAACACCGGATGGGGCGCATTGGGTATAATACTCAACTGACTGTTTGGGATCATCTGGTAAGCAGCAATGATTGTGGCTAGCGGGGCGTTTTGGTCACGTTCCCCCGACAGCACCAGGACCGGACATTTAATACTGGCAAATAGAGCTTTACTGGCTGTCATGGTATTATAAAAATTGGCCAGATTAGTCCAATAATCCTGCAATCGACCAGGTTCAGGCATGAGGACTAGCTGCTGTTTTAAAATAAAGACTATCTAACTTAGCCATATCGGTTACACTTAAGATCACTTTACGCAGACCAGGTACTTGCTCCCCAGCGCCCATAGCGACCAGTTTTTTTACTCTGGCTGGATACATGCTGGCCAGCTTATAGCCCGTATACGCCCCATCACTAAAGCCAAGCACCGTCACGCTATCGGCTGTAATGGCTTGGATGACGGCATGGACATCATTCGCCTTTTGCTCATAGGTAACGGGAGAGTGCCCTATTTCCGATTTGCCATGTCCGCGCGTCGAGACAGCAATGACCTGATAGGTTTTCGACAGACTATCAATAAATTGAGCCATTTCGTAGGTGGAACCAACCCCACCGCCGTGCAGGATCACCAGGGGTTTTCCTTTCCCATAAACTTCGTAGTAGATGCGAGCATCTCCAGCCTGTACGTATTTTCCGGCCTTAGGATTGTTTCCGTAGGGAATGGCACCCGCTGGTGAAGGAACCTGCTGCATAAAGGCATGCATGGGCTTTTGACTAAAGCCAGCGGTTGACAGAAGCAGCGAGAATAAGATTGCGTAATAGTTCATGCTTTTGTATTGGTAAACAATACAAAGGTCAGCATCGCTACCTAATTCAGGAATAAACTATCTTAAGAAACAAACTTAAGATAGTTTAAGATCGGACCGCAGGGCCGACACTCGGCGTCTCGGTGGCGTCACTGAGAAATCAGATCCTTCCTGATTTTGCTCAGAAATTCGGGGGTAATACCCAGGTAGGAGGCAATGTGGGTATTGGGTAAGCGTAAGGCTAAATCACGGTATTCTTCCAGAAAATCGAGGTAGCGTTCCTGAGCGGTTGAGCTGATGCTTTGAAGCACACGGTCTTGCAGAGCTACGTATTTATTCTCGACTATGACTCTGAAAATCCGGTCAAATTTTGGAACGTTTGTATAGAGCGAATACAAATCCTGCTGTTCAATTTGCAGTACGGTGGATGGCTCAATGGCCTCAATAAATAAACGACTAGGCTTACCGGAATGAAAGCTACTGATGTCGGCAATCCAATCATGCTCGGCGGCAAAAAGAATATTATGCTCCGAGCCTTTTTGATCGACAGCAAACATGCGTAAACAACCCGCCACGACAAACGTATAGTGTTTGCAAGGAAAGCCTTCTTGTAAAATTGCTTGTTTTCGTTTTAGTTGCCGTTCCCCCACAATCTCTTCCAGCAACTGTTTTTCCGTTTCTTTGAGCGGAATATAGCTTTCAAAGTGATCGATAAGTGGTTGTAAAGTCATAAAGTCAGTGCCTAATCGATGTCAAAGCTACTGACTTTACTCTGTGACTTGTCCTGAAAAAAGTTGACCACAAATTGGTTAACTTATGGATCAACTCAATCTATCACCGGTGCAACAGCATGAACTCACCATGCGCCAAATGGTGCAACAGATTCACCTGGGCAAGCTCAACATGGACCAAGCCGCTGTCCAGTTCAATGTCAACCGCAAGACAGTGCGGCATTGGGTTGACAAGGTAGAGAAAGAGGCTCAAACACAACAGGAAATAGTCCCTGAAGTACATAGTCTACCTCCCACTCGAAAGAAAACGGCCGCTCGTCGTTCCCCACCACAGGGTGAGGATCAACAGGAATTGCGCGCCAAAGTTTATGCCCTCCAACAAGAATTGGAAGTGGCTAAATTCAAAGCCTTGTATTATTCCACCTTGGTTAAAGTTGCCGAGCAGGAGTTAGGCGTTGATATCGAAAAAAAGTCCGTTACCAAGCCATCCGATTCATGCTCATGAATTATCCTAATCTGCATATTCGGCAGTTAGAAGGCTGGCTTGGGTTTTCACGACAAGCTTATTACCAATATTGGCAGCGGCAAGCTGGCCAGCTTGATAGCGAATCCGTCGTAATTGAGATGGTCAAAAAGCTTCGGAAGGATCATCCAAAAATGGGTGGGCGAAAGTTGCATGACCAGCTCCAAGAGGAAATGACTAAAAAAGGCATCAAGATGGGGCGAGATGTACTTTTTGAGTTGCTAGCCGCTAACGGTCTGTTGATTAGAAAACGGAGACGGCGAGTAGCTACCACTTTCTCTGGGCATCGGTTCCGAAAATATCCCAACTTGATCAAGGAATTGGTTGTAGAAAAACCCAGCCAATTGTGGGTATCGGATATAACGTACTGGTTCACCAACTACAAGTGTCTGTATATTTCTCTGGTGACCGATGCCTATTCCAAACGGATCATGGGTTACGAGGTAGCAGAGAGTTTACATGCAGTGCATTCTAAAGCGGCTCTACAGATGGCCTTGGAGCATATAAACCCCCAGATTGGCAAGACCTTAATTCATCATTCCGACCGAGGCCTTCAGTATTGCTGTGCCGACTATATTGACTTATTAGACTCGTTTGATGTCCAGATTAGTATGACTGAGACTAGTGATCCACTGGAGAATGCTATCGCCGAACGGGTCAATGGAATCATCAAGAACGAGTATTTAGCGCATCAATCAGTTTACTCCTTGGCCCAAGCCCGAGTGGTTCTTGAGCAAGCCGTCTTTTTGTATAACTATAAACGGCCTCACTTAAGCTGTGACATGTTGGTGCCTGAGCAAGCCCACCAACAGGAGGGAAAACTGAAGCGGAGATGGAAGAACTACTATACAAAGCGAGTAATCGAAAGCTTTGCAGTCAATGAAAAACCGGACTAACTTAGCCTGGTCAATATAAATGGGAATAAATAACAAAACGGTCAACACTTTTCAGGACGGGTCAGTGACTTGTCCGTCTCAGTAATCGCCCGTTTTGTGAGACACTCCCCCTCCCCACCTAACTTCCCCCATTTCCATCCCAAAAACGTCTCAAATCATTATCTCACAAATCAATATCTCATTTTACTATCTTTGCCTGACTTAGTGAGACAAACACATGCTTTTCGGATACGCACGGGTCTCGACCCAGGACCAGAACCTCAACCTGCAGCTTGACGACCTTAAGAAAGCCGGTTGCCAGAAAATCTTTCAGGAAAAAGTGTCGTCGGCCAAAGACCGGCCCCAGCTTCAGAAACTGCTGGAAACCCTGCGCGAAGGCGACACCCTCATCGTCTGGAAGCTCGACCGCCTCGGCCGCTCGCTGAAGGAGCTGATCACCCTCGTCAACGACTTCCAGCAGAAAGGCATCGGCTTCCGCAGCCTCAACGACGCCATCGACACAACAACCGCTCAGGGGCGACTGGTGTTTAACATCTTTGCGTCACTGGCAGAGTTCGAGCGTGACCTCATCCGCGAGCGCACCCGTGCCGGACTGTCGGCCGCGCGGGCCCGTGGCCGGCAGGGCGGCAAACCCAAAGGCCTGACCAAAGAAGCGCAGGCCAAAGCCGCCGCCGTCAAAACGCTCTATGCCGGCAAAGACAAGACCATCGCCGAGATCGGGCAGATCCTGAACCTGAGCCGGGCAACGGTGTACAGGTATCTGCAATGGGAGCCGGAAAAGTTGTGAATTAAATCAGGTCATTGCCATTGGCTTAACCAGCCTGTTTTCCGGCTCTCATGCTGTTACCGGCGATTATATCCGGCAAACACAATGTACCGCTGCTGAATAGAGGTACTACCATTCCGGAGTATCTTAAACACCCTTTTTTCCGGTAATACCCCGGCTAAGGTATTACAGCTTCTTTTCCGGCATTTAAAACGTACACCATAAATTGACACCTGAGCACATACCCGGCAGCAGGCGTACTGTTGACATACGGGCGTTACACTTCCCATTCTTTATATCGCAAACCAACGTACCACATAAGGCCAGTCTACCGGTTATGGATGCCGGCTACGCTTATCCAGCTATCAATTTGTTCTGAGATGATCCGGCTTTGTATACTGCCCTGATCGGATCGCGCTACAGCTTCTTCGGCCGATACACATCCGGATCCGGCATGTGGACAGATCACATAAACCTATTTCTCACCCTCGTTTTACAAGCAGTAGTTATTTTTCATAAATAGCTCGCAAGGCCCCTGTAAGTTACCATTACAAACAATTAACACATTTAAAGATCCACTTTTTTGTAAAAAAAGCGGCCGATGTCCGAAATGAGCAAAAGAATGTCCGAAATGGGTTAACAGCGGGAGGCATTTCGGGGCCATTTTTGGGAGCGGATGTTCCGTACGTAAAAAACAAAAAACTTTTCTCATGAACCGTCTTTACCTGCTGCCCTTTTTGGCCATGAACTTCTTTCTGTCTCGTTCGCATCGGGCGATGCAGGGGTGCCTGTACGGTCCAGCCAGGCACCCCTGCATCGCCGGAGCCCGTGCAGGCTATCGGCTTACGTTGCTTCTTTTCGGCTCGCTCCTGGTGGGTGCCCTGACCAGCCACAGGGCATTGGCTGTAACCAGAACATGGACGGGAGCCTCCAGCACCAACTGGGGAACGGCTGCCAACTGGAATCCTTCAGGTGTGCCGGGTGATGCGGACGAAGTCGTCATCAACGATGTCACGAATGATCCCGTGATTGCTTCGGGAACAACGGCCACTGCAGGTGTGATCTATGTCAATTCAGGAGCTCGGCTAACAATTAATTCGGGGGGTATCTTGTTAATTCGGGGAGCGGGCGGTGTCGGGTTAGCTACTTACACCGCAACGGTAATTAACAACGGGGTTTTGCGCGTCGAGACTACATCCGGAGGTGCAGTTAATGCTGTTTCCATAATAACTTTTGGTTCTGTCTTTACCAATAACGGCCTGTTAAGTTTTAACACGAACCAACGATCTGTTGAGATGGCCGATCAAGACCAGGGAGGAGGTGCCTGTACGATCACGAACGGTACATCGGGGACCATTAATTTTAGCAGTAATGTCACCACTGGGATTGTAACGAACCGTTTAGGTCAGCGCAATCTGATCAATAACGGGACTATTAATTTCAATGGAACGAATAACTTTCTTTCCTTTATTACAGGAACGGTCAGCTTAACCAACACGGGGACGATAAACGTAAATAGCGGCACGGGTATTAATAACTCCGTTGCCAGCACGATTACAAACCAGGCTTGCGGTAAAATCAATCTGTTTTCAGGAGATTTTAATAATACCAATGCCACTACAACCAATTTTGGAGTGATTCATATTGCCGGAACGCTTACCCGATCCGGTGGGTCTTTTACAAATAACGGGGTATTGAATTATGGTTCTTTATCAGGCACGATAACCAGTAACAGTGGCTCAGTAATTGTTAATGAGAATCCCACCAACAGCAGCATTTTCACCTATCAGGGAACCTTCACAGGCACCATTAACGGTATTTATACCAATTCGGCCGCCACTACTTCAGCCGGTAGCTTTACGGCACCTAATACCTTTGTGCCCTCAACCAGTTTACCCACAGGCTCTCAGACCCTCTACGCCAAAATTACGCCGCCGGGCGGGGCCTGTAATTACGTGGTGCCGTTCGGCTACAGCTACACGCCACCGCCCTCCGTCACTACCCATCCCGTCAATAGAACCGTTTGTACAGGTAACAGCACCTTCTTTTCGGTAGCGGCAACGAATGCGTCGTCCTACCAGTGGCAGGTCAACACGGGCGGTGGGTATACCAACCTGAGCAATACAACGCCCTATTCGGGTGTGACCAGCCAAACGCTCACCATCAGCAACGTGGCCGGCTTCAACGGATACCAGTACCGTTGCGTGGTAACGGGGGATGGCGGCAGCACCAACTCCAACGGAGCTACCCTGACAGTTGCCTCTCTGCCAACAGTGGCCATCCTGACTCCCGCCAGCACCACGCTCACCTGCACCACCCCCACCCTGGCGCTGACAGCTACCGGGGGCAGCATCTACCGGTGGAATGACAATACTACTACGGCCACCAAAGCCGTGAGTACCTCAGGTACGTACTCCGTGACGGTCACAAACGCCAGTAACTGTACGGCAGCCACCAGTCAGGTGGTCCGGAGTGCTACGGCGACCATTACAACCACCAATCCCACTACTAATACGGCTGTCGTTGGCGCAGGGTTTAACCAGACCTTCACCTCTACGTCCACCGGAGTCGCCTCGCGCACGTTCACTATCAACAGCGGCATTTTACCAACCGGCCTGGTGTTCGGTAGCACCGGCGTGCTGTCGGGGACACCCACCCAAAGTGGTACGTTTACGGTAACCGTCCGTGCCACCGATGTCAACGGCTGCTCGGCCACAGGCTCAAGCTATATTCTGACGGTGAACAACCTGACGCCCACTATTGTGGGTTTTGCCCCTGCTTCAGCGTCCCTGTGCGCGGGCAGTACAGCCACCTTCACCGCCACGGTCGGCAACGTGACTACGCCTTATACGTTTACACTCTCCAATGGCACCGGCACGACCACAGGTACCAAAACCAGCACGGCCTTCAGCCAGAGCTGGGTGGCTGCCGGGTCGGGGGCGCAGGCCTTCACACTGACGGTGAGCCAGAGCGGACAAACCACCCGCGCCACCGCATCGCTGTCGGTAGTAGCCCTGCCCACGGCGGGCATCAGCGTCCCGACCAACCGGACCGTCACCTGCGCCAGCCCTTCGGTTGCACTCACGGCCACGGGCGGCAGTACCTATCGCTGGGACAATAACACGCTCACGGCTATCCGCAGCATCACCGTCACCGGCACCTATGCTGTCACGGTTACCAATGCCAGCGGCTGTTCGGCCACCAGCAGCAGCCTGGTGACGGTAACGCAAAACACTACGCCGCCTGCGCTCGTGCTCTCTGCGACCAATGTCTGCGAGGGTGGGGCTGTCCGCCTGTCGGCTACGGCAGGGCTGACCTCCTACACCTTCAGCCGTTCCGATGGCACGCTCATCAGTTCGGGAAGTGCCGGCACGGCTACGGTTAGTGGCCTGGCGGTCGGGTCGTATACCCTCACCGTTCAGGGCATCAACAGCGCGGGCTGTTCCAATACCGCCCTTACGTCAGTGACCGTGCTCGCTCAGCCCAGCCTGACGCTCACTGCCCGCAACACGGGGGGAACTATCTCCAATACGCTAACCTGCGCCAGCCCTACACTGACGCTCACGGCAACAGGAGCGTCCTCCTACACCTTTGCGGGAACGGGCATTGTGTCGGCAGGGGCCGCGGCAACGGTCAGCCAGGCCGGCACCTTCACCCTTACGGGCCGCAACGCGTCGGGTTGCGTCAGTACTACCACCATTACCATCCAAAGTAATACGGCCACGGTATCGGTCACTATCCCTGCCACCAACACGGCCCTGGCCGGTGTGGCGTTCAGTCAGACCTTCGGGGCATCCGGCGGGCAACCGGCCTATAGCTTCTCGGTGGCAACCGGCTTGCTGCCTTCGGGCCTCAGCCTGAGCCCGGCGGGGTCACTGACCGGCACACCTACCCAGACCGGCACCTTCAATGTGACCGTGCGCGGCACCGATGCCAACGGCTGTCAGGGCCTGAGCAGCGTCTATTCACTCACCATCCAGTCCACCGACGTAGGAAGCCTGAGCGTCACGCCCAATGCCGTTTGTGCGGGTAACCGGGTTACGTTTGCGGCAACGGTAGCAAACACAGCCGGGACATATAGCTTTACGCTGACCAATGGCCTCAGCACCACCACCGGCACTAAGACCACCACTCCTTTTAACCAAACCTGGACCGCCGACGGATCGGGGCTGCAAACGTTCACGCTCATCATTGAAGACAACGGCCAGCGCGATCAGAGTACTGCAACCCTGACGGTAAACCCGCTGCCTGACGCGGGTATCAGTGTGCCGGCCAACACAACAATCACGTGTGCCAGCCCGACGCTGACACTCACGGCTACGGGCGGAAGTACGTATCGCTGGGAAAACAACTCGGCCAGTGCCCTGCGTGCCATCAATACCACGGGTACCTACACGGTGACCGTTACCAACGGAAGCGGTTGTACGGCGGTAGCCAGTCAACTGGTTACGGTCAGTGAGAATACCAGCCAGCCGGTCATCAGTTTATCAGCCGTCAACGTATGCGAGGGCGGGTTGGTGAGTCTGACAGCGACATCAGACCTGAGCACCGGAGCGCCGGCCGGCTACACCTTCATCAGTAGCGAAGGTATCCTTGCCAGCGGGACGGACCCCGGCACGGAGGTCACGGAGTTGACCGCCGGGGTGTATAGCTTTACGGTACGGGTGGCCAACAGCGCGGGCTGCGTTAATACCGCCACGACGTCGGTTACCGTACATGCCCTGCCAACGCCAACGCTTGCCGCCAGCAATAGCGGCCTGCTGAGCTGTGCTCAACCCTCACTGACCCTTACGGCTTCGGGCGGAACCCTGTATGCGTTTGCCGGAACGGGGTTGATCAGCCAGAATCCGGCGGCCGGCACAGCCGTACTAAACCAGACGGGGCTTTATTCCGTCACAGTAACGAACACTGCTACGGGTTGCTCCAGTACGACAGACATTAGCATAGATCAGGATAATACGCTGCCTGATGTGGACATCAACCCCGCCGGCGGCATACTAACCTGCGCCAGCCCTGCCCTTACGCTCACCGCTACCGGCGGAACATCCTACACCTGGACAGCCAGCCCGGCACTGGCGGGGGGCAGCAGCACAGGCAGTACCCTGTCGGTGAGTACACCCGGAACCTACACCGTTACGGCCACCGGCACCAATGGCTGCACCGCCTCTGCCTCAGTCAGTGTCGGGCAGGATGTGGCGTCACCGGTAGCCAGTCTGGCCGCGAATGCTACACTCACCTGCGCTCAGACGACAGCCGGCCTTACTGCGGATGCCGGCGGGCTGTTGAGTGTGAGTTATGTGTTTGCCGGCCCGGCGGGAGGCGGCCCGGCGGGTATCGTGACACAGGACGGCGCAACAGGCATGGCGGTGGTTGATCGGCCGGGTGTTTACTCGGTTACCGTGATCAATACCATCACAGGCTGTTCAACAGTCACTACCACCACTGTGAGCCAGAACACGATGACACCGTCCGTCAGTATCGATCCTGCTTCGGCCACGATTACCTGCACCAATACTGTTGTCAGCCTGACGGCTTCGGGGGCAACCCTTGCCGGAGACAGTTACCTTTGGTCCAACGGGCTCAGTGATGAGGTGATTACGGTCAGCAGTCCCGGAACCTACTCAGTCGTATTGACAGCGGCTAACGGCTGTACGACCTCGGCCTCAGCGGTAGTCAGCCAGCGTACAGACCTGCCCGTGGCGGGCCTGGTGGTTTCCGGTACGGTCACCTGCGCCGTTCCTGCCGTGACGCTCACCGCTTCAGGGGGGGATAGCTATGCCTTTTTCGGGCCGGAAATTATCAGTCAGGACCCTGTAGCGGGTACGGCACTGGCGGGAGCCGGAGGAAGTTATGGGGTAATAGTCAGTAACACCACGACAGGCTGTTCGAGCAATACCCTCATCGACGTGAGCCAGAATGATACCCGGCCAGAGGTAAGTCTGAGTGTTAGCCACACGGCTCTGACCTGCTCCCAAACCAGCGTAACCCTCACCGCCGGCGCGGTTGGTAACCAGCTTACGTATGCCTTTGCCGGACCGGGTGGCCCGCTGACCGGTAGTGGCAATACACTGATTGTGAATAACCCGGGATTGTATTCGGTCACGGCTACCGGCGACGGCAACTGTACATCCACCGCCTCGCTGTTTGTGGGGGAAGACAAGGAAGCGCCCAATGTGACGCTGACGCCTGATAGCGGCACACTGACCTGCGCCGTCCCTACGCTCACCCTGACGGCCACTGACGGCTTTAGCAACTACCGCTTCAGTAACGGTCAGAACGGCACCGGCAATACACTGACTGTTTCATCCGCTGATACGTACTCGGTGATTGTAACAGCCGCCAATGGTTGTACCGGCACCGCCTCAGCTACCGTAGAAAGCAGTACCGCCGTACTCTCAGCGAGCCTTGTAGCCGGCGGATCCATCAGTTGCAACACACCGTCAGTCACGCTGACGGCCGGTCCAGCCGATTTATTTTATAGCTTCGGATCAGGAGCCACCCAACTGGGTAACTCCAACCTGGCTACGGTCGATGCGGCAGGCATATATTCCGTTACCGTGAGCGATGCGGGCGGGTGTTCGGCCGTAGCGCAGGTAACCGTCACCGGCAGCACCACCGCTCCGACGGGTGCTACCCTCACCGCCAGCCACGGCGGCACGCTGACCTGCGGGCAAACGGCACTGACCCTGACGGCGGGAGCCACCGGTTCCGGTCTTAGTTATAGCGTCAGCGGCCCGGGTGTAGTGGCGCAAAACGGCAACTCAGCCACGGTGAATGCGGCGGGGAATTATTCCGTTGTCATCACCGGCAGCAACGGCTGCACCACTTCGGCGGCAACAACAGTTTATAGCAACACAGTCGCTCCGCCGGTGAGTCTGACACCTTCGTCGGCGACGCTGACCTGTGCCAGTCCGACGGTAACGCTGACGGCGACCCCGGGTTTAACCAGCTATTCGTTCAGCACCGGTCAGAATGGGTCCGGTAACACCCTGCTGGTTTCCTCGGCGGGCACTTACTCGGTGATTGTAACAGGCGCCAATGGTTGTACCAATGTAGCCTCGGCCACCGTAGAAAGCACCTCAGCGGTTATTTCGGCCAGTCTGGTAGCCGGCGGAGCGATCAGTTGCAACACCCCGTCGGTGACGCTGACGGCCACTCCGTCGAACCTGACGTACAGCTTCGGCAGCGGCGCGGTGCGGATCGGACTGACCAATCAGGCCACGGTCAATGCGGCAGGAACATATTCCGTTACCGTGAGCGACGCGGGCGGCTGTTCTGCCGTTGCGCAGGTGACCGTCACCGGCAGCACCACCGCCCCGACGGGTGCTACGCTGACCGCCAGCAGTGGCGGCACGCTGACCTGCGGGCAGACGGCGCTGACGCTGACGGCGGGAGCAACGGGCTCAGGGCTGAGCTACAGCTTCAGTGGTCCGGGCATCGTGGCCCAAAACGGCACCTCGGCCACGGTGAATACGGCGGGCAATTATTCCCTTGTCATCACCGGCAGCAACAGCTGCACGACCTCAGCCACGACGATCGTCTACAGCAATACAACTCCGCCAAGTCTGAGCATTTCCCCCTCATCGGTTACGCTGACCTGCGCCAGCCCGTCGGCAATCTTGTCGGTGGTCGGCACGGGCGATGCCCGCTGGTCGACGGGGGCGGTGTCGAACACGATCAGTGTGGCCTCGGCCGGTACGTATTCGGTCACGCTGACGGGCGGCAACGGCTGCACCAGCGTGAGTTCAGCCACGGTGGTGAGCGCGACGGCGGCACCGGCCCTGAGTATCAATCCATCTTCTACAGTTATCAGTTGCGCCAGTCCAACCGTAAGTCTCTCGGCGGTGGGTACCGGACAGGTCCGCTGGTCAACGGGAGCCGTGAGTGCGGTGATTTCCGTATCAGTAGCAGACACCTACTCAGTGACGCTGACGGATGCCGGTAGCTGTACCGCCACCGCCAGTGTAGTCGTCTCTGTCTCGTCATTAGGCACGGCTACCGTAACCGCCGGCGGGGCGCTGGGTTGCGGGATAACGACCACCACGGTTCAGGTGCAGGGCGCCGGGGCAACGAGCTTCACACTACTGGGGCCAAACGGCTATAACCAGACCAACAGCAGTGGTATCTTCAGTGTGAGTGCCGGCGGCAGCTACACGGGCTTTGCCGGTCTGGCCAGCTGTGTGGCGTCGAATACGGTGGTTGTTGTTGAAGGGGGTGTACAACCCACCATCAGCAGCGTGCAGGCGTCGGGTAGTTTAGGAAACGGAGCTTGCCGCGTGTCAGTACAGGGCGCTGGTTACGGTGACCGGTACGTACTGACGGGTCCGTCGTATGTCTTCTCGGTGGTGTACCGGACGGTTGGCGAGCATACAGCCGTTTTCCCTGACGTAGTTAAACCGGGCACCTATACGCTGACGGTCTACAGCGGCAACTGCGTGGTGACACGGACGGTTGCCGTGACGGGTACCGCCTGTCCGTAGCGGTTCTAACCGGTATTTGTCTTGTACGGGCAGCCCTGCGGGACTGCCCTTTTTTTTCTCGTTTGGCTTTGAGGATAGCGTGGTAGTTAACACAAAAACCGCCTTTTCCGCCACATGAAGTATTTAAAATGCTTTATATCAACTACTTATACGAAAATTTATGTTTTTAAAAATCAGTGTACAAATATTATCAGATAACACAATATTCTTAGTATTACTTAGTAAACAGTGTTTATTAATGTTATCCGGTGTGTTCTGATACTATTGTGATAACCGGCTAAGCATCTCCAGTATCCTTGCTGTTCTCCGGCTGGCATACCGTGATTCCAGATGCGCGTAGATGAACTCATCGACTGACGGATTTTTCAGCAGCCCGGTAAACTCGGCTTTCAGCCAGGCACGTATGTCAGGCTGACTATTCAGCAATTCGGCCTCCGCGTCGGGCGCTTGATCCAGTACAAAAACCAGGTCTTCAAAATCGCTGCTGAACCGCAGGTCATTACCGCCTCTGGACTTGCAGGCCTCCCATTTCGAGGCTATGAAATACGGCAGCGAAAATAGCTTAATCACGGAGTCTTCGTCCAGCCGGTAATCAATTGCTGATGTAAAGCCCCTGCATACCATTGATTGCTGAAACCGAGGACAACAGAATCTGTCGGCATGATATCAACGGTTATTCCCTGAATGGTGTACCGGCAAATTACGCCGGAAGCAATATCATTCTGAAAGCCGAGCTCCCGCAGCCGGTTCTCCAGACCGGCGTAAGAGCCGTAACTGATCAGTTCGACAATACATCAATATCCTCGGTCGGCCTTACTTCGGCTGCCGTTTCATGGTTGGGGTTCTTTTAGCAACGGGACAAAGAATTACGCTAAGGAATTTTGATCTACCCGCTCCGGCGCACCGGTTCGGCCC
>NZ_JBYFCJ010000054.1:0-16457 GCF_057652235.1 Arsenicibacter sp. R0_47 | reverse complement strand
GTCGTCATCGTTTTGTAGTTTCGTCACCACAAAAATAGGACATACTGGTTCTTGCCTTTTTTTATGAGAAAGCCCTGGTTCTTTTTATTGCTGGCTCAGTGGCGGCCAAACTAAGTTGATACCCGCAGACTGTCTCTCCATACTATGTCACAGGCACTATTATGAAAGCCATTTATTTGCAGGACATCAATACGCCCCTCGTTTATACGGACATGGATACGCCTGTTCCGGGTTCGGGCGAAGTAGTTGTGGCCATTAAGGCCGCAGCCCTTAACCACCGTGATGTGTTTATACAGCAAGGGCTTTATCCGGGCATTAAGCTGCCGGTTATTCCCGGCTCGGACGGGGCGGGCATCGTGACGGCCGCCGGCGACGGTGTCGGCAATAGCTGGATCGGGCAGGAAGTACTGCTGAACTGCGGTCATAACTGGGGCAACAATCCGGCCTGCAACAGCGATCGCTTCACCATCCTGGGCATGCCCGACAACGGTACCTTTGCCGAATACGTACGGATCAGCGCCCAATACCTGCACCCCAAACCGGCCCATCTGTCATTTGCCGAAGCCGCAGCGCTCCCTTTGGCCGGATTAACGGCGTGGCGGGCTCTGATGACGCAGGCGGGTTTAAAGCAATCGCCGGATGCCAGCAGCGAAAAGGTCTTGATTACCGGTATCGGCGGCGGTGTCGCTTTATTTGCCATGCAGTTTGCGATAGCCGCTGGTGCCGAGGTTTGGGTCACCTCCGGCTCTGACGAAAAACTGGCCAAAGCCATCGCCCTCGGTGCCACCGGCGGAGTAAACTATAACGATCAAGACTGGCATAAATCACTGCTCAACCAGACAGGCGGCGGCCGGCAAGGATATTTTTCGGTCATCATCGACGGAGCAGGCGGACCGTCTTTTTCCCGCCTGATTGACTGCGCTGCTCCCGGCGGACGGATTACCATGTATGGCGGAACAACCGGTAGGCTAACAGACCTTATCCCGGCAAAAATTTTCTTTAAGCAGCTACGGATTACCGGCTCCACCATGGGCACTCCGGATGAATTTTCAGCTATGCTCGCATTCACGGAAAAGTACCAGATCCGGCCTGTACTTGATCAGACGTTTGCGCTTGCTGATACCACGAAAGCCTATCAGCGTATGATCGATGGCAAACAGTTCGGGAAAGTTATCCTACATGTCTGATACCTGTTTTTTTTCGATTAAGCGGTCTATTTTCCTGGTTTAACTATATGTTATTCACAATTATAGAAGTTATCCACACCTGAAATGTGGATAACTTTTCCGTTTTGAACACATCTTTTTACAAGCTGCTCTTTCACGAAGCAAGTCGTATCTTTGCCGCAACCAATCTACGTACCCTTTGCGCGCTGACTTTTTATCAGACCGTCTGGAAAAACGACAACAATCCGGCCTCAGCCGACGGCTTACCGTTGCCGATGGTCTTATTGATTTTTGCTCTAATGACTACCTGGGCTTTGCCCGGTCTGCGGCTTTAAAAAACGAGATCCGGGTCCTTGACGATACCCACCCTACCGCCCTGACCGGGGCTACCGGGTCCAGATTACTGGCCGGGCATACGCGGCTGGCGGATGAGGTCGAACAGGAACTGGCCGCATTTTACAAAGCAGAAGCAGCTCTTGTTTTTAACTCCGGCTATGATGCCAACATCGGATTACTGGCCAGCCTGCCGCAGCGCGGTGATACCCTGATTACCGACGAACTGATTCACGCCAGTATGATCGACGGCGCCCGGCTGAGTTATGCGACACGGCTCCGCTTCCGGCACAATGACCTCGCCGATCTGGAACAACAGCTTCAGCAGCCCCACACGGGTCAGGTCTTCGTTGCTGTCGAATCGGTATACTCCATGGATGGCGATCTGGCACCGCTTGCGGAGATGGCTGATCTGTGTGACCGATACAACGCTTTTTTACTGGTTGATGAAGCCCATGCTACCGGCGTTTTCGGCCCACAGGGCGAAGGACTGGTGGTTGCCCTGGGTTTACAGGATCGCATCTTGGCAAGGCTACATACCTTTGGCAAGGCACTGGGTGTGCATGGTGCCGCTGTGGTCGGGCCGGTCTCGCTCCGGCACTACCTGATCAATTTTGCGCGGTCATTTATCTATACGACGGCCTTACCACCCCATAGTTTACTGGCCATGCAGGCTGCCCACCGGTTTGCACAACAGCATCCGGAGCCGCAGCAAACCATTCAGGCACATATCCGGACGTTTCAGAAACTCATTCAGGATTTCCTGCCCGACACGCGCTGGACCGATAGCCAGTCACCGATTCAGTGTCTGATTATTCCTGGTAACGATGCTTGCCGGCAGGTCGCCAAAACAGCACAGCAGGCCGGTTTCGACATCCGGGCAATTCTGAGCCCGACAGTACCGGCCGGTCAGGAACGAATCCGGATTTGTTTACACGCATTCAATACGCCTGATCAATTGCAGGCACTTATCCGTACGCTTCAGCAAGCACTCAACTCAATTAACGCATGAAATTTTTTGTAGCCGGCATTGGTACCGAAATCGGAAAGACCGTGGTATCAGCCATTCTTACAGAAGCACTCAAGGCAGACTACTGGAAGCCCATACAATCGGGCGCACTCGAAGACTCAGACACGCATACCGTCCGCCGGTATATCAGTAACGCAGCATCCGTTTTTCATCCGGAGGCCTACCGCCTGCGGGAACCTCTCTCTCCGCATGCAGCCGCAGCCATTGACGGCGTTACGATTGAACTCAGTAAACTCGTTATTCCTGAGACCGACAATCATCTGGTCATTGAGCTGGCCGGCGGTCTGATGGTACCGCTCAATGATACCGACCTGAATATTGATTTTGTGCAGCAGTCGGGTTTGCCGGTAGTGCTGGTATCGCGTAATTACCTGGGTAGTATCAACCATACGCTGTTATCTGTCGATGCCCTTAAACAGCGGAACATTCCGATCCTCGGCCTGATTTTCAACGGTGAGACAACGCCTGCGTCCGAATCGTTTATTCTTAACTATACCGGCTTGCCCTGTCTAGCCCGTATTCCGCTGGAATCTAATCTTACGCCAGAGGTAATAGCCCGGCATGCTGCTGAGCTGACTAGCTTCCGGGAAGTCTAAGAACTTCCTGGAAGTTGACTAGTGCGATAAACTCCCCGAGGGTTTTGAACCCCCGGGGAGTTAGATTCGATTTTTTTAGTATGCATGCATACTGTTTTATTTTTTTTATGTAATTTTCCCGACAGAAAATTGGTTTTATCAGTAGTGGTGGTGCAAATCCACTAACCGATAGAAGCAAAGACCATTGTGTCGGATTACACGAATCAAAAAAAGGATAAACCCGGTTGACAATATGGATGCATACGTAGTAGCCGGATACCGTACGGCAGTGGGCAAAGCCCCCCGTGGTGGTCTCCGCTTTACCCGCCCCGACGATATGGCGGCAGAAGTTATCAAGCACTTACTGGCTCTGGTTCCGCAACTTGATCCGGCGCGTGTCGAAGACCTGATTGTAGGTAATGCTGTGCCGGAAGCCGAGCAGGGTATGCAGATCGCACGGTACATTGCCCTGCTTTCGTTGCCGAAAAGTGTTCCGGGCATGACCATTAACCGCTACTGCGGCTCTGGCCTGGAGGCAATTGCCATTGCCTCAGCCAAAATTCACGCCGGTCTGGCCGACTGTATCATCGCCGGTGGTACCGAATCGATGTCATTGGTGCCGGTAATGGGTTGGAAAACAGCACTGAACTATGAAATTGCCAAACAACATCCTGATTACTATATCGGTATGGGCCTGACGGCCGAGCAGGTAGCCGATCAGTTCAAGATCAGCCGTGAGGAGCAGGATCAGTTTGCCTATGAATCACACCAGAAAGCGCTGGCCGCTCAGGCAGCCGGTAAATTCAGCGGTGAGATTGTACCGATTTCGGTTAAAGAAACCTATTTCGACGCAGCCAGCGGCAAAAAGAAAACCCGCGAATGGACTGTTAGTCAGGATGAAGGCCCACGGGCTGATACAAATGCCGAGGCACTTGGCCGTCTGAAACCGGTGTTTGCCGCAGGCGGTTCGGTAACGGCCGGTAACTCGTCACAAACATCTGACGGGGCGGCCTTTGTGATTGTCATGTCGGAGCGGCTTGTGAATGAGCTTAACCTCAAGCCAATCGGCCGTATGATGTCCTATGCAACTGCCGGTGTTGAGCCCCGTATCATGGGTATTGGCCCGGTAGCCGCTATTCCGATTGCGCTGCAAAAAGCCGGTTTGTCAAAAGACGATATTGACCAGATCGAACTGAACGAAGCCTTTGCGGCCCAGTCACTGGCTGTGGTGAAGGAACTGGATCTGGATCGCAGTAAAATAAACCCGAATGGCGGTGCTATTGCCCTCGGTCACGCACTTGGCTCTACAGGGGCGCGTTTATCGGTTCAGCTCCTCAACGAGATGGGCCGCGAAAACCAGAAATATGGTATGGTCTCCGCCTGTGTGGGCGGCGGTCAGGGAGTTGCCGGTATTTTTGAGCGTCTATAGTTTCATTTTTTCAGAAGCAAATGCCGGACGGGTTCAGTACCCGTCCGGCATTTTTCATATAAATCCCCGCCATTTTTTTGGATTAGGTTAGAACTACAGGCTCTGCTCCTTATAGAGATACCTTGACCTTTTCCTGCTTATGAACCACCTTTCGATTGCCGATTACGCAGTATTTCTGCTTTATTTCATCATTGTGTCGGGCTATGGCTACTGGATTTACCGCCGTAAGAAAACAGCCAGTACCGACACGAAAGACTTTTTTCTTGCCGAAGGGTCATTGACCTGGTGGGCCATCGGCGCCTCCCTGATTGCCTCTAACATTTCGGCCGAGCACTTTATCGGTATGGCAGGTTCGGGTTTTGCCATGGGGCTGGCAATTTCATCATACGAATGGATTGCTGCCGCCGTACTTATCATAGTTGCCGTCTTCTTTATCCCGATTTACCTCCGCAATCACATTTATACCATGCCCCAGTTTCTGGCGCAGCGGTACAATGATACGGTGAGTACGATTCTGGCGATCTTCTGGCTGATTGTATACGTACTGGTTAACCTGACCTCTATCCTGTATCTGGGTGCAATTGCTATCGAATCGCTGGCCGGTATTTCGTTTACGGCCTGTACCATCGGATTGGCTGCATTCGCCATTTTTATCACCCTCGGCGGCATGAAAGTTATCGGTTATACCGATGTGGTACAGGTAGTTGTACTGATCATTGGCGGTCTCGTAGTTACGTATCTGGCACTTAATCTGGTTTCTGATAAAATTGGTGGCGAAGGTGCTGTCAACGGCCTTTTCTCGCTGCGCAAACAAGCTGATACCCACTTTCACATGTTCTTTCCGGAAGGTCACCCGTATTACACAGTGCTGCCGGGTATGGCCCTGGTTACGGGCGGTATGTGGGTCAATAACCTGTCGTACTGGGGCTGCAATCAGTACATTGTACAACGGGCGCTGGGTGCCGATTTAAAAACAGCCCGCTCCGGAATTCTGTTTGCTGCTTTCCTCAAACTGATGATTCCGCTTATCGTGGTTATTCCGGGGATTGCGGCGTTTGTGCTGTATCAAAACGGTACGTTTCAGCAGGAAATGACCGGCCCGAACGGTGCCGTACGGCCCGACAACGCCTATCCGGTGCTGATGAACCTGCTGCCAAACGGCATGAAAGGCCTTGCTTTTGCTGCCCTGACTGCTGCCGTGGTTGCGTCGCTGGCCGGTAAGTGTAACAGCATCTCGACCATTTTCACGCTCGATATTTACAAAAAGTTTTTTGACAAGGATGCCTCAGAAGAAAAACTGGTTCGGGTTGGCCGCTGGGCGGTAGTTGTAGCGTTCATCATCGCCATCATGATTGCGCCGACGCTCCGGTCTTTTGATCAGGTCTATCAGTACATTCAGGAGTATACTAACTTCCTGACACCAGGCGTTTTTGCCATTTTCCTGCTTGGGTTCTTCTGGAAGCGCGCCACCACCTCAGCCGCGCTGACGGTTGCGATCATGACCATTCCGCTCTCGACGCTGCTGAAATTCTGGCCGGAATTCATGCACTTGTTTGATGTGCAGGCGAATGAAATTCCTTTCCTGCACCGGACTATGTGGGTCTTTACCATCGATGTGGCCATCATGATTATTGTCTCATATCTCGACCCGATTGGCCGGAAAATGGCCAAAGGCTTTGATATTGATACCAGAATGTTCCGCGTTACCCCGTCATTCATTGCCGGCTCTATCGCTATATTCAGCATTCTGGCTGTATTATACACCGTTTTCTGGTAATAGATCCATGAAGTATGGGCTCTTTTTTGGACTGACATTGATCACCTCAACGGCTTCAGCACAGCTTACCCCAGAACTCGACGCTGTACTGGCAGCACATACCAAACCAGACCAGCCGGGCATTGCCCTCAAGGTTGAAGTAAATGGTCATGTGCTGTACGAAAAGAATGCCGGTGTGATCAATACCCGTTCCCGAAAGCCCATTACATCGATGACCAACTTCCGGATGGCGTCGGTTTCGAAACAGTTTACAGCGATGGCTATCCTGCTGCTTGAAAAGCAGGGAAAACTGTCTCTGACCGACCCCATCCGTCGTTTTTTTCCTGCCTTTAACCAGCGTGCAGGCGATCAGGTACTGATCAGGCATTTATTAACGCATTCCTCGGGTTTGCCTGACTACGAATCGGTTATGAATCGGGATCAGAAAAAACAGCTGCTGGATGCCGACATACTGAACCTGCTGGCACCTGGGGACAGCCTGTATTTTACGCCCGGCACCCAATTCCGCTACAGTAATTCCGGTTTTTGCCTGCTGGCGCTGATTGTGGAGAAAGTGTCCGGTCAGTCGTTTCCGTCATTTGTCGCACAGCATATTTTTGCGCCGCTGCACATGACGGGCTCACGGGTATATATTCCGGGTAAACCGCTGCCTGACCGCGCGATGGGGTATGCGCGCAACGAAGCCGGTGTTATTTATTTCTCCGACCAAAGTGTAACAAGTGCTACTAAAGGCGACGGCGGAGTCTACACTTCGCTTAACGACTATCAAAAATGGAGTAATGCCCTCCGCAATAACACACTCATTGACCTGGAAGCCTCGTTGGCGTCGGTCCGTCAGCCGATTCCCCAACCGGCCGGCAGTTTCTACGGCGACGGCTGGTTTTTCACGCAAGCAGGTGAGCTTGTCCTGTTTCACTCCGGCAGTACCTGCGGCTTCAGTACATTTGTGATTCATGTACCGGCAAAACGGTTGCAGGTAACCTTTTTTTCCAACCTCGCCAATCAGGATAAGGCATTTTCCGACGTGTTGCAGGTGCTGAAAACGAATGGTACACCTTATATTGGCAACGTAATGGCATTACACCAGCTTACGCGCTGACGTAGGTACCGGCTTCATCACACGTTAAAACCGGCACCCATATATGCACGGAAATGATACCAAACGACTGTCCAGACTTACGGCTATTCTGACACAACTACAGACTAAACGTATTCTGACCGCTACTGAGCTGGCGCAGAGGTTTTCGGTTAGTATCCGGACCATTTACCGCGATATAAGAGCACTTGAACAGGCCGGTGTTCCGGTTGTGACAGAAGAAGGAAAGGGATATTCACTCATGGAGGATTATCGTATTCCGCCTGTTATGTTTACTGAAAGCCAGGCAAATGCCTTAATTCTTGCCGAACAGCTGGTGCTCAAAAATAAAGATGCGTCGTTTATCAGGGATTATCTGGAAGCAATCGACAAGATCAAGGCTGTCTTAAAACAAAATGTCAGGCACAAAGCCAACCTGCTTACAGACCGTACACGCTTTGATCAAAATATCCACCGCGAACGCACCAGTAATAACGTATCTGCCCTGCAGTTCGCCCTGACTAATTTCCGGCTGACGAAAATAGAATACGTCAATGAAGCGCAGCAATCGTCTGTACGCCTTGTTGAACCTTTCGCCTTGCTGAGTACAGAAAACTGGTTATTAGTAGCGTGGTGTCGTTCACGGAATCAGTTCCGCTATTTCAGGCTGGACAGGATCAAGCATCTTGACGTTCTCAATCAGTCATTTACGCCACACAATATGACCTTGCAGGATTTTTTTGATAAATACCATTAACCGCTGACATACCCCTGACATAAGGCTGTCACCCTGCGGATGTAGCTTTGTATCATCAACTCAAACATCTGTTTTATGATCAGCCAATTCGCAAATTTAAACTGGATCAGTATCCTGATTGCCTTCATTGCTTACTTTGTTCTCGGTGCCTTATGGTTTACTTTATTTTTCACCAGACAGTATAAAATTTCACTCGGCAGAGCTGACGAGACTTTGCAAAACAACAAACCTATCTTTATCCTCGGACCGGCCCTCTGTTCTTTGGTTATTACGATTGCCAGCGCTGTTTTAATAAACGCCCTGCATATTCAGTCCTTTGCTGACGCCTTCGTTTTTGCATTTGTTGTTGGCTTTGGCTATCTGGTTGCCAATACGGTCAATATTGCTATTAATCCTAACATTCCGAGGCCAATCCATTATGGTGTCATCAGTGGTACCTATCATCTGGCCGGCATTTTAATTGTCAGTACCATACTTGTAGCCATGCACTAATGGAGGAATCCCGACCCTACGACACCTTTTATCCTGCAAACCGGCAGGAATGGCGGCAATGGCTGGCCGAAAACCACGAGAAAAAGCAAGCTGTCTGGCTGATTTTTAATAAAAAACAAGCCGACAAATCAAGGCTTTCGTGGAGCAACTCGGTTGACGAAGCTCTTTGTTTTGGCTGGATCGACAGCAAGGCAAAAACCATTGACGAGAATCAGTACATGCAGTTTTTCAGTAAACGAAAGCCCAAAAGTGTCTGGTCAAAGATTAACAAGGAAAAAATTCAGCGTCTGATCAGTGAAGGGCTTATGGCGCCCGCCGGCTACGCAGCCATCGAGGTGGCTAAGCAAAACGGGTCATGGTCAATATTCGACGAGGCGGAGGCAATGACGATTCCGGACGACCTGGCCAGTGCTCTTGCTGACCAGCCGGTAGCACAAACCTTTTTTCTCGGCTTATCTAAATCTGCCCGGAAAGCGATACTGCAATGGCTGGTGCTCGCCCGACTGCCCGAAACGCGGCAGCGGCGTATTACCGAGATCGTAACCCTCGCCGGTCAGCAGCAGAAGCCGAAGCAGTTCAGATGACAAAAAATGGCCCTGATCAGCAGAAGCTGTCAGGGCCGTACTGTATGTATATAATTTCCTCAGCGGATTGCTGATACAAATTCCTTGATGCGCTCCTCCGTTGCCGGACCGTTCTGCAGGTGGCGGATAAAGGCACTGCCTATGATGGCGCCATTGGCATACTCACAAGCCATCTGATACGTCTCGGTATCCTTAATACCGAAGCCAATCAGCCTTGGGTTACGCAGGTTCATAGCCTTGATCCGATTGAAATAAGCCAGCATATTGCCGCTTACACCGCTTTGTGAGCCCGTAATACTCGCCGATGACACCATGTAAATAAAGCCTTCGGTTTGCTCATCAATGAGCCGGATACGGGCCTCAGCTGTCTGCGGCGTAATCAGGAAGATATTCAGCAGGCCATATTCGCGGAAAACAGACTCGTATTCGTCAAGGTAAAGATCAAGCGGCAAATCCGGCAAAATAACACCGTCAACGCCAACTTCTTTACATTTCTGACAAAACGCTTCGACACCGAACTGCAGCACCGGGTTGATATAGCCCATCAGCAATATCGGGACTGTTACGTCGTCCCGGCAACCGGCGAGCTGGTCGAACAGCAATCGCAGTGACATCCCCTGTTCCAGCGCCTGCATATTGCTTTGCTGAATGGTCTCGCCATCAGCTACCGGATCAGAATAAGGCATACCGATTTCTACCAGATCAACGCCCGCTTTTTCCAGCGACCGCAGTATAGAAGCCGTAGCACCGATTTCCGGAAACCCTGCGGTAAAATAAACATTTAATAACCCCTGACTTTTTCGGGCGAAGAGGTCGTTAATACGGTTTTGGGTTACTGTTTGTATCATTTGAAACGTCGGGTAATACTTTCCCCCGTTTTTAAGTCATTAATTATCAGCCTTGGCGTTGCCTGTTTACAGGTATTTTGAATACGTGGCCAGATCTTTATCACCGCGGCCGGATAAGCATACCACAACTACATCGTTGTCAGTCAGCGGCAACTCTTTAAGCGCCGCCAGGGCATGGGCTGACTCCAATGCCGGAATAATGCCTTCCAGACGTGTCAGTTCAAAAGCCGCTTTTACAGCATCTTCATCTGTAATGCTTTTGAAAATGCCCCGTCCCGAATCAAACAGATGCGCATGCAGCGGACCGATTCCCGGATAGTCAAGACCTGCTGAAATCGAATACGGTTCAGTAACCTGACCATCTTCGGTTTGCATCAGGATTGTCCGGCTACCATGCAGTACTCCTGGCTTACCAAGCGCCGTGGTGGCTGCCGAATGTCCCGATGAGATACCCATACCTGCCGCTTCAGCTGCTACCAGCTTCACCGATGTTTCATCAAGATAATGGAAGAACGCACCGGCGGCATTACTACCACCCCCTACGCAAGCCACTACATAGTCAGGGTTTTCGCTGCCTGTTTTTGCAAACAGCTGCTTTTTCACCTCTTCCGAAATGACCGACTGGAAACGGGCAACCATATCCGGATACGGGTGCGGGCCGACAACGGATCCAATGATGTAATGCGTATCCACCGGATTATTGATCCAGTGACGCATAGCTTCGTTAGTTGCATCCTTCAGCGTCTGACTACCCGACGTTGCGGCTACCACCGTTGCACCCAGCATTTTCATCCGGTCAACGTTTGGCTTTTGCCGCTCAATGTCGATAGACCCCATGTATACCACACATTCGAGTCCCATCAGGGCGCAAACCGTTGCCGTTGCCACGCCATGCTGACCGGCGCCGGTTTCGGCAACAATGCGTTTTTTACCAAGCCGTTTCGCAATCAGGATTTGTCCGATCGTGTTATTTATTTTATGCGCACCGGTATGGCACAGGTCCTCACGCTTAAGGTAAATCGTTGCATTCAGCTGTTCAGAAAGGCGTGATGCCAGAAACAACGGTGTTGGCCGGCCCACATAATCTGTCAGCAAATACTGGTATTCCTGCTGAAAGGCAGGGTCATTAATGATAGTCAGGTAATTTTGGCGAAGCTCCTCCACATTTGGATAAAGCATTTCGGGGATAAACGCACCGCCGAACCGCCCGTAAAAACCTTTATCATTTACGCCAAAGGGAGAGAGTGTCTGATCAAGAGCAACTTGCATGAGTAAGAGAAAATTAATTGCCCGCCGCTTAGCTGTTCAGAATGTATCGCTAAACGGCTTTATCAGTGATAATTTGTTGTACTCAATGAAATTCCGGCTTACGTATGCGCGCAAAAGCCTTACTTCGGGCGAAAACCCGAATTTAAACCATAAACGCATCAGGGGAGCAGCGTTTATGATACTTCTTCTTCTACCGGTTTTAACCGTATCAGGATTTCTTTTAACAGCTCCGGATTTTTCAGGCCCGGCTCAATTTCGATTTTGCTGTTGATATCAACGCCATATAGCTTCATCCCGCGCAGGTTATCAATTTCATCCAGGTTATCGACTCCGATGCCACCACTCAGGAAAAACGGCTTTTCGTTGTCATACCGGCTTAACACCCGCCAGTCAAATGCGAACCCGTTGCCGCCGGGATTCTCTCCCTTTGCATCAAACAGGAAAAAATCGCAGTGTGGCTTGTAGTTGTTCAGCATAGAAAAATTGAACGATGAGTCTACGGCAAATGCCTTGATAATACTTACCCCGCGCATACGCAGACTTTTACAGTAGTCAGGCGTTTCGGTTCCATGCAGCTGAGCATAATCAAGCTCATACTTTTTGACGGTACGCAGGATAAAATCAATGCTGGCATTCACAAACACACCAACCTTCTGGATTTTGCGGGGCAGGCTTTTTACCAGCTCTGCGTCAAAATCTTCGCCAACATAGCGGGGTGATTTATCATAAAAAATAAACCCCATGAAATCTGGATTTAATGCTGCTATTTGCTCCATGTTAGCAGCATCGCGCATACCGCATACTTTTACTTTCATCGTGCAGGATGTATGGTTTTAAGATGACGTTTGCATCAACGAATCAGCTACAAGCGCAGCCAGTGCGTCTGCCGGTGCTGATGTTTTCATAAATGCTTCTCCAATCAGGAACCCTTCAAAGCCGGCTTCACGCAATACCTGGATGGTTGTTGCGCTTGACAGGCCGCTTTCGGCTACCTTTACAAACGAAGACGGAATGCGGTCGGCAAGCCGTAAAGACGTTTCTACAGATGTAACAAAGGTTTTCAGGCTTCGGTTATTAACACCGATCAGATCGACGATCTGAGGAAGCTCCTCAATGGCCAGGCATTGATCCAGCTCGTCCTCGTCATGTACTTCAAGAAGAACTTCGAGGCCAAGCCGTTTGGCTTCCAGGCCTAATGTTTTTACCTGCTCCGGCGTCAGACAGGCTGCGATCAGCAGCACAAGGTCAGCACCCCATGCCTTAGCCTCCAGCAACTGGTACGGATCAACAATAAAATCCTTACGCAGTACGGGCGTTACAGGGTTTGCCGCTCTGGCTTTGATGAGATCATCAGGTTTTCCGCCGAAAAACGGCTCATCTGTCAGAACCGACAGGCAGGCAGCTCCGGCCTTGACGTATCCCTGCGTTGTTGCCACAACATCAGCCGTATCGTTAATCACCCCTTTCGATGGCGATTTACGTTTAAATTCCGCAATGATACCGGTAGAACCTGTAGCCTGGATAGCCGCACGGGCAGAGTTAACTGTTCGCTGTATAGTCGGTAGTTTCTCCAGAGATTGCGCAGGAATCATTGCTTTCCGCTGGGCAACTTCTGTAATTTTTTTCTCAACAATGCGATCTAGAATTGTCATGAAAGTCAGGTTATTCAGCTACGGATCAGATTTATTTAGCAATAAGTGTCTTGAACGATTGCAAAGCCCGCTTACTTTCTAAAGACTCCCGTGCCATAGCGATGGCTTCCTCGTGAGTCTGTGCTTTGTTGGCGGCAAACAAGGCCATGCCTGCATTCGCAATGACAGCCTCTTTCTGAGCAACTTCAGCCTCATCATTCAGTACATTCATGAATATCCGGGCTGACTCATCTACGGTTTTTCCTCCTGCCAGCGCCTCTGGTGTATGTGTATGTAAACCCAGTTGTTCAGGGTTAAGCAATAGTTCCGTGCGATTGGTAATTGCTTTAAAAGACCCTGTTAATGATACCTCATCGTAACCATCTAATGAGTGTAATATCATAAACTGTTTATGGGTTTGCTGATAAAGATACGCATATAATCTCGCCAATTCAAGATTAAATACACCAACTAACTGTTTTTTAGGACTTGCCGGGTTTACGATCGGACCCAGTACATTGAAGAATGTTTTGACGCCCAATTCGCGCCGGATGGGGGCCACATTCTTCATCGCCGGATGAAAGAGCGGTGCATGCAGAAAACAGATTCCTGCCGTCTCCATTTTACGCTGTAGTTCGCCCTCGTCATTGGTAAACGTGTAACCAAGTTTTTCCATAACCGTTGACGACCCGCACAACGATGATACACCGTGATTACCATGCTTGGCGACACGTTGCCCGGCACCGGCCACGACAAAGGAAGACAGCGTAGAAATGTTAAATGTATCTTTACCATCACCGCCTGTACCGCACAGGTCCATCGGGTCATAAGCCGATAAATCAACCGCAAGGCAGAGTTCAAGCATGGCATCGCGGAAGCCTTCAAGTTCTTCAACGCGGACACTACGCATCATATAAACCGTCAGAAAAGAAGCAATCTGTGACGAGTTATACACTCCCTGGCTGATATTGATCAGTACTTGTTTTGCCTGCTCCTTCGATAGGGTTTTATATTCAAAAAGGTGATTTAAAATTGCTTTCATATAGCAGCCTTTAGTCAATAATTAAGCAGTTAACCAGTTTTTCAGCATGGTAATTCCTCCCTCGGTCAATACCGACTCCGGATGAAACTGAAGTCCTTTTACGTCGTAGGTAGTATGCGCTAATGCCATGACACGTCCCTGTTCATCAACGGCCGTTACTTTCAGGGTTTCCGGCATTGATTCCGGTGTTACTGTCCATGAATGATATCGGCCAACGGTAATTTCCGCAGGCAGGCCGCTGAAAATACGCTCAGACGAATCGGTTATATACGCCTTATGAGCAACCCCATGCAGTACATCACCCAGATTCTGTAGTTCGGCACCAAACACCTCACCAATTCCCTGATGCCCTAAACAAATGCCTAATATACTTTTTACAGGACCGTAGGTAGCCACCAGTTCCTGCAGAATCCCCGCCTCTGACGGAATCCCGGGACCTGGCGATAGCAGTACCTTATCGTATTGGTTTACAGCATCAACCGAAATTTTATCATTGCGTATTACATCCGGCTTAACCCCTAATTCACGCAGGATATAGACCAGGTTATATGTAAACGAATCGTAATTATCTAAGACGAGTAGCTTCATTGTTTTTCCGGCTCACCGGTAGTGTTCGTTGAATTATATAGTTCGTGCCTGTTCAATAGCCGTCCGTAGCGCAGCCAGCTTATTATGTACCTCCTGCAATTCGCTTTCTACAACTGACTTTGCCACAATACCGGCACCAGCCTGATAGTAAAGCGTATTGTTTTTGCTCATAAACGTCCGGATCATAATCGCATGATTGAACTCACCATCAAAGCCCATATAGCCAATACTCCCTGAATAAAAACTACGGCTGATGTTTTCGTAACGGTCAATGAGCTTCATTGCCATATGCTTCGGTGCTCCTGATAATGTACCGGCCGGGAAGGTTTCACCTACAATTGTTAATGGCTCCGCTTCATCAGTCAGCGTACCAACTACTTTGGATACCAGGTGAATAACATGGGAGTAATATTGAATTTCTTTGAAGGTTTCAACATTTACGACATCGCAGTTACGGCTCAGATCATTACGGGCCAGATCAACCAGCATCACATGTTCGGCCGATTCTTTCGGATCATCATAGAGCTTTTGTGCCAGTTCTGCATCCTTAATGTCATCACCTGTCCGGCGAAATGTACCGGCAATGGGATAAATCGTCGCCTTACGGTCTTTAACAACAATCTGAGATTCAGGAGACGAGCCGAAAAACTTAAAATTGCCGTAATCAAAGTAAAAAAGATAAGGAGACGGGTTAAGCGAACGCAGGGCACGGTAAACATTGAATTCGTCGCCTTTAAACGGGATGGAGAAACGTCTGGATAAAACAATCTGGAAAACATCTCCGCGCTGACAATGATCTTTCCCTTTCTGAATAACTGCCCGAAACGCATCATCGGTAAAGTTCGACTCTTCTTCGCCGTTTACATCAAACGAATACGTTGCATAATTCCGGCTTGTGATCAGTGAGCTAATGTACTCCAGATTACTTTCCCCTTCCTGTTCGTCGTCTTTCAGGTAGGTATGCTCAAAGAGGTATAGCTCATCTTTAAAGTGATTAATGGCAACCACATAACGATAGACCTGGAAAATTGCCGCAGGGATATCGTTTTCAGCCGGAATGGTTGCGGTCAGTTCGATATCTTCAAAACTCTGTACACTCGGAAAGCCGAAATAACCAAAGGTTCCGTTTGTTATAAAGTTGAAACTTGATTTCTGATGATTGAACGATGCTTTGAATTCGTTCAGTTCAGCAAGTAATTCCCGCCGTTCGATCGTTTTCGTTTCTTCGGTACCGTCAGGCATTTTTATCTGCAACTGATCGTGTGAATATTCGAAACGGGCAACCGGGTCAAAGCAGATGTAGGAGAACGAGTTTTCGTTGCCGTGGTAGTCTGCACTTTCCAGCAAAATGCTGTTCAGATAGCGGTCCCGAACCCGTAAGTAGATACTCACCGGTGTTATGATATCGGCCAGCATGCGTTTGTGCCGGCTGACAACATTAAATTTTGAGGTTACTAATTGTTCCATTGTTAAAAAGAAAGGGATAAAAAAAGGCCTACTGCGTGAACAGTAGGCCTCGTAAAAATGCTCATGTATACACATAGCGGCTCTGTTCACCATAAGTCAGGAGAACGCCACCACCAGATGTTTACGATATATTGTGATTGAATCATGTCTTTTAGATAGCAAGCATTGATTTTATCGGCAATGCTCAATAAAAACTGCACAGGTTCGCCCTGCGCCGTCTTTGTACAGGCACAAATATAGGTATATAAGTAGTTAGTGCAACTATCGGCAGCTTTTTTTTGATTTTTTTCGGATGAATATTAGCCGACCGACAGGCATTTTTCTATGGGTTGGAGGGGGTATAAACGACAAGAGCCGACCCTTGCGGATCGGCTCTGTCAATTACTGAGGTGGC
>NZ_JBYFCJ010000053.1:0-17718 GCF_057652235.1 Arsenicibacter sp. R0_47 | reverse complement strand
ACCTCAGCACCGCTTTATCGAATCCGAATTGCTTTCACTCACTTATGGAATCAAAATTCGGGATGACTCATGTTTTTATTGCGCCGGTGTATGATTTGGGTCGGTGTATGATTTGGACCAGTGCTTGATTTGGGCGACCACGTGGGGTCGCCCCTACTGGATCAATTGCTGGTATTGCCTCAGAAACTCGTCAAACGCCTTTGTTAATTCGGTTAACTCCTGCGCCAGCAGGCTGGTATCGTTTACTTTCAGTTTTCCTTCGGCTTCCTTGGCGATATGCGCTACCCGCGAAACGCCGATCGTTCCCCCACTGCCTTTCAGCGTGTGCAGGTTGCTTTTCACCGTCGGAATGTCGCCCAGCGCAAAGGCGTCGTTCGCGCCGTTGATCAGTTCAGTGGCTTCGTTGACAAACTCTTCGAAAATGGAATCGACCAGCTCCTGTCCGCCCAGATCGCGCAACTGCCCCAGAATTTCAGGATCGATAATTGGCAGAATCATCTGCTGGGCAATCTCCTGATGCTTCTGCTGAAGCGCTACGTCCTGCTTTTTCTGGCTCGATGCATCGACGATCTCCTTTACCTTGGCAATCAGGCTCTGAGCACGGATCGGTTTAGCCAGGTAATCGTCCAGTCCCTGACTCAGGAAACGCTCCCGGTCTTCGCGCATTGAGTAAGCCGTCATCGCTACAATCGTTGGCAGACTCTTGCCGAACTGCTCCCGCAGGTTACGCGTTGTTTCGACACCGTCCATGTCCGGCATCTGAATATCCATAAACACCATGTCGAACATTGTACCATCGACACTCCGTTTGCGTACATTCTCAATGGCTTCCGGCCCGCTGCCCGCCGTGGTCACCACGCAGCCCGACTTCCGCAGAATTTCGCTGGCGACCTTCCGGTTAACGGCATTATCATCGACCAGCAACACATCCGGATGATAGTCCTTGAAGAAATTGATCAGGGTCATTTCGCCCGCTTCGGCCGCCGTAACGGTTGGCGCAATGGCGGTTTCTTTCAGCTCAATGATAAACCAGAACGTACTGCCCATGCCTACCTCCGACTCCACGCCAACCTCGCCTTTCATCAGGTGCGCCAGCTCTTTCGAAATAGCAAGCCCGAGGCCGGTACCGCCAAACGACTTGCGCGACGAATTATCGACCTGACTGAACGAGTTAAAGAGCAGTTTCAGGTTTTCGGCCGAAATACCGATACCCGAATCCTTGACCTCCACCTTGATGCGGTTGAATTTGCCCTTCTTACTTACCAGCGACGCCTCAACCCGCACCGAACCATGCTCGGTAAACTTGATGGCGTTTGAGGTCAGGTTCGACAGAATCTGCAGCAGACGTGTCTGATCAGCAATAACATACGTTGGTAATTCGGCCGGCAGATGGTATGTCAGCGTATTGCCTTTTGTGGCTGCCTGCTGCCCGAACAATGCAATAAGCTTATCGAATACCTCACGGAACGCAATCGGTGCTTCGTGCAGGACCATTTTACCGGCTTCAATTTTCGACAGGTCAAGAATATCGTTCAGGATATTCAGCAACGTCTCCGACGACCGTTTGATGGTCCGGACATAATCATGCTGTTCGCTATTGAGCGGCGTATCAATCAGGAGATCAATCATACCGATCACCCCGTTCATCGGCGTCCGGATTTCGTGGCTCATGTTGGCCAGGAACCGTTCTTTCACCTTCAGCGAACGCTCGGCTTCTTCCTTGGCCTTCACCAGCTCGGCCGACTGCCGTTTCAGTTCGGTAATGTCGCGGGCCAGCGCAGCAATGACGTTGTACTCACCGTGCTCGTCCTGCAACAGCAACATATTGAACATGAATTGGCGTTCGGTTCCGTCCTTGCGGCGCATGGTAGCCTCAAAGTTCCGGAGACTATGATTCTGACGCAGCCGGACGATGGCATGCCGCAACACCGACTTATCGACAAAGAACTGGTTGACGTCCTGCCCCATCACCTCGTCGGTTGTGTAGCCCATCCGTTTAAAGACCGACGGGCTGATCATCGTGATCCGGCCATCGTGGTCGACGCGGCAGTAGATATCCTGCAGGTTTTCAAAAATCCCCCGGAACTTCTCTTCGCTCTGCTGCATGCTCAGCTGCGCCCGTTTCCGGTTAGTAATGTCGCGCGCTATACCTGACACTTCTTCGATAACCCCGCCGGAAAGCAGGATCGGGTTAAGGTGAAACTCAAGCCAGGTTTCCCCCTTGTCGGTTTCAAAATGCAGTTCAAAGTTCTGCGGTATCCCCCGAAACGCCTGTTTATAGCGTTCGGCCAGCATTCTGCGGTTATCATCGCCGATCATGCGCCAGCCAAGCTGGTTGGTGGTCAGGTTCAGCGCCGGCGTTTTGCCCAGATGATGCTCAATCAGGCGCGTATAGTTCTTGTTGAACGACGTCAGTTGCAGGGCTTTATTAACCGACCAGATCAGATACGTACTGCTGTCGAAAATGGCATTCAGCCGCGCATTCTGCTTATCGAGCGCCGTTTCGTCCTGTTTCCGGGCGATGGCCAGCGCTACCTGACCGGAAATAAACTCCAGCAGTTCGAGGTCGCGGGGGCCGTATTTCCGCTCATCAGCGTACGACTTCACCCCGATAATTCCCGTAATCTGGTCGTCAATCCGGAGCGGTGCGGTAAGCATCACTTTGGGTTGTTTCTGCCCGTAAAGGTCGATTTCGTGATCGTCGGCCAGTTGCCGGATGTCTTTTTCGTACAAAAACAGCGGTTTATTCGCCCGGATTGTATATTCGGTCAGACCGGTCCCGAGCCGCCGCTTCGTAAACCGCATATTGCCCGTGAAATATTCGTCGATGTAATACGGGAAATGCAGGTATTTTTTATTCTGATCGTAAAGCGCAATAAAGAAATTCCGGGCGTCAATGATGTTGCCCAGCTCGCGGTGAATACGGCTGTACAAATCCTCCAGATTCGGCGAATTCATGGTCCAGTTGGCAATGCTGTAGTACAGCTTCTGCGCTTTTTCGGCCCTGATTTTACTGGTCGTATCGTGAAGAATACAGCGGAAAGCCGTTGGGCGACCCTGATCGTAACGACAGTTTACGCTTCCTGACAAAAAGATTGTCCGCCCGTTTTTACTTTTGAAAACAGTCTCAAAATGCGGCATTTTCTCGCCGTCCTGGATGCGTTTCAGCCGGTCGAAGGTTATATCAACATAATCCGGGTGCAGGACATCGCGCAGGTTCAGGGCCGCAATCTGGTCGAAACTGTAGCCTAATACCTCTTTCCACGCCCGGTTAACGAATATAAACTTACCGTCGAGCGTCAGCAGCTGGATCAAATCACTGGTATTATCGACCAGATCCTGCAACTGGGCATTGGAAAATGACAGAGCCGAGGCCACCCGCCGCTTATTGGTTACGTCTTCGCCGATCAGCGTAAATGAGACCAGATCACCGGCTATTTTATTGACAATAAATGAGTTAAGCTGCACCTGCCGCAGGGCCCCGCTACGGGTCAGCAGGTCTATCTCCTTGGATTCGAAGAACCCACCCCGATTAACGGCATCCGCGAATTCGAGCCGGAGGGCATCCCGCTCTGATGCGGGAATCAGCGTATTGAAAAAATCCTTTTCGATAATGTCTTCAGGACTCCATGCCGTTACCCGGTATGTATACGGATTTGCATAGGTCAGTGTCCCGTCATACTGAACGGTAAGGCCGATCAGATTCAGTTGATCGACGGTATTGCGCACATCAAAAGCCGATGCCTGCGATGAGCGGGGTAATCCGTCGAGTGTATTCAGAACATCCAGTTCTTTACTAAGCCGGCGAATATCGGCTACCAGTTCCTGTTTTGTTTTAGCAGACCAGCGCACAGTTACACAGTGGTTAAGTATCGTTCTATGTGGTAATGACTGGTTAAGTTAGCGATTTTTAGGCCAAAAAAGTCGTTACGTTTGCTCAATTCCCCGTGCCGAATCTGAATTCCTGGCCCAAATATTGCTTTTTTACCATTTTGTAAATCGGGTATAGTTGATACTGTGTGTTTTAGAGCAGCTATGCCTGTGTTTTTGTACATTTGAGGCTAATTTCCTGCCAGATGCATAAGCACTATCTCTTTTTTCTGTTGATTCTGACCGGTTTACAGGCATGTGAGCCCTATAACCTGGAACGTAATACCTTTAAAGTCTGTGAAAAGCCGTCGGCCACGATTGCCTACATTGCCGAAGGACTCACCGTTGAATTTTACCTGACCGGCGAAAAGGGCGAAATCGGGTCGGTAGGCTGGGATTTGGGGGACGGGCAGAACCGCGTCGGTAAACGGTTTGTGTATGGGTATCAGAAAGCGGGAACCTATACGGTTAGTATTCTGATGGCTAATTCCTGTAATGACCTCGTCAAGACCTCAACGCAAATCACCGTAAAACCCTGATTACCCTACCCGACCGAAGATAACCTGATGATGAAACTAATTTACCTGCTACTTTTTTTTACCGGCATATCAACGTTGACGCTTGGCCAGCAATCAGTGTCGAATGTCCGGACAAGGGCGCTCAGCCAGAATCGTATTGAGATCCGCTATAACCTTGATGCCATCCAGACCGGCGACTCCGTTTACTTTCAGGTGGAAAGCCGTTTCGGCGGTGCACTGGCCGTAAAGAAGGAGTTCGTTACCGGCGATTTTGGTCTTGACGTGGAGGCTGGGCCGGATAAAAAAATCATCTGGCGGGCCGGCGAAAACGGCTTTACGCTCAATGGTGAAGTTCGGGCGACGGTATATATTAAACCTGCCGGTTACAAAGGAGCTATTTTACCTCAAACTACGCCATCTTCTGTTACCTTATCCTCCCCGGATTTGAGTAATTCAGCTAATAAAAGTTACCAAACACAGGCTGACACGTCTAAATCTAAAGAGAAGACAGTAACAGAAACGGATACGACCCGGCAAAAGGTGAAAAAACGCTGGTCTCCCGGCCCGGGATGGGCACTGGTATCGGCCGTACTGCCCGGCGTCGGCAACATGTTCGTGCAAACGGATAAGCAGCATAAACCGGTTTTCAGGGTTGGGCTCCGGCCTTTAGTAACGGCCGGATTTTATGGTTTGCTGCTATATGGACTGCAACAACAGCCTAAAGCTCAGGATGCTTACAAGCTGTATACCCAGCAGAAAAATGCGGCGGAAGGTGAACCGTACTACCAGGAAGCCAATCAGTACCACCACCGGTATTACCTGGCAACCCGCGCGGCGGCCGCCATCTGGCTGACGGATGTGACACTGACACTCATCCGCGGCATCCGTAACCATAGTTACAAAAAGAATAACGCCGGCGTTTCCTTCGCTCCAGGCTTCCAGGCCGGTCAGCTGGTCGGTGTCGTCAACATACGTTTCTAGTATCGTCTTCTCTGTTTGCTTTTAGACATAGCTCATTCTTTTGCTCACTACCCATCAAAAGAATGAACTATGTACTATTCTGACTTAAATTAAAGTTGTCGTATTTCGCACAGGCATTAATTTTGCCGTTTGCTGCGTTTCCGGCAGCTTGCAGACAGACCGTACTATGCTGAAACGTTTCCTTTTATTGTTCTTTTTACTGGGAACCGGATTAACCGGCCACGCGCAGGACCCAGGTATTTCCTCGGCATCCAGCCACTGGGTAAAAGTAAAAATCAGCCCGGAAACCCCGCATCCGAATCCGTTACCCACTCCGGTAGCATTCAGGGAAAACTTTACCAGCAACCTGCATGCATGGCGTCAGGGTATTCAGGGCGATTATGCCTATGCTATTGAGAATGGCAGCTACACCATTCACAGGCAAAACCCTGAAAGTAAGCGATTTGCCTACAGTTATATCAGTCTACCGGAAAATATTAACCTTAACAAAACGGACTCATTCACTGTCCAGGTCGATATTATCGGTAAACCCGGCACCATTCCGGAGGGCGGATTGCTGATTGGCATGCTCGATTCGCTGAATTATTGCCAGATCCGTCTGACCGATCAGGGCCAACTGGTCATTGGTATGGTGATTGACGGAAAAGTATCAAGCCGGTATTTTCCGGGCGGCATCTCATCGCCGCAGCGCAGCGTGAAACTGGAAGCGAATACCCTTGCAGTCCGCCGCATCGGTACGACGATGCATGTCTATATTAACAAGCAAGAGGTAACGACCAGTCCTTTCCCCTTCCGTTACTTCATGGGCAACCACATCGGTGTAATGACCGGCGGCGACGGCATTTCGTTCCGCAACCTGCTCGTCCGGCAACGAACGCCGGCCTTGCCTAAAACGACACTGGTATCGAACTGACAACAGCACCCTCTATCGTACCCGGTTGCCGTACCGGTCGATCTCAAAGGACGCTCCGCCGAGGGTTACGGTAGCGCGGCCGTCTTCAAATACCGTAATGTCGTCGTAAATCGGCTTGATAAACCACTTTTCGTTGCGCCACAGGCCCCATTTGCCTTTTTTCATCGCCGGTTGCTCCTTGTACTGACCCACCTGATCCCGTAACTCTTCATAGTCCGGCAGTTGTGGCAGCTGCTTAACGGAAGCATTGCTTTCGCTACTTGTCCGCTCGTTAACACGGCTATCAGTGGCCACATCCTCAACCGGCTGTTTCCGCTTCTTTTTCCCCCTTTTTTTCGTTGTCGAAGGTGTTTCCGGCTGCTCAGTCCGTGTCTGTTCCTCCTGTTGTGAAGACGTATCTTTTTTACCGCCCTTGATCATCAGGTAGATAATCAGCATAAAGGCGAGCGCGAACAATACGCCCCAAAGACCAGCCAGATTCCGGCGGGGCGGCGCATTAACCGGTGGCGGGGCGACCGGCGGGATCCGGTAATTGGTATCAACCATCGGATGGTTACGCGGTCCGGATGACGGGTTCACGGGTTGTGAGACCGGCGGGCTGGCAGGTTCGGCCGGTACAGGCGTTACCGGAGCAGCCCGTACCTTCCACCAGCTCAGGTGCCGCCAGTCTGTCGACAGCAGCTTTTCTTTCAGCGTGTTGCCGTTCGGTTCGGTCTCAGCTGCGAAAAAGTTGGCCGACAAATAGGCCTGTACGGCTTCGGCCAGTTGTTGTTCTTCAGCATTTATGGCACGGAACAGCGTCCGTAGCGTCTGCACCGGAATGTGGCGGTCATAATCATCCAGAATCTCATTAACCTTTTGCCGGATCGATGCATCTGATTCCGACAAGGGTGCTACCGGTACCGGCTTGCGCTCCGATACGGCCGACGGCACAACCGGCGCGGTCTCTATATCGGTTACGGACTGCAAAATGGCTGGTATCCACTGATCGGCCACGAATCCGCGCGACAGCGTCAGGTGTTCGGCTTCCTGCACAATCTCATCAATATCCCCGTTGCTCAGCTTTTTCTGCTGCTTGCGGGCCTGCACCCGAACCTTCTCTTTCAGGTCCAGAATGCGCCCGAAGTAGCTGTTCAGCTGCCGGCTGACATCGTTCACCAACCGGCGGAAATCGGTTATGCCGAGTTCGGTGGCTTCGGCGGGCAGGCCGGTCGGTGTCCACTGCCAGTCGGCCAGATCGCCGTCGTGCAGGACAATTTGATTTTTGATGCGTTCGCGTAGTTCCTCGACTGTCATTGGTGGTATTTGTTGTTGCAAAACTAAAACGTTCCTGCCTCGATTACACACAAAAGACACGGTTTAGCCGCAGTTTTTTGCTGCTGCAAACCGTGTCTTCTGTTTATCGGACTGAACAATAATTACATAAACGAAACCCGCGCTTTCTGCTCAATTTTCCATTTATCGCCTTGCAGCGACACCTGACCAGGCTTTTCGGTCATGATCCGTGCGTTGGGGCGCGGCTGATTCAGGTACTCACAGGCATCGCTCAGGTACGAGTACGGATCGCTCAGGGCCAATTGCTGCGATTCCGTATTATCAATGACGCGGTATGTACCAATGTGGCCTTCCAGCGAAAGCTGGTAAATCGTACCACGCTCGGAGGCAGGCAGCAATCCGCCCGTGCTGAAGCCATCGCCCAGATCAGCTGTGCGGGCATACCGGTCAGATTTAATACCCGGCTTTGGCGATGCCGGAGCCGATGAAGCCGGAATAGCCGGGGGCACCGAAGCCGGGGATGCCACAGTCGGGGGCACCTCAGTTGATGGTACAGCCGCAGCTGCCGGTGTTGGAACGCTGCCCGGATTTACCGGTGGTACATAAGTTTCTGTATGCGTACGCGGCAGATTCTGGCCGGTCCGCGCAGGTTCCGGCCGGGGCGCCGGTGCTGTCGGCACGTTAGCCGGTTGAGGGGGCGAAGGCTGCGATGTAGTCTGTGGAGTGCCAATGGGCTGAGGTTGCCGGCTCAGCACTTTTTCCAGAGATTCAATACGACGCATAGCCTCCTGGTAATCAGTTTTTCGATCAAAAACCTGCTTACTAAGATCTGCTATCCGCTTTTCCATCTCGCCAGTCTCCTGCGGTTTATTCTTACGCAGGAACAATACACCAACGCCTACAAGGCTTAGCAATGAAGCAATTAAGGCAACAAGAGACATAGAAAAGAAAGAGTTTTCTGTGGTTGATAATGCCGCAACCGGTGAGTTAGCTTCAGCAGCAACTGTATCCGGCGTCACTTCCTGATCCTCCTGATCGCTTACGGGTGTGTCGGCAACCGGTTGCTGAGCAGCCCCGACCGGAGCCAGCCCCGCCAGTGTATTCAGCTGGTTCTGGTAAGCAGCAAATGATTTTAAAGTCAGCCGGTGTTTACGCTCCGCACCACCGGTTACGCGTTCCAGTAAAAAGGCCCGCAGTTCTTTCAGCACTTCTGCATCCGGCTTTTTCTGACCGGTCAGCTCTGCCGTCTTTTTCTGAGCAGCACTGACCAGCTCATCGGCCTTCGTCAGCTTGTTGTCGGCAATAAACTTATTGAGGGTTTGATAGCTTACACAGGCCGGACAGCTCGCTTTGGTCTGATAGCCATAGGTTTTCTTGTCGGTAGCCAGAAATTCGACCGTTGCTTTGGTCATTTCAAAGGCTTTTCCGCCAATCTGATCGGTTGTCTGGCCAACGGCGAGTTGGGTCACCAGCAGGCTCAGGAAAATCGTTTTCTGAAGCATAACCTTCGTTAATTCGGGCAAAACGCCGCTACCCTGAACAGGTAGCGGCTGCGATGGTCGTTATGAAACAGCGATCTGTTTCGATAATTCGTATAATGCGTGCTTGAGTGGCAGGAAAAAGTACGTTTCGGCCAGAAACTTATCGGCATTGCGCTCCAGACCGGTACGGGCCAGCATATAACTGTCGAACAGGCGGCCGTTGCGCGTCACGTCGACGCCTACCAGAAAATCCAGATACTGCTCCGGCCGGCGAATGTTGTATTCGCTCAGGAAGCTGGCAATGCCCGGGTCTTTCAGCGTTTTTTCGAGGAACGTTTTCACGTTGTTCAGCACCGAATGATGGAATTCCTGCTGCGGAATCACATCGCCGATCTGCGTGAGCCGGTACTGGAACGCAACCGGTTTTTCGGGTTCATTACCCCAGTAACAGGTTGTTTCGCGGTTTTCGTAGCGCGCCTTTTCCATGCCCGCGTTTTCGAACAGTACAGCTCCGTTGGCGGTCGTTTCTTTCGGATTATCGGTCAGGATCACCTCAAAATCAGGCGGAACCGGCAGCGTTGTATACGCCTTGAAAAGTAGTTTCGTAAACTGGATGAGCCGCGTACGGGTGCCCAGCATATTCAGGTACTGACTACCCCGTCCGGTAAAGGTCAGGTACCGCGGCAGGCTCAGGTTATGTGCCTCAATCATCTGCACCAAATGGTAGACAATAGCACTGTAATGCAGGTACAAGACAATGCGCAGGGCGGGCCGCCCATCCTGAATCGACTGGGTAAACTTGAAGTGCGAATCGTACTTAAACAGCAGGCTGACAATGTCTTCGGCCGTCAGGTCAGGGTTTTGCAGGAACGTTTCAAATACCTGATCTTCCGACGAATGCGCCTGACTCAGTGACCGGCGGTATTGTAGGTAGTTCTGCACAAAGCCGTTGTCTTTCTGGTGCGACGGATGTCCTTGCTGATCAAGGCCTGCTCCCCAGATGTCGTATCCCGCAAACCGGAACGAGGTGTTCAGGTAACGGTTTTGCTGCTTCATGAACAGCATAATATCCGTTGTACCGCCCCCGATATCGACGTTAACCGCATCGGCGAATGATTTCACCCCTTTAGTAATCAGGTAGAAATGCGGCGCCAGCGATTCCGGAATCGGCTGAGCCGAGAAATTCTGGGTATGGCCGAATACCTGCCGGAACGCTTTCTCCCACTCCCCAACCAGTTTATCCTCCACATCCATTCCCATCGACGACGGTGCCAGCCAGACCACGCGGGTATGCTGCACATCGCCCTGATTCAGAATAACCTTGTTCCGGATCATCAGCAGCAACGTCTCGAAAAACGCCCGGACCCGTGGCCGGTTAAGCGTATCGCCCGGCTGGTTTTCGAACAACCATTTCAGGTTCGTTACGTAGCGGTTCACTCCCGTACTGCCGTCTTCCAGGTCGATGTTGAAGCCAAGATTCAGCTTCGTGAACAGGTTATCGCCGCTGTCGGTCATACCGGTGCGCTCAAACACCGTTGTCCGGAGCGGGAACGCAAACGGCGACCCATGCTCGCGGCCAATAATCGATGGCATAAACTCCCGGCGGATCAGGCGTTCCATTTCCGGCAGCTGCCCGTAGCTGACTTTCAGGTGGTAACGGTCATAGGCGCTCTTCACCTCATAGCCATCATACGGCTTATTGAGCGTCACCATCTGTAGCTCATCACGGTTGAGGTTCACCTTATCATCGCTGATGGTCAGCGGTTTCGGATCGGCATTCCCCATCGTCGAATCGGCAAAAGCCACGTGTGTATTCGACGTACCGAAGTCGATGGCAAACGTAAACGGTTTGTAGCCGCGCTGGTCGATAATCGTAAACTGCGGTAAGACAAGACCACGGTACGGCATGCCGCTGCGCTCCAGTTTTACCTCCATCAGATCGAATGCCTGCGGCACCTTATAGTAATATGAAGCAGCGCCGGTAATGTCTGATTTCGGCGTCCGGTGATCAGGTGCCGGTACGTTCAGCGGCTGATTGGTAATCACCTGTGGCAGCTGATAAAACTTCACCGACGTGCCCGCACGGAAACTGGCATTGTCCTGACTCGCATCCACCAGCATCACATTGTATTGATTGAGGCTTTGCAGGTAGGTATCCGGCACCGTAATGCGGTAGAACGGGAAGAATGCCATCCCCGCCCGGAAGTCGAGCACGGTTTCAGGACGCGACAGGTTGTATTCTTTCCGGAATTCAATGGTCCGGTTATTTTTGATCGGAATCTGAAGGGTGGCAATCACAATCCGTTCCATGCCCCGGTCTTCGGCGCGGAACCCGAACTGGCGTTGCAGGTCTTCAACGCGGAAAAAGTTGAAATATTCTTTCCGGATCGGCAGCAGGAACTCACTGTCTCCCGCTGTACCGGTGAAAAAGCGGCCGTTATTGATTTTGAACGGCATTTTCACCAGAAAATCTTCCAGGAAGTCATCGGTCGTTACGAACGGATACCGCACATTGTCGACGCCCGGCAGGTAGCGCTCACTCAGCAGATCGCCACGGCTCAGGTCGTTGAGCAGGGACCGCATGATGACCGTGCTGGCATTCCAGTTGGTGTTTTTCACGTACCGCCCATACACATCCATCCGCGACGCCAGCGCCAGCGGCTTCCGTACGTTGGTAGGTGCTCCATTCCGTGCCTCCCGCTGGAAATAATCTACCGTCGATTGCATGACGAAATCGCTGTTTTCTTCGATATCGTTGAGCACATCGTCTTCGCGGACGCGGTAGAGCATCAGCCCTGGCAACACTTGCAGCGGCGAGTTGCTTTCGCCCCCCGTCGTGATCGGCATAAAGTTGGCCAGCGTCGTACCCTGCGCAATCTGCACCGGCATCGGGCTGTCGAAAAATACCTTATAGAGATATTCTTTAAAACCACCCTGCGGCATCTGCATATTGTACTGGTCGTAGAACCGGCGCAGGTAGGTCACAAATGCCTCGTCGCGGGATTGTAACGGAACGTATTCATTCTGGAATAACAACCGGCCGGTAGCGCTTTTCGGCGGGTCAATAAACCGGTTCTGCCGCTCCTGCTCCCAGTTTGGTGACGTAAACACCAGCGTCAGCGGCGAGGTCCCGCCCAATAAGGCACCTTTGTAATAAATGAACGTAAAGCTCTGAATATTGCCCAGCTCATTGCGGAAGTCCAGTTCCAGCGCCTTGGCCAGAATCTGGTGCGAATGCCGGTGTGCCGCTCCCGGGATATTCTGCTGTTGTTTCAGTTTATCGAGCCGCTCCTGCCGGTTCCAGACCCGGTAGGTCAGGTCGTCACTGCCCCCCGCCTGAAAAAGCAGTTCGAGCAAGTCCAGGCAGTGCGACACCAGGACATGGTACATCGACAGTTCGTGCGGCTGGAGCTGGTTTTTCACCATCCGGAAGGCCGTATCGAAGAGGTATAACCTGGCGAACGGTGACGGAATGGACGTTCCGGCTTTGGCTGCCAGACCGGCAGCGCCGCCGGGTGCAGCGCCCGACAGCGTATCGGGTACGTGCTCAATGCGATTGCCGGTCAATCCGTTCGGGCTTGGCGTCCAGCCCTGGTGGTTCTGCTGACTGACATTCGGATCAGTATCAATGCGGAGTATATGAGGCATTTAGTATCGTGTTTTCTTTTGCGGATCGGAGGTCATTCACTCGTCCGATCTACATGAAGTAGTATCAAAAAACAGGCTCAAAAAAACGGCTAAACCCTTTCGTAACAAGCCCTTCTTTTAACAGAAAATCATAGGTCCAAAAGTCACAGTCGAGTTCAATCGCTAATGCAACAAAAGGGACATCTTTTTCATCAATATCTTTACACAGACGGTAAGCTTCCACATAACAGCCCAGCGCAATAACATCTTCATTAACAAAGTAAATACGATTAATCAGCAGGTTGAGATATTCGTAAAAATCATCCTCTGCCTGTTTGTTATTCCTGAGTATTTTTTCCTTGTGTTTGAAAATCTCAACCAGCAAAAACTTTGGCGCACAAAATTGATACTCGTCACGATTGATCACCTCCCGAAATGAAGAGTACTGTAAACGCAGCGCTTTAAACACCACATTTGTATCAATGACTACAACTTTTTTACTCATTGATAAAGCGGGATTTATTTTTTGCCCACCAATCAGCCTTAATTTGTTCGCCCAGTTCCTCTACCGACTCATCAAAGTTTAATTGCTGAGCCAGTTCTTCCATCCGTAGCCGTTCGATGAGCTTAATCATCCAGGCTTTATCAACGGCATTTTTATCGATTGAGATCGTATAGCGGTCCTGATTGCTTTCCAGATGAATAGATGTCATGTCTCTTGTCTTTTATCAAAAATAACGATTCTGCCCTGCAAACCTACGCGTCGGCAAGCTGGCGGTTAATCGGTCCAAGCTTCTCCATACAGCGGTCGGCAATGTCGATCAGCAGCTGCATCAGACGGGCTTCGGGTTGCGGATAACCGGCCTGGAGGCTGTTTTCAATTTTACCGGCGGCATCCTGCAGGAACCGGGTGCTGATGCCCTTGTCAAAAAAGCCGGTTTCGATCCGTTTAGCCCGAACGAGTGCATTAAAGTCAGACTCCAGATCAAAGGCAGCAAACCCCCGGTCGTTACCGGCCAGTTCACGCAACCATGCCTTGAAGTGATGATTCATGAAGTTGTCCAGCGCCGTGTAATAGGTGCTGGTTCGGAGCTGTTGCGGCAACCCGAGGTTCTTCGCAAATGATTCGCTCAGGTTGTTAGGCACAAACTCGGTGAAAAACTTGGTGGCGTAGGTAAACCGGACCAGCGGGTCAAGCACCTGCTGATAGGTCACGTCCGCAAAGTGAGGCAGGTCCAGAATCCGGTCATTGCGGCGGATCCCGTACTCGAAATACCGTTTGGCATCCGAAAAATCATCCTGACCGCGACGGGCAAAATCAAGAATGGCTTCCGCCGCCAGCATTTCGACGACGTGGGCACTATTAGCCTGCTGGCTCCCCCCTTCGACGTTCGGGTACAGTTTTGCCCCCGGCCGGTCGCCGATGTAGTACAAAGCATCCAGATTGATCTGGTGCTGATAATACGACAAGGCCGCCTTGGTTTTTGACAGGAACCGGTTCTGGTCGATGGCACTCTGGCTGTTTTCTTCGAGCGCAAAATATGGCATCACCGTAACGGCACCTTTGCGCGCATTCCGGATCTGTAATTTCTGGCTCGGGTGCTGTAACAGCTTCACTAACTGCGGAAAGCCGGCTGAACCGGTACCGCCGAAAATCGAACTGATGATAAAAATACGGTCGGTCTGGTCGTTGAACGCGCCGGTAAAGTATTTATACACCGGCGAATCTTCCAGCGCATTAAACACCACACTGCCAATGTTCGGATTACCCTTAAAACCAACTGACAGGTTCAGCTTCAGCTCCGCATTGGTTGGCTTGGCCGAGTTATCATAAAGCAGTTTAAGCAGCTCCCGGTCCAGCTCATCCATACTGCTGACGTTCAGAAACTCTTCGAATGTTCCCTGATGATCTGTCAGTTTGGGCAGCACCGAATCGCCGATTTTTTCCTGCGCATTTTCAGCCTGCAAAGTACCTAGCGGACGGATAGGCGTAGAAAAAAAGGTGCGGCGCGTCGTTTGTTCACCAGTACGCTCGTAGGCCGTCTGCCGGATACTCCGGTACAACTCAACAAGCCGGAGCGACCGCTCGGTGTCTCCGTTCTGCATGTCCATATCGAGCAGAATCGGGATAATGGTTAAATCGGCAGGCACCTGGGCACCCGACGCAAGTAACATCGTCAGGGAGCGAAGCACCCGCGCTCCCGTACCGCCAATGCCAAAAAGAAATAGTTTCATATAGTATCCGTCCTCCGTCAATTGCCGGCTCGTCCTGATGCTCCGGCAACGCTGCGAAGTTTCTTTTATTCTCTTACAACGATTGTAACTCCCCTAATTATATCGGCTAATCTACCATAGGCTCAGAATCAGGCAGGCCGTTCGCGGTCGTCCTCACTCTTTCACTCATTCACTCTTTCGTTCTTTATCTCAGAACGGCGTATGCTTAGCGAAGATGGAGAAGCGTTTCAGCGCAATAGAAAAAACGAAAAAATAGATGGCTGCATACAACGTGTTAATGGCCCCGAAGCCAGTCATGTAGCTATCCGACTCGTCGGCGCCTGTACGATCCATGGCATACCACAGTGCATAGGCAAAGGCAAAAATCAGGGCGGCTACCAGCGTAAGCACCCACGGCCCACGGCCGGAGAAAACGGATTTCCAGCGCCCCAGAATTACGTAAAATACGGCCGCCAGAATCAGCGAAACCATGAGGGTAATCACGCCGACCGGCGTAAAAATTTCATCCGCGTAGATGGGGTCATTGTTCTGCCCCAGCCAAAGTTCATACAGCGTAATAAACATGTGTTCGTGGTTTTTATCAGTCTTTTTCTAATTTAAAGGTCAGGTTGATGAAGTCGTTGCCTGACGATTGATACGCCTCCCGGACACCGGCCATCAGGTGTTCAAAGGCAAAGGTTTTGTTACGCCGGCCATCGGCACTGCGGTCATCCATCGTCGACCAGTCGGTATACCACGTATCAAAGCGAACCGGCAGTTTCACGTTAACCGATGCTTCTTCCGCAAACTGGCTTTCTATTTTAAACGTCAGTACGTGGGTATTCGCGTTCAGCAGCTGCATTTCGCGGTCGCTGATGCGCTGGGTTGCGCCCAGGTTTTCGCGGCGTTTCACGCTCACCAATTTCAGGGTAGCATTATCGGCCTTAATGTTCAGGTTCTGCTTCAGGTAGCTTTCGGCCTGTGCATAGGCCGGCAATCCGCCCAGATTAACGGCAATGGCAAACTCAGCCGGATCAGTTTTCTTTCCGGCTTTGATCTCCGTCACGTTGCCGCGCTCGGCCCGCCAATCCCCTTTTTTATTGACCGAAAACAGGAGGTCATATTTTTTCAGGCCGCCCCCCGCACCAAAATCCAGCCGCTGTGCCGGTTTGGTACTCAGCAGATCCTGCAGCTGTGCGTTGAAGTCAGCCAGCAGATTCTGCTTACCGATCACCCAGACATAAAACGGCCGCGACTCGCCGCTGAGTGCTTGTTTCTGGTTCTGATAGGTGTAGTACGTACCGTTGAATCCTGACCGGTAAGCATACACCGTAACACCGATTCCCTGCTTGTTCAGGCTGGCAAATTCATCGTAAATGGCATTTTTCAGCACGCTCGATGCATCGTTGCGGTTAATTTCGGGGTTCTTTTTGATATCGGCATCCGGAAATGACAGAATACAGTCGGATACCAGCACCGAGATTGCGTTACCTTTCGCTTTATCGCCTGCCTGCTTAACGATATTGTGCAGCTCCGAACTACGGCCGGTAGCCAGCGGTGTTGTAGCGAGGCTGGTCACAAACGTATTCACATCGCCGCTATACGCTTCGGGTTTACCGGCAATGGTCCAGACCGTTACCGGCTTAATCTGATTGGCCTTCGTAACCACTTCCGATACAATATCCTTAAACTCCGTTCCCCCTTTCAGATAGCCCCCCATGCTGGCCGACGTTTCCAGAAAAAAGTTTATTTCCTTCAGCGACGGCGCTTTTTCAGCTTTCGGCTCGCTGGCCCCGGCTTCTTCTTTTCTTTCCCGTTTAGAGCCGCCACAGCCTTGCAGCATCAGGAGGCCGGCAATTGCCGCGGCGAATAATGTATAGCGGGTTGATTTCATGAACGATTGCGATTGTAAGGCAAAATGTAAATAATCAGACATATCACGACGAGCGTGTAAAAATACCATTGAGTAACCGTATCCGTTTCAAAGCCTTTGCAGCGCTGCATGAGATAGGCCAGTCCTGAGCAAATGGCGACCAGCCAGAACGCCGACCGCACACGTAGTAAACTGCCGCCAATGGCCTGTAGATAGGTCATACCGATCAGCAGCACCGCTGACCCGACGGCCCACCATGAGGTCAGCAGCGGAATATTGCGTTCAGGCCGTCCGGGTTTCATACCGTTACCGGCAATCAGCAGCAGGCAGAAAGCCAGTGCAGCCGCAAGCGTACCAGGCCAGTTGCGGATTCCGCCCGAATGATTTTCAACCACCCTGACCGGAGCCGGAGCCGGCGGATAAGCCGGAGCTGATTGCAAAAGCTGATCGTAGGCTGCCGCAGACGGGCGACCGTTGCTGACAGAGGTTACTGCGGGTCCCGGTGAACCGGCCGGTGTCTGCGAAAGGGCCGACAGGCGGGTAGCAATCTGCATCGAATCGCCCTCGCCGGTGATCCGCACCCGCTGGTTATCGATAACCTGACCGGCATCTGTCAGCTGGTTTTCCCTGAAGTAGTGCACCTGCCCATCTTCAGCCTGCAAAACCCCGCAGCGCGTCAGTGGATCATAGTGAATAACGGTTCCCTGCATGAATTAAAAACAACTTTGGGTAAAACGAATGTAAAGGGAATTTATGGTATTCCGTACGGGAAATATGACAAACGGCCTTTTCATTACCCTTAACGTGCTAAATTCATGAAATACCTTCCTGTAGCCTGTCTACCGTTTTCTCAATTAATCAAAACTATGATACTAACATTTACGTATCCTATGAGATGGTCTAATTTATCGGCACAGTGAACTTGCTTAACTTCGCAAGATCATGCAGCAACTAAGCAGACCTAAA
>NZ_JBYFCJ010000052.1:0-18147 GCF_057652235.1 Arsenicibacter sp. R0_47 | reverse complement strand
GTCAAAACGGGGGTGTTCACTCGTCCCATGAGGGCAAGTTAGAAAATAATACAAACTATTTCCCGAAGACTACTTATCTGGCAGCCACAAAAGGCCGAAATGGTGAACGCTACATTTTGGCCAACGAAAAATGTATGTCCATCAAAGACACGACCAGAATTGCCCAGGAGCTTTACCCCGAATTAGCGATTAAATTACCTATGGCAGTGCCCCAACCCATACTTTTTGCCGTTGCCTGGTTTATGGAAATGGGGAGTAAACTAACGGGAAACGCACCCCTGCTCACCACCAAAGACATCGCCATGTTTTCAGGGCTGCAACAGGACTTTGATACGACAAAAGCACGGACAGAATTAGGTTTCAACCCCAAAAGTCCGGTACAAGCCGTGAAAGAAGCGATGCAGTATTTACATACGAATACCACTCAAGGGCTGTAAATTTTGTGCTTCACCAGCGTAATACGCCCCTCTTTATTCAATTTGGAAATGGTTCGAATAACCGTTTCGACCCGCAATCCCGTCATATCGGCCAGTTGCTGCCGGGTGAACGGAACCAGAAAAGCCCCGCTGGAAGTAGTCCCGGCCTTATCGCGGAAGTAATCGATCAGGGTCATGATGCGGTGCTCAGGCGCGTAGGACGACAGCTCCCGGAGCATCATCGATTTATAGCGCAGTCGTTTGGCAAACACGGCACTGAATTGCAGATGTATCTCAAAATGATCGCGTAGCAGGTCGATAAATCGTTCTTTCCGCAACTTGCTCACCGCCGAATCGGTAGTGGCGATGGCGCTACTCGGGTACGGAAATCCATCGAACAGGGGCGGTTCACCAAAGCTCTCGCCGGGGCCAAAAACGCCCTGAATAAACTCCTGCCCATCTTCGCTATAATTAATCATTTTAATGGCACCTGCCTGCACCTGAAAATAGTGCAGACAGGAATCTGCCTCATCGAACAGAACTTCGTCTTTATCTAGCTTCACCTCCAGGGCTCCGTACCGGATCAGAATTTCGTCAGGAATCATGCCATTCGTTTCGTTAATCACGCTTGCGCCTGTCTACGAATGTAGCAGATCAGGTCGTAATTTTCTCCTTTTCTGGCCGAATTTCCGGATAATTTTCGTCTGACAGATCGGTTGTCGCTTCGAGCGACCAGCCCGTTTTCAGGCCAATCACAAACCAGCCCAGCGCCAGCGCTCCAATGGCAAAAATCGTATCGCCAATGGCCCGCAGCCAGCGCAGGGTTTCCATCAGGTCGGTTTGCATGAACTCCATTGAGCGGGCGTACCACAGGCCATACTCAACACTAGCCCAGGTTTGTAAAAGCCCAATTGGTAACACACTCAGAAGTACCATCAGACCTAGTCCGATATTGATCGACCAGAAAGCAAAACGAATCACGCCATCTTTCCAGACCTGCCGAGCGGCTAATCCTTTCAGCACAAACAGCATCAGGCCAATTCCCAACATGCCGTAGACCCCAAACAGGGCTGTATGACCGTGAACGGCCGTTGTGTTTAGCCCCTGCATGTAATACAGTGCAATGGGCGGATTGATCAGAAACCCGAAAATACCAGCACCAACCAGATTCCAGAAGGCAACGGCCACGAAACAGTAAATAGGCCATTTGTAGGCCCGTATCCACTCAGCGGCCCGGCTCAGGGTCAGGTTGTGATAGGCTTCAAAACCAACCAGTACGAGTGGCACTACTTCCAGCGCCGAGAAGGTAGCCCCCAGGGCCATTACGGACGTGGGCGTACCACTGAAATACAGGTGGTGGAACGTGCCAATGATACCGCCGAATAGAAATACAATCGTTGAAAACAGTACCGTTCCCGTTGCAATTTTGGCCCGTAACAGGCCCATCCGAACAAACAGAAAGGCGATCACAACGGTGGCAAATACCTCAAAAAAGCCCTCGACCCAGAGGTGAACGACCCACCAGCGCCAGTATTCGGCAATGGCCAGATTCGTTTGCCGTCCCCACATCAGCCCGGCACCATAGAAACTGGCAATGGCAATGGACGAAATCAGAAACATGGCTAACAGATGACGACTTTCGGCAGGCTGACCGTTTTCTTTCGCCCGGAACGCCGGCCAGATGGCACGCCCCATCAGAAACAACCACAGAAATAGACCAACGAACAGAAAAATCTGCCAGAACCGGCCCAGCTCAACGTATTCGTAGCCCTGATGGCCGAACCAAAAATTCTCGACCAGGCCCAGTCGCTGCATAATACCGAACCACTGTCCGGCCAATGACCCAACCACAATGACCAGCAATGCCCCAAATAATAGATTAACGCCAAGCCGCTGAAATTTCGGTTCATAACCCGAAACGGCCGGGGCAATAAACAGCCCCGTCGCCAGCCAAGAGGTAGCAATCCAGAAAATAGCGATCTGTACGTGCCAGGTTCGGGTAATGGAATAGGGCAGAAAATCGGCCAGCGGAATACCATACAATGCCTGCCCCTCTACGCCGTAGTGCGCCGTAACAACTCCCAGTAACACCTGCACCACAATCAACGCCGTTACGACCCAGAAGTACTTGAGGGTGGCCTGCATCGACGGGGTGGGCGTCAGGCCCAGAAGCGGGTCTTTCTGTGGAAGATTATTGAAATCCGTTTCCTCTTCCTGATGCGACGCGTAGTAATAGGCCAGCAAACCAATACCCGTCAGCAATACAATGATGCTAAAACCCGTCCAGATAATCAGGTCACTGCTGGGATGATTGCCCACCAGCGGTTCGGCGGGCCAGTTGTTGGTATAACTCACCGCCTGGCCGGGCCGTTCGGTGACGCAGGCCCACGATGCCCAGAAAAAGAACGCCTTGAGTTGCTGCAATCGTTTGGGCGTTTTAACACTGTTGGCCGGAATGGCGTAGGCTTCCCGGTAGTTGGCCAGTGCCGGATCGTTGCCAAACAGGCCTATATAGTGTTGCCCTACCTCAGCAATGGCGCGGGCTCGCACATCCGAGACCACTAACTGGCCTGTAGCCGGATTATAGGTATTTTGGCGCAGGAGCAACTGCAAACGGGCTTGCAGCATTGCTTGTAGCTCGGTTTGCAGTTGCTCGTAAGTAGGGCTTTTGACTTCTTTAGCCCAGGTATCGAGGATGAAGACGGCTTCTTTGTGCAGCCAGTCGGCGGTCCAGTCAGGTGCTACATAGGCGCCATGCCCCCAAACCGAACCCAGCTGCTGCCCTCCTACCGACTGCCAGACATTCTGTCCATCTTTAATATCCTGACCAGAAAACAACACCTGGCCCGATTCCGTCACCACCCGCTCAGGAATGGGTGGGGCCTGCCGGTAAATTTCGGATCCGTAATAACCCAGCACAGCAAATGATCCGATCAGCACGGCGGCAAAGCCCAGCCATAATTTTTTATAACGCATGATAAATAGGGATGTTTAGGCAGAAACCAGTTGTAACTCCCGCTCCAGCTGGATGGCTTTGGGAAACAGGATATTATTTTCAAGGTGAACGTGCTGGTGCAGATCGGTTTCGAAATTTTCCAGTTGCTGATAAAGCAGTTGAAACGAGTAACAGCCATCGGCTGGTACGGTAAAGTTGCTGGTTGTCAGCCGAATGGTTTCCAGCGTATCACCGGCATCGGTATGTTCGTACTCCATCATCCGGATCGGGTTGGCAATTGAACCAAAAGGAAATGAAAAGGCGGTCGGATGCTCCTCTCGCTGCCATTGAACCAATTGCCGGATGGCTGGAAACAGAATCTGCTCTTCTTTCATCATGTGGGCTATCAGGTCATCTCCCGCAATATGAAAAGCTGTACGAACCGTCTCTAGTTCAGGATGTTGTTTGCCGTGAGCCGCCACCACTTTATCCAGCAACGTGTTGATCGACGGCACAGATTCGGCAACGTATCGGTGGTGATTCTGCACAATATAGTCGGCCAGGAAATCCAGCGGCCACACATTGGCTTTGTCCGGAATACCCGATGAAACTGTAGTGGTCTGGAGTTCCTTTTTCACCGAATCAGGGTTCAGCCCCGCTTCTGCGCAAACTTCAGCGAAGGGCCGATTGCCTTTACAGCAGAAATCGATGTTTAGCTTTTTGAATACCGTAGCAGCCACCGGATTCTGCCGTACCAAATCAGCAACGGTTTCCGCAGCGCCCGCAAGTTTGGTAAGCCGTACCTGCCAGACCTCTGGCCCCTTTGCTACGTATTCCCACTGAAACAAGCCGGGCCGTTCGGCCTTGAACTGATACTGAAGTGGCAGCGGATCGTGGTCATTGACGAGCAGAAAAGACTGGCCTTCGGCAAGGGCATCGAAGGTTGCAAATATGGTTGGATGTTTCAGACGTGGCTCCAGTACGCGCACATCCAGCAAAACAGGGGTTTCCATAGTAGTTATTGATTAATTGACTCGACAAAACTACGCCCCTCTGTCCCCGCCATTTTATGATTCAAATCACCTTTGCCCAGAAACTTCCATTACCATTCTTCCCAAAACCCAACCAGACGTAGTAAGCCGCTCGTGTTACGTTCTACCAGTACATGCCGTTGAGTTCGATGCGGGTATTGGCCAGTTCGTCCGTAATGGGCAGATCGCAGGCAAGATGGCGGATTCCATCAATTTCGACCGCACAGGTGCCACAACTGCCCATACCGCAGCAAATTCCGAAACCGGGTACCGCCAGTACGTCGGAAATTAGGCTCATCAGCGAAGGATACTGGTTCCGATGCGTCTGTACCGGCACTTCCTGCTGCTGGTACACGAGCGTAAACAAAATGGTATTTACCATGTGGCTCATTAATCAAGTCTATGAAGCTGTTTTTTTCGGTAAAAAAAGATATTTTCAGGACCAATTCACTAGTCATAAACCCATGATACACCTCCGTTTATACGCCTTCATTCTGCTGGCAGCCATAGGCTCCGCGCAGGGGCAGCAACCCGAAAAGCCAACCGCTACCGATACCTGGTCAAACGTACCATCGGCTCCTGACGACCGCTTTACGAACCCTAAAAGCAAGCTCTATGCCGGTCCTAATGGCTGGTATAACTACGGCGAAGTACGGGCAACCGTAGCGAATGCCGCCAAAACCTCATATACCTACAAAGGAAGTTTTCAGATCATTCAGGGCATGTTGACGGTAACAACCAGCAATCTGCTATACGTCCTGACGTTTGATTTTGGAACCGCAAACCCGGCCAGCGGAACCTATCAGACAGCCACAACTGCCAATGCGACTCAGAAAAAGGTAAAAGTAGCCTTTGGCGATGTATCGGGTCAGAAAATAAAGGAGTGGACTGCCGAAGCAGGTACCGTGCAGGTATCGGTCGTAAACGGATTTGTGTACGTAAAATGCCGGAACGTAGCCCTGCAACCATCGGGGCTACATAATACAGGCGATTTTAAATCCCCGCTTACGCTCGGGTTTGAGGGGGCACTCAAACCCGATTGATTTTCAGATAAGCTATTGATTTTCTTTCGATTATAGTCAACGCGGATTGGCAAACGGTCAGGTCTTCGTCGACCGAAATACTCATTTTTCGGATTGGCCATGTCCGTTTGCCAATCCGGTGTGTGTACATTACGAACCTGATTCAGTCATCGATTCAAACGTATCGTACAAACATTTGACAACCTGCTTTTCCTGATGGGCAAATTCGGTAGGGGTCAACGTAGTAAATGCCCTGACATCACGTACCAGATGCTGATAGTCGTGATAACCAGACTCGATGGCAATGCTTAACCAGTCTTTTGCCGGATAAAAATCCCGACGTTTGACCGCCTGATTGAACCGAATAATACGGTCGAAGAGCTTGGGACTCACACCCAGTCGCTCGATAGTTTTACGATAAAATTGTTTGAGACTCAGGCATGCTTCACTGGCCAGCCAATCCATTGAGCATATGGTCAGCAAGGTAGCCACCGGCGTGGTCAGCATCAGATGCGCCACACGGTCGATAGGCCGCAGGTCATGTTTCGTTTTTCGGATCAGCTCATGCAGAAACGATTCAACATGAGTGGTCATCTCTCCCGGCTTGTCAGTACTGTTGAGCCGTTGGTTAAGCCGCCGGATTTCGGCAGAAAAAATAACCTCGGCATCGACAAACGTATCCGTCAGTTCATACGCGGGCAAACCCGTTAGCCGAAACAAAGCACCGGGTTGAAATACGACCTGATATAACATAAAATCGCGCCCCATGTGCCCATTCGTCAGTATGGTCGGCTGACCGACTAGCACCGACCGGGGTTTGGTGTACGGCTTGTTTTCGTCGGGGTAGGTAATGGTTTCGGAATCACGCGGATACAATGTGAGGCAGTTTTCGGGGCGGGGCCAGTAGGGCTTGAACGGCAAAATCGGCACCGTCGAAAAGTCGAAGCGAATAAGTTGTAACTGCCGGACGTAGCCGCGCAGAGCCGGACTGGGATGCCAATACTCAACCATGACAGGAACGTAGAAGCCATTTAGTGGACGGGTAAGGGCGGACCAACAATCTGCATCGTATGTTTGGCCACTAATGCAGCCATTTCTTCAGGATTGGGTTTACCCGACAGTTTCCCTAAGGTACGAAAATAATCTTCCATAGTGCTCGCCGGTTGAATCAGCATCAATAACCGACCTGTATCCGACTGCAGCGCGAACGTGTGCGCTACGTTACGGGGGCAAAAATCAGATCGCCCGCCGTAAGCGTGTGTTGCTCATCGCCCAGCGCGAACCGATACGTGCCAGCCAATACGTAATAAATTTCGTTCGTCCTGTTTGTGATTGATGTGCAAGGGCGGACCACCCTTTTCCCGTCCGTTGTAGTCAAAACCGACAGGGCTCCATCGGTATCTTTAGCCGACACTTTCAGATCGTTGGGCGTCGTGCCAAACAGTTTTGTTTTCTCGCCAAATCGACTTTGTCCGGCTTTTACAACCTTTTTCGGACTGGTCAGCAACTAAACCCGTCGTTTCCGAAACGAGTGTTGAGGGAGGGGTAGCCGCAGCCGCTACAGTTGTGGTTATAAATGCTCTACGTTGCATAACCTATTAATTGATAAATGGTTATGCAAATTTTTAGCACGGCCCGAATTATTCAGTGGTAAAAATCGGGCGTTTTTCGGACCGGTTATCGGCGAATGTAGAGAAACCCCTGTGGAGGTTTTGAATTGGGCGGGTTGCTTCTCCACAGGCTGTAGATGTAATTAGCCACAGCCTGTTGCTCTTCTTCGGTCAGAGTATGTTTCCAGGCTACCATAGGCGTATCGGGTACGCCGTGCCGAATGATTCGGAAAATATCCCGAATGCTCCCTCCATAAATCCAGTAATCGTCGGTCAGGTTTGGCCCAATAACCCCCTCGCCATGAGCACCGTGGCAACTTATACAGCGCGTATCGAAAATAATTCCCCCCTGTTTCAGTACAGCTGGGTCAGTCAGTACGGTTACGGTTTCTTCATCAATGCGACTAGCTTTCTCGATAGCTACCAGCCAGTCGGATGTGCATTGATACGTTCCCAGCAGAATATACCCGGCCATCAGATACAGGATGATTTGTAAATACGGTTTTCGGGGCGTTAACCAGCGTTGAAGCCAGACTACCAACCCAGCAAACAGGAACGGTAAGACCCAGAACAGAAGACTGTGCATCAGTTGCCCATTCATGATTTCGGAGATAATGGTGTGACAGAAGGCCCCTGAACCTGCGCAATGAGTAAGGCCAGAAAACTCAGCCATAACCCCACGGATACGCCAAACAGACTTTCGTAATAATACGGCATGGACCCATTCAGCAGACGATTTTGTAGGGGTTCGGCAAGCAGAGCCAGTTCCAACGCAATAAAAAAGATAATCGACGCATTCAGACCGATAGGCGACGTTGCCAGATACTCATCCTGTAGGGCTTTACCCAGCAGAAAAAAACTCACAACGCCAATAAACACCAGATGCAGGTAAGCAATAACGATGGGCCGCTGCTGATACGCCCATTCAGCCGCCCAGGGCAAGGCCGATACCGTTTGCAGCACCAGTTTCAGCACAAAAGCAAACCAGGCCAGTTTGTACAATATAGAAACCTCTGGCTTAAGCCGTTGATAAATGATACTACGCTGTAGCCAGAGCCCCCGCGCCAGCCAGCCGCCTGCTACTAGTTGTAAACCGCCCGATAAACCACCTAATGCCCATATCCCCATCGGTGGATTTACCCAGAGTGTCGACAAGCTGTAGCTCACCACACAACAGATTATCCAGATCTTGAGCCACAACCGAGCACTACGTACAGGCAATGCTACGTTCCAGCGTTCGAGCTGCCGCACGAGCAAGGCTAGTATGCTAACCATAAACCAGCCGTTATAGAGAAAATGTAGGTAAAAATAAATGGCCAGGTTATACCCATCGGTATGCGCCAGTCCTTTCGCTTTGAGTACACCCACTACATACGGCCCCAGCGTCGACAAAAACAGAAACGCGATGCCCCAACGCAACAGCGAAGCCGACAGGCTCCGGTCGCTACGCAGGTCGCGCCAGAGTTTGATGCCGATGCCGTACGTCAGCCAGACGTGCAACGTCGAGAAACTGATTGAGCCAGCCGCGTAGCCCTGCATCGGGAAAAACACCAGCATACCCGCCACCGAAATCTGCAGGCCAAGCCACCAGCGCCGATACGTTCGGGCACGGCTAGGCGGTAGAAACGTGCTCCACAAGGCCGTTAGCAAGCCATTGAATGCCCAACCCAACAACATCACGTGCGAGTGTGCGTGCAGCCAGTACATGTAATTGAGCGATTCGGTGGGCCAGAGCATCTGCGCCCGCAGCACCACGCCAATAGCCCCGGCAACCACCAGCCAGCCCAGGGCTACGTACCACTGGTAGCGAAACGTAGTAAAAACACGCATACCCGATTTGGCCTTATGCTGATAAATAGTGGGGAGCGAATTGTGAAGCGTTTTCATGACAGGCCAGGCAGTACCCCTCCTCGCAAATGCGACTCTCCACTCTGAATGTCGATGACCAGATTATGGATGGTGCGTCGGCACAACACCCGATAGAGTATTTCCCGATATTGAGTTAATTCATTGTGTAGTGGGCATGGATTTGTAGCCGAGCATTCGGGTAGGTTCAACACACACCGACGGAAAGCACTCAAGCCATCAACAGCTTCTACAATGTTAATGACTGGCACATCTAAAGTGGTATCCCGGAGGTAAAATCCTCCGTTGGGACCTTTGGTCGAATTAATGATGTCACGTCGAACCAGATTCTGCATAATCTTACCCATAAAATGCAGTGGTACCTCCAGTGCATCGGCCATTTCCTGAATACCAATTTTTCGCCCTTCCGGTGCTTTCAAGGCAAGATATAAAATACCCCGAATGGCGTATCCGCATGATTTTGATAGCATAACAGACTAATAATATAGACCCAATAATGTTAACCTATAAGACCAAATAGTTACATTTTCGATCTTCCAACTATCTGTAAAAAAGATAATTTAAATAAAGATAACTATATCCTTTATTTTTTTAGCTAATCAAAATAATAGCCACCTATGATTTAAATCATAGTGTTGAAGCACCTGTTACAGTTTCCTTTGTAGAACAATAAAAGACAATTATATCTTTTATTTTTTTGAACGTAAAAGGTCTTTTGTTATTTAAAACATAAGCGTCTCTTTTGTTATTTAAAAACATAAACGGCTTAATAACCAATAGGTTACTTTCTTAAACACTAACCAATGTATGCCATGAACAAAATGACCATTCAGGCCCTACTACTACTTTCACTTCTGGGCTTCAGTTGTTCCAATGGGGCCAAACAGCGTGCCGAAGAAACACCTACAGACCTCGCTACGGTTACCAATCAAACTGAGGAACACGGAACAGAAATTAAAGAAGTTAAACTCACCACACCCCTTGATCAGAACATGGTAAAAGGCGGGCACAGCATTTATGACCTTAAATGTGGCTCCTGCCACAAACTTGATGAAACCAGACTGGTAGGCCCCGGCTGGAAAGACGTTACCAAACGCCGGAAGCCCGAATGGATCATCAACATGATTACCAACGTAGACATGATGTTGGAGAAAGATCCCGAAGCGCAAAAACTGCTGGAACAATGTCTGGTCAGAATGCCTAACCAGAATCTGACCGAAGCTGATGCCCGGTCGGTGCTGGAGTTTATGCGTAGCAACGACGGCGAAAAATAAAACCAATTCACTGATTTAAAGACGATTAAAATAAAACTATGAAATCTCAGATTAATACGTCGCTGATTGTCGCGCTGGCGTTGGGGGCTGCCCTAACGGGTTGTAAGCCAAAAGATGCCGGGTCGGCTGTGGAGGGCGATGCCGCGCAGAAAGTGTACGTTGCACCCGGCAAACACGACGAGTTTTACAGCGTTGTGTCGGGTGGCTTTAACGGCCAAATGTCTATTTACGGCCTACCGTCGGGTCGGTTACTGAAAATCATTCCGGTATTTTCGTCCTTCCCCGAAAATGGCTGGGGCTACAGCGAAGAAACCAAACCGATGTTCAATACGTCGCACGGCTCAGTGCCCTGGGACGATTTGCATCATATTTCACTCTCGCAGACCAATGGCGAACACGATGGCCGCTGGGCCTTCGGCAATGGCAACAATACACCCCGGCTGGCACGGGTTGATCTGAAAACGTTCCGCACCACCGAAATTCTGGAAATCCCCAACAGTGCCGGGAACCACTCTTCACCCTTTATTACCGAAAATACGGAGTACGTAGTGGCTAGTACGCGCTTCTCGGTACCACCCGATAACAATGGCGATGTACCCATCAGCTCGTTCAAAAAGAACTTTAAAGGCTATATCTCGTTCGTGAGTGTCGATAAAGGGACGGGTAATATGAAAATTGCGTTTCAGCTCAAAACCCCTGGTGTGAGCTTCGATCTGGCGCGGGCGGGCAAAGCCAAATCGCACGGCTGGTTCTTTTTCTCAACCTACAACACCGAGCAGGCCAATACGTTGCTCGAAGTGAATGCCTCGCAAAAAGACAAAGACTTTATTCTGGCCGTAAACTGGAAAAAGGCAGAAGAGTATCTGAAACAGGGTAAAGGCAAAACCGAACCGGCCAAATACGCCCACAATGTGTATGACGAGAAAACCCACAACGCTAGCTCAACCATCGAAACTAGCGTTGTGACGCTCGATCCGAAAGATTGTCCGGGTATGTTGTACTTTATTCCCTGCCCCAAATCGCCCCACGGTTGCGACATCGACCCAACTGGCGAATACATTGTTGGCTCGGGTAAACTGGCCGCCGTTATTCCGGTCTTCTCGTTCGATAAGATGGAGAAAGCCATTGCCAATAAAACCTTCGATGGTGATTTTGATGGCATTCCGGTGCTGAAATATGAGTCGGTGCTGTACGGCGAAGTCCAGAAACCGGGGCTAGGACCACTGCATACCGAATTTGACGGACAGGGCAATGCCATTACGTCCTTCTTCGTATCGTCAGAGCTGGTGAAATGGAACATCAAAGACCTGAAAGTGCTCGACCGCGTACCCACCTATTATTCGGTAGGTCACCTCAGCATTCCGGGTGGACCAACCCGCAAACCCTGGGGTAAATATGTAATTGCCTACAACAAAATTACGAAAGACCGGTATTTGCCAACAGGACCAGAACTGGCACAATCGGCCCAGTTGTACGATATTTCGGGCGATAAAATGAAGCTTCTGCTCGACTTCCCGACCGTGGGCGAACCCCACTACGCCGAAGCCATTCCGGCCGACAAACTGGCTCCTAATTCGCAGAAAATCTTCAAGATTGAGGAGAATGCGCACAAATACGTAACAAAAGGCGAAAAAGAAGCCAAAGTAGTGCGGCAAGGCAATCAGGTTCACGTGTACATGACCTCCATCCGGTCGCACTTTGTACCCGACAATATTGAAGGGGTAAAACTGGGCGACGAAGTGTATTTCCACGTAACAAACCTGGAACAGGACTGGGACGTTCCGCACGGATTTGCGGTGAAAGGAGGCAATAACGCCGAAATTCTGATCATGCCCGGCGAAACCCAGACGCTGAAATGGAAGCCCGACCGGGTTGGAATTGTACCGATCTATTGCACCGACTTCTGTTCGGCACTGCACCAGGAAATGCAGGGGTATGTGCGCGTATCGCCCGCAGGCAGTAACGTACCAATCACGTTCAGTACTGGCAAAACGGCCGAACCTGACAAAAAAGTAGCGGCCAAGTAAGGGTTGCTTACGGGCCCCTCCTCTGAGGTCAGGGGAGGGGTTACTTGACTCCGGCAAAAATCGGGGCACTATTTCGGTTGGGCCAGACAAAAAAGCGATGGTTTTCAACCTTTGTTTCACTTAACGTATGCATACTGATGAAGCCACTTCACACAACATCACGGATCGTTGTCGCGCTGGCCTCGCTGGCACTGATCGCCAGCCTGTTTTTACCCATCTGGCGCATCGACCTGTGGGCACCACAATACCCTGAAGGGCTTGTTATGAAAATCTGGCTCTCAAAAATAACCGGTGATGTAGAGATCATTAATGGGCTGAACCATTATATCGGTATGGCGCACATTAAACAGGAAATGTTTCCCGAATTTACGTACCTACCCTACGTAGTGATGGGATTTATTGTCCTGGGATTGCTGACAGCCCTACTCAAAAATTTCCGGCTATTGGTAGGGCTCCTGGCTCTTCTGATTCTAGGCGCAGTGCTGGCCCTTTACGATTTCTGGACCTGGGCGTATGAATACGGCCATAACCTCGATCCCGAAGCACCTATTCAGGTGCCCGGCATGGCCTATCAGCCCCCATTGCTTGGTTACAAAGCGCTGCTAAATTTTGGTGCCTACTCCCTGCCCGATAGTGGTGGCTGGATTTTCTTTGTAGCCGGCCTGGCCATTGCCGGCGTAACCATTTACGAGTGGATTTACCGACAAAAAAAACGGATATACCAGCACGCACTAAGCCTGGCGGGGCTAGCCCTGATTGCGCTGGGAAGCGTTGCCTGTTCGACCGAAGCTGACCCCATCCGCTACGGAAAAGACGCCTGCGAACACTGCAAAATGACGATTGTCGATCAGAAATTTTCGGCGGCTTATGTTACGCAAAAAGGAAAAACCTTTAAGTTCGACGATGTGGCATGTATGGTCAACTACCAGCGCGAAAACAACGTAGCGGATCCCGATCTGGCGCAGATTCTGATCGCCAATTTTCAGAAACCCGGTTTGCTCATAGACGCGCGCTCGGCAGTTTTTCGGCAAAATGATGCCCTTCACAGCCCCATGAATGGCAACACAGCCGCCTTTGCCGGAGCTACCGAAGCCGAATCCGTGAAAGGCGAAAACCGAACCTGGCATGAATTATTTCATCTGTTTGAGTAAGCTGACGCGGCTACTCGTGCTGGGGAGTTTGTTTCCTTTGCCAATGCTGGCCCGAACCTGGTACGTAACGCCCAAAACCACTATTGGCCATACGCTTGCGCTGGCCGCTTCGGGCGATACGCTACGGGTTGGGCCGGGAACGTACCGCGAGTATGGCCTGATTATCAATAAATCGCTGGTGCTTCTGGGCGAAAAATTTCCGGTTATCGATGCCCAACGTAAAGGCGAAATCTTTACCGTTCAGGCCGATAAGGTTATGATTCAGGGGTTCGATCTGCGCAATGTGGGTATCACGAGCACCATCGACTGGGCCGCTGTAAAAGTACTCGAAAGCCAACAGGTGCGCGTAATTGGCAATCGAATCAGCCACTGTTATTTCGGCGTATACCTGTCGGCCAGCAACAACTGTCTGGTTCGGGACAATACCGTTGCGGGTGTTCCTGCCGAAGAGCAAACCACCGGCAACGGTATTCATGCCTGGAAATGCGACCAGATACGTATCGATAACAACCGCATCAGTGGCCATCGCGACGGCATTTATTTTGAGTTCGTGACCAACTCGTCCATTCAGCGAAATACCAGCTTTACCAATATTCGTTACGGGTTGCACTTCATGTTTTCGCACCAGAATACCTACATCGGCAATACCTTCCGCGACAATGGAGCGGGGGTGGCCGTCATGTATACCAAGGGCGTAACGATGCGCAATAACGTATTTATACACAACTGGGGCAGTGCGGCCTATGGGCTGTTACTCAAAGATATTTCTGACAGCCACATTGACCACAATACGTTCATCAAGAATACCATCGGGATTCATATGGAAGGTTCCAGCCGGATTAAGGTCCGGCAGAATCAGTTTATCGAAAACGGCTGGGGGGTACGCGTACAGGCCAGTTGTGCCGACAACCTGTTCCGGCAGAATCAGTTTCAGGGCAATACCTTCGACGTAGCTACCAACGGCAATACGGTGCTCAATACGTTCGAACAAAACTACTGGGATAAGTACGAGGGCTACGACCTGAACCGCGATGGGCTGGGCGATGTGCCGTATCATCCGGTTAGTCTCTACTCTGTCATTATCGAACGGATGCCCCATGGTGTCATTTTGTTACGTAGCTTCATGGTCAGTCTGCTCGACCGGGCCGAAAAAGTAATGCCCAGTTTGACACCCGATGCCCTCGTTGACAAACAACCGCTCATGAAACTCAATCAATTATGATCAGCGTTCGGAACCTCACGAAAACGTTTGGCCGCCTGACGGTACTCGACAACCTGTCGGTTGAGCTTGGGGCCGGACAGGCCATCTCACTCATCGGGCCAAACGGATCGGGAAAAACTACGTTTATCAAAAGTCTGCTCGGACTGGTGATTCCCGACCGGGGCGACATTCATGTGCAGGGGCAACTCTGCCGCGATAACTGGACCTACCGCGACCAGATTGGGTATATGCCACAAATCAGTCGATACCCCGAAAACCTGACAATTCGACAACTGATTCGGATGATGACCGACCTGCGAAAAAAAAACGCATCGGAACTCGACACCGACCTGATCGACGCCTTTGGCTTGCCAGCCTTATATGACAAAACTATGCGGTCGCTTTCGGGTGGAACCCGGCAAAAAGTAGGAGCCTGTCTGGCCTTTCTGTTCAATCCTCCCATTATTATTCTCGACGAACCCACCGCCGGACTGGACCCGCTGTCATCTGAAATCCTGAAAGCCAAACTAGTCCGCGAGAAACAGAATGGCAAGCTAATTCTTATTACATCGCACATTCTGAGCGATCTGGACGGGCTGACCACAGAGGTTATGTATATGCAGGAAGGCCGTTTGCAGTTTCTGAAACCCGTGGCCTGGCTACACCAGCAAACGGGCGAAACAAAACTCAACCGCGCTATTGCCCGCCTGATGGAAAACCCCTCGCTCATTACCGGTACACAGCAGGCCAATACATCCAACCTCACCCTCTTCTGACCCTCATGCTACGTATCACCAAATATGTCTGGGCCGACATCCTGCAAAACCGGGTAGTGCTGGCCTATACGGCCTTTCTGCTGGCGGTTTCGTTTGCGTTGTTCAGTATGGACAGCAACCCGGCCAAAGGACTGATGAGTTTGCTCAATATTGTACTGATGGTGGTTCCGCTAATCAGTATTATTTTCACCACCATTCATTTCTACAACTCCTACGAGTTTATCGAACTGCTGCTGGCGCAACCCATCCGCCGGAGCCAGTTGCTACTGAGCGAATACATTGGGGTAGCCAGTTCGCTGACTATGGCTTTTCTGATCGGCGTCGGGATTCCGGTAGCGTTTTTTGCCGGAACGACCACGGGGCTGTTTCTGGTTGGGGCCGGTATTTCGCTGACGCTCATTTTCGTATCGCTGGCGTTTTGGGCCTCGGTACTGACCCGCGACAAAGCCAAAGGCATTGGCGTTACGTTGCTGTTATGGTTTTATTTTGCCCTCCTCTACGATGGCCTTGTGCTGACCGTTCTGTTTTCGTTCAGCGATTACCCCCTCGAAAAACTGATGCTGGTGCTTACCACGCTCAACCCGGTCGATCTAGCCCGTATTGTAGTTTTATTACAGATGGACGTATCGGCTCTGATGGGCTATACGGGTGCCTTGTATTCCGAACTGCTGGGTAGCACAGTGGGCATGGTTTACGCGGGTCTTATTCTGGTTGTGTGGGCACTGGTGCCGCTATGGGGTGCGCTTTACCTGTTTCGCCAAAAAGATTTATAAGCCATGCAGCAACCGCAACGCTTTCTTGTTCCGCTGGCCATGTTCGGGTTATTGCTGGGCATTCTGACGGGCTGGCTCCGGCTGGGCTGGAACCTGCCGCTTTCCATAGCCGCTGGCGAACACGGCCTGCTCATGGTGGGTGGCTTTCTGGGTACGTTGATTTCGCTGGAGCGGGCCGTTGTGGTTCAATCGCGGTGGGCGTTGCTAGTGCCACTGGTGCAGGGGTTGGGCGTACCGCTGTTGCTGCTCGGTCAGTTTACGCTGGCGATCTGGCTGTTTATGGCGGGTGCTCTGGGTATGGCCATCATCATTTATTCGTTCCTGATCCGGTTTCGGGAGCCGTTTTATTACCTGCTTTTCGCCGGAAGTCTCGCTCTGCTGATTGGGCATATTTTTCTGCTACGTACCCATTTTTACCCGACTGCCGTACCGTGGTGGATGGCTTTTTTACTACTCACCATCACTGCTGAGCGATTGGAGCTCAGTCGATTTGTGCCGCTTAAATCCTACCAACGTTTGCTGTTGTGGCTGGCGTTGGGCCTTTTTGGGGTGGGAGTAGCCCAGCCGTTTCACGGATTCGGGCAGAGCGTAACGGGTATGGGCATGGTATTCGTGGGTACCTGGCTGCTCTGTTTCGACATGGCTCGCCGACTGCTGTTCCGAACCGGACAGCACCGTTACATGGGTAGCTTGCTGGCAGTGGGTTACGGCTGGCTGATTTTCAGTGGTTTGTTGCTAGCCCTGCCCGTTACGTTCCCGTTTGTGTACGATGCTATATTGCATAGCTTTTTTACGGGATTTGTCTTCTCGATGATTTTTGCGCACGGACCGGTTATCCTGCCGGGTGTATTGTCGTTACGGGGCAATTTTTACCGGCCTATTCTGTATGTGGGCAGTTTACTGCAGTCGGTTGGTTTGTTGATTCGAATTGGTGGAGATGTAACTAGCAACCCGGCTTGGCGGTTAGCAGGTGGTATTGTGCAAGGAATAGCTATTCTCTTTTTTATAGGTGGACTAGTCTCTATACTAAAGCGGATTAAGCAATAAATACAAACTCCAAAACTTCCAACTATCTATTTACCTTACATTAGTCATAAGATAATATTTAGTATATTAAGTAGTGCTTGAGATATAGTTTGTACTATTTTCTAACTTGCCCTAATGGAACGCGTCAACACGCCGGTTCTAACAGAGACAGAACGGGTTGCATTAGAAAACGAATTGAAAACCAGTGATAATCATAGCTTTCGGATGCGCTGCCAAGCCATTTTACTCAAAGCTGCTGGACGCACCTCGAAAGATTTGGGCAGCATCGTCGGCATGTGCCATGTAAGTGTCAATAGCTGGATTAAACGGTTCAACGCCAATGGAGTAGATGGGTTAAAGACCAAGCCTGGTCGGGGACGAAAACCCTTCATGGACAAGGTCGAGGACGCCCAAGCAGTGCTAGTGGCCATCAAAGCCAATCGCCAACGCATCCAACTAGCTAAAGCCGACTGGGAGGGGAGCCGAAAAGAAGGTAGCCAGCCAGTTAGCGAATCGACCTTCCGGGCTTTTTTAAAAGCCTTAACGGCCGATATAAACGTGTCCGTCGACGAGTAAAAGGCAAACCTAACCCGGTGCTTTATGCCTATAAAAAAGAGCAACTAGTGTTCTAACCGGGTATGTTTGACGGGTATAAACGTTTGAGTTTTACACGGGCGTCGTCGGTCGTAAACTGCCAATCTACCGTCGACTTGTTGTCATTCCGTTGTTTTACCCAAGCCTGTACTTGGGTTTCGAACTCACTATGGCTCCCTACCCGTTGGGACAGCCCCTGCCGAGTCAGCACGCTCAGTTCAATCTCAGCCACATTTAGCCACGAGCCATGTCTCGGCGTGAAAACAAAATCCAGTTTTCGTAAAATTGACCGGGCCCGCTGAGGACTAAACACCTCATACAGGGCTGCTTTACGGTGAGCCGACAGGTTATCTTGAACCAACGTAATGCACTCAGCGTCAACGTACCAGGTTTCCACAATCTGTCCTATTACCCGCGCCCACTCATGGCTGTTGTGACTCGCTGT
>NZ_JBYFCJ010000051.1:0-19561 GCF_057652235.1 Arsenicibacter sp. R0_47 | reverse complement strand
GGCCGAACCGGTGCGCCGGAGCGGGTAGATCAAAATTCCTTAGCGTAATTCTTTGTCCCGTTGCTAAAAGAACCCCTACATTACCCCCCTGACGATGACGGAGCTGGAGCAGCGACTGCCTGACGGCCGGTTTATACGCATACACAAATCCTACCTCGTAGCTCTGGACAAAATCAGGCGCCTGAGCGGGAATGAGGTGTTTGTAGGCGACGCCACCCTTCCGGTAGGGCTTACCTACCGGCGTGAGTTAGTGGACCGTCTGCGCTAGCCGTTCGCTGACGGATCATGACGTAGTTCGCTTACCATCCGTATACAGCTTAATGCCCGGCGTAAGGCCGAAGCTGTTCCGCAAGGCGACCCGCGCCGCATGGTAGCCACACATGCCGTGAACACCTCCGCCCGGCGGGGTTGAGGAGGAGCAGATGTACATCCCCGATGCAGAGGTTGCATACGGGCTCAGGCTGATGGTCGGGCGGGTAAACAGCTGACCAATGTCGATCATCCCGCCGCCGATATCGCCCCCGATGTAATTCGGATTCCAGGCTTCGATCTGAGTGGTATTCATCGTGTGCCGTGCCAGAATCAGGTCGCGGAAGCCGGGAGCCACCCGCTCAACCTGCTGTTCGATGTGTGTGGTCATATCGGCCGTCGAGCCGTTGGGCACGTGGCAGTACGCCCAGCCGGTATGTTTTCCTTCGGGTGCCCGCGTCGGGTCAAACAGACTTTGCTGGGCCAGAAGTACATAGGGTTTGTCGTACAGCTTGCCATCGTAAATAGCCTGTTCTCCGGCAGCAATGTTGTCGAGCGTTCCACCGATGTGCAGGGTTCCGGCTTTGTGACACAACGGATTTTTCCAGGGAATCGGCCCGTCAAGGGCCCAGTCAATTTTAAAGATGCCGGCTCCATACCGGAAGCGCTCCAGTTGGCCCCGATACACCCCGGAAAATTCCTGACCGGCGATGCGCAGGAGCTGCTTTGGCGTAAGATCAAACAAAACAGCCTTTGCGTTCGGTATATCCTTCATCGAGCGAACCTCAAAACCAGTCCGGATTTCGCCCCCAAGCGATTTAAAATAAGAGGCCAGGGCATTCGCGATGGTCTGCGACCCTCCTTTGGGCAGCGGCCAGCCATGCCGGTGACCGGCGGCCATCAGTACCAGGGCAATGGCTGAGGTAGTCAGGTTGGTAAGCGGTAAAACCGAGTGGGCAGCCATGCCGGCCAGTAACCCCTGTGCCTCAGGCGTTTTAAACCGTTGTACCAGCTGTGTAACCGGCAACAGCGCATTGAGCCCGAACTGTGCCAGATCAATCGGGTGATCCGGCCAGCGCAGGGGTCCCAGCAGATCGGGCGCCAGCGTCGGCCATCTGGCAACAATCGATGAGAATAGCGCCTGGTACGCCTTCGCGTCTTCACCCAGCAGCCCGGCCGTTTCCGTTACCGACCCTTTCAGGACGGCTACCCGCCCGTTTTCAAACGGATGGGCGGCGGCGATTTCCGGAACGATAAATGACAGGCCATGTTCATGTAAGGGCAAGCTCCGGAAAAACGGTGATCCCGCCGCCATCGGATGAATGGCCGACCCGATATCATGCACGAAGCCGGGCAAGGTCAGTTCCGCTGAGCGGGTACCGCCGCCAATGGTTGGGCGCGCCTCCAGTATCAAAACCGATAGGCCGGCATGTGCCAGAACGATGCCGGCACTCAATCCATTCGGACCGGACCCAACTACGACGGCATCATATTTCTTTTGTAAATCACTCATCGCCAGCTTTCTGGTTTATGCAGTACGCGCCCGTCCGGTTTCAGCAGCCAGCCCGTTACCGGATTCAGGTGATAACCACCCATCTCAGGCCCCCTGGCGGCCAGCAGTTGCTGCATGGTCGGCTGGGTATAGCCGGTATCGTCGGTCACGCGGCTACTGATTAAAGTAACTGTCTGGCTAAGTATGTTAACGTTAAAGAGAACGGCTTGTTTCTGCTTTGCCTGTTTTTGCATACCCCATGCTTTACAAAAGACTTTTCATTTTCAGGCTTAACTGACTAATCGGAATACGGACTCATAGCCCCAACATGCACAGAATTGGTACCTATCCTGCCGTTGGTAAGCGCGGGTCAATCGGGTAAGGCTGAATCGACAGGATCCGGCACTCACGGTGCAGGCTATGCAACGGATCCAGCAACACATTACGCGACGGAGACAGGGGTACTACTGCGGAAGGGATCGCCAGGCACAGGCACGCATGGAGCGCGAACTGCTGTTCGGCAAACTGTGACAGGCCGGCAGGTGTCGCATAGGGATTATCCCAGCCCGGCGGCAGCTCGTCTACGCTGATCGCGTGTATGGAGTGATCGGGTACGGCAATTTCACACAGGATCAGGGGAGGCAAGTCCGCTAAAGGCGTGCCATCCAGGTGTACCATGTATTCCAGAAAACATAGTTCCGGTGTAGTAGCGGTGTAAACCATTGGCCGCCCTTTCGCATTCCAGCGTCCACCGCGTAGCCTGGCCCCCGTTCCTTCCAGGATGCTGTCGTGGTGTGCGTCAGTCTGGATCCGGTATAACGTCAGCGCCATTAGCTAAAGACACCATAGTCAATGCGTCCCAGGATGTCTTCAACCAGCTGGACGCCGGTTGTACTGTCCAGCAGATCCAGCGGGGACCGGTTGCCCAACAGGCGCAGGGGCCGGCTTAGCCAGCGGTTGAATTTGCCCTGATCCTGAAAAACCGTTGTTCCATAACTGGCCAGACGCCCCAGAAGCAGCAGCTTTTCGGACGTAGCAGCATCGAGCCGTTCCGCCTTAGCCTGCCGGTGGAAGGTGGCTACCGATTGGTTAAGTAGCCGTGCCATCTCCTTATCGGTAACCCCCAAAAGTCCGGCAATTCGTCCGGACTCAGTACCCGTCAGCCCCTGACGGGAGCGATCGATGAGTTGAAGCGCCGTCATAGGCTGAAAAAAGGGCTTATGCCCGCTGGTATAAGCAGGTGCTTGCGTTGCCATGATTGATCCATTCAGAGAATGACATGCTCATTTGATAGCAATATAACAATCTTTTGATAGTTCCGGTTCATAATGAGACCGGAACTATCAATGCTGTGGCTTGCGGAATTATTCAGGCCTCATCAGTCTGATCCATTTGTGCCCGGGGCAGGCACCGGTAATCTGCCGGCCGGGACCGTTACGGTAATTACCAAATAACGTTGCCGCCGTCTGACACTGTACCGGCATATACCCGCACCATTGATAGGTATAGGCCACACCAGGAGCACCCGTTGTCCGTAAGCAGACAGAAATACCCTTAGACGGTGCAGCCTGAGCATATTATAAACGCGAAAGTGAACAGCAAAAATACGGTTTCTGTGCCCCCTGTTTATTTTTCAGGCATGGACAAATGCATCAGAAAAGCATATATGCGGCTGATTAAACGCTGCCAGGGCGTAATCAGCCGCGTATAGTGATGACTTACGGAAAGGTCCGCCCGACGGCATCATGCAACTCTCATAAACCCTTATTGAATGCACGTACTGCCGCAACAGGATCTGCGAAATAGGCTGTCCGCTGACTGGCCGTTTCTCCCACATAAATTTCATATTGATCATTTTCAATGCCCTTTACGGTCGTTTCGGCAAAGACCCCGGGAGCCATACCCGTATGACCGCCCATGTCTTTCGTCGCTTCCGTATCAACCAGCGAGGGCATGACTTCATACAGCTTGATAGCCGTATTTTTTCCAGACTCAGACGCAGGGCGACTGTGTGCGAGTGCAGGGCTGCTTTAGAATCAGAATACGTAGGTAAAATGAGCAACGGGTGAAACGTAACATTAGACGTTATATTGACAATAGCCGCTTCGGGTTGCTTTTTGAGCAGGGGCAGGAGCTTTTCTGTTAATAAAACCGGACCGAAATAATTGACCTCAAATTCCTGCCGGGCTTTCTGATAGGCATCCGCTCCTTCGCCAAGCCGGTATAAACGGGCAACACCGGCATTGTTGACCAGTATGCTCAGTGTCGGATAGTCAGTTTTAAGCCGGGCCGCCAGCGCCTCAATGTCCTGTTGGTTGCTGACATCGCAGGTCAGGGCTTCTACCCCGAGTTCACGCCCCGCTTTCTGTAGTTTAGCCGTATTGCGGCCAACCAGAATGACATGGTTTCCTTTTTCTTTCAGCAGTTTGGCAATTGCATAGCCAATCCCCGATCCGCCACCGGTGACAAGGGCGGTTTTGTTAGTTAGAATCATAATTAGTTAGTATTGATTTTTGTCAGACATTGGTTGTTTTTCTAATTGATAAGGCTGAGGGCCATACGACGAGGGTGCTAACTGAACCGCACGCAACAGGTCATCCACCTCATCATTCTCCGGTTGTCTGGATGTATCATTTAGTTTGGTGGCATAGCGCCACTCAAAGGCCTTTACTAATGACATTGTTTTGTTTATGTTATTTTTAGTGTTAATTTCACTTGCAAATTGCAAGTTAAATTAACACTTTTTATGAAAGACATTAAGCCACGGTCGGCATGCCCGCTGAGTTATGGACTGGACTTTATTGGCGACAAATGGTCACTGCTAATCATACGGGATATGGCCCTGAATAATAAATCAACGTATGGTGAGTTTCTGAACTCTGAAGAGCAGATTGCCACCAATATCCTCGCAGACCGGCTCGGTATGCTGGAAGCCTATGGGTTTGTAACCAAACAGGTCGCTGCCGATAAAAAATCTAAGTTTTTGTACCGGCTGACCGAAAAGAGCATTTCGCTGGTACCCGTAATCATTGAAATCGGTCTGTGGGGGTCGGTCTACAATCCACCAGGCCTGAACACGCAGCTGTTATCTGCATTGCAGCAGGATAAAGAAGGCACAATCCGGCGCATTCAGGAGAACCTGAGACGTCACGAGTAAGCAGTATACCAATCAATTATCAGATCACTACCTCTATGAGTCATCCACTGGATAATCCGGTTTGGTCAGCCCTGACATCGGGTAACCAATCCATTGCGCTGGGCAGTGACCAGGCGAAATATTACCCCCCGCAGGTCGCACCTTTTGTGGGGGTTGCCGGCCATACCCGTGGCCATTTTGAGGCGCTACGGGATATCATTCCGTATGAGCAGCCGGTTGCCCTGTTTACGCATGAGCCCCTGCCCGACCCCTCGCCCTGGGTGCTTGTAAACCGCATTGACGGCTTTCAGATGCTGTATGAGGGGCCAGTGCCGGCAGAGGAAGACAGCCTGACAGACTTAACCCGGGCCGATGTTCCCGCCATGCTTGCGCTGACCAGACTCAATCCGCCGGGACCTTTTCTCCCGCAAACCATTGAGTTCGGGGGCTATCAGGGCATTTTTGATGGTGACGAGCTGGTCGCTATGGCAGGTCGCCGGTTTGATAATGGTACCCATGTCGAGATTAGTGCCGTCTGCACGCACCCTGACCATACCGGCAAGGGTTATGCCCGCCGGTTAATCAACAACCAGATTTGCCGGATCCGGGCAGACGGCAAAATCCCCTACCTCCATGTCCGGGCCGATAACGCCCGGGCCTACCGGATTTATGAGCAGATGGGCTTTGTTACCCGGTCCGGAATGATTATTTATATTGTTGCCAAGCCCTGATTTCCGTCAGCCATGAAAAACAACTCCAGATGGATTTCATTATTACTGGTTCTGACAGCGCCACTCCTGTCGGTAATTGATGTATTCATCATCAATGTGGCTATACCGGCAATCCGGAAAGGCATTCATGCCTCCGAAGCGCAGCTGCAGCTGGTGATTGCCCTCTACCTGCTGGCATACGCCTGTCTGCTTGTCACAGGCGGACGCAGCGGAGATTATTTTGGCCGGAAAAATGTCTTCCTGGCCGGAATGCTTGGGTTTTCGCTGGCATCCGCCCTGTGTGGCCTCGCACACACACCGTTCTTTCTGAACACGGCCCGTTTTCTCCAGGGTATAACTGCCGCCTTCATGGTGCCTCAGACGATCGCGTTTATTCAGGTATTATTCCCCGATGCCAACGAACGGACAAAGGCCATCGGCTGGTATGGCATTACCCTGGGACTGGCCAGTATGCTGGGTCAATTCCTGGGCGGGTTCCTGACCTCTTTTCAGTTTTGGGTTGATGGCTGGCGGTTAATCTTCTTTATTAATGTACCGATTGGCCTGACGGCAGTCGTATTGGGCTTTCGGTATTTACCGGAAACCAGGCAGGAGCATAAACAGGCGTTTGATCTGGAAGGGGTACTTCTGCTGACCGGTGCCCTCATTTGCTTTATTGTTCCCCTGATTCAGGGGCGCGAGCTTGGCTGGCCAGTCTGGTGTATGCTCCTGCTGTTGGTTTCGGCTGGCTTATTTGTAGCATTCTATCGGCATCAGCAGGTAAAGAAGAAACGAATGCAACAGCCCCTCATTGATATGGATCTGTTTCTGATTCCTGACTTTACGAGGGGTATCGGGGCAGTCATCTGCTGCTTTATCATGCATAGTTCCTTTCTGCTGATGTCGGCACTGCTCTTTCAGAATGGATACGGTTTTTCTCCGCTCGTTTCCGGCGGCTGTTTCGTGCTGTGGGGAGGGTGTATGCTGCTTTGCTCCCTATGGTCCATGAAGCTGGTGAGCCGGAACAGTAAACAGACGGTATTGGCGGGGGTTTTTCTGATGGCTGTTTCAACTGCTTTGCAATTAGTTTTCTTTACAGGTTCAACCCCTTCACTTATGGTTATCGGGCTGGTCTTGCTACTCCACGGAGCCGGGGCTGGTTTTACGTATTCAACCCTGCTGAATGTTACCCTGCGCAGTGTACCGGCTCCCTTTGCCGGTGCATCGGCAGGAATCTATTCCACGGCTCAACAGGCTGCCGGTGCCTTCGGGATAGCGGCAACAGGCGGTTTATTTTTCTCTGTCCTGGAGAAAAGCAACTACCAGACAGCCTTCCTGTTCGGTTCGGCAGCCAACCTACTGACGCTGTTTGTAATGGTCCTGCTGGTGCTCACATTACCAGCCGGTAAGGCAGCCAATAGCATGGTAACGGACTGATGTATGCTGGCTGGATTCGTTCAGCAGCGGTACCGGCTGCCATCCGGTAAACAAACACGTACCTGTATACAGCCGGACGGCCGCCTTTACGGTTCACTGAAAATTACCTCCCGATGCCTGGTACCCCAATCCGCAAGACCATGAATCAGGTCCTGTAATGTCCAGCCGTATTCCGTCAGGTTATAGTGAACCGACACAGGCTGGGTGTCCAGCACTGTCCGTTTAATGAGCTTATTCTGCTCCAGTTCCTTTAATTCCTTGCTCAGCTGTTTATTCGAAATGCCGGAAAGGTCATTGAGGATTTCCGAAAACCGCCGCTTGTTGTAATAGCAAAGCGAGGAAATAATGGAAATTTTCCATCTCCCGCTCAATATGTCCATGGCATCGTGAATGGCCATGATATCCTTTTTGTGGCATTTTGCGTCTGTCATACGTTACCTGGTTACCCGAAAGTTACTGTTACTTTTAGCTATGAAGTTACAAAAATAAACCAGATCAGGCTAAGTTTGCAGCAACACAAAATAAATGTTTGACCAATGAGCTTTGCCAATAAACATGTCGTAATAACCGGGGGCAGTACCGGAATAGGATTAGCAACCGCGAAAGCCTTTATCCATGCAGGGGCAACTGTATGGATAACCGGACGAAGTGCCGGTAACCTGCAAAAGGCGGCGGATGAAATTAACAGTTCCCAACTAAAAACCATTGTATCTGATACATCAAGCCTGGAAGGTATTGCAGCGTTAGCAAACGTTGTAGCCGAAAACGGAATTAAACTGGATGTACTGTTTCTCAATGCCGCCATTGCCACCTTTGGCCCGATAGCGCAGACCACGGAAGCCGATTTTGATGCCCAGTTCAGTACCAACGTGAAAGGGCCTTACTTTACACTTCAAAAGCTGATGCCTCATCTGGCCGATGGAGCGTCGGTCATCCTTACCTCGTCGGTTGTGGCAACGGCCGCCGGAATTGGTACCAGCGTATATTCGGCCACGAAAGGTGCCTTAAATAAGATTGCACAAATTGCCGCCAATGAACTAGCCGACAGAAAGATCAGGGTAAATATTGTTAGTCCCGGTCCCATCCAGACGCCGGGCCTTGATTCTGTCGTACCCCCGGAAGCGAAACCGCATTTAGCGGCATCGACGGCACTTCAGCGGATCGGTACGCCGGATGAAATAGCCAAGACGGTTTTATTCCTGGCTTCTGATGCCGCCAGCTTTATCAGTGGGGCAGACGTTACTGTTGACGGGGGCTATCTGCCCTATAGCACGAAATAAAATAACCGCGGCAATCAAGACGTCGTAAGGGCAGCCGGAAGTCTATAGCTTCCGGCTTTTATGTGTAGATGCCCGGTAATGTGGCAATCAACGTGTTTTAAGGCAGAAACATGCTTAGAGCTGCCTGCCGGTTAGTTATCCTAAACCCGTCTCTTCCGGCATCACCGCTACTTCACATTTAATATTCCATTCTTTTATGGCTTCTAAAATCGGCAGAAAAGCAAGGCCTTTTTCAGACAGCTTGTAGTCCACTCTCGGCGGTATTTCTTTATACGCCAATCGTTCCAGCAACCCGTCTTCTTCCAGCTCTTTTAATTGCTCGGTCAGTACCTTCCTTGAAATATGGGGGACGATGGCATCTAACTGGCCGAAACGCATGGTACGGGTGCCGATTACATTAATAATCATGGGTTTCCATTTATTGCCAATCGTGCCGATAGCCCTCGTATACACCCCTTGGTCGCAGAGGGCAACCCAAAGACATTGCGAAAGCTGCCGTATTTCTGGCATCCGATGATGCAGCCAGGATTACCGGCGAACAACTTTCGGTGTCGGGGGGATGTATGGCTTCTAAAGTCATCCACTCAAAAAATAGTGGCCGGTGGAACCAGTTTACTGGTACCGACTGGCATTTGCTTTAATGCAGCATTACTCGCACAAACGCCACGGAGACACGCCTTTTTCCGTGGCGTTTGCGCTTTTTTCTGACTGTATCGTTACTAAAAAAGCGGGCGATGCCCGCTTTCTATGCTAACTCAAACAGGCTGCAGACCGCGTCGGCCAGCCGTGTGTCGCTGAGCAAATACCAGCGTTCATTCCCTTTAATTCTTGCCGTTACCAGACCTTTCCCCCGCAGCAGGCTCAGGTGATGTGATACAGTTGTATAATCAATTGCCAGAAGCCGCTGGGCCTCCGTTACACTGAATCCGTCCGGCGCCTGTCTGAGGAGCATGATTAACTGCAGACGGACGGGGTGAGCCACAGCTTTGAGGTGATCGGCCCTTTTTCCAATAATCTGAGGTAAAGTTAAATTCATAAACGTTCAGTAAACTGCTGTGTATAGACCCGGGGTATTCAGCATTGAATACCCCCCCTTTGACTGGCCTAATACATACGTTTAGTAGAACCCTCATGGTTTTCCGGTTACAGCTAAAAAAACAATTATCCCTGTTGTTGAAAACAGGATCATATCCGGTTTTCCGGACATTGAGTAACTATTACGTTATAAATCTGTCATAGGTGATTACAGGTTAAAAATTAGTCCTGGGGGCACACGTTTAATCTTATCTGTTGATTTTGTCTTGACAAAGCAATTAACAGCCTGCATATTCTAACCGGAACCCCCACCCCTGATCAATCCGGATATAATAGGTATTTGGCACGGATCGCTTTAAATTTTGTCAACCCCGGCTCCCAGCTCTTTCTGATCTCTTGTTCCGACATGCCGGCTATGATCTGCTTACGAAGCTGGTCTGTACCAATACGCAGATCAAAGGGAGATACACCGTTGGCCCGTTCCGGCTGGAAAAAACCGGCCTTATCCGGATAAGCCTTATAGAGCTCAATCACCCAGGCTAAATTGAGCTGGCGACGCTTCTGCAACGCTGTTATATCAAAACCGCGAAGGTCAATTCCATAACAAACAGAATCTTTTTGGTTTGGCCGTTCACTCATGCCTGGAATACTTACCGGTTTATACGAAAACGAATAGGTACCTTTTAAGGCAGGGGCTCCCAGAATCGTGAAGGGCATGTATGTTCCCCGGCCTTCGTTGATAGCCGTTCCTTCAAACATACATAAGCTCGGGAAAAGCAGTACGGCCTGCTGCGTATTCAGGTTCGGGGATGGTTTTATTGGCAGGGTATACGGTGTTGTATGATCGTAATTGGCCACTTTTATTACCTTGATCCTGCATTGTTTCGGCAAATAGCCTTCACCGTTAAGGTATTGGGCGAATTCGCCGATGGTCATCCCGTGGGTCATCGGTATGTAATGAATCCCGATAGCCGATTTATATTTATCGTCGGTCATCACCGGCCCATCTACCACATAAGCGTTAGGGTTCGGCCTGTCCAGAATGAGGAGTTCCCTGTTGTTTTCGGCACAGGCTTCCATGACATATTCCAGTGTATTAATGTTGGTATAATACCGGCAGCCCACATCCTGAATATCAAATACCATCAGGTCAACATCGGCTAACTGTTCCGGTGTTGGTTTCTCATTTTTTCCGTACAGCGATATAATCGGAATGCCGGTTTTAGCGTCTTTCTCATTACTTACCGCTGCCCCGTTACTGGCATTCCCTCTGAAGCCATGCTCAGGGCCGAACACTTTGACAATGTTAATTCCGAGACTCAATAAACTGTCTACGCTGCTTTTGCTGCCGATAAGTGAACTCTGATTAGCAACCAGTCCGATTCGTTTTCCTCTTAAATACGGCAAGTACAGGTCAGTCTGGTCGGCTCCTGTTATCACACGGGGCTTTTGGGCCGAAGGTCGGGGTGACGACACCCGTTGTGCCTGAGCATAGCTGTTGTCAATGCCAGCCAGTAGCAGGCAAAGTATGGCGGTAACCCGCATCATTTTTAGACTATTCATAATTTAGTATTGGTATCAGGAAGCTGTCTCCGGACCATAAGGTGGTAATATAGGTAAATCAGGTTACGTATCATAATCCGTGGTAGCACCAGCGGGTTAAGGAAACTTTTACTGAATTGCTTTTGTGATAATAGTTACAACAAGCGCTAATCTGGATTCAAGTCCGTATTAACTATGACACATAACCGGCCAATCGCCTATTCAATGCTGGAGCTAGCTATTGTCTCGGCGGGCAGTTCATTCCGGCAAACGCTGACGAATGCCCTGGCATTAGCCAAACAAGCCGAGGCCAGTAACTACAAACGCTTCTGGCTGGCAGAACATCATAATTCCGATCATATCGGCAGTAGTGCTACCTCCCTGCTGATCGGCTATATTGCTGAAAATACCCGGACCATCAGTGTTGGCTCGGGGGGAATTATGCTGCCGAATCATTCTCCGTTGATCATTGCGGAACAGTTTGGTACCCTGGCACACCTGTACCCGGGCCGCATCGATTTAGGGCTGGGGCGGGCTCCGGGCACGGATCAACGCACGGCAGAGGCTATACGCTCTGATTTTATGCGGGCAGCGCAGGCATTTCCGGCAGAAGTAGACAAAATTCAGGGTTACTTTTCGGCAGCGAATAAACAGTCTCCGGTCCGGGCGGCCATCGCCGAAGGAACCGGGGTACCAGTCTATATCTTAGGATCGAGCACGGATAGTGCCCATGTTGCAGCGGCCAGAGGTTTGCCTTACGCGTTTGCCAGCCACTTTGCTTCTACCCATCTGTTAAACGCGCTCAACATATACAGGCACACGTTTCAGCCTTCTGCAGTACTGAACCAACCCTATACCATGGCCGGGGTGAATATATATGTGGCCGACAGCGATGAAGAAGCGCATCATTTATTTACCAGCCTGATCCGCATGTTTGTGGGATTGTTAACCGGCGACAGAGCACCGTTATCACCGCCTACCGAAATGACCCCGGAACTGCGCGCAATGGTTAATCATCCTTCCGTACAGCAAATGCTGAAATACTCGTTTGTCGGCAGTAAACAAACGGTTAAACAGCAGGTAATCAATTTCCTGGAGCAAACCGGGGTTGATGAACTGATCGCTGTATCCGCGATGTATAATCTACAGGACAGACTTCATTCTACCCGGCGATTCGCCGAAATCATGACTGAACTCAATGAAGAGCTGGTAAAACCGCAACTTCACCAGAAACAGGCCACTGACTGAGCATTGTTAAAAGGATCAGCCATTCCTGTAAACCAGGTAAGGCAACGTCGGGGAGACTACGGTGTAATCCGTTCTCCCCGATTTTTGTATAGTCAGACCGAAAGCTCATTAAATACACCAATTTGAGTGCATGGATTTAATCTGTGTTGGATTTTCATATATCTATGTGACCTTATTCATTAAAGGCCTTAAGACAATGTGTGTATGGAAGGGGCAGACATTGACGATGATCACTTCAGGGGTGAATTCAGTACCTATTGCGTAAAGCATGTTGACCGGATTATTAATCTGATTACCAAACCGGATTCGACAGTTGACACGGCCTCCCCCACCTATATGGAAGGGATTTTATGCTATTTCAGCCTCTATGTTTTTTGCCTGAAACACGAGCTGACAAACAGACTGATTAATCAGCTTACTTCCGAAACAATTCTTACCACCTCTACTGAACAGTTGTTAATCACCAGACCGTTGTGGGTGTCGGTTGATACGCTGATTGCTGATTATCTGGCCGAACAGGGCCATATGCCGGCAACTACTGTCAGGTCCCTCTATAACAGCTTAGCGCGCATTTGTTTCCTTCCTGGCACAGAGATGTCCTGCCAGACAACCAATTGTTCTGATCAGGAGGCGCAAAAGACCATTATTCACGATATCAGGGGTACTAAAGGTATTATCATTGGTGCTGCTATGCTATCCGCAAGCATGCCAACCTCAACTGACAGAGAACAGTTTACAGAAATTATCCGCAGAAATCTGGTAAAGCTGACGGATGCCTACAGTACATTATCAGGTCTGATACATACGGACGTCTGATAGCAGTCAGTATTGGTAAGGCAGTAAAAATCTATGGTAAGTGACGCGGAAACTGCGCGCTTACTGACAAACGGTATGAGACAAAAACAAAAAAATACAGAGCATCATATTCTGGTGATTGACGATAACGACGATCAGTGCACCATTATCCGGACAGTTATTGAACAGAATTTTTCTGAAGTTGTACCGGTCTTTGCCGCAAACGAAAAAGAAGCGCTGGCTTATCTGGAAGATAATGCCGAAAATACGACAAAAATGCCCCGGCTGATTTTACTCGATTTATACCTGCCCGGCCGCGAAGACGGACTGGCGTTGTTACAGCGGATTAAGGAGAGCGGGTCGTACTTCCGGTTCCCTCCTATTGTTATTCTGAGTGCGTCAAAAAACCTGGAAGATATAGAGGAGTCATACCTGGTCGGATGCTCCTCTTATCTTGTAAAACCCAATTCGATTCTTCAGTGGCAGGAGTTATTTCTGACGCTGAAGAGCTACTGGCTGAAATACATAAATCAATAAAGGGGGTCAGGCCTGCTCATTAAACAGCTTGTCAATTATTAACCGTGCTAACGCTGCAGCCCCTTGCCGTGCCTGTGCATCCGGACCGGTAGTTTTCACGGATATATGAAACACATGGTTCAGATACAATACATGCAGCGTTTTCTGAGCAGGCTCCCACAAGGCCTTATCACCGACATTGTTGACCAGCGTGGTATTCGGAAAAGGCTTTTTATTGGCTACCAGTTCCTCGGATGCAATCGTTTTGTTTGGATTTGGCCTTGACAACCGGGTGGTATCATTTCGTGCTGACGAGTCACGCCGGGATTGCGCCTCGCCGTACGGAACGCCTTGCTGCGCATTAGTACCTTCGGTTTTCGGGCCCGACAAATTATTTTCTTCTGTATAAAACGTCGGCGGCTCTTTCGTTAACTCTGCTTTCGGGGTTGGTCTGAAATATTGTGTAAAGGCATATTCAGACTGAAAGGTTGACTCAAACGGTGAATTTTCATCAAACCGTAGCCGGACCGACTCACCGTTCCAACTGATTGCACAACCATCCGGCTGGTCAGTATGCGTAAACGATGCGTCCTCACCGACTTTAAATAGCGCCCGCATTACTTCAGGATTCAGGTAGTTGCATCGCAGATCATACTTAAAATCAGGACTTAACAGCCAGACTCCGGATACTTCACGGGCCATCGTATTATCACCTGTTCCGGCAGAGGCACCGGTGCCCGAAGAGCTGGAAGGTCCTCCGCCTTTGGAACATGACAGGAATATTATCAGGCAAATACCCATGACTTTGGGTAAATGGTTCGGAAAGTAAGTTGTTAGTCTCATAGTGTTAACTTGTTGAAAGCCCTGTAGCCGATTGCCTGCTGAAGGGCCCGGGCAACCTGTGGATCAGGCTTATCCACTTTAACCGTATACTGAAGCTTCTTGTCGTGATAAAACATACTGTACCAAATTAGGTTGAACGTTATTTTTTAACCCCGGTAGCAGCACCCGGTCCCGGTTCTGCCGGCGGTTTATGAGGTTTCGGGAACACCGGTCCTACAAACACGGATGCCACCACCCCTTACCCGGCGGCACAATTCCCTGTACCGGTTTCCCCGTAGCCAGGCACCGGATGTAGTCACTCAGGAGCGTGGGAGCCGGTAAGGCTCCCGCGCATGTAAAGGCACCAGGCTCATAGTGATTTTCCGGGCGGGTTACCAGACAATGCCAGTCATACGACCCGAACAGCGCCCACGCCGTAACGGCAGAAACCGGTATACCGGCTTCGTTGGCCGATTGGGCCGCCTGCCATGCTTCCTGCAGCCAGCGGATTTGTTCGTCAGGCGTACAGCCTATATGCACTTCAGTTAACGCAAGCGGCATCTTATAGCGCGACCACGCTTCTGCTAGAAGCACCGGCAAACCCACCCGTTTAGCCGGTGCCGCCCGGACAGCTTCCGTGTCAACATAGCGATGCTGTCCATTGCCACCGTGCATGTGTTCCGGATAAAGCGATAGCCGGTCGTCCAGGTATCGTTCGCTGGTAATGTAGTGGTTAATGCCGATCACATCCGGGGAACATGGGTTTTCGGCAAAATACCAGAGCTCCCGCTCGGTAAACCCCAGCCACCGGCAATAATCCCAAAGGGAATGTGCCGGCGTAAACCGGCCGGTCAACAGGTCCCAGGTCAGCCATCTCCGTTCATTTTCCCAATCGGCCTGATACCCGATTGCCGCAATACTATGCGTTTTGCCCAGGTCCTCGGTCTGAACCAGTTTACTCTCCGAATTGACAGTCCGGATTGCCGCCATGCTGCTGATGATAGCCCGGCACTGGCAAAACAAAAGGGACAGACAGGCAACAGCCGACGTCCGGTGTGGATACCAGTGACCGTATAAGCCGGAAAAACGGGCCGTGGTGAGCGGCTCATTTACCGGTGTATATGCGGTTATCCAGGGGTATCGTGCGGCTATTTTCAGGGCGTAGGCCGCCAGACCGCTTTCAAACTGCTCCGGATTGGTAAACGTTGCATACCGCGGACCACAACCGTGATGTACTAAGCCAACAATGGGCCGGATACCTGTGTCAGCCAGCCGGTTAACCCGCTCATCGGCCCATTCCCAGTTAATCGAATCCGGTTTATGGGGGGCTAAGGCTTCCCAGAGCAGCGGATACCGTACCGTTTTCAGCCCTAATCCGACCAGTCTGTCAATATCTGATACCCGGTTTGCGTGTCCGCTGCGGATCAGCTGGTTATAGTATACCTGGCCAACGCGGTTTATGGTACATTCAATACCGCCCCAAATAGCCGCTTTTTGATTTGTCATTGCCTGATTTTCTGCGTGAAAGGTGCAGGGATTAACCGTATACGGATACGACAGGCTTACATGATGCGAAAAAAAATAAGTTTACGGGGAGCGTTACAACAGGCTTATTGATCATATTAATCGCTGTCTGCTAACTTTCCGGAGTACCGTTCGTTTCAATAATACAGCTAAGCTTATTAACCCCTGATGTGGAGCGCATCCTGAAGCAATATGGACTGGATTTTCGAAGGACCAGGCGAAATGCGTGCGCTTTGCCGGGCATTTAACTGGTCAGCAACAACAGTGGGGCCGGTTGACCGGTGGCCTCAAAGCCTGCGGACGGCCGCCCAGATGGTACTGGCCTCCCCGTTTCCAAACATCATACTTTGGGGGAACGACCTGATCCAGCTTTACAACGATGGCTACCGGGACCTGATGGGCAATAAACACCCTGAAGGCCTTGGCCGGCCAACGCAACTCGTCTGGCCTGAGGTTTGGCACATCAACTACCCCATTTATGAGCGGGTCCGGCAGGGTGAATCGTTCTCGTTTGAAGATGCCCTATACCCCCTTGCGCGGTCGGGGCAGCAACCCGAAGACGTGTGGCTCACACTGGCATATAGTCCGGTACTGGAGGAGACCGGCAAGGTGGGCGGTATACTGGTCACGGTCTTTGATACCACAGACCGCGTGCTGGAACAACAGCACCGGCTGCGCGCACAACAGGCTTTACGGGAAAGCGAATTACGGTTCAGCCGGTTACTGAAAGCCACCTCTGAAATTGTTTATTCGATGAATGCCGGCTGGACGGCCATGCTTCAGCTGGACGGAAAAGACTATCTGGAAAGCTCGTCTACCGTGAATTATCACTGGATGGATCACTATATCCCGCAGGCAGAGCAAAAGCGGGTTTGGGGATTTATTCAGCTGGCAATCCGGCAACAAACGCCGTTTGAGGCTGAACATCAGGTAGTGCGCCGGGATGGCTCCACCGGCTGGGTAAATTCGCGGGCAATTCCGATTCCGGACGACGAGGGCCGGATTGTCGAGTGGGTCGGAGCCGCCACAGACATTACCGCCCGTAAGCTGATCGAACACCAACAGGCCTACCTGTTGCGGCTATCGGATACCTTACGTACCCTGACCGATACCAACAGTATTCAGGAACAGGCAGCCCGCTGCCTCGGTTGTGAGCTTAGTGTTTCACGGGCCTTTTATTTTGTGGCGGAAGAAGCGGACGGCAGTTACGTTCATATTGTGTCGAAAGAGTACTACAGCCGGCCGGATATTCCGGCGGTCATCGGACAGCATCCGCAAACAGCTTATGGCCGTTCCGTATATGCCCGTCTGGCGACCGGAGAATCGCTGGTAGTCAACGACATTGACACACTAACTGATTTAACGGATACCGAACGGCAACGATACAATAAACTGCTGGTGCGCTCGATGATTGTTGTTCCGCTCGTGAAAAACGGCCGGTATGTTGCCGCCTTTGCCGTGAATGACGTCCGGCCACGGCAATGGACAGCGCATGAGACCAGACTGGTGGAGGAGACTGCGGAACGGACCTGGGCGGCTGTCGAACGTGCAACGGCGGAAAAAGCGCTGAGCATATCCGAAGAACGGCTGTTACGGGCCATCAACACGGCCCGGACTGTTGTCTGGGAATGGAACGTACCGGAGAATAAAATCGAAACAACATCGAATATTGCGGAAGTCTACGGATACCCCGCCATGACATTTGCCGAACAAGGGTATTCGCTGGTGCATGATGAGGACCGGGAATCCCATTTGCAGAAAGTCCGCCGGGCGGCAACCACCGGGGGCGGCTATTATTCCCGGTTCAGGATCATACGTCCTGATTCACAGGGGATAGTATGGCTCGAAGAACGGGCCGATTCGATTCAGGACGAAAACGGCAATGTCATTAAGCTGGTTGGAGCAGCGATCGACATTACAGAAATAAAATATGCAGAAGAGGCCCTGCGGAAGGCCGATCACCGGAAAAACGAATTTCTGGCCATGCTGGCCCATGAGTTACGCAATCCTATGTCGACGATCCGTTCAGGCTTACAGATTTTGTCGATGACGGGTGAGACGGATGTGATCCGGCCGGCCGTAGCGATGATGAACCGCCAGACCGATCATCTGGTACGGCTCGTAGACGACCTGCTGGATGTAAGCCGCATCAGCCGCGGAACCATTGAACTCCGGAAATCCCGCCTCAACCTGGTTAGCCTGATTGAGCACGCCATGCCGCCGGCAAAAGCCTTGTGTGATGAACGCAGCCATACGCTGAGCGTTCTCCTGCCGTCAACGCCTGTTTTTCTTGACGGCGATGAAACCCGCCTTACGCAGGTCGTAACGAATCTGCTCACAAATGCAGCCAGATACACGCCGCCCGGAGGCCAGATTAGCCTTCGTCTCGTGCAGAATGGCCAACAGGCTGTTGTTGAGGTAACAGATAATGGCATAGGCTTAACCAGTGAGCAGCTCGTATCTGTTTTTGAGCTGTTCATGCAGGTAGATAATTCACTGGCACGCACACAGGGTGGTTTGGGGCTCGGCCTGACGCTCGTGCGGCAACTGGTCGAGTTACATGGTGGCCAGGTTAGTGCCCGGAGCGGCGGACTTGGCCAGGGAAGCACCTTTACCGTAACCCTGCCCACCTTACCTGGCGCTGACGAAAGCTCCGCTGGTTTACTGCCGGAGCTACCGGCAGTAGCGGCCGGCTGCCGGGTTCTGGTCGTAGATGACAATACGGACGCGGCCTTAACCCTCTCCATGCTGCTGAGCATGAAAGGGTACGAAACCTGTACGGAAAACAGCGGGCGGGCAGGCATTGATACAGCCGGCCAGATACAGCCGGATGTTATTTTGCTGGACATTGGTATGCCGGAAATGGATGGCTATCAGACATGTCGCCTTATCCGGCAGCAGCCATGGGGAATGAACCTCTCCATCATTGCGTTAACCGGATATGGGCAGGCCGGGGACCGTCAGCGAACGAAGGAAGCCGGGTTTGACGGTCATTTGGTGAAACCCGTAAATATGACAGAACTGGATCTGCTCATTCACCGGTTACAGCAGCGCCGTACATAAGCGCGGGAACAGACATGTCCGATCTACATGGAGGGCATTAAAAAATGAGGAAAACGGCCGGTACTACCATTCCCTCATTTACTTATCGCGAGGCCGGTCTTTTGTATACCATACCGGTTCTCTCAGGTTTATCCGGAAGCAACCCTTTAACCCTGCATCGACTTTTATGCAGCTCACACCCCGACCCAACGGCAGCCTGGTCACAACAGCGGCAGACTATTATACCTTACTCGCCTCCTTTGCGCAGGCCATCTGGGAAACTGACCCTGACGGGATTGTTGTGACCGACTCGCCCAGCTGGCGGGCCTGCACGGGACAGACACTCGACAGCTACCTGGGCGAAGGATGGATTAATGCCATCCACCCCGACGACCGCCCGTATGCAATGCATCTGTGGAAAGAGGCTGTAGCAGCGCAACAGCCGGTGAATGCTGAGTTCCGGCTGCAGACCCCTGAGGGCGGATGGCGGTGGACCAATGTCAGGGCCACCCGTATCCTTCGGGCCGACGGTTCCATAAAGAAGTGGCTCGGGATCAACATTGACATCAGTGAGAAAAAACTAGGTGAAGAGGCCCTGAAAAAACAGGAAACCCGTACCCGGCTGGCGGTTAAAGCAGCAGAGCTGGCTACTTGGGAATGCAGGGCTTTCTCATAAAACCCTATGCATGGTCATAAATTCGATTAGTGAGTTAAAATCATCCGCAAACTGATC
>NZ_JBYFCJ010000050.1:0-20119 GCF_057652235.1 Arsenicibacter sp. R0_47 | reverse complement strand
AGGTGGGTCAGTTTGCACCGAAATACCCGGGTCAATTTCCTGCGTAACAGGTGGGTCAGTTTACTCCGAAATACTCAGTTAGATCATGCTTAACTTAATGTCCAGTTAAAGGTAGCAGGTCCACAATTGAAAAAGTTGTCAACCTGGAATATCGGGTATTTATTGATGACAGGATTAAACTACTATTAACAAAATTGAGGTTAGCTCTTTTGTTTGTGTGGTTTTGACGCCCCTTTTTTGATAGATTAACAGCAAATGTAGTATATGTTATCGGGACTTAACACAGCGATGTTAAACATCTCTGTTTGATTATTTTCATTATACAAAGCATATTTTTATACTGGCATTTAATAGTCCACGCAATGCGTGGACTATTAAATGCGAAACATTTCCTCCTTTATTGCAACAAGAAGGTAAGTACTGACATACGTACTTTTTCTTGCCTTTCAACATGATCACTTACACTAAAACGCCAAATTATAATCAAAATAAAGTCTAATAATGTTAAAATAATACAGTTAATAATAATTCAAAAATTACAACACTGCTTTTGTTGTTCTTTTGATATATTTTATAATACTTTTGGGGGTCAGTAACCATTTGAAAATCAGTAACTTACAAGCCCAAAGGCAAGAAAAAGTACGACGAAAGGCAAGAAAAAGTACGTGAAAGGTAAGAAAAAGTACGACGAAAGGCAAGAAAAAGTACGAATAGGCAAGAAAAAGTACGATACATCATACATATATTTACCCAAAAGCAAGAAAAAGTACGAATAGGTAAGAAAAAGTACGTATAATTACAGGGATTTTAACTGGCACCGTATGGACTTATTCGTACAGACCACCGAGACAATACGCGACAGTAGCATTGTCCATGAAAAAAGATACATCCGCCTACAGGCAGGTAAGCGGGGATTGGTTGAGGCTATCTTCAAATTTGATGTGCATGAGCTGCGCGTTTTTATGACAATGCTCGCCATGGTCAAACCAGAGGACGAGGAATTCCATTTATACAAAGTCCGGGTATCAGACATTATCAAACTGTTTCAGCTCAATAACGGCGGTAAGATGTATGCCGAAATAAGAGCGGCAGCCCACCGCTTACAGAGCCGTGTATTTGTGTTTCCGGGAAAAATCAACGACGACGAGGTCGATACGTTTGTTCCGGTGCTGACCGAAATATCGGTTTTACGAAACAAACAGGACCCGGAGTATATCTATCTCCAGTTTCATCATAAGCTTAAACCCTATCTTCTGCAGCTGCGAAGTGAGTATCTGACGCTCGAAATCCGGTACGTAATCAATCTGACCAGCTATTATTCGATCCGGTTGTACATGATGCTGAAACATCGGTACCGGCAAAATACGCTTACCCCTACCTATACCATTGCCGAGTTACGGGAAAAACTGAATGTAGCTGATGATATATACCCGCGTTATTCGGTCTTCAAGCAGCAGATTCTCGGCAGAGCCTTAAAAGACATCAGCACACAGACTGACCTGATCGTAGAGATTGTTGATGAAATCAAACAAAAACGCGCCGTACACGCCATTACGTTTTCACTATCGCCAAAAGCAGTGGTGTTGCCCGGTGAGACACCGGTTGAATCAGCCGGGAAACTGTCTGCACCCTCAGAAGATGAACTCGTCCGGCGTGCTCTCAAATTCGGATTCACGGCCGATGCCATGGCCGTTTGCCGCGATGTATATCCCGAAGAGCTGATCCGGAACGCCGTCGATTTTGTCGAATCTGAACTGGAAGCCGGTAAGAAGCTGGACAATCCGGCCGGCTTTTTGCGTCAAACGCTCAAAAACCCCGAATGGATGGCCGTTTTCCTCAAAAAGCGGGAAAGTATACTTCAGCAGCAGAAAGCCCGTCAGCAGGCAAAAGAAACGGCACAGCGTCAACAGCAGCAGGTAAAGGTAGAGGAAGACGAAGCGGCGCAGCAATATCTCCAACTGGTTGGGCAGGGCCGTGAACTGGCACAGGCACAGCCCGATGACTTTCAGGATTGGCTGACCACAACCCGCAATGGGTCTGCGGGTAAGGTAAAAAGCTTGCTGTATAAGGGATTTGCCGTAGAGGCATTGTTAGGAACCGATGATGTAAATGTGTGCAGCTGTCTGTATTCATACTATCTGGAGCGGGGAGCCGGCAGGTAGCCCTTAAGCAGTTGTTTAACAAGCCAATTGCCGGCCGGTATTGTTTACACCGGATTACGGGAGGACCAGATTTCGTCGGCAAGGGCTGTTAATGAATAGCCATCCGCTGTCTGCCAGTAAATCCCCCCCTGTATCGGGCCAATTGGCAGGTGTTCAGGATGATGTTGCCGGAATATCAGTTGAGTAAGGGCTGTGATCGAGTATTCCTCGCCGTCATATAGCCAGCGCAGGTTATCCTGTTGACCTAATTTACCTGTTATTTCGGCGATGAATACAGGGTTTTCGGGTTCAAATTGCACGTATGAAGGCAGATAACGCTTCAGATAAATCTTGTCGCCGGCTTTTAAGCGTCCGGATTCGATCAGAATGGTCATGGTGGCCTGCCGTTTCCCGGTGACAGCCGTTCTGTTTTTTTCTTCTTCTTTATGCTGCACCTCAATCAGGTATTGCCTGGCTTCTTGTAAGGGAATAATTTTTGTCGGAACAATAATGATGCGGTTATCTATTTTGTGGGGCTTGATACGGACACACGAAATATCAAGTCCATTCTGATTCAGCCAGAGAACGGTAGTTGTCAGCTCAGTTGAGAAGTCTTCTGAACACAAAATGATTCTGGGTTTGCTGGATAATTCTCTGCCGGTATCTCTATCGTTGATGAAAGCCCGTATTTGCTCCTGGGCGCTATCATGACTAGCCTCCGGTAAGTCCTGGTATTTCCGTTGATAAGCTACAAACCAGGGAATTAACTTTTCGATGGTCATAGAAGAAACCATTGCTGCATAGCGTATAGCCTGCAAATCAGCATAGCCGGCTAACGGATCGCGCTTCAGTTCAATAACTACCAGGTTGGCATTGCGGTCTAAAGCCAATAGGTCGAGCCGGTCATCGGAATTCCGGAAACGGTCAAACTCCATGCTCACAACCAGCAGTTCTTCGCCGAGTAATTCCGGTACTTGCCTGATCCATTGCTGTATGTGTTTGCGTTCCCAAATATTGAGCGCTGAGAAATTGTCAGGATTTACTTTTTCAAAACGGGTAGGATTGTCCCCGGAAACAACAAGGAGCATAGCGGGTGATCAGATTTATAGTGCAAACCTAAGAGAAATTTTCAAACCCTATAACGTTGATTGTTATACTGTACAGTCCTTTGGAACAGCTCAGGTGATTTCAGAGAAGAACGGTTTTTCGGCATATAGAAAGTCTATTTGGCTTATACTGAACAGACGACAGAACCTGTAATGAAGTTATCGTATAGTCGTTTGACACTATTAAAAAAATGGTGTCAATTTGGCACCATTTAGAAGATAGCTAAAAATGTGATTACAGATTTTACTAGTAATGGCACAGTAACCAGTACAGCCGGAATGGTCTCGGGCAATCCGAATGTGACCAATTATTGTTGCCGTCGACGCATAAGGGTTGTAGAAATAATGTATTGCTGGCTCAGAAATCCTGACGGTATATATCATCCTCAAGATGACTTTTTACAATGGCCGGCAACTGACTTAGAATTACCTGATACACGCTCAGCTGGATATTGCCCAGATTAACCAGGGCAATATCCAGCTGATTGAGAAAAGACTGCTCGGCAACTGAAAGCGGTACCCGTTGCATTAATTGGTGCAGCACTTTGGCTACCATCAGCTTGATCTTAAACCGGAAGCGTTTGTTGTGGCGCTTACGATGCCAGCTGTCCAGATTCCAGGTTGACCGCTGTTGCATATATTCCTGAAGTACCAGCACGTCAACAGTCAGCTTTCTGGGCTCAGTGATGTAAATATACTGAAGGTGTCGTTTGAGAAATTCAACAAGGGCCAGTCGCTCAGCCGGATACAGAAGTAAGTCAAGATTCATAATTTCATTAACCTGGCAGGCTATATGTGCCACTCGTCTTTCTTTCAAACGGGCAAAGCTTACCTTCCCGGTTACTGTCAAAACTACTAAAAAATGTTACTGCTCTTACCCTGCCATTCCGGTGTTCGTTTTGAAAAGGTATCAGACTCATACTGAACAAAGAATCTAATCAGTAATTGTGTTATGGATAGTCGAGTCATTTGACACCAATAAAAAATGGTGCCAATTTGGCACCATTTACTGTCGCTGCTTTTTTGCTTGTTTCAATAGTGAAATAAGCTGATCACACGTAGAGATGAATGCGGGTTGTGCGGGATCCAGGCTGCCGGCGAGTTGGGTTATTTGCTGTACGAGATCGTCAACAGCTGTGGTTTTACTGATAATCTCACTACTCACTGTATCTGAAACGTCAACGGGTGTAATACTCAGAACATCGGAAAGTGTAAGCGGAGCCGTATCCGTTGACATCGTACGACCGATTTCGCGAACCAATTCCTTTGGCAGTTTATGCGTACCCTTCAACACATCCTGTTTTAGGTCGGGGTCAAGCCGGTCGATACCTGCGGAATAATCACGGTCGCGCAGAATGGTACGGGGAGAAACATTGAACTCCTTCGCCATTTTATCGCGGGTTCGTTCAGCATGCTTTTCTATGCTTTCGCCCGCATGTTTGTCTGTCTCATTTACGGGTCTGCCAACTGACTGCCGAACATTGCGGTATTTAAGACCACGCAGGTAAGACATCTGCTCAGGCGTTAAATTTCGTCTTCCCAATTGATTATCAATCATGAAGTCACGAACGGCCTGCATGGTGTCATACTGCCGTAGCGCAATCTTGAAATCTATGCCGTTCTGCCGGCAGATTTCGTACCGGTTGTGACCGTCTATCAGGACATTCAGCGGAGAGGAGTCGGACGAACCGTCGATGACCCCCTTCGTCGTTTGCCAGACAAGCAGGGGCTCCCGGCAGCCGTCTTTAAGAATGTTATTTTTAAGCTGCTCAAACTCATTTGCTTGTAGGGGAGGAATAAGTGCCTTTAGCTCTGGTATAACGGTCAGGTTTGTTTTTACCTCGTCGAGCATTCCCTGCATCAGGTTAGCCGAGTTCCGGTGTAGAACCGGCATGTCTCCGGTTGCGGTTTTGAATTTTTTCATTGGACTAGGCTGAATATTTTGCAACAACTTCATCGGCTAATGCCTGATAATCCACAGCACCATTCGATTCCGGCTGGTAATCGAATATATCCTGACCGGCATATTGTGATTCGGCCAGGGCAATGTTCTGACGGATTTCAGTCTTAAAAAAAGGCTGGCCCACCAGATCGGCGCGTACGCGGCTCATCAATTCCCGATGCAACACCAGCTTACCAACCTGAGCCATCACAATACCGGCAACGCCTAGACGTGGGTTGAACGATTCGCGGATGTCATGGATCAGCTCCAGCAGGTTATACATTCCCTTCACGGCCGAAGCTTCCGGCTCCAGCACAACTAAGGCAGCTGAAGACGCAACAAGCGCAGAATAGGTAAAAATATTTAATGAAGGCGGACAGTCAATCAGCACATAGTCGTAATGAGAGAGTAACGGATTTAAGACATTACGAAAGCGCAGCACACCACTGGGCGTTTTAATCAGTTCAGCCTCTGCACGGGAAAGCTCCAGATCACTGGGAACAATATGATAATTCTCCTTTACCTCAATGACCGGAACAGCCATGTTCTGCGTAAGCGCATGTAGCAGTTGTTGCTCGGGGTTATGAATGCCGAGGCTTTGCGATAGGTTACCCTGCGAGTCCATATCAATTAACAATACGGACTGATTCCGGTTGGCCAGCCCCCTGCCAAGGTTAATGGCCGTGGTGGTTTTACCAACCCCGCCTTTATGGTTAACAATGGCTAACACAATCGCACGCCGGTTTAGAAAATCCTCAATACCATATTGCCTTAATATCGGCTCCAGGGCTTTTAGGTGCGACTCTGTCAGCGTACGCTGACCACTCATGGCTTTTGCCAGCGTACCGGTCGGTAATCCAGCTTCTTTATTTAAACCAGAATGCGAAAGAGTCTGCTTTTTCTTCAGGAAGTTGTACACTTCGTCATGTGTCAGCATATACGTTCTAAGAATAAATTACTTGCCATAAATTTATACCAAAATATTAAAAAAAAACATTTTTCGCCATAAATTTAAGTCAAGTAAGTCTAAGCATGTCGATTCTAGTAGTGTTCCAGGGGTAGATTTAGATTGAAAGTGTAACTCTGTATTTACCCACTTTATAATATATGCACCCCAAAGAAGCCATAATTCTAAACAAGCTTAGGAAGCTGCTGCGGATTCGGTAGATAAGTATGAGAGGGCCTAACATTTAGGTTACGTTGTACTATCGCTTAATAAGAGTGTCTAAAGGTAAAACAAGATCACTTTGCCAAAAAATTAGCCCCTCAAACATTGAGGATACCGTATGACCAAGCAATTATCAAATTTATGTACCGGATAAAAAAAACTGCTTGTATAACACAGTAAAAGATTGCGAATCAATTATAGATTAGGGCAACGATTTCACTATTTGTTCCGATGCCTTTAAATACTCACTTGATCCGCACATTTCTCTTTTTGCTATATCTGAGCTCAGTTGGTGAAATCTATGCTCAATCTACGGTTGCTACCGGCCAGAACTTTGGCTACACGCCTGGACAATTTGCCGTTTCAGATGCGGGTGCTGCAACCTATCAAATTCCCCTTATTTTACCACCTGGTACAGCTGGGCTACAACCTAAACTCGGCCTAAGTTACAGTAGTCAAAACGGTAATGGCACACTTGGCTTAGGCTGGATTGTATCCGGGTTGTCAAGCATCAGCCGTTCGGCACGTACGCGCGCTCAGGACGAAACGGCTGATGCCATTCAGCAAACGAAGAGTGTTCCAACGGGTATTGCCTACAACAAAAGTGACCGCTTCAGTTTAGATGGTGAGCGGTTAGTGCTGGCCCCCCAATCCGTTTCTATCTCTCTTCCATTCGACGTCAATTACGGCGAGAACAATACAGTTTACTTTACCGAGCAGAACAGCTTCACAAAGGTCATTTATTATGAACCTTCGCCATCTACCAACTACTTTCGAGCTTATACCAAGTCGGGGTTGATTTTTGAGTATGGCAGGACCGATAATAACTCCAGTAATAGCCGAGTGCTTAGTTCATCGGTTGTTAGTGCTACAACGGTAGCCATTCAATGGTTAGTGAACCGGATTGAGGACCGGAAAGGCAATTACATGACCTTTACCTACAGCCAGAATCCGGCAACGGGTGAGGTTTACCCCGACCGAATTGACTACACGGGCAACGTAACAGCGGGAATTAGTCCTTACAATAGCGTCCGGTTTGTGTACACAGATTCTCGGCCTGATCCGTTAAAGAACGTTTATGGAATTCGTAATCAGCAGAAGAACGAGTATAACAAACGACTGAATAGCATACAGATATTCTACGGCACGCAGAAAATAAGGGAGTATAAGCTTACTTATCAAACACCAGTTGAGGTGTACTCGCTACTAACGAAAGTGGCAGAATGTGATGGGTCGAGTACTGATCAGCAATGCTTTTCAGCTACTGAGTTTAGCTGGTCTAACGAAACTGTCGAACGCGACGATACTCCAGACGAAATTACCACGGCTATTCCTGGGGAACGGGTGTTCGGCGATTTTAACGGCGATGGGCTGACCGATATTGCCAGTTATACACTCAATGGAACAACGTTAGGGATACAGTTCTATACCAACAACGGCGACCGATCATTTACCCCGCGCGTGACCCGAAGTGCTAATGTAGGAGCCATTCAAGGAGCAACCCTTCGCTTATTGACGGGTGAACTTAATGGAGACAACATAACTGACGTAATCGCTAACTGGCAACCCAAGACTTCAACTGGCAACTCGTCGCTGTTTTTTATCTCCAAGCCCTCGGTTGATACACTTTACAACTGTGATTATTATACAAAACTGACCCGCGTCGGTAATAGTGACTATGACGACTTCGTGGTTGATCTCAACGAGGATGGCATCTCAGACTGGGTTGATTTGGCATACTCAGGGGGTACGACAGGCACACCGACCCTGACAGCTTCTTATGTTACCAAAACACTACCCACCACAGCAGCAGCAGCTACTTTTTACCAGTCGCAGAGTATGGCCGCTGGTTATAACACGGGTGCATCGTTTGCTAACCCTGAAGAACTGTTTGAAGACCTCAACAATGACGGGCTGACTGATATTCTGCTCTATGACAAAGCGTCGGGTCAAAACATAATTATCTGGACCAGAGCGGTTCAGGCGACGACGGATGCAGCAAATCGGAAGAATCAGTTTCAGGCTCAGCAGAGGTTTTACGACCGGGCGACCAGCATTCCCCCATCGTGGCTATCTGGAATCAACAATACCGTCCAGGTTAACGATTATAATGCGGACGGGCTACCTGATCTGGTCGTGTACAAACCAACCGGTCAAGTGCTGAATATATATCCCAATCGGGGGGGCTACCCGGATGCGAACGGAGTGGCGTATTTATTTGGCTCTCCGCCTTCGAGTGTAATGCCTTTTTCATTGTCATTGGTCGGCAGTGTCCCAGCCAGCTATACAGGTATTTACCCCAACGACTTTAATGCCGATGGCTTGCTGGATGTTACATTCTTCGACGCTGCAACGGGCACCAATTACACCTACCTGAACAAAGGAAGTTTTGGTTTCAACCTGACCCCGTTACTCAATGCTTGGCCTTTGGCCTTGTTCAAAACAGGAAATAGTACCTACGTAGGTGCCTTTCTGAAAGGATCTCATTCCGATCTGTATTACAAAGACGGGGCAACAAACCGGTATTATCTGCAACGGCTTCAGCAGAGTGAGGGATGGAGCATTAAGCAGATTACAAATGGGGCTGGCTTGAACATTACGGTACAGTACGACAACCTATTAAACACGGACCTCTACGAGCGGGCAGGGCAGCTAACCTTCCCCAACGTTGATATGCAGGCTCCCCTGTATGTGGTTTCAAAGGTTAAGACCCGCACAAGTTCGGGCGACGAAACCGCCAAAAAATACCAATACTTCGGAGCAACGATCAACATTGAGGGGCGGGGCTTCCGGGGTTTTACCAAGACAATTGAGCGCGATACGATTTCAGGTATCTACGATGTGCATTACTTCCGGCAGGGGGACGATAACTACAAGCTGACGGGTCAGACACTATTCCGCTCCGAGCGGTTCTACCGCAATGGCATTCGTATCTCGCAAACAGAAAATGGAACAGCAGTGTTGGGCTATCCGGCTCAGAAGCCCACCAGTTTCCATGCTTATAACCCTGTAACCAGAACCATCGACGATGTAAACAGCAAAACACAGGTAGTTCGGCAGCAAAACGATGCCTGGGGTAATCCTCTTTACGTGGTGGTTGATTATGGGGACGGATGGCGTGACTCAACGGCGAACGTTTATGTCAACGATACGACTAGCTGGATTTTGGGGCGGTTAACGATGGCCAAACTCTACCGCTATGGGCCGGGGACGGGGTCCCCAATATTTCGCCAATCGGAATTTACGTATGATGTAGCAACGGGGCTTTTGACAAGCGAAATAGCAAACGCTAACTTGGATGCTACCTTGAAATCCACCAAAATGTATGCGTATGACGCGGCTGGCAATATTATCAGTACCAGCCTGATCGCGCATAATGGAGCTGCTTTAGAAACGCGCACCTCCAGCAGCGAATATGATGTCGATACAAAGCGATTCGTGACTAAAACGACCAATCCACTGGGGCATACAGCTACGACCACCTACATTCAAAAGTTTGGCTTGCCCGAACGAATAACGGACCCTAATGGACTAACAGCCCTGAACGAATACGATTCGTTCTCGCGACTGATCCGGCAAACCAACCCCGATGGTAGCTGGAAAACGATGGCCTACTGGAAAGCCAGCGCGACCAATTATCGAAGTCCAGCCGAAGCGGTGTTTCTGACCTTTACTCAAAGCAGCGCGGGACAACAGACCCTTGAACACTATGACTCCTACAACCGGGCAGTACAAACCAAAAGCCGGGGCTTCAACGGGCAGTGGGTCGTGTTGGATCACGAGTTTAGCCGGGTCGTCTCACCCGAAAATCGGGAGAAAATCCGGGATTGGTTCCCTTACTACCAGGATTCGACGCGGGTGGGGTACATCGAAAAACAGTTGGACCCGCTGGGCCGGGTAATTCGGCTATTAGAAAGCAAGAACGGCGAAGAACGCGAATCCCGAACTGTTTACAGCGGGTTGCTAACGGAGTACTATAACGCCAACAACCAGAAGAAAACCGACCGCGAAGATGCCAAAGACCGCATTGTAGAAAGTAGCTGGCAGGGAAGCTACAATGTATCATACATCTACGATGCGGCTGACCACCTGCTAAAAGTACGCGACCTGAAGGGTAACACCATCGAGTACGTTTACAATGAACGGGGTGACAAAATCCGTATGAACGACCCGGACATGGGGTCGTATCAATACGCCTACAACGGATTTGGCGAACTGATTCAGCAGACCTATCCCAACACGGCCAACGTGGTGCGGATGACCTACGACAAACTGGGACGGTTGCTAACGCGCACCGAACCGGAGGGCGTAACATCGTACACCTACGACGTGGGGAACCGAGCCGTTGGCCGAGTTAGTGCGATTCGCAGTTACTCGAGTAGCCAGAGCTTTGTGTATGACCATTTGGGCCGGAAGAGTCTGGAAACGCTGATGGTGAACGGACAGCCGTATTCGACCAGCTATGCCTACGATACCGAGAGCCGTTTGCTAACGCTGAAATACCCGGCCCTGAGCCTGACGCTGCGACACGTCTATAATGCCTGGGGTTTTTTAAGCGAATTACGCAACAACGCGCTACAGGATTCAGACCCGCAGTCACTGTTCTGGAAAGTGGTGCGGATGGACGCGAAGGGCGATGTGATCGATCAGGAATTTGGTAACAAAGTCCGTACAACGCACACCTACGACCCCTTCACGCAGTACCTGCAGCGCATTCGCTCGGTCAATCAGGTCGGAACGCGGTTGCAGGAGTTTGCCTATCAGTTCAATGACCTCGGCCACCTGATGGAGCGGCAGGACGTGGGCCGCAACAAGCGCGAGACGTTTGGCTACGACGACGTAAACCGGCTGATCAGTACGCAGATTGAAGGCGGAACGGGTACGACGCTGACCTACGACGAGTTGGGCAACATCCTGACCAAATCCGACGTAGGTCAGTACGAGTACGGCGCGACGGGTAACGGCCCGCACCGGCTGCTGAACCTGCGAACCAACAACGCTAACGTTTCCTGCTCGTTCACGCTCGACATCCCAACCCAGTTTACGTCGTTCAACAAGGTCCGGCGAATCGCCAACGATACTTCGTATGCTGAGGTGGTGTACGGAGCCGATCAACAGCGGATCATGCAGCGGCTCTTTGTGCGGAATCAACTAAAACGCACCAAGATTTATGTAGGTGGCTTAGTGGAGATTGAGATCTTCGCCAATGGCACGACCAAAACAACCGGCTTTATTGGCGGCATTGGTCTATGGATTGAAGAAACAGGTAAAGCCCCGCAGGTGAAATACTATCTAAAAGATCACCTCGGCTCAGTTACGGGGTTCACTGGTTCGGGTGGTGCGTTACTGGAGGAGTTCAGTTTTGATGCTTGGGGAGTCCGGCGCAACGCCGATTGGTCTCCGTTGCCGGGTTCTTTTGGCGGAAGCTACGAACGGGGTTTTACCAATCATGAACACTACGACCTGTTTAGCCTAATCGACATGAACGGGCGGGTGTACGACCCCGTGCTGGGCCGTTTCCTCTCCCCCGACCCCTTCATTCAGGACATCACCGATTTGCAGTCGCTGAATCGGTACAGCTACGTTAACAATAACCCACTGAGTTACACGGACCCAAGTGGATATTTCCTGAAAAAGCTCTGGAAGAAGGCCAAGCGGTTTGTCAAAAAGCATTGGAAGGAGTTGGTTGTTACGGCGGTAGCGGTGGTCACGGCATTCTATGGTGGACCTCTTTTAGCGGCTGCGTTAGGGGCCGCAAAAGTATCCGCAGCGGCTGCCATTATTTCGGGTGCCGCAGCCGGATTTGCGGCTAACGTTACCGGAACGCTGCTGAATGGAGGTAGTTTGGGCAGTGCGTTGCAGTCAGGGTTCAAGGGGGCAGTTATTGGCGGAGTCACGGCGGGTTTGACGTATGGTGTTGGCAGCTTGGCGCGGTCACAATTAATGATTCCAGAGCAGGCTGCCCAAGCTACAACCAGAAGTTTAGGAATAAAAGTCATAGGAAGCGGCTTAGTACAAGGAGTGATGGCAGAAGTGCAGGGTGGGAACTTCTTGAACGGATTTATTTCAGGAGCCGTTGCTGGTGATGTTTCCAACAATGCCAATCTTTTTGTAACAACACTCGTTGGCGGCACTGTTTCAGAATTGACAGGGGGAAATTTTACGAACGGTGCTGTTTCAGCAGCTTTCACTAAAATGTTTAGCGATGCCATAAACCCTGAGGGCAATGGTCTAAAAAATAAAGGTCCAAGATGTGATGCATGTGGATCAAAAGGTTCAGAATGGGTGCCGGACGAATTCAATTATTTGTTTGGCTTGTTTAGGCAAGAGATAGACATGAACTCTGCTTGTTTTGGCCATGATAACGGATATGGGACGCTGGGTAAAAGTAAATTCTCAACAGATATTGAATTAATGACAGGGATTATAAGAGACAATTTCAGGTCTGTAAGCATCACGGGTTGGATTTCAGGATACAATATTGCTACTGTGGGAGTTGGGGTTGCTTATTTTTCTGCGGTGACTCTGTTTGGGGGAACCCCTTACCTTGAAGCACAAAAAGAGTCTTATAATAAGCTACTGAATAATAGTTCTTCTCAAACTAGTGCGAACAAGAGGAATTAACTTAGCTGTAACATGCTGGTGTTTTGAAGAGAGATAAATATGGGTTTAATGAGGACTATATTGCTAAGTTACTGGTTGGTTTGCTATAGCACAATTGCCTTTGCCCAAACCACCACAACCCTCGCCTATGACGAAAATGGCAACCGCATTTCAAAAAAAATGCAGGGCAGCAGTCGGCACCCGGAGGTAACGGCCAATCCGCAGGTGGTAACGCCCCCCAGTCAACCCGCTACGCTGGAAGCGATTGGTTGTCCCGCCAACGGTATAGTTCGCTGGTCAACCAATCAAACGGGACCAACTATTCAAGTAATTCCTCAGGCTACCAGCACCTACTCAGCTACCTGCGTGGTGGCTGGTTGTGCCAGCAACGGCGTGGGGAAGGTTACGGTGGGGGTAACGCAGTGTCAGTCTGATGAGATCACGGTCGTGTCGAATGCCACGTTTGTGCGTTACGGGCAGGCCGTTTCATTATCGGCTTTTGGCTGCACGGGGATGGTAGAATGGTCAACCGGGCAAATAGGTAATAGCGTCATCGTCAACGTCTATGGCCCGGTAACGCAGTTTACAGCTACCTGCACCAAACCCTACTGCCCCAACGCGGGGTCGGCTTCGGCCTACGTGAGCGGCACAACAGGATGCGCTACGGGCGATGTCTTAATTACACTCAAATCTGGCAATTGGAATGATCCATCGGTTTGGACCTGTAATCGGGTGCCTACGTTAAACGATGAGGTTTATCTGGCGGAGGGCCACATCATCAACGTCAACGTCACAGGCTACGCAAAGCTGATTATTGGGGGCGGGGGCCGATTAGACTACCCTGCCACTGATTCAGATAACAAGATTGTTTTTCCGTCTAATTAATCCACAAGTCCTAATGTCATGAAATCGAAAATTCTACTGCTTTGCTGCCTGTTGCTTTCCCGTTCACTGTTCGCTCAGGTGCCTCCTGGCCAGATCGCTTTTTATCCTTTCAATGGTAATGCAAACGATGAAAGTGGAAATGGGAGGAATGGTGTGGTTACAGGGGTAACATTAACAACAGATCGATTTGGGCAATCAGAAAAAGCATATTTGTTTAATGGTACAAATAATTTTATAAGAGTATCTAATTGGAACCAAATTACTGGTAATACTCCGCGAACTATATCTGTTTGGTTCAAGATGCCTTTGACTAATAACTGGAAAGGTTTATTGTCGTGGGGAGCAGAGGCAAATAATCAGGAAAACTGGGTAGGTTATTTTAACAATACTCGTACAGGTATACATTATTTTGGTTTTCATGGATACAATAATAATTGTCTGCTGGAACAAAAATTAGAGTATTTCGACGAAAGGTGGCATCAACTTACTATAACGTATGATGGTACAATAATGAAGTTTTGGATTGATGGAGTCAGAAAGACACCTCAAGATGGATTGAATGGTAGCCCTTCAAATCTAAATACAGCTAGCAGTCAATTATTTATAGGCTGCCGTTTAGGTACCAATAGTTTTTTTCAGGGTTATTTAGATGATATTCGAATTTATAATCGGGGATTATCTGATAGCGAAGTATTACAACTTTATCAAACTGAAGTAGCACCGGTTTCTGCTGAGTATGCTAAAATAGGCCCTAACCGATTTATTCATACCATTGGTCAATATAATACTTCGGTAGGCAATATGGCAGGCAATGCCATTACTACAGGTGGGGGGACTCGGAACACATTCTTAGGTTTTCAATCAGGTCGAGAGAACTCAACTGGTTCATATAATACATTCATGGGTCATCAGGCAGGTATGGCAACCACCACTGGAAGTAACAACGTATTTCTGGGAGCTAACGCTAACCCAGTGGGTATAAATAAAGCGATACTTCAAAACAGTGTTGCTATTGGTGCTAATGCTAAAGTCGCAGTCAGTGAGGCTATTGTCTTAGGTGATACAGTCAATACTAATTTGAAAGTTGGAATTGGCACAGCAGCACCATCTGCTAAACTGCATATCGTCAGTGGCACAGCTAACCAATCGGGCTTGCGACTGGGGAATTTAACGGCTAACTCACCCACCGTAGCCGGTTCCGGTAAAGTACTCTCGGTCAATCCAGTGGGTGATGTGATTTTGGTTACGGGTGGTGGCGGAGGTAGCACATCAACCCATAGCGATAGCGTTTGGGTTCGGACGGCAAGCAGTACTTACTATTCGGGGACTGGTAATGTGGGTATTGGGATGAATGCTCCAGCGTGGAAGCTTGATGTAAATGGGGATATTAACCTCACTTCCAGTAGGGATATTCGGATGGGAGGTTATACATTCATTCAGGGTTCTCCTTATAGTTCAACTGCTAATGTTTTGATTGGACATATCACAGGATCGGGTGGAATACAAAACGTGTTTGTTGGAACGATGGCTGGTTCAGTAATGAATAATGGAGGAGGGAACGTTTTTGTAGGTTGGAACTCTGGAAATAGAAATAGTACTGGTGCTTCAAACACATTTATAGGGTTATCAGCTGGAAGTATAAACACAAGTGGAAGCTCAAACGTATTCTTAGGCAGTGGTACTGGCGGTAGTAATTCAACAGGTCGGCAAAACACCTTTGTGGGTGTTGGCGCAGGTTCCAACAATATCTCAGGTATAAATAATACCTATTTAGGCATTAATGCTGGCTCTTTATCTTCTAATCTAAACAATGCTGTCGCCCTCGGAGCTAACGCTAAAGTCGCCATCAGCGATGCCATTGTACTCGGCGACACCACTAACACGAATATTAAGGTCGGCATTGGTACAGCCGCGCCACAGTATCCGTTGGATGTGAAGGGCAACATCAACATCCGTAAAATCGGGAATACGCCTGCTCGGTTGTTATTTGCCAGCAGGTCGTCGATCACCACCGATGAACAGGATTACCTCGTGATTACAGGCGGACAGCAGGGAGAGAGTGGCTTACGGTTGGCGAATATGAATGGCGCTTCTTCTGTTTTCGGGATAGCAAACCAATTCCTAAGCATCGACAATCAGGGCCGGGTTGGCTTATACAATCCCTTACTTTCAGCGGCTCAGATTCGATTACAGACGGCAACGACTAAAGACTGGGCCGATCATGTGTTTGTAAAAGGTTATTCACAGATGCCACTAGATCAACTGGAGCAGTATATACAAGAAAACCAGCATTTGCCGCATCTTCCATCGGCGCAGACAATTATGCAGCACGGCGCCACTGTGGAGAGCTTATTTAAAGGGGTTGTGCAAACGCAAGAGGAGCAAACCAAATACATCTTAGAGCTTCAAAAAGCTAACCAACGACTCCAGAAAGAAAACGAGGAGATACGTGCCATGTTGAAGCAGCTACTTGAAAAGCGTTAGTATCCTCTCAACCCCCTAATTAACTGGACATAATTTCCGTAAACGAAGTTTTACTTTTACGGTATTATGAACAAGGAAAAACGAGCCTGGAATTTAGCCGAAAAACTCGAAGCGCTCCAGCTTTTGAAGAAAGAAGGAGTCGGCAAAGCTTCTCGTCAACTCGGTGTATCGAGTACGACCCTCTATAATTGGCAGCGGTCCTTTGAACAAGATGGCGAACGTGGGTTGATCGCTAAACCGGATCAGGGTAAAAACCCTGAGTTTGAAAAACTCAAACGGGAAAATCATGATCGGACTGCCGACGCAGCTAAAAATGCTGGTGGCCGAAAAAGAATTGATCATCCGGGTCCAAAACGAACTGCTAAAAAAAAGTCCCTAGCCAAGTCCGTCCGGCTTCTGATAGCTCAGGATTGTATTGGGGCGGGTATGGTTAAGAGTCTGGTTCTGCGCTTGTGTCAAATTAGCCAAAGCTCGTTCTACTACAAGCCGCAGGAAAGGCCCAGGAAGGCGGGTCGGGTTTGTTCCACCACTACTATCAAACTAACAGGAGGCTATGAGTCAGATAATCAAGTGGTTGAAGATATCAAAGTCCTGTTGGCCCATGAGTTTGTGGATTACGGCTACTACAAAACCACGATCTATCTCCGGCAAGTCAAGAAGTACCATATTAACCCTAAAAAAGTGTATCGGCTGATGAACGAACATGGTCTTTTACACCTTGCAAGTCGGGCTTATAGCACCACTAAACGCCAGTGGGTGAAGGAGTTGGTGCCTAACCCTAAGGCTGAATTTACTTATTTCGAATTTGATATTAAGTACATTTATGTTCATACTCGAGGGGCACATGCTCAGGTGTTAACCGTTATAGACGTTTTCAGTCGGTGGAATATGGGTCAATTGATCAAATGGACAATGCGGAAGGAAGATGTGGTCGCCTTATTTGAAATGCTCTTCGAGACCTACTCTTTACCAACTCTGTTTTATGTTCGTAACGATAATGGGAGTCAATTTGTGGCCGACCTGGTGCAAACGTATTTTCGTGACCGAAATGTGGTTCAGGAGTTTACTAAACCCGCTACCCCCGAACAGAATGCACATATTGAGAGCTATCACAGCATCCTGGAACGAGCGGTTTGTAAGCGATACGAGTTCGGGAATCTGGCCCAGGCCAGTGAGACGCTGAATCGTTTCCGGGATTTTTATAACCTGGAGCGCATTCATTCGGGGCTGCACTACCGAAGCCCGTATCAATTCCTGTTGGAACGAGGAGTTGATATGCACGATCTGAAAAGCAGAAAATGTTCCAACTAACAAACAGGAAATTCTGTCCAAGAATTAGGGGGTCAGTACAACCAAGCGGAGCACGTCAGCTTTGAATTCGGGGGTGTACTTCCGGTTTGGAATTGATTTTTTGGCCATTTGACACGAAGTTAAAATAAGTTTCGTGTCCGGATTTATAGGACCATCTCATTCTGCCTTATAAGTAATATTTTACTAATTCATTCACCGTATGTATGGAGTTATGGGGTGGTCGGGTATTGGCGGACAGTCTCTTGCTAATTTTGAGAAATGTGTTTAGACTCAAATTGAACAGGACTACAATAGTGTAAGCTGGAGTGCTTACGCAATACGTTGTAATAGTTGTCAATGTAGTCGCCGATCTCGGCGCGGGCATCGGCCAGACTCAAAAATACACCACTTTCAAGGACTTCCGTCTTCAGCCGAGACCAAAACGATTCGGCAGTCGCATTATCGTAGCACTCGCCAGCCCGGCTGGAACGCCAGCCCGGTCATACTCTGCAAGTACTTTCCGATCAATAGTTTACGAAAGTCTTTGGACGCATATTGACCACCCCGATCCGAATGTAGGATTAATCCATCGGCAGGCTGACGACCCAGCAAAGCCCGTCGCAAAGCCGTAATCACCAACTCGTCGCGCATGTGATCAGCCAGATACCAGCCGACCACCTTGCGCGACCATAGATCAAGCCAAACGGCCAGGTATAGCCACTTACCGTTAGCGAGGGGAATGTATGGTAGAGTAGAGCAAGCGCGCCTAGGTAGTTTCACAACTACTGGTTTCGCTTGCCCTCTCCCCGAACCGGACGTGCACCTTTCGTTATGCATCCGGCTCTCCAGGAACCATCATGTAGTCAGGCGGTTTCATCCATCCCCGCCGATAGTGCATTACCTTCTGCCAGCCCATTTGATAGTGTTCCACCGCCTGACCCCGCCAGACCTTCCAGCGAGGACGGAGCCGACTGGGTTGGCGGTGTTTCAAAATCAGTTGAGCATTGGCTTTTGGATACTTCTTCCGTAACCAACGCCAAATACGATCCCGTCCATACCAGTCTAGGGTTGACAGGATTTTCTTGGCGCCAGTGCAGTACTTGTAGAAGTTGCCCCAACCGCGTAGGATGGGGTTCAGTTTTTGTAGCAACTCATCCAACGACCAGCCTAGCGTAGCCCGACTGGTCAGCTGTTTGATGCGATAGCGCAGATCCGCTGCTTTCTGTTTGGGTATCTCTAACCGAGGTGTCCAGCCATACCGATAGTCCCAACGCATGCTAACCCGATGACCTAAGAACTGAAAGCCCTCCGTGAGAAGGGTGATCTTGGTCTTTTCAGGAGACAGCGTTAAGCCCATCTTCTCCTGGAGTAGCGTTTGTAAGGCCTCTCGTTCTGCCAGTGCATTTTCTTGAGTACCACTCACCAAAATGACAAAATCATCCGCGTACCGAAACGGAAAATATACCGCCCGGCCAGCCTGACGATCCACACTTCGGGACCACATAGCGGCTTTGATACCGTCGCACTGACGACGCTCCTGACGCTTTGTCTGATGGTTAACCCATCGTTCATAGCGTTCTTCGATCAAACCCAGGGCTACATTGGCCAATAACGGGGACACGATCCCTCCTTGCGGAGTGCCTGCATCGGTTCGCAGAAATTGTTCCTCTGACAGAATACCTGCTTTTAAAAACTGAACCAGTAACTGGTTAACCCGTCGGTCAGCCGAGTGCTGCCGAATCCGGTTCATCAATTGGTGATGATCGATGTGATCAAAACAGGCTTGAATATCGCCCTCGATCACCCATTGATAGGGCATCTCATGGCGTTTGTTATCCTGCTTACTCACCTTTCGAGGACGCATACTCATTCGAATATGTTCCAGCGCTCCATGGCAGCCTCTTCCCGGCCGAAAGCCGTAGGAGACAGGCCAGAAACGCGCTTCCAGAATGGGTTCCAGTACTTGTTTGATGGCGCACTGCACCACCCGATCCGCAATCGTCGGAATGCCCAGTGGACGGAATTTCCCTGGTTTACCCGGCTTAGGAATTAATTTTCGGCGGCAGGGACTGGGTTTGTATGAGCCAGCCTTTAACTGCTGCTGAAGCATCGCTAAGAACGGGGCTTCACCAATGCGCTGGCGAATGCTTCCGACACTCATCCCATCAGTTCCTGGTGTGTGTTTGCCCTTATTCTGGGCTACTCGACGCCAGGCCTCTCGTAAGTTACGCAGGTCTGTTAACCAGTTCCATAACTCACGATACGCTTCGGTAGGATGTTTCTGACTCCATTGATACAGCTTCTGTTGCACGCTGAGTACCCAGGCGTAATCTGCCTGGTGAGCCAAGTCCATGGCTCGCTTCTCCGGCTTTGAAGTTGTACCGATTCCCTGTTCGCCTTCGCCATGTAAACGGCTTTCCCGTTCTCGGACTACTACGCGAACTCCGCCCTGAGGGTGACCCTTCCCGAGTCGCTGTCGATAGCCTGTTTTCCTGACAGG
>NZ_JBYFCJ010000049.1:0-20455 GCF_057652235.1 Arsenicibacter sp. R0_47 | reverse complement strand
CAGAAACTGTCCGTAAAGTTGGGCCGTGACTTTCATGGCTTTTTTTGACTCAATTTAACTCTTTTGCGTAAGTCCTACCTATAAAACCTGCGTTGTAGACGTACTCAACCCCAGTGGCTTCGAGCTGACTGTTCAGACGGACAATCGAACCGATTTCCAGAAAGAATTTGATCGGGCAAAGTCCCGATCCTGATTAAACCCTGATCTCATTATGCGTTCAACCCTGACCGTTACGCTAAACTTACACAAATCTGAACCTCGTGGCTCAGACTGCTATTAGCTTCCTGCTTCGCAGCGACCCGTTCGGAATAATCCGTCTGGTTGTTTGTCGCTCCACAGGCACTTCCCGTGTAACTCACGGTGCTGTATTGACTCAAATTGATAGCCGCATTCAAATCGCGGTCTATCTGCAAATTGCACTCTTGGCAGTGGTAAGTGCGCTCCGAAAGTTTCAGCCCTGCTTTCTTCGCACCGCAGCCCGAACAGGTCTTGCTACTGGCAAAGAAACGATCAGCTACAACGACTTCCGCGCCATACCACTCGGCTTTGTAGGTCAACTGCCTGCGAAATTCAAAGAAGCCACCATCCAGAATAGCCGAAGCCAGCCGGTGATTCTTACTCATGCCCCGCACATTCAAATCTTCGATCACGATCTGGCCGTGGTTCTTGGCCAGATAGGTGGTGAGTTTGTGGAGGGCATCCAGGCGGATGTTGGCGATCCGGGCGTGAATACGCGCTACTTTCGCTTGTACTTTTTTGTAATTGTTGCTTTGTTCCCTGGCCCCCTTCTGAAACTTCTTACTGGCTTTTCGTTGGGCCAGTTTGAGTTTACGCTTGTTACGCTTGTAAGGCTTAACAGCCTTAAAAATAGTGCCATCAGAAAGGGTAGCCAGCGTTTTGATGCCCAAATCAACGCCTACACAATCAGTCCGCTCCGGCGTACCAGTGTCTTCAGTTTTGGTGGGAGTATGCGGCACTCTAAACGAAACAAACCAGTGGTCAGCAGTACGGGTAATGCTGACATTCTTAATGTCACAAGGGGGGATAGCTTCACTGGTTCTGACCCATCCCAAATGCGGGAGTTTGATACGGCAACCGTTAGTACGAATAGCTCCTTCCAGATAGAAGCCGTCATAGCTCCCTTTCTTTTTAAACTGCGGCAAGCCCTCCAAAACCGACACGTATTTGCCTTTCCGTCGAATCGTTTTAGTTCGTTTGTAGCCCGACGGTTTTTGCTTGCGATGAAACTTCTGGTAGGCGGTTTGGAGGTTGCGAAGGGCTTGCTGAGGGGCGCATTTGGAGACCTCGTAGTACCAGCTATGCTGTGTTTTGACCTCAGCCACCAGCCGCTTATGCAGGTCAATAGCGGAAGGTATTTTCTGCTTATTCTCAAACGCCTGTTGACAGACTGCCACCCCCCAATTGTAGGCATGACGCGCTACGCCAGCGTGTTTGTAACACAGCGTCATTTGCTTGTCGGTCAGTTCCAGACGGATTTTCAGCGATTTCACAGTACTAAAATAGGTAAATTATGACTGATAACCAAGCTGTTAGTGCTTTTTCATGAAGGAAAAATCTGTACAAACTGATTTTAAATTGAGGATTTTGTACAGATTTTTCAAAGAATGTTTAGAAAAAACGAACCAGATCCAAACCCCCGACCAAACGGCTATCCTTGCTCAACTGGCTTCCGAATGGAACCAAACCGTTCTCACCACGTCCGGCCTCGATCTGGATGCGCTCCAAAGCGGCATCGAATGGCTGTATGCCTCCTTGCTGCACCGGCCCATGCCCACCCTGCATATTGTCTCATCCTGGGCGGAAGCAATAGCGACGGTAGAGACATCGGGGATGCTTCAGCAGGAGCGGCTGAAGGCCCAGCTCACCAGTCTGATAGACCATGCCGTATACACTTCGGCGCAACAGGCCATTCTTGAACAGGTCGAGCCGGCACTATGGCACCAGGTCAACGACTATTTCGAATGCCTTACCCCCATTCGGCAGGTTTGGTCCGATGAAGGCAATACTGTAGCCGATGGGCTTGCTCGTACCCAAAAGCGGCTGATCTATCCCGAGTTCTCCAACTATGGAGGGTTTCAGGATCACAAATGGGTCGTGTTCTTTTCCTTCTTTGAGCGCATCGGTGTTCTCCGGCACGATCCCTTTACGCGTTTTCGGCAACTGATTCAGAGCCGCGTTTTTGTGTTCTATGCGACTGCCGATACCGTCTGTGCCGTCGAGCCACCCAGGGCGATTGCGCCCCTCACCATCCCCCCGCCCCCCCTTGCAGTTCTGGCCTGAATCAGGCGGGCCGATAAAAGCGAAGTTGCCTAACTGAAAAAGCCACCCCATCGACGGTGGCTTTTTTTAGTTCAAGGGGCCGATTTATTGTCTAAAAAAAAAGCAAAAAAAGTGGTCATAAACTGATAACGTTTTGCGATTTCCGCTATTAATAGATGAAACCATACTGGTCCCGGCTCCGTTAAACCGGCCCTTTCTATGAATTCTGATAACATCTCCTTCAATGCGGCTAACCGACTGATCCAAACTGCTTCGCTAACTGTTTCCATGCAGGACAAACTAACCGAAGAGGAACTGATTAATACCCAATGTTACGTGTACGGCGAACTGTCGCCGAACGAGACCGAAGCGTTTGAAAAGCGACTGGCCGAGTCGCCAGCGCTACAGGAGTACACCCGTGGGCTTCAGAAAATCGAGGATGATTTCCAGTTTGTTAAAGAAAGGATGAAGTGGTTTCGGGACCGAAGGTTATAAAATCGACAATCAAGGGGTGATTTAACAGGTTAATCAACTGGGCGATAAAAGGTTGGACAAGCCCAATACGGTCTTTTATAGCCCCTCCATCCTTCGTATTTTTAAGTAACAAACCAGCACGAAGATGCCAACCGAAGAAGCGAAAAAACTGGCCGAAAACATTCAGGCGGAACTGAACACAAGCACGGTTACCCTGAAAAGCCCCAACAACAACCCCGATGATTCCCTGATTGTAGTACGGGGGGCTGGTAACAATTTTTTGAGCCATGAACTCGCCAAGCTCATGGAGTACGCTAAGGGTCGAATGCCGATGGTCTACAGTAATGAAGAAGGTCTTTTTTTCATGTTTACCTAACCCTCAGAATGTTAATCGTAACCATCCCAACTCTCAAACAGACTGTCCGCCCCCGTATGACGTGGACGGTACAACCACCTCTAAAACTGGCTTAATCGGATGAAACCACCTGTAATCTCCCCTGTCCTGCTAAGTGCTGTTAAAGCCCATTTGATGGCCAAAGCATATACCGAATCTATCCGGCCCATTGTCGAGGGCTATCAGATCGACATCCTGAAAAAGCATCAATTCCCATACAAGGAGGGCAAACTGATGGCTTTGGGCATCGCCCAGACCGGCGACCCCGCTCAGGATTGTGTACTCAATCCCAAACATGCCTATCTGATGCACGACACGGATGCCGAGTTGTTTTTTGCCGAAATCGAGGAAGCCAAAAAAGCGTATTCCTTCGGCAAAGACCTCGAAGAAGGTTGCTGCCCTCTGCTGGTAGCCGAAAACCTACAGCTTCAGGCCCTGCGGGTCATGATTGACGAAGCGGCTTACATTACCGGGTTCCGGTATGATGATATTCAGTTGATGGAGCATTACGATGAAGCAGAAGCGTTGATTGAGAAAATTGTCCTCAATAACCCCAGTATCGACAAAAGCATCTTTACCGCCGAGGCCCTGCTTTCCGTTAATTAATCCCCATGCCACCGAACGCCATCGCGTTTCGGTGGGCAATATGGAAGAATCAAGGGGAAAAATGTAAAATCGAATGACGCTTTAATACCCCCATCCGTTCACAACCAACAGGGTGTTTAAAGGTCGGCTTGGGGAACTAAACAGGTGGTAATCCTGCCCTCTTTTTTGTATATTTAAGGAGTAAAAACAATGCCACCGGGCGCGTCAAACCGGCATTCCATACATGGCTTCCCCGAAGAGAAACAGCCGGACAGCAACCACAAAAAACCCATCCAAGGACCGTTCAGAGGCTTCCGGGGTTATGCTCTCCTTATTTGATATGCCCACGGCACCAGCCCCGAAAGCGGAACGCCGGGTAGCGGAGGGGCCATTGTCACCCATGCTCTTTGACGACCTGCCGGTAAAGCCAAGCGTTCCGGTGGTTTCTGTCGCTCCGGTCAGGCCGGTGGCCCTGCCCCCGCTGACGCTGACAGCACCCCCCGTCGAGCCGGTTTTCCGGATGCTCTATCCGGACAACACCTGTATTCTTCTGGATGAGTCGGGCGAATGGCTCTATGAAGGCCCAGCCGATCAAATGCCCGACTGTTCGCATAAAACCATAGTCCATTACTTTCAGCCCCCGGACGTTTCTGCGTCCGGCCAGCCGACCCCCGTACTGGAGGCTATCTGTCTGGGTAGTCTGTTTGCGCGGTACAACGGTCAGTTCGCATCGACCAAAGGCGACTATCAGGCCAAAGACCTTGACTATGCCGTTCGGTGTGCTGCCGAGCAGGCTCCATCGGTCTTGCGTACCGCTTTCGGGGCTGGTGTCGTCCGCAACTATACCGAGAGCGCAACCGCATTGGTGCTGTTATGGCGGTGGCTGGTCGGTAATGCCTGTCGGGCGCGGGTGCTGACAACGCTTCTCCGTCTCGAAGGGTATTACCGGGGCGATCATCAGCACTTGCCGACCGTCGATGCCCTTGATGCTGAGGATCACAGCCCATCCAATTTCCGGATGTTACGGTGGGCTTCCCAACCCGAAGCCCTGATCATCCAGGGCGTACCCGAAGGGCCGTTTGCGATGGCCCAGTGTACCCACGCCTTCTCCTCATTCCCTGAACCGTTTCCCATCCAGTCTACCCCAATGGGCCTGCGTTTAGTACGGCTCCGGATAGCGGTCTGAAGAGGCCGCACAAGGCGGTGCGGAATGAATCAACAGGGGGATAAAAGGTTGACAGACAGTTTTTTAAGATTGATTCAGGGAATGTTTTAGCGTATCTTTATAGTATACAAAATGAGTCAGCTATGAGCCAGAACCCAATTCCGTTTACGTCTCCTTTTTCAAATACCACCTATCCGGTTACGGTTCGCACCAGTACCTACCGGGAGACGGATGATATTGCCCTGATTCTGGATACGGTCCATCCGGAGTCTGGTTTGGTCGAACCCTTCGCCGTGGCCAGTGTGTGTTTACCCGATATGCCCTGTATGCCGGGTCACTGCTACCTGAAAACCTATTCTGAGAACGAGGGTATTCCCGCTTTCTTAATTGAAAACGGTATCGTGGAAGCGGCTAAGCCGTTCTGGTATGTTGATCCTAAATTTATGTATGTCAAGGTGTTAGTTTAAACTGTTTTCTGCCATGTATCTTAAGCCAGCCGTATTACCCCAGGTCGAAGCGACCCTGACGCTTTCACCGGAGCACTATGTAGACCGGACGTTCACGAATTTTTCGCCGTTTATGCCGGAGGGGTACACCTACAGCGGTGAAAAGTTTACCGTCATTGGTGGCACCGTCGAGGATGCTATCTGGCTACTGGAACGGGTCGGGCTGTTTATGCTTCGCATCGGGGTAGGCTTTAAAATCGCTACCCGTAAACAGATCGAAAGCACTGATCCCGAACAACGGCTCAAGCTGTTGACGATCTACCTGCGGCCTACGGTCGATAAAGCCCTGTTGCTGAATGATCTGGTTTATCTGCTACGGGATTATCGGGGCCATGAGGGGCTACAACTGGAATTCAGCCACCACCTGGAAGGAGCCATTTACTGGCGCAACGATACCACCCCGGACGGGGCTTATATCGAAGCCGGAGCCAGCCGATTGCCGGCCACCGGAGCGCCTTGTTACTGTTAGTTTTTTAGCTGATCGTATTCAGTACGTAGTATAGACCGGCCCCGGTTCCGTCAATCCGGCCCCCAAATGCTTCCGCTCACGACGCCGAATCCCAAACCGCTACAGCAGAACGCTCCGCAGCGGGGAGACTATTACAGTCAGCTTGAAGCGATGTTTCTGCCCTATATTCAGCAGTATCAAACTGATCTGACCCGGCACGACAAACAAACGTTGACGGGCTACGTGGGGCCGTTCGTGTTTGGCTGTAGCACTCATGGCACGGACCTGATCCGGCTCAATGAGACCCTGTTGACTAAAGTCGGCAGGGCGGAGCTGAGGAGCCTGACCAGCGACGGGGCCTGGCAGCTCTTCCTCACCAGTGTTGGCACAGCGCTGACCATGCCCGGCCATAACCACCGCTTTGCCGTCGGCGAGTCGGGAGTCATCCGCGAAGTAACCCGTCAGGAGGCTATTGATTTCGCCCAACGCACCTTCACCCAATTAGTCAAACCTTATTGTCTCAAACCCTTAACCCCAACCGCATAAAGCCCATGAACCGCAACCAATCAACCTTTCGTGTTCAAACCAGTATGATCGGTCTGACAGGCCGTACACAGGCCCCACAAACCATATATGCCCAGCCGATTGGTCAAGAGTCCTTCGGCGATCTGGGAACCGCAACGGCCCATTTTACGGGCTTGCAGCAATTGTCAATGGTTCTAACCGGAGAAGACCCCCAGAAAGTGAATACCCTCATTCAGGGTGGTAAAGTCGTAGAGCTTTGTCTACTGGAAGATACACAGGAGGGTCCCCGTCAAACGGCGCGGGTGCTGATCCTGTCGAGTTCCCCCTACCTGCCGGGCGTACTGGCTGAACTGGACGAGATGCTGAACCGGTGCCGGGCCAAGCGTGGCCCGGCCAAACGTGGCCCGGCCAAAAAGATAGCATCCGACGTTCGCCGGAGCCAGCTTGTCAGCGCCTAAGCAATTGATTTTTAGTACCCCAAATAGATTGTTTATATGCCATCAGTGAAGTATTTCCCCGTTGAATCCGACGAACCGATTAAGGCCCTGCCGCATAACGGGCGAAACGGAATCATTATTAGTTGTTGTAGTTGCGGACGGGAGTTTGAAGAAACCGATAACGGCCACTACCCGCCCATTCAATTTGAGCGAGAACGGTACAACCGTCAGTGTTCGCACTGCCGGGACTGTTAAACGAAAATAGAGTCGGCCATGCCTGGCCGACTCTTAAATAGAATCCAATTGGGAGATAAAAGGTTGATAGTCAGTGAATAACTGTTGCTGTAGGGCGAGATTTCTATTATCTTTGATACAAGCAAAACGAAAAGCACTAAACCAATGGCTTACTATAACCGACCTTCAGGCGCATCGTATGACGATCCGAATTACTACCGGATGCGGGCACCAGGTTTTTTAACCTTTGTGTCTATTTTCCTGAGCCTTCTGATCATTATTCCCCTGATGTACTATCTACACATTAAATGGGGCTGGTTTTTCCTTATAGCGCCGGTCATGACCGGGCTGTTAATAGGCATTTTGAATACGCCAAACCGGGGCGTTCAGACGCTCTTGACGTGGATTGTCAATATTCTTGCCTTTGCGCTCACCTTTGTTTGTGTGGGGATCATCGGCGGAATCGGAGCCGGTTTTGTTGCCGCTGTCATTGCGGTCATTGTCTGCTGGTCGGGTTTAAGCAATTCGTATTTGCAGATACGTAATAACTATTCGTATGCCGACGAGGTAACGATTGAACGTAAGAAACGACGCATTGCGGAACGCTTCAAAGGCCGCAAGGTGTATTAATCATTGCCCTAACCAGAACATGGCTCCGGCACGGTTTAGGTTACCGGGGCCATGTTTCAAAAACGAATCAATACGACCATGTTGGTTTACACGAGCAAAGGCCCCTTTACAATACTGCCTATCCGACGGACAGCGCAAGTAGTCATTAAGGAAATGCAGCCCAATGGCTGTATAGATATTGAATGCTGGACTTCGAATCATACCGGCGTTGTGGTTACCTATGACGCGTACAAAAAAGGGAAGGTTGTTCAGTATAGCCGGTTGAAACGAGATAAAAAGGCGGGTCAACCTGATTTCTTAGGTATCTACCCAACCGGGCCAAAACGCCAGGAAAATGTATTAAAGAATGAAGAGCGCGTATATCCCTTAAACTATTCAACCATTGAGTTTTAAGGAAGTAAGTCAATCAATCTTTAATCAAGTGGAAAGACGGCTCCAGCAAATCGCGGACATATTGCAGAAGGAGGCCGGTATTATGGCGGTGCCCTGTTCGGGACTCGAAGGGTTGCCGGGCCTCGTTTTTACTATGCCCTGGAATGAAACATACCGCGCTTCGGCAGGGCTGACGCTGGTCCTGGAACGTGTTGTCGAATGCGAGACACCGGTACTGATTCAGGGGGGCATTGCCACGCCTGAAGACCTCATCGACCGGCTTACCCCACCCCCGCCACCCCCTCAGCCCGAACGCCTGTATCAATGCGAAATCCGCTGGCGTTTCAATCGAAAAACCCGTAGGGAAGGCATCGCGATTGCGGCATCCCTCGTTTACCGGAGTACCAGGCTCCGAACGACGCAGGTTCGGTCAGTCGCACAGCGACCCATCGCGGAGATAGATTTGCTCATTGATGCTGTGGATAGCAAAAGTGCCGTCCAACAGGCACAACGACTCCTGAAGGAGTCTCCCTTTCTAAGGAGCTTACAGCCCCTGACGATTTTTGACGAAGTTTAACCCAATCCCTGTTTTTATGGTCGATCAACCTGTTATCGAGCTGCCGAACGCAGCCGCCCATCCCACCCGCCAAATGCTGATTGTAGCCTGCCTGGCGAATCGGGTACAGGGGGGCGACGGCTGGGAACTAACGATAGAGGATGCCAATACCGGCGTCACCCTGGCTTATGATACGGGCGGGAAATTCACGCATGGCTACTCCCGGAAAGTAACGCTGGCGGTCGCCCTGCCGGAGGAATGCAAACTCGTTCACGACTATATCTATGATCAGCATGGGATGCCCTACGAGCAGTATCTTGATTACATTCACTCGATGGCCACCCCTGTCGCACCCGTAAGCGCTTCGGATTCCAAACCCGACGCGGGAGTCATTCAGCCAGGCACCGTCCTGTACCGTCGAAACGGGGCTAAAGAACAGCGTTTTGAAGAAGTGGTGGTCAACACCGTAGGCCGGACCTATTTTACCCTGGTTGGCCAAAGCAGGGGCCGTTACCGGCTGAGTGATCTGTGTTTTGATTCGGCCTACTCCAACGCCCGTGAGCAGCTTTACCGCACAGGTGAGGAAATCCTTGACCTCATTGAGCGCACCCGACTCGAAGAGACGATCCGGAAAATCGTCTATTACGAGAATGGCTACCAAAAACTAAGCCTGGAACAGCTACGGATCGTCAGCACCCACCCCCTAAATGGGGTAGGCTTGTGAAAGAGCCTTGTTGACCAGACTCAGCCCTTATCAGGGCTACGTTATAGCGGTCACGATACCGGAGGGTGCGTTGCCAGCCCTCCGCCGGATAATCCGCCAGCTATCGACAACGATTAAACAGGTCATTGGGAAAAGCCAGTGTCGTTGTCCGAACAAGCCGCTATAACCTTGTCGAGGCACACTTTACCCCCTCAGGGGGAGAACCGTTAAGTAATTGATCTATGCAGAACCGAGTCTTTGTATTAGCTACCGACAAAACCCCGTTGATGCCCTGCCACCCGGCCAGAGCCAGAGAACTCATGCGCGAGGGCAAAGCGGCTGTGTTTCGGCGCTTCCCCTTCACCATCATCCTGCGACAGCCCACTACGGACGGTACGCAGCCATTGGCCCTCAAAATCGACCCGGGCAGTCAGACCACTGGCATGGCCGTTGTTTTGACCGGCAAGCGAGGAAACCGCGTGTTATGGGCCGCTGAGCTGACCCACCGGGGGAAGGCCATTCGCGCAAGTCTGGAGAGCCGACGAGCCTTGCGACGGAACCGACGCAACCGCAAGACGCGCTACCGCAAACCCCGTTTTCTCAATCGGAAACGAATCACTGGCTGGCTCTCCCCTTCGGTCCTCAGCCGGGTTCATAATGTGCAGACATGGACCAAGCGGCTGACCCGATGGGCACCCGTTTCGGGCCTGTCGGTCGAGCGGGTACGCTTCGATACCCAGCAGCTACGGAACCCTGAGATTGAAGGGGTCGCGTACCAGCAGGGAACATTACAGGGCTACGAGGTGCGGGAGTACCTGTTGGAGAAATGGAACCGCCAGTGTGCCTACTGTGGCAAAAAGGATGTGCCCTTGCAGATCGAACACATGCACCCCAGTAGTCGGGGAGGTTCCGACAGTATCACGAATCTGACGCTGGCCTGTCAGCCCTGCAACCAGAAGAAAGGAAGTCGCACAGCCGCTGAGTTTGGCCATCCCCAGCTTGTGGCTAAAGCCGCTCGGCCCTTAGCCGATGCAGCCGCCGTCAACGCCACCCGGTATCGGATTGTGGACGAATTAGCCACCCTAGGCTTACCCATCGAGACGGGAAGCGGAGGCCGGACTAAGTACAATCGGACTCAGCAGGCCTACCCTAAAGCCCACTGGATAGATGCTGCCTGTGTGGGCGAGTCGGGAGAGAAGGTCTTTCTTTTCGAATGTCTGAAGCCCTTACTGATTACGGCTACTGGTCACGGATCACGCCAGATGTGCGGTACGGATAGATACGGTTTCCCTATTCGCCACCGAAGCCGGAACAAATCGTTTCTGGGCTTCCAGACCGGCGATATTGTCCAGGCCACGATTCGGACCGGAAAGTACGAAGGGAACTACACGGGAAGGATCGCCATTCGCCAACGGGCCAGCTTTCGGTTAACGACGGATTGCTCAACGGGGAAAACCCTACGCTTTGATGTTCACCCCAGGACATTGACGATCTTACACCGAAATGACGGATATGCCTATCAAAATGGCGATTCACCTGCCGCCTGAAGACGGTAGCCCCCTCGCCTATTGTTTCGTGGCCTGATTTCTCTGTCAAGACCTTTCAACAATCGTTTAAAATGGCAACAAACGTATCACCCGTTTCCGGGGTACAAACCCAGGAACCCGATTATCAGGGATTTGGTGAACACCTTCAGGCGTTCACCGAGGCAGGAGCGCCTATAGACCGAAGACTTTTGTTAGAACTGGCGGGGAAGTACAACACGCCGATTCCGGGGACCGATTTCTGGAAACAGGAGTTTGGCGACGAATAATTCGCCGGTAATTCTCATTATTCATTCACCAAAAGCATTCGCCATTCAACGCAGTTGGATTACGAATGCTTTTTTAATTACAGCCAAGAAAAAATGAAAATCAAGGGGAAAATAAACCTCAGAAATTAGAGGTTTCCGCAAAAACTTTTGATCGAAAAAACAATAACTATATACGGTATTTCTCAATGAAAAACCGCAGTAATATTCCCCATTTTCTATCAAAGAGAATGGGGAATTTCCGCCGTAAAATACCCTGTGTTTTGGCCCTGATTTTTCAATAGATCAAGGCAATAGTAAATGCGTTTATTCCGGACTTTCGTTCAGATAATCGCACTGGTCTGCATACTGTAAATCAACGACAAATGTACCGCAGCGGCGGACCGTCCCTGGCACGACTCGAACGTGCGACCTTCTGAGCCAAATTCAGATGTTGTAACCAACTCAACTACAGGGGTATGTGTGACGCGTACCGGATTCGAACCGGTGGTCTTCTGCGTGAAAGGCAGACGACCGCATCGGCGGTCCGATTAAACCACTTGTCCAACGCGCCAAAATACTGTTGCACGTCCTGAAGGGGTCGAACCCTCATTGCTGGTGTTGGAGACCAGTTTCTTACCGTTAGAAGAAGGACGTATAAAAACAAAAAATCCGCTTTACGGGCGGATAACAGGCAAAACACTGATAGAAAAACGTGCTGTTATCCGAGGGGTAGCGATTGCCACTCCTGCTCTTCAGCACCAACAACAACAAATCCCGCTACTGGCAGAACCAGGCGGTTGTACGTCGTGCAGGTATTTCTGTTCGTTTTCATGCTACAAAGGTAATTTACTTTGAATGATTTCTCCAATTTTGTTGCCAACTATTTTCGAAATTTTTTTTTGCAGTTCTGCTCTGTTGTGCGGATCACGAATCCAAAACCGTATTTGAGTGGGTAAATAGCTCAGTCCGTTCCACAAATTCCTTAGTTTACGGCGAACTCAAAACAATCGGTTTATTCAGTAGAAAAAGTACTTTTGTTGTAGTCAATACAATACGTTTTATGTCCAGAAAATCGGTTCAACTGCGTTTTTTTACCCGTGCGGATAATAAGCCTGAAGTGCCAGCGAAAAAAGAGTGTATCGGGTATATTTCCAAAGGTGGGAAACTTATTTTTCCTCATTCTATTCTGGCCGATCTTCCCTTTGCCCTGGAAAATCAGGCCGTCCGGGTGGGTGTCAATGAGAGCAAACGGCACCAGCGGCAACTATACCTGTTTCCGGGTGGTGGACCCGAAGATGGATTTACGGTTGAAGCCATGAGTCGCGGTCTGTCGGTCGATCTGGCATCCATTCTGAAGAGGGGCGGACTTTCCCTTTCTTCCATAAAATATTCCTTTTTAATCCGGCCTTTTGTCTACGAAAACCAAACCGGAATGATTCTCACGATCCGGGAGTCCGCCAACATTCCTGCCTGACGGCTGGACTCCTGATCGCACCGTAATATGTACCAAAACGTAACAATCATGAAACAGCCTCGTACTTCATCGAAACCGCCGGTTACGATCCGATTTTTCAAAAAAAACGATGCGTTATCCGAAACGTCCCAGCAACAGGGGACGAATAAAAAACGGGGCCGGGGACGGCCAGGGAATCTCCCCTGGCTTCAGAAAGGAACCTATAAGTCGGTCCTGCTACCCAGGGACATCGTGGAAACGATTCAGTTGCTCAACGAGCGGAATACGCATTTAACGCCCCAGACCTTAGCCGTCTATATCGACCGGATGGAGGCTGACGAGGAATGGAGAGCCTATTACTGGCAGATGATCGTGTCCTATACGATCTATTTGTATCTGGATACGATTTCAAGGGACGGGGAGACCTCGCCCACCGACATCATCCCCCATCCCAAAGGCCGCAAAAGTACCCGGTCGTTTACCATGCCCCAGATTGCCGAAACACTCAATATCCGGACGTTCAATTTAAAAGTGATCGCCCAGGGCAAAGGGGCAACCGAAATTTTTATACGGTTCGTCGATACCCTCTATAAAAAAGACATTCACCTGTTCGCCATTAAAAACCAGCCAGGCGTTGTTCTTCTGGCTTACCAGCAATTTAATCGAGGAAAAGCATCTTGAACGCCCCACGCTGCTACCCATGACACCCATCAACGCGCCTTTCACTCCCGAGCAGGTCGAGCGCCTGAATGCCTTTCAGCAGGCAGGCCGCTTCCACCCCTTCACCTGTTGCAGCGATGGTCCCGCCGACCAGTGTGAACGCAGGCTACGCAAAAGCGAAGGCCTGCTCATCGCCACGCCCGAAGGCTGGGTTTGCCCCTGTGGCGCTTATCGACAAACCTGGGCGCATGGATTCATGGCCAACGAGCAATAAATGGTCTGCGTGGCTGCGGTTTCCGGTTCATTGCCGGAACGTCTCAATCAGTGCAATATCTCCTTCGTACACGGTCGTATCCGCACAAGGCTCACCAGCGTTGTTGCGATGCCTGCGGCTCCGATAGGCCGTTCCATCCCCACCCCGGGGAATGACCGCGCCAACGACCTTGCCGCAGGTCTGGCAGGTGAGCCGGTAGAGCGTTCCGTGCTGTTTTTTGGGGCCCTTCATACTCAGGTGGTCGGTTGATGCACGATGCTCAGGCTGGTACGGCTCAGCCTGAAGGTGAACCGGCCATCCGTGCAGATGATTTTGGGACGGACATGATCCGTCTGGCCAATGTACCGATAGGTCTGGCCGTCTGTATCGACCAGGAGCTGGTCTTTTTTGAGGGTGCTGGCTTCTTTACTTGTCATGCAGGCAACTGTTTCAATCCGGTTGACTGGCCGCTTTTATGATCTGGACAATATCCCGGGAGGAAACGACCTGGCATTTGGCCGTGATCTCCGCAATCCGACTTTTGGGCATATCGTAGTGTGCCAGTCCATTGGTCGGGTGAAACCAACACCGATTAATGCCCAGCTCGTCGGCCATCCGGTGCAGATTATCGACACTGTAGGGAATACAAATCAGGTGCCGTTTTCGATCACAGAGGTATATCATGCTGAGTAATCAGTTCCGCCATTGTCAGAATTAACCAACGCGCATTTTCATAGTAGGGGGCGTTATCATACGCCAGCCGGTCCGCTTCTGAAGGAAGTCGGGAGGCCAGAAACGGATACTGCACCAGCAGGCTGTCGGTGCGATCCGGAACAACGTCATCACTCAGCAGAGCAGCATCAAGAGCCGCTTTTGAGTGCAGTTCGGACCGAATGATCGGCCTTTTTTCGATTAAACTCAGTTCATTCATGGCAACCACATGGCCCGATAGGCCGTTAGTTCGTTAAATACGGCCTTCAAAGCGTGATATGGTTATTGGGGTTTGTTATTCGTTCGTATACGATACAGCCGCCATCGTCGCCGTCGGCCCAGCAGCCGCAGTCGCAATTCAAATCGTACTCCCACTCCATCAGCGTTCCGTCCGGGGTGCGGCAGCAATGCGCACCGGCATGTCCTGCGCGTTTGAGACAGCCCGTGGCATCCACAAACTCGCCCCGCAGAAAGAGAATATGACAGCGCTCACTATCCCATGTCCTCGCCGGTCGAATATCGCAATCGTCGGAAGTCAGAGCCATTCTATTCGGGATTATACGGTTTCCATTCGGTGATGCCCTGCACAAAAAATCCCCCGGGGCGACGGCAGAACCCCAGATCCTGATAATACTGCGCCAGCCGGTCTATATCCTGTGGATGCCTTTTTCGGACAATCACATATTGCTCATTCACGGGCGTCTGATCCGCTAACCGTATCCAAGCCGATCCATCGTTAGTATTCGCTGCCATCAGGTGGGAATAGTGTTGGTTCAAAAAACGAAGGTTTGATGCCGGGCGTGTTCACCAGACAGTTCAGTACTTCTTCATCCGTCAGGGTATCATCCAGCGACAGCAGCGTCGTGGTGACGAAATGAGGTGGCAACGACTGTTGCATCCACGCAGCAACCAGCGCAATGATCTGGCCCCGGATGGCATACCCTTTTTCTACTTCAGCATGTTTACTCACGGTCAGTTGATTTAGGAGGTGAGGGTTTGAATCAGGTCAGAGGCCTCCGCTTTTGATTGGGGAACAAGTACCGCTATCCCCGCTTTTTCACATAGCCGGGCAATATACGACAACTGTGCCGCAGACGGGGGCGTTTGGGTTGCGTTGGGCCAGCGAAAGCATTCAGGCAACGCAATGCCGTAGCCTTCCAGCGCCAAGGCAATGTTCTTGGGCATACAGCAGGACCCCGCGAAGGGGTAATTGCCCAGCAGCACCAGCCCTACCCAGCCTGCCGACTTCCGGATTTTATAGGCGAGCTGAACATTGGTGATTTTCCGCTGTTTCAGTTGGTCCTTGATCCGGGCCATTTCAACAACCCGGTTCGACGGATCACTGTAGCAGTGCGATGGCCCCACAAAATCAAAAAGGCTGGGGGGCATCGGCTGAGTGGCGGCTGAAGATGCCTCTGAAGTAGTTATTTCGCTCATTGCAGTCTGCCTGGTGTATAGATAACATCACTCGTTTCTTCTGTTACAAATCCCTGCCCTGGTCGCCAGAGCCGGTACTGATGCCTCTCGATTACCTGACCGCCGACCAACATGGCCAGCTCTTCGGCGAGTTTCCGGGTCCGGCATTTGATTTCTGTTGCGTCGATCAGAATCAGGTATCGGACCTTTCGCAAGTGGCGCTCCGTTAGACTGACTCCGCTCAAAGCTCTTCAAATTTGCGGCAATCATTGTGTTCGAATTCATCCCCATACAGTAACGTCATGATCTGACGGGAGTACTTCGCTGAAGAGGTGGTATAAAACACCTCTGACATAGGGCGGGTAGCCCACATTTCGAACATGAGAAAGTCCCGGTCCCCGTCCCCCCTGGGAATCCAGCCATACACAATGTAAAAGCCGTCTTCTGTTTTGGTGAACCGGTCCCACTGCACCGGGATTGCGGAGGCCAGTAAGTGGGCTATCGCCTTCACCGGGCCGCTATCCGTCGAACGGGGCATTTCAGTGGCTGGAATGCCGGTGGCCGGCAACTCCAGTTTCTCCCGGCCCCGAGCCAACAGATCAACGGTCAAGGCCACGATACTTTGGGCCATTTCAAGCCCTACCGCTGTCCGCCCCTCGATCTGAGTCAACAGCTCTGATAACGTGTAGGACTTTCCGCCATTCACCAGCAGATAGGGTGTATTCTGCTCGTCGGGTGAATGCCGGTTGATGTACGCCTTGAGCGCATTGACGATAAGTTCGTTGTCGCTCGTCTGGGTCGTCTCGATGATCATTGCTCGTTAGCGTTTTAATTTACCGGCGTTGTACAACCGGCGATCTTTCATGATGGCCTGAACGGACACCCCCGAGGAGGCTGCAATTTCGTTCAGGCGTTCGCCCCGGGCCAGCCGTAACAGCCGCTGCCAGCGGGAACGATACCGTTCTGACACGCTCGACATCGTTGCTTCCAATGCTGCCACGTCGAGCCGATGCACCGGACGTGGCCTGAAGGGGGCATTCAGGCCCGGTATATCTCCCTGTTCATACAGGCGCAACCAGTTGAGAATCGTGACGTGGTGGACTCCGAATGCGTCCGCAACGGCCCGGACCCGCTCCCCTTCTTCGATCCGCTTAATGGCGCTCAGTCGATGCAACCCATTGGCAGACAGGTCGTTAAATAGTTGATCCATAACGCGTTGTTCACTATTTAAAAATACAAAAATGGTTTCAATTCACCAAATAAAACAGTCGTTTTATTTGGTGAATTTTACGTTTGTGCCGGTCGATAAAGGGAACATTGGCTATTGTATTCTGGGTACAGATTGCATTATTTGAGGTATGAAAAACGACAATAGCGAGATCAGCACGGCACCCACACTGGAGGTTCTGATGCATATTGCCGGGGAGAGTACCTTTCTGCACGAACAAATCCAGACTCTCTATGAACGCTACGACTCGTTCATAGCCGTCGAAACGATTGTCCACATTGCCATGACACGCCAGATGCCGCTGTGGGCGGCTGAAGAACTCTGGAACAGTCACGTATACGAGCGGGAATAAAAGCGAACCAATAGGGTCATAAAAGGGGTGATACGGGGCCGACAGCCTTGTTTAACCCCGCTATTCGCTGTATCTTTAAACCAATATAAACAGCCCGTCAGAGCGTTATCTGGCACCTTTTTATGACGGTTGATCTTGCCATCGCTCCCATCTACCAAACCTCGATGCGTTTACCCCGCCGAAAAGGCGCGACAACCATTTTTCATAGTGGATTGGACGATTCGGCCTTGCGCCGGTTGATGAAAGCCCTGTTTCCCGGACAGAGCGGAGCCTGGCATGGGCAAAAACTAACCGAATGCCAGCAGGCCAGCCAGCAAGCCGATAACCTCTACCAGCAGACCGTCGAAAACGCGTTCCTTAACCATTTTGGCCGCAAACCAACCCTGTCTGATTATCAGGTGTCGGGTATCTACAGCCAGGAACTACCCGAGGAAGCTAAAACAGCGATCCGTGCCGCCCTGACCCTTAAAAATAACTGGGCTGACATCTGCACTGCCCATCGGGCGGCAACCCGCTATAACTCCTGATTTTTTCAGAAAACAAGCCGGCAACGGCCTCAACACCTTGGGTAGCGAGTACCGAACTCGTCAGGCAATCGAAAAACGAAGCAGCTATCAGTCCCCTAACGAACATGCGTGAGAACCCTATCCAATATACCCTGGACGAACTTGTAAAGAACGTCAGCGCGAAAGCATTCGGCAAAGTCAGTGCAGCTACGTATACCATCCCTGGTATAGTTTCATCCATCGAGTATAACCGGTTTGGTACACTCGTTGGCACCAGCAAATCCCGTCCTTTCCTGTTCAAAGGAAAAGGATACGCCAGTCTGACGCAGGCCCTGGAAGCCCTTAACCAACATCTTCAACCAGTGTACACCGTTCAGTAGCGGATAGTTAATCCGTTTGGATGCGGTCCCGCTACCAAAAAAACCACTGATAGCAATACGTCAAATATATATTTAATGCATTTATATATTTATGCTTTTGGCGAATTGCTATCAGTGAGAAACCGTCATTTCTCAATTAAATTGCATGGCCAATTCGTCCACTCAACTCACGAAAGCAGAGGAAATTGTCGTCGGGACAGAGGTAACCTATCAAGGCACTCTGGATGGCATGATTCGTCCATTAGGCAGGGTTAACCGACCCCGCCGGTTTAACAGCCTGATCAATGCGTATACTTATGGGGTCATTTTCCCCAAAGGTTATTATCAGGTCGAAGAACAGTTGTTGACCGTCAGCAGCAACGAGACACCATCCGAATAGCTCGTTTTGCGTACTTCAAATTAGAACCAAGGGGAGATGAAACGATTAACTAACGAACAGATCGAAGATCGGATGACGATGTACGAGGAAGCGGCTTCGCACCTGGAACAGGAAGTGTGTCATACGGATTCCGAGCGAGAGCAGGCCACCATCGTCGCCCGACAGATCCGCAGTCTGGCAGAAGCCTTCTGGAAGGCCAGGAACAAACAATCACCCGCCCATCAAAAGTCCGTACCCGAACGGAATCAACTGGGTCAATAAAGGGACAGGTTGGGCTGGCCCGTCTTGCCTATTCCCCTGCATCGTCGTATCTTTAATACAGATAAAAGGCACGAAAAGCCGTAAAAACAAAACCATGAAAGCACTATTTTTCTCCCTCATCGCTACCCTAACAGTACTGATCGCTGGCTCTTCAGCCGCCCAGAATATCAACATTCCCACGCCGTTAGGGGGCATCAATACCGGTAGCCGACCGGCTGACATTCTCACCAATGCGGCCCAGTATGGTATCAATCTGGGGTATCAGGCGTTAAACCGGAAGGCGCAAAAAAACAAGAGCCTGAAACAGCAGGTCAAAACCGCAAATCAGGCTTGTGTCTACCAGCTTGACCGGCTGGAGAAAAATGACCTCATCGTGAATAATATGCTCCGGATCGAATACAAACGCATTCAGGACAAATTCACCGCCGATGGCCGTAACAAGCGCAACCCGTACATTGTCGATACCCATGTCAATGACCTCAACAGGTTAGGCCGACTGGCTACCTATTTTAATTCGACTTGTCAGAGCATACAGTCCTTACAATCCCTCTACCCGGCCAGCCGTACCCCGCTGGAAGCATCCTATAAGGCATTTGTGGCGCAGTTGGTCGTAACTCAACCAGACTTTAGTTCAGACGAAGCGGTGGCGATTCTGGGGGGACAATTAGGCGATATACAACGGTCTTTGCCGGGTCTGTTACCCGGTAAAGCCGATAAACAAGCCCGGCCCGACGTGGCCCGGCCCGACGCGGCCCGTTATAAACTTTAACAGAAACCATCTGCCCACGTTGGCCGGCCCAGGCTGACCAATGGGGCAGACCCTAAATCCTCATCCTGTCATGATGCCAATTTCCGATCAACCTACTGCCGACACTGTTGAAGCGCCGACCGCCCAATCATTCATCTATCAGGGTAAACGGTTTATTCCGGTTCGGCCATTGACGCCCAAAGAGTCGGCCATGAGTCTGAGTGAAATAACACGGGCCTTTGGTCTGGCGGATTGCCCCGAGTTTCAACGGGCCGAACGACCCGACGCGACTGACTACCGCCCGATCTGGAACCACGCCGATTTTTACCAGATCGCCAAAGCCGCCGGAGCCGGAGACATGGAGGTGTTTCGTCTGGGTAATCAACAGGTGATCCCCTGCCAGAATTATCTGGCGATGCTCTACCCCTATTGCTATGGTCGGGGGGATGCCTATTACCGCGAACCACAGGCCGGGGAGTCGTCGCTTAACCCCTACTTTGGCCCTCAGCCAGCCCTCGAACAGCCGCTGCCGTTTGCGACCAAACGATTGTCAGAGTACGCCACCCCCGAGGAATGGTTAAGCCATGTCTTTATCGTTCCCGATGCCGAGGGTCACGCAAAACCCTACGGCAATCCGATGCTGATTCAGGACAAGCGTAACCCGACCGGCCAGCCTGTGCTTTCCTTTTGCCTGCTGGCTGAACACGAAGCCAGCCTGCGGGATAATCCCCGGGCCTGCCGGGAGTTCCTGAGAAGTTTTTTTAAACTCTATTCCTCCATCTAACTATGTCGGCCAACCGTCTACAGGCGCTATTTCTGACCCTTCGGGATGATACCCGAACGCTCTTTGAGCAACTGTTTCAAGCCTGCCCTCAACCCTGTCTTCTGGTCGAAGATCCGGCCCTGCATGTCTTTGGAGGCCGTGAGGATTATGGTGTTCCCAATTAGTTGGACAGCTTTTGGGCTAATTCAAGCTTGGGAAATCCGAGTCAATAACTGTACTTTTT
>NZ_JBYFCJ010000048.1:0-20621 GCF_057652235.1 Arsenicibacter sp. R0_47 | reverse complement strand
TCATCGTTTTGTAGTTTCGTCACCACAAAAATAGGACATACTGGTTCTTGCCTTTTTTTATGAGAAAGCCCTGTTTGCCCTAAAAGGTGTAGAAAGCGTAACTCTTCCTTGTTCTTTAAATTTATGTGACTCTTCAATAAAGCCTGGAGTTATGCACTTTATGCTCAAATTATTTAGGCTAGATCTAATGTATTTAAAATCGGGCTCTGATTTCTTCGTATCTAAAGTTATAACTAAGATTTCCTCAGGCTCTACTCTTTCGATATTTATTAGACGACTTATTTCATTAATAACAAAATCATGCTCTTCTAATTTAGTATGAAAGTGATTTATTTTTACTAAATCACTTTCATGTGCATAATGCTTGACAAGCAATTCCTCTAAAATATTTTTACTATATACACTAGGTCTTTCTATTATAACATAGTCACCTTTCTCGAATTTTGGTTTGTCAGGAGCAATAACCTGATACCCCCTTGCATGCCATGTTTTTCTTTCCGGCATTGGAATTTTGAATTTTTCAGTATATAGTCCTAGACCTATTCCGTGTGCAATTAGCAAGTTTATTTTGGGGTTTCTGTAAGAATTTGGTAAGACAAAATCCTTCCTAATTGAACCCGTGTATTCGCCTTCCAAAACACTGTTCGGCATATTTGGAGTTCCATCTTCTTTAGAGCCAAATAAGTTTTCAGGTTCACGTATTTGAAGTTCTTTCAAAGATTGAAATTCATCATAGGCCCATACAATTCGTTTTTCTTCTTTAGTTAATAAGTAAATTACTTCAAAAAATGCAGGAGAAAAATCTTGCGCCTCATCAATAAGAACTAGGTCATATTTAGGCGTAATATCATTTTTATGTAGCTTGAGAAGGTCTTCAAAAATAGCAGTATTAGGATCAGATAAATGGCGAACATCATAGAAAGTTTTTGGTCTAATACCTAGATCTTCACATATCTCTGAATAAAGGCCTCTCACATTCTTTCCGCCCCAAGCATGCCTAATATTTAAGTTCTCTTTATTGAAAGGTGTTTTGGTCTCCCAAGTATAATAATCAGAGATGTGTTTTTCTATTTGCGGATACATACTTAATGTATTGAAAACAAAAAGTATTTTATAATCAGAAAATATTTTATGTGCGTTTGCTGCTTTCATACATAAAATAATCGTTTTCCCTGTCCCGGCCAATCCTCTTATTCTTTGTGGACCCGAAGGAATCTGAAGCGCAACTGATCTTTGAATATTATCTAATTTCCAAGTATGATCTAAGGATATTTTAATATAATCGTTAATTGTTTGCGGTTCTAATGGTATTTTTTGTTTTTTCGTTTTTTTATAAATATCGGTGCCTTCAATTAACGAATCAACAAGATCTAGCATTTCAGATGATATTTTGTTCGTCTCATCGACAAGAATCTCTTCTAGCCTTGCTTTCCAATCATCAACGTATAATGCTTCACAGGTAAAGAAATCACTGCCATCTAGTATGCTTATTATTTCATGTGACATGTTGGCAGCGAAGATGATGTAACGTTTTATTTCAAAATTAAGAGTGTTTTTTTTTCTATTAAATAGTTTAGAGTCGTCTGAGAGGCGTGCTAATAGATTTTGATAGTATTTACTCACTACAACATCTGGAGAATAGATGTAACCACTCTCTTTTGCTAACCAAAAGTCGTCATCTTCACTGATAGAGATAATTTTATCATCTATTATATTGAAAATCATAATACCATGCTTTCTCGATCTTACAATAAAGCTTGGTATCTCATTTACATCACGAATACTTAACGTAGGTGTTTGATAGCCTAGTACTCCTTCTTCAGAGATGAGCTTTTCTGAAAAGAAGTTCCAAATTTGCTGTTCGAAGGGAGTTCCCTTCAACTCTAATGTACCTGCTAACAATTGCATAACACTCTGGAATTCTATTTTTACTTTCAATGAAATACAACCTAATTTACTCAAATATGCTTGATTAACCAAGTGTCAATCAAGTACTTTTTACGATAATAATACTTGTCTTAATGGATTGATAACCAGACTGTTGTGTAGGTGTGTGATTTGTTGAAAAGGTACACTTTAAGTGTCCTTTAGTATTACTTTGTAGACGATTTTGGGGTACACTTCAAACGTAAAAACCCCTCAAAATATAGAATTTTGAGGGGTTTACTTAGATTCAGTGCACTCGTAGGGATTCGAACCCCAAACCTCCTGATCCGTAGTCAGGTGCTCTATCCAATTGAGCTACGAATGCGTATTGTTATTGCTGTGTTCCCGTGTTGGGACTGCAAAGGTAGGAAATAAATTATTCACTCCAAATTTCAGACAAAAAAAAATCAGCTATTTTCCGGAAAAAGTGGGTTTCCGCTTCATTAAGAAGGATCCGATGCCTTCCATCGCGTCGGCCGAACGACCCAAAAAATCCTGATTGTCAGCTTCTTTTTCCAGCTGTTGCGCCAGCGACGACGACAGCGATTCATTTAAAACTTTTTTCATCGCTCCGATCGATTTTGTCGGCGCGGCGGCATAATACTGTACCAACTGACCGACGGCATCGTCCATATGCGTGGCCGGTACCGAACTGCTGACCAGACCCAGCTGCTGCGCTTCGGGGCCATATACCTTCCGGCCGGTGCTGCACAGTTCAAACGCTTTCAGGCTGCCCACCAGCCGTGGCAGGAAAAACGTCGAGCCGGCATCGGGCATGAGGCCGATGTTAACAAAAATCTGACTTAAATACGCCTCATCGGCCATCACAATCACATCGCAGGCCAGCGCCAGCGAACAACCGGCCCCCGCCGCAATTCCGTTTACGCGGGCAATCACCGGCTTGGGCAGCTCCCGGATGGCCATAATCATAGGATGGTAGGTGTTCCGGAGCGAATCGCCCAGCGACAGGCCGCCACCCGTCATCGCCGAGGACATGCCTTCTTTCAGATCGGCGCCCGAACAGAACGCTTTTTCGCCGGCACCGGTCAGGACAACAACCCGCACCGCTTCATCGGCACCCGCCGCTTCCATGGCGCGGGTAATTTCCAGAATCAGGCCGGGACTTAGGGCGTTATAGACGGCAGGCCGGTTGAGGGTAATACGGCAAATGCCCCCGTCAACGTCGTAGGTCAGGAATTCGTACATACTGTTGGTTTTGTTGCGTTGATGTTTGCCGTAAAAGAGTCAAATCTTCCGGACATCTCAAACTATACGTATAAAAATACGGCCGTGAGGCTGACCGCAATACCAAGCAGCAGTCCTACACTCGCCTGTGAGGGCGTATGGGCATTCAGCTGTAGCCGGGCGCTCAGGATGATACCGGCCAGCAGAATCAGCATCGCGAGGGTATACACCAGATCGGTTTCGCTGAACTTAAGCACAATACCGGCCACCGCTCCGAGGCTGCCACCAATCCCGACACCGTGGGCACTGATTTTCCAGAACAGACTGATGATACAGACCAGCAGAATCGACATCGTGATACTGCCCAGAATAACGGCGATTTCGGGGGCTACGTCAGAAATGAGCTGCATCCGGAACGCAAAAAGAAACGTCAGAAACGAGTAGATAAAGCCGGTAATGAGGTAGGGGAGCCGCCGGTCGAGCCGGTCGTCGAGGTGCAGGCTGCGGACGTAGCCGCTCCTGAACAGAAAATAAATCAACAGCGACGGAACGGCAAACGTCCCGATCAGAATCAGAACCAGTAACCGGATGCGAAGTTCAACGGAAAAAGTATCGAGACCGAGCACTACAGGTACCTGATACAACAAAATGCCGAAAAGCCAGGTCGGCATAAGCAACGGGTGAAACGCAACGGAAATGATGCGTGCCAGTGTATTATTCAAGTTTACTGTCTGTTTTGTGTACGCTTTAGAGGGTCAGCAATATGCCGGAAAAACAAAGGTAACGCATCCGGTCCATTTTTGGTGATTTTGCGGTAAGACTACCAAAAACGAATTAAAAGTTGCATCTTAGTGTTATAATACCATAGCCGTAAAGTGATCTACCTTATGAAAAAAACACTGCTGACCGTATTGGCTCTGTTAGTAATCACCACGTTGGGAAAGTCCACCCGCCCTGTTGCCTCAACTGAAAAACTCGTCCCGGCCACGCCGACCGTGCATACCATTTATGATGAACTCCATCTGGTAGAATCGGGGCTGAACCGCGATGTGTTTGACCTGGCACTCCGGGGGATGCACAAGATTCCGGGTGTCCGGCCGGTATTATCCATCGTTGATTTTACCCAGCCTTCGAGCCATAAACGCTTATATGTTATTGACCTGACAACGCGCAGGTTGTTGTTCAACACCTACGTTTCGCATGGCCGCAATTCAGGCGAACTGGTGCCAAAAGCCTTCTCAAACGTTAATTCGTCGTTTCAGTCGAGCCTGGGCTTTTACCAGACCATGAACACCTATCAGGGTAAACATGGCCTGTCGCTTAAACTGCGCGGTCTGGAAAAGGATTTTAACGATAATGCCTTTGCCCGTTCCATTGTCATGCACGGGGCGGATTATGTGTGCGAAGACATCATCAAACAAACCGGCCGCCTTGGCCGCAGCCAGGGATGCCCTGCGGTATCAATGGAAATGTCAACGCCTATCATCCAGGCGATTAAAGGCGGGTCATGCCTGTTTTTATACTATCCGGACATGACCTACCTGAAAAAATCGTCGTTTGTTCTTGGCTAAGCCTTATTTCACCATCGCGTAAATATCGCGGTAGTGCGCAACCTGCCCTGAGGGGTCTACGTCTGTGGTCAGATACACAATAAAGACGGGGACTTCTTTGGGCAGTTTTAGTGTTTTCGGAGTCTGATCCACGAGACACCGGTTCATAAATCCGTCATCAAACACTTTCTTTTCCAACACCAGATTGGCCAGGTCAACCGGCTTCTGCACCCGCACACACCCGTGGCTCCGGAACCGGTCCGATGACTCCGTAAACAGGTCGCGGCCGTTGGTGTCGTGCAGGTAAATGGCATATGGATTCTTCAGGTCAAATTTGAGCAGCCCCAGCGAATTGTGGCAACCCGACGATTGCCGGAAGCGGTACGGAAAATTGTCGGCCGAAAACGAGGCCCAGTCCAGCGAGGAGGGGTCAACTTCCTGATTGCGGTCGTCGAGTACCTGCATGTTCTGCGAGTCCAGAAAGTTCGGGTTACGCTGCACTTTGGGCAGAATCTCCTTCACACCGATGCCTTTCGGTACGTTCCAGTACGGATACGTTACAATCTGATTCATGGTGGTAGCCATGCAGGGTGTTTGCTTATCGGCCTTTCCGGCAATTACGTCTGAGGTCAGCAGGCGGTCGCCTTTCCGGTCGAAAACGGTCAGCGAAGCCGTCGGCAGGTTAACGATCACGAAATGATCCATCGGGAAGCGGTTCAGATACCGGTAAAAGTTCAGCGTTTGCCGGTACGACAGCAGCGAATCGGCCGAGACATGACTACGCGCCTGATGGTATTGGCCAACCAGCGTTTGGTAAGGTCTGAACGCTGAAACCGGAAGTGCCGAATCCGGGAGATTTTTTCCTTCCTGATTGGCGAGCGAAACGGCCCAGCTGGTGTCGATCACCGGCTTCAGACTGTTGTAGGTAAACTGAGACGGTGTTTTGCCATAGCGCAGTTCAAGCAGCAGCGCCGTCAGTTGCTTGCGCGCGTCGCGGTCCCGCAACGAGTCATCAGTTTCTCTGACCACAAAGCGCGTTGTATCAATGCCGACTGAGTCGGCCATGCGGTTCGCCTGATGCAGCAGACTGACGCCATACCACTGTTTTGGCGCTGTTTTCGGTTTATTCAGGGTGGGCCAGAAAAAAATGCCCGCTATAATCAGCACTGCCAGTATTCCGCCGGCAATGGCCATATTTCGTTGTTTATCGTTCATGGTTGTTGAGTGAAAAAGCGTCGTGTATACATATAAAACAAAAAAGCCGTCGCAGTGTCCTGCAAACGGCTTTAAAAATGGGTGAACGGACTCGTTACAACCGGACAATCTCGGCACCGATGGCGTTCAGACGCGTGTCAATGTTCTGATAACCACGGTCAATCTGTTCAATATTGTCAATAATGCTTGATCCGCTTGCCGACAGGGCAGCGATCAGCAGAGAAACCCCCGCCCGGATGTCCGGTGAGGTCATCCGGATACCGCGCAGCTGCTGCTGACGGCCCAGACCAACCACCGTAGCGCGGTGCGGGTCACAAAGAATAATCTGCGCGCCCATCTCAATCAGTTTATCGACGAAGAACAGGCGGCTTTCAAACATTTTCTGGTGAATAAGTACCGTTCCCTGTGCCTGGATAGCCGTTACGAGTACGATGCTCAGCAGGTCAGGCGTAAAGCCCGGCCATGGTGCATCGGAGATCGTCATCATGCCACCGTCCAGGAAGGTGTCCACCTGATAGCGGTCCTGCGAAGGAATGTAAATATCGTCACCGCGGAATTCCATCTGAATACCCAGGCGTTTGAACACATCAGGGATAATGCCCAGCTCCGGAATGCGGCAGTTTTTAATCGTTATTTCTGACTGCGTCATAGCGGCCAGCCCGATGAACGAACCGATCTCGATCATGTCCGGCAGCATCGTATGGTCGGTGCCGTGCAGTTCAGAAACCCCTTCAATCGTCAGCAGGTTTGAGCCAACGCCTGAGATTTTGGCGCCCATTGCATTCAGCATCTTCGAGAGCTGCTGCAGGTAAGGTTCGCAGGCGGCGTTGTAAATGGTTGTGATCCCTTCGGCCATCACGGCAGCCATCAGTACGTTGGCCGTACCAGTTACCGATGCCTCGTCGAGCAGCATGTAGGTACCTTTCAGGTGCTCGCCTTCCACGCGGTAGAAATCACCGTCGAAGTGGAATTCGGCGCCCAGCTTTTCAAAGCCGAGGAAGTGGGTATCTAAGCGGCGGCGGCCGATTTTATCACCACCAGGGCGCGGGATACGGCCTTTTTTAAAGCGCGCCAGCATCGGACCCAGCAGCATTACCGACCCGCGCAAGGCAGCGGCTTTACGCTTAAACGTATCAGTTTCGAGGTAGTCGAGATTAACATCGCTCGCCTGAAAGCGGTACGATGATTCACCGATCCGGGTTACCCATACGCCCATGTCGCCGAGCAGGTCGATGAGCTGGTTTACGTCCCGGATGTTAGGAATGTTATGAATGGTAACAGGTTCGCTTGTCAGCAAGACGGCACAGACGATTTGCAGCGCCTCGTTTTTAGCACCCTGAGGGACCAGCTCACCTTTAAGCTGCCGGCCACCGGTAATTTTGAATGAAGCCATTTAGTTTTGAATTATCGCCGCCGACCCCGGTTATCGTTGTTGTTGCGGCCCCGGAACGAGCTGTTATTATTGTCGTTACGGCGGTCGTTGCGGTCATTACGGTTTTGGTTACGGTTCTCCCGGTGTCCGCCTGTGTTCCGGTTCTCGCGTCCCGTATTATTATACGGATTGGAATAGCTGCCTGTATAGGGACGTACACTGTTACCGGCCCGCTGCGGCTGGTCGCTGGTACGTTCGCGCGGCGTACCTTCTACCAGACCACCGTTACGGATTGCGTCGACTTCGTCCAGCAATCGTCCCCGCGAGAGGTCAACAAGGCTTTGATAAATGGTTTCGTCTTCGACTGATTCCTTGTTCCAGCTCTGGTACAGCGTCCGCATCAGCCGGGTAAGGTACGAAACAAACGCCCGTTTTTCATCGGCATCCTCGATGGTCAGCGCTTTTTCAATCAGTAGTTCGATATTGCGGCCAAAGTGTTTAAACTTCAGATTATGCGTATTGTAGGGGACACGCTGAGGCTTACGGCCCAAAATCTCAACCGGCGGCGGCGGATAGGGGCTATCAACATCAAGGGTAAAACCAGAGATAATATAAAGATCGTCCCAGAGCTTGTTATAGTAGTCCTGGCCGTCTTTCATGTTCGGGTGAATCTGGCGCATCAGCTCAACCAGAATGTGAGCATAGCGCGTGCGCTTTTCCCGATCTTCAATGGCGACAATGTTGTCGACCAGTTTTTGAATATTGCTTCCGTACTCTTTCAAAGACATGTATTAGATACGTGTGCGACGTTACAACAAAAGTAAGAACATTCACTTAAAAAAAAGTACAGATGGCTAGCTTTTACGTTCTTTGCCTTTTTAATCAGCAACTTTCATGAAACGTATTATGTTTACCCTCTTCGCTTGTTCACTGGCCCTTGCCGGTTATGCCCAGACGCCGTCGGCACCTCCGTCAACGCCACCCTATACGGATGCCGTTGAAGCAAGCGGCCTTTTGTTTGTTTCCGGACAAATCGGCCGCCTGAATGGTCAGCTTGTCACCGATTCGTTTGAGGCTGAGGCACATCAGGTGATGAAAAACGTGGAGCAGATTCTGAAAAAGCGCGGTCTGACCTGCAATGAACTCGTAAACGTAACGATTTATTTAACCGACATGCGGAACTACAGCAAGATCAATGATGTATACCGTACGTACTTCACGGGGCAGAAGCCATTGCCCGCCCGTGTGTGCGTGGCTGTTAAGGAACTGCCGTTCAACGCCAATGTCGAAATTGCGGGCGTTGCCATCATGGCGAAGTAAGCGCTTCCGGTATTATCATCGTTTTTTATGCAGAATAAATGGGTAACGTACCGGCCTGAACTGGCTGATACGGTCCGGCTGAGCATTCCGATTGTGATTGCGCAGCTGGGTGTTATTTTAATGGGGGTGACGGATAACCTCTTTGTCGGCCGCCTGCTCGGGGCTGTTCCGCTGGGAGCGGCCGGACTGTCTAATTCCCTGTCGTTTCTCCTGACCAGTATTGGTGTCGGTGGCCTGTCGGTAGTAGCCGCGCTGGTCTCGCAGGCAAAAGGCCGCAACGAAGATGCCGACATCAATAAACTGTTTCGTGCCGGTTTACGGGTTGCTGTATTACTGGGCGTTATTTTGGGGGGACTATCGGTGCTGATGGCCTTCTTCTTTGATGTCTTCGGGCAAAGTGCCGAGGTTACCCGGCTGGCCCGCAATTTTATGCTGGTGCTGAGTGCTTCCATTCTGCCGTTGCTGGTGTTTGTCGGGGCACGGCAACTGTGCGACGGCCTCCGGTATCCTCGTGTGGCCATGTTTATCACGATGTCGGCGCTGGTCCTGAACGCGCTGTTTAATTATGTGCTGATCAAGGGGATCGGCCCGTTTCCGGAGATGGGGTTGCAGGGGTCTGCCACGGCAACGCTGCTGTCGAGGATCTATATGGCAATTGCCATGCTGCTCTACGTGTACAAATCCGGTTTGTTCACCACGTACCTGCAACCTGTGTTTAACGCCTTGCCGGTGCAGGCCGACGTTAAGCATATTCTGCGGCTTGGCCTGCCGGGTGGTATGACATTTTTCTTTGAGGTAGCTACCTTTTCGCTGGCACAGGTCATGGTCGGCTGGCTGGGCGATGTGCAGCTGGCGGCGCACCAGATTGCGCTCAACATGGCATCGACAACCTACATGATGGCAACCGGTATTTCATCCGCTGCGGCCATCCGCGTGGGCGCTGCGGTCGGGCGGGAGAGTAAAACCGGTATCCGGCGGGCAGGTGTTGCTGCGTTTATCCTTTCAATTGTTCTGATGGGGGCGTTTGCCACGCTGTTCCTGACGGCCAACAACTGGCTGGTTGACCTGTACATCCGCGATAATCCGGCTGTGAGCTCGGTGGCGGCTTCCTTACTGATCATGGCCGGTTTTTTCCAGCTTTCCGATGGCATTCAGGTCGTGGGCATCGGATCGCTGCGGGGTATTGCCGACGTCAACGTCCCGACCTGGATTACGCTGTTTTCATACTGGATTGTGGCCTTGCCAACGAGTTATTTCTTTGCCTTTACGATGGGCATGAACGTCGAAGGCGTATGGATCGGCCTGCTGACCGGCTTAACGTTGGCTGCTGTATTGCTGACCGCCCGTTTCTTCCGGCTTATCCGCCGGTGGGAGGGCTTAGGGCAGGTGGCATAGGGCGTAGTCGCCGGAGCTTAGGGTAGGGGTTAGCGCATGCTGGCGAGAAGCGCTTCGCGGAGGGGCCGGTCAGTGGTAGCCTCGTAGGAAATACCTTCGCTATCCAGTGTTCCGGTGAAGGTGACATAGTTGTCGCGCTCAACCTGAAAAATGCACCAGTTGTGGTAGGGCTCGTTAAAAATCTCCACCTCGGTCAATGTCGCAAGCTTTTGCAACTGCAGATAGATTGGTCGTCGTAAATCTTCCTGATTTACCTGGAAGTACCACATAAGCTGATAAGGATAAAAAAACAGGTTTCAGGAAAAAGGGCTCGCCCGTAACCTGAAACCTGTTTTGGTTTTATAAAAAGTCAACAGCGCATTTAAACAGTTGCTGCTTACGGTTGCCGTTGCTGGAAGGCAATCATATCCGCCAGGATACGGCCGGTTTCCGTCAGATAAACATCTTTTTTCTTTTTCGCTGTAGCATCGGCAGCGGTCTTAGGCGCGTCACCGTCTTCCGGTTCATCATCCTTCGCTGCCTTGTTTACGGCTGCCCGTTTTTTCTCGGCTTCATCGCGCTCTTTGCGGCGCTTTGCTTCCTGTAACGAGACAACTGTGTTTTCTTTCGCTTTCTTAAAGTCAGCCAGATCCTGCGCCAGTTGTTTCAGGTCATTATCAGACTTCAGCCGCTGATCGAACTTGTCACGCAGGCGGGTCAGCAGTTTGTCATCCAGGGCGCGGGTTACGTCATAACGGGTCGAATTGATCTGATCCCATGGCAACGCACTTGGCTGTGAGCTTTCACCGAAATCAGAGGCGCTGAAACGCTGTGGCAGTTCAATGTCCGGCGTAACGCCTTTGTGCTGTGTACTGCTGCCGTTGATCCGGTAAAATTTCTGGATGGTCATTTTTACCTGACCCACTTTATCCGGCTCTTTCGGTAACCACTGGTTCAGGTCAATCAGGGTCTGAACCGTACCTTTACCAAACGTCTGGCCACCAACAATGATACCGCGTTTGTAATCCTGAATAGCGGCGGCAAAGATTTCAGAGGCCGACGCACTGAAGCGGTTGACAAGTACCGCCAGCGGTCCGTCGTATGTCGTATTCGGATCCGGATCGCTGTAGACTTCCGTTTCGCCGCTCGATTCTTTTACCTGTACAACCGGGCCTTTTTCGATGAACAGACCGGTCAGGTTGATGGCTTCGGTTAAGGCACCGCCGCCGTTATCGCGCAGGTCAATCACCACACCGTCAACTTTCTCCGCCTTCAGCTCGTTCAATAGCTTCTGCACGTCGGTTGTGGTAGAGCTGAAGCCTTCTTCTTTCTTGCGGGCTCCTTCGAAGTCGCGGTAGAACATCGGAATGTTAATAACCCCGATTTTATAAGGCTTGCCATTCTCCGTCAGTTCAATGACTTCTTTCTTGGCACGCTGCTCTTCGAGTTTGATTTTTTCACGTACGAGCCGTACTTCTTTCGGCGGAGCGCCGGCAAGCGCATCGGCCTGTCTTATTTGCAGACGAACAACTGTGCCTTTGGCGCCTTTAATCAGCTTTACCGCATCATCGACACGGTAGCCGATAATACTGACCATCGGGCCGTTATCGCCCTGGGCAACACCAACAATCTTATCATTGGCACTGAGGGCCTTACTCTTGATAGCAGGACCGCCAGGCAGCACACTGCTGATTTTGATATACTCGCCATCTTCCTGCAACAGCGCACCGATACCTTCCAGTGACTGACTCATCTCCTGGTTAAAGCGGTCGGCATTGGTTGGCGACAGGTAGTTGGTATGCGGGTCAAGGGCTTCCGCAAACGAGTTCATATACATCTGGAACACGTCTTCGGCGCGGATGCGGCCCACGGCGCGGTCAAGATTCTTATAGCGTTGCGTCAGCGTATTGGTGATAGCGCTGTCTTTCTGGCCGGCCAGTTTAAGCTCCAGTGCCTGGTTTTTCACCATTTTGCGCCACAGGTCATTCAGTTCTTCACCGTTTTTAGCCCATGCCGCTTTTTCGCGGTTTGTGTTAAAGGTTTCGTCTACAGTAAAGTTAAACGGCTTTTTCAGCAGTTCCTGTACGTAGGTGCTTCGTTCCTGATACCGGTTGCGGAAGACATTATACAGGTCATAGGCAGCCGTCAGATCGCCGTTAACCAGCGATTCATCAATGGTGGTGCGGTATTTCTCAAAGGCAGCGACATCAGACGCCAGCAGGTAGCTCTTGCTGTTATCGACTTCTTTCAGATAATTATCCCAGACAACCGATGACAACGAGTCGTTCAGCTTCACTTTACGGTAGTGGTAGCGGGTCAGGAGCTGGGCGACTAGCTGCTCAACGCGCTCCTGCGATACGGTTGGTTTCAGGTCTTCGGCCGAAGCCACCGAAACCGTTGACCGGCCACCTTCGCTACGAGGTGTGCCCGCAGAAGGAGCATCCGGCTGAAAGCCTAGCATCAGCACGGGAACCAGGGTTATCAGGTATTTTTTCATAGTGTTCGTTGAGTGATTGAGTGATTGAGTGATTGAATGCTGTCTATAAATCATTCAATCACTCAATCACTCAATCACTATTTAACAATGTCTAATAACTCAACATCAAAAATCAGGGTAGCACCAGGGCCGATGTCGGCACCTGCGCCACGATCACCGTAGGCCAGGGCTGATGGAATAAACAGTTTCCATTTTGAGCCAACCGGCATCAGCTGCAGGGCTTCCGTCCAGCCGGCAATTACCTGGGTAACGCCGAATTCGGCAGGCTGGCCGCGCTCCACTGAGCTGTCAAATACCTGACCGCTGATGAGACGGCCGGTATAGTGTACCTTCACTTTATCGTTCGGCGTCGGTTTGGCGCCGGTTCCTTCCTTCACAATCTGATATTGTAACCCGCTGGCAGTGGTAACGATACCCGGCTTGGTTTTATTTTCTGTTAAAAACGCTTCTCCTTCCTTTTTGTTAACGTCGGAGACCTTTTTAGATTCGGCAGCCCGTTGTTCATACTGCTTCTGCATATACAGGCCAAGCACCTGATTGGCCATTTCCGGCGACAGTACAGTCGGTTTTTCTTTCAGGGTAGCTTCGAGAGCACTGGCAAGCGCGGCGGTATTCACATTGTTCATGCCTTGCTGTTTCAGGCTCTGGGCAATGTTCATACCAATGCTATAACTGATTGAATCAGCGTTGGAGGCAAGTTTAATAGCGCTGCCGGCGGCAGGCTGCGGTTTGCTGGTAGTTACAGGTTTTTTGGCAGGTACAGGTTTTTTGGCGGCTCCGGTCTGAGCAAAAACGTTGCCACTAAAAAACAGGGCCGAAACAAGACCGGCCAACGTCCACTGAGTTACTTTCATGAAAAGTGAAAAAAACAGGTTGTTAAAACCTTTAGAGGTTAATAAATAAACGTAAAATTGCCTGGTAAAAGTTTGGCAAAATAAAGATTTTGACAATAATTAGGAAGGCTTGACTACAAATGTAGCTAATTACCTGTAACTGAGTAAATATAGATAATCCGGCCGGAAATAGATAAAAAAGCGCCTGCCAATTCAGGCAATTTCCGGTGAACGGTAAAAATGCGGGGGTCAGCGGCAGGTAAATGGAAGCTCATAAAACGTATATTAAACGGGGCGGTTATTAGAAAAGTATAACATTCCGCTATGTTTTTTATTCGTCCTACAAGCTTTTATTAAATTTTAGTGCTACCTTTGCGGCCGAAAAATCTTCCATAACTTTCTAATTTTCCACGATAACTATATGGTATCCGTAAGACCCGACGAGGTATCCGCCATACTCCGTGAGCAGCTTTCAGGAGCGCGCACAGAAGCAGAACTCGAAGAAGTCGGTACGGTGCTGCAAATCGGCGACGGCGTAGCACGTATCTACGGCTTGTCAAAGGTGCAGGCCGGAGAATTGTTGACGTTCGAGAATGGTTTGCAGGCGTTAGCCCTGAACCTCGAAGAAGATAACGTCGGCGCCGTATTGCTGGGCGACTATTCTGAGATCAAAGAAGGCGCTACAGTAAAACGGACAAACCAGATCGCTTACGTACGTGTCGGCGAGGGTATCCTCGGACGCGTTGTAAACACGCTGGGTGAGCCTATCGACGGTATGGGCCCAATTCAGGGTGAGACGTACGCAATGCCGCTGGAGCGTAAAGCCCCTGGTGTTATTTTCCGTCAGCCCGTAAACGAACCGCTTCAGACTGGTATCAAAGCAATTGATGCCATGATCCCGATCGGACGGGGTCAGCGCGAGTTAATCATCGGTGACCGTCAGACAGGTAAAACTGCCGTGGCGATCGATACGATCATTAACCAGAAAGAATTCTACGACAAAGGTGAGCCGGTATTCTGTATTTACGTTGCCTGTGGCCAGAAGGCCTCGACCGTAAAGCAGGTAGAAGCTACCCTGCGTAAGGCAGGTGCAATGGCCTATACGGTTGTCGTATCGGCTGCCGCATCAGACCCGTCGCCAATGCAGTTCTTCGCGCCGTTTACCGGTGCCGCTATCGGCGAGTACTTCCGGGATACCGGTCGTCCGGCCCTGGTGGTATATGATGACTTGTCGAAGCAGGCTGTAGCGTACCGTGAGGTGTCACTGCTGCTGCGCCGCCCTCCGGGACGCGAAGCATATCCTGGTGACGTATTCTACCTGCACAGCCGCTTACTGGAGCGGGCCGCTAAGGTGGTAAACAACGACGCCATTGCTGCGACAATGAACGACCTGCCGCCATCACTGCAAGGCAAGGTTAAAGGTGGTGGCTCACTGACGGCGTTGCCGATCATTGAAACACAGGCCGGTGACGTATCTGCCTACATTCCGACGAACGTAATTTCGATCACGGATGGCCAGATCTTCCTTGAGTCTAACCTGTTCAACTCGGGTATCCGTCCTGCGATCAACGTAGGTATCTCGGTATCACGGGTAGGTGGTAACGCCCAGATCAAATCAATGAAGAAGGTTTCCGGTACACTGAAGCTTGACCAGGCTCAGTTCCGCGAACTGGAAGCGTTTGCGAAATTCGGTTCTGACCTTGATGCGTCTACCAAACTGACGATCGAACGCGGCCGTCGTAACCAGGAAATCCTGAAACAAGCTCAATATGCCCCTGTGGCTGTTGAACAGCAGGTTGCCATTATCTATGCATCGATCAACGGTCTGCTGGATAAAGTACCTGTCAATAAAGTGAAAGAGTTTGAGAGCGAGTTTGCCATGCTTCTTGACGCACAGCACAAAGGTGCTCTGGCCGATTTCCGCGCTGGCAAAATGTCTGACGAAGCTATTGCTGCCGTTAAAAAGGTCGCATCTGAATTAGCAGCCCGTTACGCATAGTTCGAATAGCAGTTGTCCGGCAGGTTCGCTGCCGGACAACTGAGCTATAAGACTCTAACTATTCACTCTAAACAATGGCATCACTAAAAGAAGTCCGTAACCGGATTAGTTCGGTTAACTCGACGCAGCAGATTACGAAAGCCATGAAAATGGTGGCCGCGGCCAAGCTGCGCCGTGCACAGGACAATATTATACAGATGCGTCCGTATGCCCGGAAACTGAGCGAAATGCTTGGTACGGTGTCTGCGGGTGCTGAGCTGGCCGGCGATAGCCCGTACAAGCAGGTACGGTCTGTTGAACGGGTTTTGTTGATCGTTGTGACCTCTGACCGGGGTTTATGCGGTGCATTCAACGCAAACGTGGTGAAAGCAGCTATGGCCCGTATCAACGAGGCCTATAGTGATCAGGCCCGCCGTGGTCAGGTTGAGATTCTGGCTATCGGTAAAAAAGGGGCGGAAGCCTTCGCGCGCCGTGGCTTCAAGGTGAACACAACCTACGTTGAAACGTTTACAAAGCTGAGCTTCAATGCCGTTCGCGCTGCTGCCGAAGAGGTAATGACCGCGTTCGGAAAAGGACAGTTTGATGTAGTTGAACTCGTATATAATGAGTTTAAAAACGTGGCTACACAGATCATCCGTACGGAGCAAATGCTGCCGATCGTATCGACTCCGGCTGATACGACGACTAAGGCCAGCAATGTAAACTATATTTTTGAGCCGTCAGAAGAAGAAATCATCGCTGAGCTGATTCCTAAAACGCTGAAAATCCAGCTGTACAAAGCCGTTCTTGAGTCGAACGCTTCTGAACACGGTGCACGGATGACCGCAATGGATAAGGCAACTGAAAACGCCGGTGACCTTCTTCGTGAACTGAAACTGGTTTACAACCGGACGCGTCAGGCTGCCATTACCAAAGAGATCCTCGAAATCGTTGGTGGTGCCGAAGCGCTGGCTAACTAATCCGATATAATACGGTACAGGCACACTGCCGGTACGGTTACTATACTACCTGTTGACCCACAACCCTGGTTCGGTTGTGGGTTTTTTATTGGCTCGGGCGGAGGATTTTGCTATTTTTGAGCAAACCAAACTCCTTTTATGAAGAAAGTAATGCTACTTGGTGCGTTCTTTTTAAGCGCACTGGCTATTCAGGCACAAAGTGTTGACGAGATCGTGACTAAACATGTAGAAGCGATGGGAGGAGCGGAAAAATACAAAAATCTGAAAGCCATCCGGATGCAGACATCGACTGAACTCATGGGTCAGTCATTACCAACAACCTCAGTAATTGCACTCGGGAAAGGCATGCGCTCGGATGTTACGGTAATGGGGGCAACGATTTCGCAGGGGTATGACGGACAGCAGGGCTGGATGATTAACCCGATGCAGGGCAGTACGGCGGCAGAAGCGACGCCGGCTGAATTAAATCCGTCAATGGATGTGCAGCTGGATATTACAGGCCCGTATTATAACTACAAGGAAAAAGGTAACACCATCGAGTTACTGGGCAAGGAAAAACTGGATGGGACGGATGTGTACAAGCTGAAAATTACGCGTAAAAACGGCGTTACCGAAACACAGTATCTGGACGCTGTGACTTACCTGAACCGGAAAACAATCGCTGTTATTGAGGCAGGCGGGGAGAAAAACGAGAATGAGACCATGTTCAGCGATTACCGGCCGGTTGAGGGAATTAAGTTTCCGTTTGTAACCCAGATGACGCACCCGCAGTTCGGGACCATGAAAATGAAGGTAGACAAGCTGGAAGTTAATCCGGTGGTCGATGAGACTAAATTTAAAATGCCTAAATAAACTGTCTTTTGTGTTTTCCCGGTTGCCGTCTTTCTTTGCACTAACCGGGAAAATAGCCTGTCTTTCTTCTGACACAGACAATATCACGTACTTATATGAGAATTTTCTTAACGTTATTAGTCGCGGCCGGTATGGCAGTGGCCTTCCGGCCGATGGCTCCCAGCATGATGGGCGCATGGCGCATGAAAGCCGATACAAAAACGATTTCATTTCTGGTGTCAGGAAACTATGCCATGGTCACTGCTTACGAAGCCGATAAATACCTGAATACGTTCGGTGGCAAATGGCGGATGGATGGCGATACCGTGCGGTTCACGGTAGAATTCGATACGCAGGACAGCACGAATGTCGGGCAGATGGAGAATTACCACATCAAGGTAACGAACAAGAATCTGACCATTACGAACAGCCAGAAGCAGCAACAGATCTATGACCGTATTGACGATGCCGGTGGTAACATGGCCGGTTTATGGCGGATTACGGGTCGGTTGAACGAAAGCGGAGAGGTTACTACCATGCAGCGTGGCCCGCGCAAGACGGTGAAGCTCCTGACGGGTACGCGCTTCCAGTGGGCGGCAATCAATCCGGAAACCAAACAGTTCTTTGGCACCGGCGGCGGAACCTATACCGTGAAAGACGGAAAGTACACAGAGAAAATCGACTATTTTTCCCGCGATAACTCACGGGTCGGCCGGTCGCTGACCTTCAATTGTGAGGTGAAAAAATCGCCGGAGGCCGGTACGCAATGGTTCCATACCGGTCAGAGCTCGACCGGCGGGCGGGTTGCTGAAGTCTGGACAAAGGAGTAAGTCTTACCGGATGTCTGAATATGGGTGATTGACGGTTTGTGACCTTCCTGGAAGTTCTAAACTTCCAGGAAGGTCACAAACCGTTTGTTTTACCGGTTGATCAGCAGCGCTGTTGTTTGCCGGCCCGCCGGCGTATCAACCGACAACACATAACGTCCGGCCGGTAGCCGGTGCGTTAGAAAAAGAACCTGTTGAGGGCCGCTTTTAAGCCCGTCTGTGGTAGTTGCCATAACCGGGACACCGAGCAGGCTGTAAACACTGATCGTGGCTGTACCGGCGGTTTGCATCATAAACCGGACGCTGACGGTTTCGTCGGCCGGATTCGGTACTAGCTGTACAGTCGCAGTGCCTGGCTCCGGAAGGCCGAGTATCGGGTTCGTTTGCTGAACTGTTTTCAAAATCCAGTTATTCGGGTCTATCACGAGACCGGTAGGCTGTCCTTTAGCCGGCAGCGTAAATGTCTGGGATAGCTGATCATTAAAAACAGTTACAAGCGTATCACCTGCGGCTGATTGTACCAGCACCTGAACCGGCATTGTAAAAGACGTTGGAGTGGTGTTGGCGGACTGCTCAAGCTGAAGCTGTACGGTAAATTTACCATTATCGGCCATCGGCTTCCAGGTGCTTGTATAGGTCGGGTAATTGAGGCCGTACACCCATTGCCGGAAAAAATAATCCAGTTTCTTACCGGATACCTGCTCGGCTACGGCCTGAAAATCTTCAGTAACGGCCGTGTTGTAAATCAGCGACGGGGTGTTGGCATAGGTCTTCAGGATAGTAAAAAAGACATTATCGCCCACAATGCCGCGCAGCATGTGCAGTACCGTCCCGCCTTTAGCATAGGTGCGGGCATAATTAAAAATGTTATCGGAATTGCTGATGTCCTGCACATAAAGGCTGCCCCTTGCCTGCCTGGCTGTCTGCATCAGACTGGCAATTGAACTCCGGTAACGGGCGGTTCCGCCAACCGATTCGGCATACAACTGCTCCGCATAGGTGGCAAACCCTTCGTTAAGCCAGATATTCTGCCAGTCACGGCAGGTAATTTTATCGCCAAACCACTGATGGGCCAGCTCGTGTGCAATGATGCTTACATCAAACGTACCCATCGACGAGATCGTCTGATGCTCCATGCCGCCCCCGAAACCGCATTCTGCATGCCCGTATTTCTCCTGAATGAACGGATAGGTGCCAAACATATCCGTAAACAGCCGCATGATAGCCGGTGTCTGATCCAGATTATTTTTGTTAGAAGCCAGTGATTCAGGGTAGAGGTAGTGGGTGATCGGCATATTTTGCGGCACTCCGTCGCGCCCCTGATACGAAAAAGGCGTATCGTAGCGCGCATAATTCGTCATGGCCAGCGAAATCAGGTACTGCGCAATAGGATAGCGGTTGCGCCACTGATACGTCCGTGTACTGTCCGGATTGTCGCGTACGCCTTGCAGCGTGCCGTTGGAGACAGACACAAAAAACTTCGGGGCCGTAATGGACACCGCCGACGAATCGGCCTTGTCGGCAGGGGTATCCTTGCAGGGGAACCAGTCACTTGATCCATAAGGCTCGCTCAGGCTCCAGATCACCGGCGAGCGGTCTGTACCGTGGGTGGCAAACGAAAACGTGCCAAATCCGCTGGTACTGGCCGGATTGCCCTGATAGTATACCGTCAGCGTAAACAGCTGTCCGGTCGTCAGCGGGGAGGGGGGCGTTACAGTTAAGCGGTTCAGCGCATGAGTAAAGGTGAGTTTCCGGCCTCCTGTCTTAACGGAGTCGACATTCAGCCGCGTGGTGAGGTCCAGATCAAAGCTGTTGAGGGATGCCAGGCTTTTGAGTCCGACCGTAACGGCCCCGCGCAGGTAAGCAGGGGTGTGGGTCAGGTTGAGGTCAAGGCCGTAATAAGTGATGTCGATGCGGCTATCGCCGGGATAGGCCACGACTGCCAGCCGACCCTGCGGATCACCGAAATAGCGGGCATAGCGCTCGGTTTTGGCTGTAGCGCAGGGGTGGGCATTCGTCAGTCCCATTGATTGGGCTGCGGCAAACCGGGGAATAAGCAGGAGCAACAGGATACACAGACGCATAAAATGAGGTACAAACACATGCATACAACGATTAACAGCCGTCAATAGGTGCTTGTTTACTCAGTTTTTGCCCCCCCCCGGCAAATAAGTTGCCAAAAGCGTGTGCTGCTGTGAAATTGTTTTCAGGCTTTCGGCCAATTGTTGGGTGAGTTGCTGATTTTGGGCTTTAAGCTGCGTGTTTTCGCTTGCTAACTGATCAGATGAGGAGCCGGACGGAACTACCAGAAAAACGGCCACCGAAACGTCTAATACCGTGGCAAGCTGCGTTAGCTCCTGAACATCAGGGTAGTGTGCGTCTGACTCCCAGTTACTGATTGTTCCTTGCGAGACACCGACTAAATCGGCAAGATAGGCCTGGCTCATACGCTTTTGTATACGTACCCGACGGAGTGTGGTGCCAATCTGCATGTGTAGATGATGTTTATGGATGATATGGTTAAGATGATCAAATATATGAAACGTAATTGATTAGATGAAGGTTTTGTATTAAATTTATAATAGAAGTTATTAAATTATTAATGGACTGATTTGCAGAAAAGCTATACGTTTGAGTTGTGCAAGGCCCCATATGGGATGCAGGGCTTTCTCATAAAAAAAGGCAAGAACCAGTATGTCCTATTTTTGTGGTGACGAAACTACAAAACGATGA
>NZ_JBYFCJ010000047.1:0-26785 GCF_057652235.1 Arsenicibacter sp. R0_47 | reverse complement strand
CGTCATCGTTTTGTAGTTTCGTCACCACAAAAATAGGACATACTGGTTCTTGCCTTTTTTTATGAGAAAGCCCTGTTAAAACCCTTAAATTGGCGGTTTGTACTATTACTACTCCGGCTTTCCGGTACATATGTGACACAAAACAGACACAATAAAATAATACAGATAAACAGGAGTACCGGCGTACTTTGGTTATGCATGTGGCTAATGTGTACAGCAGGTTTTAGTCAGGCTAATCCGGATTCTTCCACTGCCGCAGCAGCTCTGCCGACTTCACAGCGGGATCTGATCGATGTCTTTCATCATGTACTGCCCCGGAAAATGGTGAAAGAACGCGACTTGAACCGGCTTCAGGAAGGGCGGCCACTGATGCTGGTTGTACCGCAGATCGGCTATACCATTCAGACGGGTCTATTGGCGCAGATACCCGTCAGCATTGCACTTCAGCGGCAGGAGGCTAACGTCTCTACTCTGCTGACAGCCATTACCTACACCAAAAACAATCAGCTCCTGTTTAACAGTACGCTCAACTACTGGCTGCCCGAAAACAAGTGGAAAATCACGAACGACCTGCGGGTGATGCATTACCCGCAATCGACTTACGGGCTCGGCATGTTTACCCGTACGACCAGAGAGATCAATATGGATTATGAATACCTGCGGCTCTATGCTACGGCGCTCCGGCAAATCAGGCCGAACCTGTTTCTGGGTCCCGGCTACGAACTCGACCTGCACTGGAATATCGACAGTTATAACGCCTACCGCGAATTTGTCAGGATTTCGCGCTACCCGTACGGCGTAACCGGCCGGTCGGTCACCTCCGGACTGGTCATGAACCTGCTCTATGACAACCGTCCGAATGCCATCAACGCTGTTAAAGGGGTCTATGCCAACGCCATTATCCGGCAAAATCTCACGTGGCTGGGCAGTCAGCAACCCAGTACTATGTTCCGGCTCGATGCGCGGAAGTACATTCCGCTTTCGGCCCGGCGGCCAGAGAACATTCTGGCACTCTGGTCGTATAATGTACTGACAGTAAGCGGCAATCCGCCATTCCTGGATTTACCATCAACGGGCTGGGATACGTTCAGCAACACAGGGCGGGGCTACATTCAGGGGCGGTTCCGGGGCAAAAATCTGCTGTATGCCGAAGCTGAATTCCGGTTCGGCATTACCGCCGACCGGCTGTTTGGCGGGGTGGTGTTTGCGAATGCACAAACGGTCAGTGAGCCGAACCTGTCGTCATCACTCACCGAGCAACGGGTGCGGTTTGCCCGGGTTGCTCCTGCGTTCGGCGCCGGGCTGCGCATCCGCATAAACAAATTATCGGGCACCAACATCGCCATCTATTATGGGCTGGGTCTCGATGGCTCCCATGGCCTGTATTTTAATTTCGGCGAGGTTTTCTGACAGTTTTTTCTTAAAAAAACATTGGTTTTGACAGGATTGACATGATCCAGGCTATCCTGCTCATCCTGTAATCCTGTCAAAAATATCCCTGTCAGAACTTACGGGCGTAGCCGACGCGGATTACCTGCGTTTCGTAATAGTCGGTGCTGGTGTAATGGAAGCCGTTACCCTGCACCTCACGACGGATTTTCAGGGTATTAAACAAGTCCGTGGCATTCAGGAACACCTCTCCTTTTCCCTGCTGAATGACCTTTTTTACCCCCGCATCAACCGAGAACCGGGCATAGACCTTGCCTTGCGGCACCAGGTCGGGCGCCTGATAAAGGGCCGTAAATTGGGCCTCCAGCTTATTGGGTAGTTTAAACTGACCATTCAGTTTTACGCTGCCGGAAAACATCTGCTGCCGCGGTGCCGTGTATGGGCTAACCACCGGGTACTTGTTGATAACACTAAACGCATCAATCGTATTCTGATACCCGTTCATGTTCAGGCTAAGGGTCCCCCACGTATCAACCGACTGCGACACCATCACCTCCACACCCGAACTCCGGCTCCGGCCCGCGTTCTGGAACACATTGTAGATCAATGTACTGCCGGGCACAATGGTCCCGATCCGCGTGATCGTCGCCTGCATTTCCTTATGGTAAAGTGCTCCATAGAGATAACCACCCGTCCAGTTGGTTTTGTAACCCAGTTCAACCGAGGTGGTGAACTGAGGCCGCAGCCCCGGATTGCCGACTTTTATGATCTCCGCATCGTCGTATTTCGGGAAAATCCGGATATCCACTTCGTTCGGGCGGTCAACACGGCGGTTGACAAACAACGAAAGGCGGTTATTACTGTTGAGCTTCCACGCCAGCCGGACATTCGGGAACGGCTGCGCATAGTGGTAGCCATCGCTTTTGTAGGTGTTGTGGTTCGGGTTCACCTCATAGTTCAGATCCACATATTCGAGCCGGAGACCGGCCTCCACGTCAAACCTGCGGGTTTCGATCAGGTAGTTTCCGTACACCGCCGGAATCACTTCGCGGTATGTGGCCCTCCCGCCGGCGTTGGCGTCAAGCGGCGAGTTCAGCCCCTGAAAAAACTGCATGTTGGTCGGAATGGTCCGGCGACGCAGTTTGGCGCCGGTTTCGAACCGGCCGTAGCGCAGCGGCTGCACATAGTCCAGGGTCAGATCCGTTACGTTTTCGTCGGACAGCAGCTTAAAGGAGTCCCGCCCCTGAAACGTCGGGTAAATGTTGTCAAAGAAGTACTTTTCGTCTTCGCGGTGGAAGGTGTAATTCAGTCCGAGGTTCAGCAATCGGCCCGGCTGCCGGTATTTATGCTGCCAGTTTGCCGTCGCGGTAGCCGTGGTTTTGATTTCGTCTTCCAGAAACTGCCACAGGCGCAGGCGCTCCGTCAGGGCTTTGTCGAAAAACGGTTCGTCGCCCCGGTCAATAATCCGTTCACTGCTGAACAGGCCCGACACGGTTACGGTATTCTGTTCGTCAAGAAACCAGTCGAGACCGCCCTTTGCCGTCACGATATTGGTGTTCCGGTTGCGTTTCAGTTGCTGGCGCACCACCTGCCCGTCGTCGTAATAGCGGTCCGTAAATTCGTTTTTATTGAGCGTCTGCGTATACAGGTTATCGGCCTGTAAAAAGAGATTAACCTTGTTTTTCCGGTAATTCAGCGACACCGAAGGATTGATTTTCGGCGTGGCCTGATACTGCGGGCGAATGGTCGGGTAGTTTTCCCGTTTTACCCACAATGCACCCAGTCCGGCCGCCAGCCCGACTTTGCCGTTGAGTCCCTCTTTCCGTTCTTTTTTAAAGATAATATTGATAATACCTGCATTGCCGTTGGCGTCGAATCTGGCCGACGGATTGTTGATGATCTCAATTTTTTCAATGGCCGACGCCGGAATATTGGCCAGTCCCGACTGATTGCCGAAGCCGGTCAGTGCCGTTTGCCGGCCGTCTACCAGTACCATCACCCGGTCACTGCCCCGCAGCAGCACCTGCCCGTCGCCGCTGACGGTGATACCCGGCAGGTTTTTCATCGCTTCGAGTGCCGAACCGCCCGCCTGGCTCAGGTTGTCGGCGAGGGTAAAGGTTTTTTTATCCATCGTCGCTGCCACGGCATCAGCCTTTGCCGATACCACGACTTCTGAAAGCTGGCTGACCACTTCCGGCAGCTCAACCACCCCGACATTCAGAAAATCACTGGCTTTGCCCACCAGAACCGACTGGTATTGTGTCTGGTAGCCGACCAGCGAAATACGGAGGCGGTACTCCCCCGGCTTAACCGGTCCGACCGAAAACAGGCCATCTTCCTTCGTGATCGAGCCCGTCACAAAGACACTGTCACGGGCATTCATGACCGTAACGCTGGCATAGGGTAATGCGGTTTTGGTTTTACTTTCCCGCACCAGTCCGGAAAGCGTGACACTGGTCGACTGGGCCAGCAACGTACCAGCCGGCAGCCACAGCAAACTAAGGAGATATAAACGGCGCATAGACATTCATCAAGAGTAACGACCCAAATCTAAGGCTGCTTTTTGAAGCAAATCTGAAGCAGCACTACAGAATCACTTCAGATTTTATTGCCAGATTTGGTAACTTGTTCTGTGCTAAACGTCATGCTGTATCAATAAACTCCGGAGCATGAAAGCCCCGCTCTGCACGAAGGAGCGGGGTTGGACTAAGGTTTTCAGATGAAAATTCTGCTTGTTGAGGATGAACCCGCACTGGTAAGTGCCATCCGCCGGTTTCTGGAAGAAGAACACTACGTGGTCACGACGGCAACGACATACGCCAGGGCAGCCACAGCCCTGCACGATTACGACTATGACTGCATTGTGCTCGATATTGGCCTGCCCGACGGCAACGGGCTGGACCTGATCCGGCAACTGAACGCTAAATCTGCCCGCTCAGAGGCAACAACATCCGGCCTCATTATCATCTCCGCCAAAGATTCGCTGGACGATAAATTACTGGGTCTGGAACTGGGCTCCGACGACTACATCACCAAACCCTTTCACCTGCCCGAACTGAACGCACGGATTAAATCAGTGCTGCGCCGCCGCTTTTTCGGAGGTAATAATTTGATCACCTTCGGCGACATTACCGTAGATTCCTTATCGCATCAGGTCAGGGTCAGGCACCAGACCATCGACCTGACCGAGAAAGAATACCAGTTGCTGGTCTTTTTTATGGCCAACCCCAATCGCCTGCTGACCAGAGCCGCTATTGCCGAATACGTCTGGGGCGACTACATGGACGGCGCCGATTCGCACGATTTTCTCTATACACACATCAAAAACCTGCGCCGGAAGCTCATCGACGGCGGCTGTCCCGACTACATCCGGACGCGCTACGGCGCAGGCTATCTATTCAGTAAAACCGCATGAGCCTGCTCCGGAAAACCCTGCTTTATCTCCTGCTTGTCATGCTTCCGGTAGCAATCGGCGGCGGCTGGCTGTTCGACACACTAATCCGGCGCGGGATTTATTACGAAATTGACGAACAGCTCAGCAGTGATCTGGCCTACATCAACCGGCAGCTGATCCGGCAGCAGGTGGCGATCGGTAAAGACCGCCATCTGCTCAATAATCCGCATATAGAGCCAATTCCGGGCGGGCGGGTCATGGCTCCTGTTTATTCCGACACGACCGGCTATGACTGGCGCGAGCATAATCCGGTGCCGGTCCGGCAGCTCAAAGCGACCGTCGCCGTTAACGGCCGGAATTACCTGGTGGTGGTTAAGCAGGCAATGGGTGAATTTGACGAAATTGCGCGGCTGCTGTCGGTGGTCGTCAGCGGCGGGTTCATTCTGCTGCTCGGTTTGCTGGTGCTGTTGAACAGCCGGGTATCCCGGCGACTCTGGACGCCTTTTTTCACGTTGATTGAGCAGTTGCGCGCTTTCCGGCTGGACGCGCCGGAACCGGTCCGGTTTTCGGGCAGCAGCGTGGCCGAATTCAACCACCTGAGTGCTACGCTGAATGACATGGGCCACAACCTGCAACAGCAATACCAGCTCCAGAAAGCCTTTACCGAACACGCCGCCCACGAACTCCAGACGCCGCTGGCCATTATCACCACCGATCTGGACCGGTTGCTGGGCACCGAACCGCTCACCGAAGAACAGGTTACGCTTATGGAATCTGCCCAGAGCTCAGTCCGGCGGCTGGTTCACCTCAACAAAAGCCTGCTCCTGCTGACCAAAGTAGAGAATCAGCAGTTTGCCGATCTGGAAACGGTTAACCTGAGTAATCTGGCCGAGCAGCAGTGCCGGCTGTTTGCACCGTACGCCGCTCACCGGGGCCTCGACTGGCAGTGTACGATTGCGCCGGACGTGACCCGGTCTCTTAACCCCTACCTTGCCGATGTCATGTTCAGTAATCTGCTCAAAAATGCCATGGTGCATGCCGCCACCCACAGCACAGTCCGCATTACACTGACCAACAGCTCGTTTATAACCCGGAATACCGGCCAGCCGCTACCGTTTCCGGAGGATCAGCTGTTCGGCCGGTTTGTAAAAAATCCGGCCCGCCCCGACTCCACCGGCCTTGGTCTGGCCATTGCCGGACAGGTTGCCCGCCGTTATGGCATGCAGCTCAACCATACTTATCAAGCTGACATTCAGCTACATATATTCACATTAAACTATTGAATTACAATACCGGCAGGTTCGTAACGTCTTAGCCTACACTGTCTTTTTTCCGGCCTTACCTGCTTGATAAGTCAAGTGATAGATTACTTTTGTCAAATCCATTCATTATCCTTACGTTTCTGACTTCCCGAATGCAGCGAATTACCTTTACCTGGTTATTTTTAATCGTACTGGCCTTCCCTCTGCCCATCCTCGCGCAGATTCATATTACCTATCCGACCGAACGGATGGTGGTACAGCGGAGTAACAGCAACCAGGCCACGGTACAGGTGGCGGGTAGTTTCAATCAGCAGCTCGATCAGATTACGTTTGATGTCATCAACCGGATGTCGGGCGCCGCCAGCACAAACGTCTTACTGCTGAACAATCCGGCAAACGGGCAATTCACCAGTACCATGACGCTGGCCGGTGGCTGGTGGCAGATTATCGTCAAAGGTCTTCGTAACAACACGGTCGTGGCCCGCGATACGCTCCAGCGCTTCGGCGTCGGCGAGGTGCTGGCCATTATGGGGCACTCGGATGCGCAGGGGTCTACCTGCATTGATAATACCAGCGGCAGTACAGACAATGCCTGTCCTACCCTCAGCGGGGCTTCCGATGACCGTGTGAGCTGCATCCGGCTGAACGACAACAACAACAGCGCTAATTTCTCGTCGGTTAGTCTGTCCAACTACGAGAATACGGCCGATCCGGTTTACCTGCCGGGCGTCAGCAACTTTGCCCACCTCGACACCTATGTTGGCATTGCTCCCTTTGCGCGGTTTGCCTGGTTCTGGGGCTACCTCGGCGATCTGCTGGTGCAGCAGCTGGGCGTCCCTGTCCTGTTCTTCAACGGCGGTTTCGGCGGATCAAATATGATGCAGAATTACAACGCCGCCTATGACATTTTCTTTCAGCATGGCTTTGTCCGCTATGACCTGCGGATGCCGTATGCCAACATGCGTAGTATCATGAACCTCTACACACCATCGACCGGTATCCGGGGAGTCCTGCTCCTGCACGGTGAAAATGACCGGGGCGATGGTGTTACATCAGCCGTTCTCCAGACATATTATAAAGGCGTTATCGACAAAGTACGTTCTGAATTCAACATGCCGTCGCTGGCGTGGAGTGTTTCTATTTCGGATTATGCGGCCGGTTTTTATCCGTATATCCGGGATGCGCAGCTGAATGTTATCCAGACGCCGGGCTACAATGCCTATCGCGGTCCTGATCTGGGAGCGATCAACAGCCAGCAGGACCGGCCGGATGGTATTCACTATTCGCCGACCGGCCAGCAAAAAGTAGCGTTGGCGTGGGCAAGTGCCTTGGTGTCCAGTAATTTCTTTACTACCTCAACACCTTATACGGCGCAGCAGCAGCCACTAACGTCAATCGCCTGTGCGACCGGCAACCAGTTATTCCTTTACCAGTCAACCGCCTATTCTCGTTATGTATGGGATAACGGACAGAATACCCAAAGCATTACGGCGGGCCCGGGTACATACAGCCTACGCGTTCAGACGACTCAGAATAAGTTTTTTTTCCCCCCGGCGGTTGTAGTCCCGGCCAACGTTGCGGTCGCCACGCCAACCATTTCGCCCGCCAGCGCTACCCTTTGCGCTACACCCAGTGTGACACTGACCTCGGGTAACGCCACTAACAACGCCTGGAGTACCGGCGCGGCGACCCAGAGCATCGTCGTCACAACCGCAGGCACGTACAGCGTACAGGCGATCAACCCCGTCTATGGCTGTCTGTCAGCACCGGCCACCGCGACCATTTCGGGAGGCAGCGCACCGGCCATTGCTATTTCGCCCGCTAACGCGACGCTGGCCAGCGGGCAAAGCCTGATTCTGAATGCCGTCGGCTGTACCAGTGGCCTGATTCGCTGGTCAACCGGCTCCACTAGCGCTGCGGTTGCCGTCAGCCCGGCCGTTACGACGGGTTATTCTGTCAGCTGCAGCGTTGGTACCTGTACCTCATCGGCCGCAACGACTGTTTTTGTTCCCGTCAGCAACACACTGGCTTATGCCGATCTGTCGATGAAGATGGTCGTCAGCAACCGGACGCCACAGGTTAGCGATGTGGTTACCTACACAATCGGCATTAAAAATTCAGGACCTGGCAGCGCAACGACGGTCAGCTTTGAGAACCGGCTGCCACCTAATCTGAGCTTTGTTTCCTCCCCTTCGCTGACGCATGCAAACGGTATTGTCAGCGGTACCATTTCTAATCTGGCGGCCGGCAGCACGGCCATCCGGACGTTTCAGGCACGGCCAACGGCGGCCGGTACTTACCTGAATGCCGCCGAGATCATCGCCTCTTCCAATCCGGACCCGAACAGCCAGCCCTTTACCGGTACCGGCGACGGTCAGGACGATGCGGCCTCGGCTGACTTCCGGACGCGTGTTAACGTAAGTTCTGATGTATTTGTCTCGCCGAACCCTAACCAGGTGCCGCTGCCTGCCGTACTGTCCAATCAGCCGGTCAACGGCGCTGATGTCGCGGATTTAAGTGTTCAGATAGTGTCAGACAAACGTATTACACAGCTGGGGCAGCTTGTGTCATTTACGGTAACCGTAATGAACGCGGGAGGCGCTACAGCTACCAATGTGACCGTCGGCAGTGAATTTCCGTTTGGTCTCCAGTTCTACTCATCTCCGTCCCTTCTGACCTTTCAGAACGGGTTACTTTCTGCATCCTTACCGGCGATTCCGGCCGGCCAGAGTGCGTCCTTTTTGCTGAGTGCACTCGTAACCAGTACCGGTACGCAGATTTACAAAGTGCAGATCATGACGGCTAACCCGGCCGATCCGGACAGTAAACCGGCCAACGGCTCATTCAACGGCGAAGACGATACTGCCAGCCTGGACATCCGCGTCTATTAGCGTCAGATCAGGCGATATAGACCGTTGTTGCCCGTTTAATGTCGTGGTAAAACAGCAGCTGCCATTCCTGTGCAGCCGCCTCAACGGCCCAGTATTTGCGCAGTTCCATGCCCTGCTTGCCGTCGAAGTCATTTTTATAGGCCAGATTACGCTTCAGATACCCCAGTTGCGGCACCTCGTCGGCCCCGAAAAAAGCGGTCTGTCCGGCATCCTGTATCCAGACTACCTGATGAAACGGTGTATGCCCTTTCGTAACCTTATACGTGATGTTCGCTGACAGAATGCCCTCATCGGCATCCAGCCAGGTTACCTGCGGATGAGCGTCCAGCGCTGCCAGTAATGGCTGGTTATAGGACGGATTTCCCTCCTGACCGCGCGCAAACGCCATCTCCCGCCGCTGGATGTAGTACACTGCGTTCGGAAAGACCATCGTAAACCGGTCATTTTCATCGAAGTAGCCAACGCCGTTCGAATGATCTTTGTGCAGATGCGACAGAATCACTTTGGTGACCTGTTCCGGCCCGTAACCTGCTTCCCGTAACAGCCGGATCAGTGTTAGCTGCCCCGCCTCCGTTGTACCCAGTCCGGTATCCAGCAGCACAACCTCGTCCGGTAAAACAACCAGAAACGGCTGAATCGCTACGGCCACACTTTTCGGCGGCCGGTCAGTCAACTGGTCTGTTTCGGGATTAAACGGCAGGAAGACTTTGGAAAAGTCGACCGAAAATGTGCCTTCGCGTAGGGGTATGATTGTCATGGTACGTTGGTCTTCCCGCAAACATACGCGCTAACGCCGGGCATCGCCGCATTATTCACACAAAAATGTAGGCTGCGGACTCAGTCACAATAGCAGAGGTCGCAGGTTGCCGTGGCAGCGCCGGGTTTGAGCACGTGCTTTTCGGTCTGTTGATTCACCGTGTACGAAAGTGTCAGTTGGTTGCCGTCTCCGCTTAACTCCCCGTTTACAACGGTTGGCACCGGCGCAAAACCGGCACCGGTAAAGGTAAAGTAAGTGGCATCAACGGTAAATTTTCCGCCTTTACTCACCTTGATCACCGGTAGGGTCAGGTATGCGCAGCACAGGCCGGAGAGCTTATAGCCACCCTGCACCGGACTCAGCTGAATGCAGGTTTCGGACCATGTATCGGCGGGTAACGGGTCTTTGGTATGGCAACCGGTCAGCAGGACCAGCGCGGTAAACACCAGACCCGATAGTGGTTTCAGCAACGGAGACGTTGTCATAGGCGTGTCGTTTACAGCTAGACCCGGATTCAGTCTGCCGGGTTGGAAGCAGTGACCGGTTTAGCACCTGTTTACATCCGGCACCGCTCAGGGCCGGCCCGATGGTTTCCAGGCCAGCGCGCGGTCCCGGTGCAAGGCCAGCGCCGGTGACCGCTGACGGGTGCCGGGCCATACGGCAGGGCTGGTTGCAGGCGTCCGGCGCAGTAGCTCACGCTCCTCATGTCTGGCCGTCAGAGAACTACCTTCGCCTGCGGATTGCCCGGTGTTCAGGAAACTAACGGCGAAGGGATCGGTAGCCGGATTAATCTGACCGGTAATGTCCGGTATAGGTACCGGCAAGCTACCGGCCCGTTCGCACCGGTTCCGCCCGACCGGTGCCGTCAGAAACAAAAAGAATACCGGAACGAGGCCGTAGACGAGGCGGCGAAAGAACCCCTCCGGCACACGACGGATCAATGTTGAGGCGTTGCTTGCTACACGAAACCACAGAAACCATTTCATCGGTCAGGAGCGCTTGTTTTGTATGACAAAGCTCCGTGATCCGCTCCGGAAAGATGTTCCTTATTTGACCAAAAACGTTCCCTATTTGGTCAGGACTTTCCTTATTTGACCAAATTTGCCTGTTTCGGCTTCGAAACGGGTCCGTCGAGACCCGCGCGCGTTAAAATCTGCCGGAAACGAGGGTCGCTGTGGAGAAACGAAAATAAAGGAGCGACTTTCAGATACAGCGGGATTTGTTCGGTAGCAAGCCCCTTTTCGAGGTAAGCTAGACAGCGGTCTTTCTCCCTCAGACCAGCGTAAAATTCGGCCCGGTAAGCATAGTTCTCCATAACATCCGGCAGCGTATCCAGGATCGCCAGGGTAGCGGCCGGCTGGCCCATCCGCGCGTTGGTAACAGCCTTCCGGTAAACAAACGTTTTCATAGCGGGCGAAAGCGCCAGACCTTTATCCAACTCCTGAACGGAAAGGGCATACTGTTCTCTGGCGAAATAATAGGCCGCCGTTGTCCAGTACCAGTTAGCGACCTTGCTGTGCAGCCGGTTGCCTTCCTCTATTAACTTTCCAGCTTCATCATACTGCCCGGCAGCGATCAGATTGCCCACGTGACCCATCAGAATAACCGGCAGCAGCGGGTCAAGTGTATAGGCTTTGGTACTGTAGGCAATGGCTCCGTCGACCTGTCCGATGGTCCGGAGCAACAGGCTGAGCGAATAATTAATCAGGGCATCATTGGGACTGTATTGCAGAGCAATCTGAAACGTTGTTTTTGCCTGTTCCCATTTCCCTTGTGCCTGATACAATTTGGCCAGAATCAGGTAAGCCTGGGCGTTTCGGGCCTCCAGCCGGATAGCGTCAAGAGCTTCTTTTTCGGCCAGCTGCTTCGTTTGCCGGCTCTCATCAATCCCCTCGGCCACGAGCAGGAAATGGGCCAGTGCCTTACCGGCATGCGCATCCGCATAACCGGGGTCAAGCGCCAGGGCACGGTTGAAATTCAGGAGGCTGCCCCGGATGCCCTCCTCGGAGCGGTTACGCAGCAGATACTGCCCCTTCAGGTATTCATTGTAGGCTGTCATATTCCGGGTCGGTGCCTTTTGTAGTTCCAGCTGCGTTGTCTGGCTTAGCTTCTGATTCAGCTCCGCCGCAATCTGACCGGAGACCTGCCCCATAAAATCAAAGATATGCTGCTCATCGCCTTCATACGTATTACTCCAGATAGTGCGGTTTTCATCGGCCAAAATCAGCTCAACCGATAGTTTTACCCGCGGTCCAACCTGTAAAACCTCCCCTTCGAGCAAATAGGCCACATCCAGCTCACCGGCAATCTCGGCCGGTGCTTTCGTTGTTTTTTCATACAGCATGGCAGAGGCCTGCGAAATTACTTTCAGATGTTCCAGCTGGCTCAGTGAGCTGTGAATCTGCTGCATAATACCGCTGCTGAAGTAATAGGTATCCGCTGCACCGGTATTCCGGAAGGGCAAAATGGCAATGGACGACTCCGCCACTGCCACGGGCCGGAATGGATTAATAGGGCTGAACCAACCCCGGATTCCCGCTAACAACAGTACGACTAACGCAGTGGCTACAACCGGCTTACGGCGATACCAGCGATGAGGCGTCTTACTATGCGGAATGGTGATGATCCGCTCTTCGGCAACGTCCGGCGGCAGGTCTTCATTTTCCGGCCCGGACTCGTCCGGTGCCCCCTCGTCTTCCGCTATATCCTGCTCATACACGCGGGCGAATGAGTCAGACTCCACCGCTCTGTTCCGGAAGTCGCTGGGACTTTTACCGTATGCTTCCGTAAAGTATTTACTCAGCATCTGGGAGCGCTCAAAACCAACCATAAAGGCAATTTCGGTAATCCGCAGGTCCGTATTTTCCAGCAGATCACGAGCTTTCACCAACCGTAGCTGACGAATGTAGAGGGATGGTGCCATGCCGGTCTGTTCTTTGACAAACCGGAACAGGTTCGACCGGCTGATGCCCAGCTCACGGCAGAGCTCATCAATGCCGAAAGCCGGATTGCTCATCTGCTCATCAATAAGCCTGTTTAACTGACTGAGTTGCGACTGCTCAGGTGACACCATTATGTACCGGTTCCCTTGGTTTTGGAACCGAAAGATAATACATCTGCTTGCCTCCTTACAATCAACAATACGTCATACGCACAAAAAAAGCAGTAACCGTTCCTGACCAGAAAGTCTATATTAATTCTCTTATTTGTCTAATAAATGACGGTAATCAGCTGACTTTTTACGATTTACGGCTAAACAGTATCGTGTCCTGTCAATTCACCCGGCCCTTCTCGGCATCGGCGGCATTGTCGGTATGGGCACGTTTGCGGGTAAATTTTTCCTGCCCGAACCGCCACGTCAGGGCAAGTCCGATCCGGCGGGTATCTGAGATGTTGGTGTGTAACGCCTCGCTCTGGTACAGGCTGACGGTACGGTCCGTCGTTTTCCACGACCGGAATATATCCTCCATCGTCAGGCGCAGGCTGCCTTTGTCCTTCCAGAGTTTTTTCTGGACGGCCGCCGCCATCCGGAACCGGGCGCGGGTGATGGTCTGCCCCGCCACATCATTGGAGGCATAATAGCTCGTCCACTCACCATTCCAGCCATGCCCCAGCCTGAACTGCTGCATGACATTCAGCCGGGCATGGTATACCGTTGTCCGGAGCGTCTCCGAATAGGCATTTCCGCGCAGGGCCAGCCGGGCAGTCATGACATTCAGATTGAGCGTCCACCACGGGGCCGGTGCCAGCGACAGGTTGGTACTGACCGACAGAATCCGGCCTTTCGCCACGTTCTCGGGGCGGGTCACAAAAATACCGTCAACCACGCGGGTCAGCTGAAAAATAAGGTTAGTAAAATCGTTGTACTGCACTGCTACGCCGATCCGGTGTTTGTGCTGCCATTTCAGTTCATACTGGTTTTGAAACGAGGGGCTTAACAGGGGGTTACCGGACGTGTAGGTGTACTGATCCCGATAGGCCAGAAACGGATTCAGCGACTGATAGCCCGGCCGGTTGATACGGCGGGTAACGCTGCCGGTCAACGTATTGTTACCGGTACTGTCCAGCTTATAGCTCATAAACACCGACGGAAACAGGTTGGTATAGCGGCGGGTAAAGGCACTTGCTGCTACCTCCGCATTCCCCAGCTGCCGGCCGCTGACCTGCGTATTTTCAAGCCGCAGTCCCGTTTGCAGGGCCAGCCGGTTCCAGCTTTTCCGCATCGATACATAGCCCGCGTGAATGGCTTCGCTGTACAGAAAATGATTCGAACGCCCGTAGTCCGGCGTATAATCCAGGCCGGTAAGCGCCATGTATTGCGTGTTATTGTCGTTGGTTACCCAACCCGACTTCGCCCCGGCTTCCAGCCGTCCCTTGTTCGGTAAGGGGTGCGTGTAATCTACCTTAGCCGTCGAAATCCGGATGTGCGATGGCAGATTATACAGAAACTGCTGCCGGCTGAGGAGATCCCCCGCCGCGCCGGTGACCCGATTGTCCAGCCGTTGCTCCCCGACCGTAACATACTGGATATGATTCAGATCAGCGCTGAGCTCCCGACCGGTTTTGCCGATGGTGTGCTGCATATTCACATTAGCCCCCGTATGGTTCCAGATAAAGCGGCCGTTGGTAGTACCGGTCCCGAGGGAATCAAGGCCGCCGGTACGATCCAGGCGCCGGCTGGTGTAGGTCAGCAGATCGGTGCGCGGGTTTTGCTGCCGGTTCAGGACAAAGCCGATGGTGGTAGTCGGCGTCAGGAAAACGTCAGCGCCGAAACGCCCCGAAAGCCCGTGTTCCGATGTCCGGAAGCGGTTCGTCAGCATTACAGCCGACGTTAGATTGCCCCGGGTATCCAGAAAAGTCCGGTCGTAGGTATCGGTTGACTGATTGCCATCCTTACTGTAATTGACGCTTCCGAAAACATTTATCTTTTTACGGTTGTAGTTCAGGCTGAGCGAATTATAGCTCCGGCTCGTTATTCCCTGACTACCACTCAGCGTAACACTCCCCGTCAGGCCGGCCAGTTTGCTGCGTTTCAGCCGGATGTTGATGATGGCCGATCCGGCAGCATCGTAGCGGGACGGCGGGTTGGTCATCAGTTCGAGTTTGTCGATGGCCCCGCCCGGCAGCGATTTGAGGTAAACGGCCAGGTCCTGCCCCGACATGTAGGTGGGCCGGCCGTCAATCAGCACCAGCACACCGGTTTTGCCGTTCAGGCTGATATCGCCGTTGACATCCACGCTCACACCGGGCGTTTTCTGGAGCACATCCAGTGTATTACCGGCCGCCGCCCCGATCATGGCCTCCACGTTCACAATTGTCCGGTCGATTTCCTGCTCCAGCAGGGGCTTTCTGGCCACGACCGTTACCTCGTTCAGTAGTTTCTGCGAGGCCGTCACGATAAAGACCGGCAATGCAATCGCCTCCTGCCCGTCGAGTACCAGCTCCCCGCTCCGGAAATCCTGATTGCCGACACTGGTGACCAGAATGCGGTAGCGGCCCGCAGTGAGGCCGGAAAAGGTAAATTTTCCGGTAATTCCGGTAATATCGCCTTTCACGAGCGTTGAGTCGGCCGCCCGCAATAGCCGGACCGTGGCCCCCGGCAGTGGTTCGTTTTGCCCGTCCCGAATAGAACCGGTCAGGCTTTGTGCGTGTGTCAGCACCGTAATCAATACGAAGAGTAAAGTGGTTAATGTACCTTGCATGGTCTGTTGTCGTTGTCTGCCACAAAAGTGCCCCCGCTCCCTTGCGGCACCAACGAACGCTGACGGATCATAGCCTCTGCCGGTCAGACGGGTAATTTTGGCTGACGAAACAGTTCATCAGCGTTTTTCCGGCTTTCGACAGCCGTATGCCGGTGTCTGGCCCGAAGGTTTACGAAAGTCGCCGGCCGGCATCAGCTTTGTATAAATCAGTTCAAAAAATCGTGAACAAAGACCATAGCTTTAACCGCTTAGCCACCCGTCTGGGTATATCGCCCCACCTGCTGCTGGGCGCCATACTGGTGCTGCCGCTGTACGTTATTTTCCGGCGTTATGCGCGGACAATCACCACGATGGACGACGAAGAAGCCGCCATCACCGCTACATTGTTGTCGCTGGCCGGCCTGTTCAGCGGCCGGTATCTGGCGATGGCCTGGTCCGGAAAACGGATTCCGGAATGGCTGATTGTTGTGTTGATTCTGGTTATGGTTGGCACAGCCCCGCTCTGCGCCAATTTTGCCGCTACGCTGCAACGCCGCCTTACCTTTATGCACCTGCTTTTCCTGACGGTTCCGGCCGTTCTCTTCTGCGTGGCGGCCGGTATGCTGATCAAACTGGTTCGTGACCGTGTGCGCTACCAGTTACAGGAGGCCAGGGCGCAGGCCGAGCACAGCCGGAGCGAGCTGCATCTGCTGCAATCCCAGCTCAGCCCGCATTTCCTGTTCAACACGCTGAATAACCTCTACGGCATTTCGATGACGCAACCCGACAAAACGCCTCCCCTCCTGCTAAAGCTGTCGGATCTGTTACGGTATACTGTATACGACGCCAAGGAACTGTACGTGCCCTTAGCCGACGAAGTGGCGTATATCAACAATTACATTGATTTCGAGTCGCTCCGGATTGGCAGCAAGCTTACCCTGACCACAGCGATTGAACCGGTTCAGGATCCGGGCCTGCGGATTGCCCCCATGTTGCTGATTGTCTTTATCGAAAATGCGTTTAAACACGCCCGCAACACCACCAGTCCGCAGCTTCTGATCGATATTACGCTGAAACGTTGGGGAAATTCGGTATTGTTGCTGGTCAAAAATTCGTTTTCGCCGCAGGAGAGCACCGGCCAGGACCTGAACCGCCGGAGTGGCCTGGGCCTTGCCAACGTCCGGAAGCGGCTGCAACTGCTTTATCCCGACGCCCATCACCTGTCGATTCAGGATGAAGACGGATTTTTTACGGTTCAATTACAAGTACGGATACAATAAACGTTTCGGGCGGCCACGTAGAGCCGTCCCAACGGGTGCTATGAAACTGATTACGTGTTTGATCGTTGATGATGAGCCGATTGCGCGCGACATTATTGCGGCGTATTGCAAACACCTGCCGCAGCTGACGGTGGCCGCCTCCTGCGACAACGCCCTCGACGCCAAAGTGGTTTTGCAGCAACAGGCTATTGACATTCTGTTTCTCGACATCAACATGCCGGTGCTGAGCGGTATTTCGTTTCTGAAAACGCTGCGCAACCCGCCCATGGTAATTTTCACCACGGCCTACAAGGAATACGCCGTTGATGCATTTGATCTGGCGGCCTGCGATTACCTGCTGAAACCCTTTTCGCTGGAGCGGTTCATTGTGGCGGTCGACAAAGCCATTGACCGGCTGCACCCCGTTCAACCCGCACTGCCAATAGCGCCGGAACCGGTTACCGAGCCGTATGTGTTTGTGAAGGCCGACGGCAAAATCTACAAAATTGCTTACGACGAGCTGCTGTTTGCCGAAGCCAGCGGCAACTACACCCGGATAAACACCACGGCCGGTCTGCTCCTGCCCGGCATGACCTTCACCAGCTTTGCGGGACTGCTGCCGGCCGGTCAGTTCCTGCGGGTTCACCGGTCGTTTGTGGTGAACAAATCGAAAATCAGCCACATCGAAGGCAACCGTATTTTCGTCGGCTCCCATGAAATCCCCATCGGCAGCAATTACCGGGAAGCGTTTTTGCGGGAGCTCGGGGTTTGATATAGTTGATCAACATCAGTTCTCACACACATGTTGCGACCGTGCTGCCGAAGACCTGAGGAATATGGGTATAAATTATATTACACTATTAATATATTATATTATATATTTATCTGTATTTCGGTAATAGCCTAAAGAGAGAGCGAGAACGGGGGTTAATTGATTCAGATAGTTATCTAAATTAAAAATAGTATTTATATGGAAACACTGATTCGCAATTTAATACGTCGCCAACCTGACAATAACATTCCTGCCAAGTTTAGGGAACTATTTTATGGATTACTCATACATTTATCCTCAACATTTATCAGTGCAATACTTATATTATCTATTGACTATTTAGTAGTTCACATTCTAGGAGAGAATTCTATTTATAATTCACACTTTAACAAAGATGATTATATACAAAAGTTCGGCTTAATTAAAAGTATTTTTTTTATAACTATTAAAGGACCAATATGTGAAGAATTAGCATTTAGATTAGTATTAATACCTAAATCCAGAAATATTTTTCTTGGCATATTTTCTTTAATGTACTTACTATTAGAAATACTCACCCCTTTAAATTACAGCGAAATATTTGTAATTTTATCTATTGTCTTCATAATTTACATACTTTATTGTGAAAAGCTCAGTAAATATTTACTCAATTTTGTTTTAAGTCTCCAAAAAGAGAGGTTACTGGTTGTTAGCAGCCTGTGTTTTGGCATTATACATATTGTAAATTTTAAGCCAATAAACCTTACTCTAATCTATTTGTATCCTATCTACATTCTACCTCAAATATGTTTAGGATTTGTTTTAGGTACTCTCAGGCTAAGAAACGGCTTTATCTGGGCTGTCATATTGCATATATTAATAAATAGCTCAGTGAATTGGTATAATATTTTCAGTAGCAGGTAGTAATATTTCTCTAAAACTTTATTATTTTTATTATCGGGTAGTTAACGTTGGTTTTGTGCATGAAAAACCCTAAAAAACCTTGTCAGCGGAGGCATTCCAACCCCTTTATAATTTTTATGGGAAAGCGCTCAATGAAGTCAGCGAAGCATCCACCTCCCGCACCTGACTAACTTCCACACTTTATACCGCAAAACCGTCGATTTGTACTGTCATCCGACAGTCAATCACACGTAGGTTTGTCCCGTTAAGCAGCGTCAGGTACTCCGGAGCAGCCTCATCCGGAGAGGACCGGCGCATCTGCCCAAAACCGGTCATCAACGGGTATCTGTACCCGCTTTTGTGCCGGGCAAACCCGATACCATGAGCAACGTCATTTCAGGCCTTCACCACATTACGGCCATCGCCAACAATGCCCAGCGCAACTACGATTTTTATACGCGGACGCTCGGCCTGCGGCTGGTCAAAAAAACCGTCAATTTCGACGATCCCAGTACATATCATTTCTACTACGGCGACGGGCAGGGCACGCCCGGTACCATCCTGACCTTTTTTCCGTGGGAAGGCATCGGCCCGGGACGTAACGGCATCGGTATGGCTACCGAAATCGGGTATGCCGTGCCGGATAGCAGCCTTGAGTTCTGGCAGGCCCGCTTCCGCGAACGCGGCGTGCACAGTGAGGAGGCCGGTGAACGCTTCGGCCAGACCTACCTGCCTTTTACTGATCCCGACGGGCTGGTCATTACGCTTATTCCCGCAGGGCCGGCCGACCAGCGGCCGGGCTGGACCACCGACGCCGTTGGCCCGGATGTGGCTCTCCGTGGCTTCCACAGTGTTACGCTGACGCTTCGGGAGATTGACCCGACAGCCCGGGTGCTCACCGACATTTTCGGGTACCGGCTGATCGGGCAGGAAGGTAACCGCTATCGGTTTCAGACAGATACGGTGCCGACTGCCTCGATTGTCGACTTGCTGGAAGAACCGACCGGTTCGGCGGGGCGGAATGCGGCCGGGACCAACCACCACGTTGCATTCCGGGTGGCCAACGAGGACGTGCAGATGGCATTCCGGGAAAAAATTATGAGCAGCGGCCTCCAGATTACGCCGAAAATTAACCGCGACTACTTTTTCTCACTCTACTTCCGTGAGCCGGGCGGTGTGTTGTTTGAGATTGCCACCGATAATCCGGGGTTCACCGTTGACGAGCCGCTGGACCAGCTCGGCACCAGCCTGAAATTACCGGAACAGTATGCCGCCGCCAGAACCCGGATCGAAAAAGCCCTGGCAGCGCTCAAAATCCGGTAAACTATTGCCGTCAACAGTCCTTTATACATCTTCCCTGACCAGTAAAGCAGTCATCATGAAACCAACGCATTATGCCACAATCTCCGAAGCCGTCAATGCCTTGAACGCGCAGGGATTTACGACCGATTTCCGGCTGGCGTATGACCAGCTTACCTGCCCGCAGACATCCCTCAGAGCCGGCGAGTTCCGCATTGTCGATGTCTATCGCTACGAAGGCGACTCTGACCCGGCCGACGAAGCCATCGTCTATGCCATTGAATCGCAGGAAGGCCTGAAGGGCGTTCTGGTTATGGGCTACGGCGTGTCCGACGACCCCGTATCCGACGAAATGCTGGCCGAACTGAAGCGTATATAACTTTTCAGCAACTCTATTTTAACCCGTTATCATGCAGACAATCGGAATTTCTGACCAGAACCGTGAAGTGGTCGCCCATCAGCTGAGCAAACTGCTGGCCGATGAGTTCGTCTTATATACCAAAACGCTCAACGCGCACTGGAACCTCGAAGGCCCTGACTTCCACGCGATGCATCTGTATCTGGAAACGCTGTATACCGAAGCAGCAGAGACCGTCGATTCGGTAGCCGAACGCATCCGGCAGCTTGACCATTATGCCCCGGCCACGCTGAAGCAGTTTCTTCAGCTCACCCACCTCAGCGAACAGGCAGACGGCGGTAACGACAGCCGCAGCCTGCTGAAAAAACTGCTGAGCGACCACGAGAGCATTATCACCTTTATACGCGGCTCAATCAGTGAGTTTCAGGATGCGCACAAGGACGCCGGTACGGGCGATTTTGTGACCGGTCTGCTGGGTGCTCACGAAAAAACGGCGTGGATGCTGCGTGCTCATCTGAAATAACCAACTTACTCTTTTTAACCTGAACCAACTCGGTTACAGGTCCAGCCACAGGTCCGGCAACGGTATCTGTGGCTGTTGTTTTACGTACTATCATACCGTATTCCCGGCCAGCTGTTTATTTTTGTTTGTTCTGCCTGACATTTCCGGCCACGCTTATGATCCGCTTCTGTTTTCTCATCACCGGTTTGCTCTTTATCGCCTCAGCCGCAAGGGCGGAACCGCTGGTTCCCCTGCTCCGGCCGCGTACGCTCGACAGCCTGAAACAGGCGTTGCTGCTGAAGCGTGAGACACGAAGCCGCGTGGATGCGCTGCTGATGCTGAGCAACGATCAGATTACCCGGTACGAAGAGCTTGAAATTGATCCGGTTGACGCAGAACAGTATATCCGGCAGGCCAGCCGCCTGAGCACCACGCTTGGCTACGCGGATGGTCAGGTACAAAGCCTGTGTGCACAGGGACGGCTCGCAGGTATCCGCGGTGACCGGAAAACCGCCGAAACCCTGCTCCGGCAGGTACTGGCTCACTATGTGCGGCAACGTATGCCGAGCCGGCAGGCAGCGACCTGGTATTATCTGGGGCAAGTCTATGGCCGGAATGCGGAAGAGCTCCCTGAAAAAATAAGCTGCTACGAGCAGGCCATGCGCTTGTTCAAACAGACGGGGAAGGTTGCTGATCAGGCCTATATGCTCAAAAACATTGCCGATATGCACCTCTTGCAGGGGCATCCGGCACAGGCCGAACAGGAACTGATGCAGGTGCTGGCCATGTACCGCTCCATTCACTACCCGAACCTGCATTACACCTACGATCTGCTTGCCTCCATTTACCATAATAGCCTGAACAACTACGGTCAGGCGCTGAAATACATGCTGCTTACCCTGGAAAGTGCTACCGCCAGCAAAGACAGTACATACCTTAGCAGCTTCCATCTGAGTCTGGGCGTTTTATACGACGAACTTAAGCAATGGCAGACCGCCCTTACGCACTACAACAAAGCCCTTGACCTGTTTGCCCGCGATAACAGCGCGATGATGGTCCATAACATTGCCCACAGCATAACCAGTGTGCTGATCGCACATGACAGTCCGCAGGCCGCGTTGACGTTTTATAAACGTATTCTGCGACAACATCCCCTGCCGCCCGCCTCAAGCGAATGGTCGCAGGTGTACATGACATTGGCCGACTGTTATTCAGCCCTGAAACAAAACCGGCTGGCAGAATATTATTACCTGAAAATGCTGGCAACCCGCTCCAAAAAATCGCCGCTGGATAATGCCGCCATTGCTGCCCACATCAAGACCGGTACGTTTTTCGTCAAGGTACAGAAGTACGATCAGGCACGCTACTACCTGGGGCGGGCAATGGATATGCTGAAAGAAGCGGGTTATGTGCGGGGAACGCCCAGTGTGCACCTGCAGCTGTTTAAGGTAGACTCGGCACAGCAGCATTACCCCGCCGCCATTGCCCACTACCAGAAATACAAAGCCCTCAGCGACTCGATTTTTAATGAGCGGAAAAGTCAGCAAATCGCCAATCTGGAAATCAGCTACAACACCCGCAAAAAAGAACAGGATATTGCGCTGCTGACCCGGCAAAACCAACTCCAGCAGGCGCGCATCCGGGCGAAGGATCTGCAACGAAACAGTATCATTGCCGGTTCGGCCTTGCTGATTCTTCTGTCGGCGCTGCTCTTTAACCGCTACCGGCTCAAACAGCGCAGCAACCGGCTGCTCGAAGCCAAGCAAATTGAAATTAACCTGAAAAACAGCTCGCTGGAGCAGATTTTACAGGAAAAAGAACACCTGCTGACCGAAAAGGAATGGATGCTGAAAGAAATTCACCACCGGGTAAAAAACAACATGCAGATCATCATCAGCATGCTGAATGCGCAGGCTGACTTTCTGGAAGACCCGCAGGCGCTGACCGCCATCATGGACAGCCGGAACCGGGTGAATGCCATGGCCCTGATTCACCAGAAACTGTACCAGACAGACAGCCTCTCGCAGGTGAACATGCCGGAATTTGTCCGCGAACTGACCGACCATCTGCTGAGTTCCTACAGCCTCCGGACATCCGTTCAGACCGACCTCCATATCGACGATGTGAGCCTGAGCGTGACGCAGGCCATTCCGATTGGCCTCATTATCAACGAAGCCGTAACGAACTCACTGAAATATGCCTTCCCCGAACAGCCGTCCGGCATGATCAGCGTTACGCTGAACGCCCCTGGTCCGGCAATCTGCCAGCTAACGATCAGTGACAATGGTACCGGCTTTCCAGATGGCCTAGACACCGCCCGCAGTAATACCCTCGGTCTGCTGATGATCCGCGGCCTGAGTCAGCAACTGGGCGGAAAACTGACGATCCGGAACGAAAACGGCGTCCGGATTCAACTCGTGTTTACTGCGGCCTGAGCCTCTGCTCATCGCCTGCCGGTATGAATATGCAGCTTCTTCATCCGGGCTTCGAGCGTTGTCGGTTTAAGGTTCAGCAGTTCGGCCGCCCCGCCGTTGCCGCGTATCCGGTTACCCGATTTTTCCAGCGCCGCCAGAATCGCCGCCCGCATGGTTTCGTCAATCGGCTGGATTTCGCCGGCTACCGGCTGAGGCACGACCACCTGTTTCGGCAAAGCGGTTATCGACAGGGGCTCAGCCAGCCGGAGTGTCGGCGGCGGCGATAGAATCGCGGCCCGTTCCAGGACATGTTCCAGCTCGCGGATATTGCCCGGCCACGGGTACGCCAGCAACTGCAGCAGCGAATCGTTGGCAATGCCCGTCAGCGGTTTGCCCAGTTTTTTGCTGATCCGGCGCAGAAAATAAATGGCCAGCGGACGAATGTCTTCCGGACGATCGCGCAGGGCGGGCACCTGAATCGGGAACACATTCAGCCGGTAGTACAGATCCGACCGGAAGCGGCCTTCGGCCACCTCCCGTTGCAGATTCCGGTTTGTCGCGGCAATGATGCGGGTATCAATCCGGATCGGGCCTTTTCCGCCAATCCGCTCAATTTCCTTTTCCTGAATGGCCCGCAACAGCTTGGCCTGAAGTTCGAGCGGCAGTTCGCCGATTTCGTCGAGAAACAACGTGCCGCCATTGGCCAGCTCAAACTTACCGATCCGCTTTTCGGTTGCGCCGGTAAAACTGCCTTTTTCATGCCCGAACAGCTCTGACTCAATCAGCTGGGCAGGCAGTGCCGCACAGTTTATTTTCACGACGGTGCGGTCTTTCCGGGCCGACAGGTTATGAATGGCTCTCGCTACCAGCTCTTTGCCGGTACCGGTCTCCCCCATAATCAGTACCGTGGCATCCGTCGGCGCCACCTGGCTGATATTGGTAAACACCGCCTGCATGGCCGGGCTGTCACCAATAAATTCTCCGAAATTATGGTTGCGCCTGAGTTCTTCGGTCAGGTAGGTTTTCTCCTGTTCGAGCTGTTCGCTCAGCGTTTTGATCCGCTCAAATGCCTGTACGTTTTCCAGTGCCAGTCCCATCTGCACGCTGAGTTCCTGCATCGTACGCAGGTCTTTGTAGGTAAAGGCAAACGGTGCCTTACTGCCCAGTACCAGCGAAGCAATCAGCTGATCCCTGATAAATACCGGCACATACATCGATGATTGCAGCTCGCCGGCTTTGGGGTACAACTCTTCCGGAAGCGCCGGATTTGCAAACGGGTACCCAACGTGCAGCGCCGGTTTCATGAGCAGCAGCCGCAGACCGGCCTGTGCTGCTTCATTACCCGTAAACAGGGTATGTAGTCCATGACCGGTATGGGCAACAAAAAGACCGTTCTCCTTTTTGACCATACTGTCTGCCTCTTCCGTCTGTGAGACAGTCGCCGGCTGATACATACCCACCAGATCAACCGGAATCAGCTCATTGATCGCCTGCGCCACTTCGGCCAGCACCGCGTCGCGGTTGATACCATTCCGGAACGCATGCACAATGGCCAGTTCGACCGCCTTAATCTGACGGCGGGCCTCCAGCTCCTCGTAAGCCAGCAGATTTTCCAGCGCCAGCGCAATCTGCGGAATGATTAAATTAACAGCTTGATAATCGTGACTGGTAAACCCACCGGCGTCCGTTTTAGACAGAATAATGGTCGTCAGCGAATTGCGCTTTAGCTGTACCGGAAAAAGTGCCAGCGACCCGACCCCGAAATTATCCCGGCACGACCGGGCCGTAATGTAGGTTTCGCACAGCTGATCGAACGCATCGCCGGTAAAAACACCCTTCAGCTCACCAAGGCGGTCGGGGGCCTCACGGTCGAGTCGATCAAACAGTTGTTCGTCGGGTTCGTTTTGCAGCAACGCTGTCAGGTTCACCCGCCCGAAAGTATCGTCGGCGTATTTTTCCAGCATGAGCCAGTAAAATGACGACTCATCCGGCAGGCCAATCCGCAGGTTCAGATAACTAAACGGCACCAGCTGGTTAATCTGCCGCGCAATGGCCAGACACAGGGCCTCACGGTCCTGAATGCTCACAATGGCATTATTTACCGCAATCTGAATGGTTTGCTGCTGCCGGAGTTTGGTTTCCTCCGAATGCGCGTGGCGATAGCGCGCAATGTCGAGCGTTGTCAGCACATCTTTTTCCCGGAAGGGTTTGGTCAGAAAGCCAAACGGCTGCGTCACCCTGGCCGCTTCGAGCACATCATTCGTCAGGTTGGCCGAAAGATACACAAACGGAATACCCAGCCGGTTCAGCCAATGCGCCAGATCGATCCCGGTCTGATCGCCGGACAGGAAAATATCCAGTAGCACAATGTCGGGCCGCTGTTCGCCGATGATCGCCTGTGCTTCCGCTACCGAACCTGCCAGGCCAACCACCTGATAACCGGCCTTCGTCAGCATGCGCCGGAGATCATGCGCAATCAGAAATTCATCCTCAACAATTAACAGAGAAGGCAGGGCCGGCGATTCGGGAAGAGTGTTCATAACGGTTGTTCAGATTGCGTCTGTTCTGTAAAGATACAACCTGCCGCTGACTCCATGACAAGCCTCCAATATATTGGAGGTTCCGGTATTTTGGAGTTCACAAAATGCTGCTACTCAAAATCAATGCATTGATTATCAACATAATATAAAATAAAAACATGGTAACCTACAGGTTGGCACCGTTATCGTACAGTAGGGAATGTAGTGTTGCTTAACGTCCATAAACCAGGAAACCATGTTTGACTCAACCTCAAATGAGCCGCTTTCTATCCGGCAACAGGAACTGCCCTGCGGAGCAACACGCCGCCACGGGCCTACGCAGTATGTGTTGCTGCTGATCAAAACAGGGAAAGGGCACCATCGGATCAATGATTGCCGGCTTGCGTATCAGGCAGGGGATATTTTCCTGCTTTTTCCGGAAGATCGATACAGTCTGGAAGCACAACAGCATACGCAGTGGCTACAGCTGGCGTTTACACCGGTATATCTGGCGGGCCTGATGCACCTCTGTGGCCAGCAGTGGCTTAACCTCAGTAGCCGGCAATCGCCTCAGTCCTGCCCGATTACGGCTAATCCGGCAAGCCAGCGCCATATTATGGCCCTGGCCGACATTGTGCTGGCCGAAATGCTGTCATCACCTGACACAGGGCCAAACCCCGTTATTAACCTGTTGATGACCACGGTACTCAGCCTGCTCGACCGGCTGCTGACACAGCCAGCTCCTGTGGCCGCCCCCCAATCCTCATCATTGCTGATCAGGCGCATGATCGGGTATGTGTCTCAGCACATTACCGAACCGGACAACCTGCGCATTGAGAAAATGGCGGATGTTTTCAACTATTCGCCGGGGCATCTGGGGGCCATATTCAAGAAGCACGCCGGTGAGTCCATCCAGCAGTACATTATCCGGCATAAACTACGGCTGGTCGAAACGCGGCTTACGCTCAGCAGCATGACCGTATCTCAGATCGCCGATGAGTTCGGGTTTTCGGATGTGTGTCACCTGAACAAGCTTTTCAAGCGGTATTATAACAATACGCCGACGAATTACCGGCGGTGTCAGATCAGTCAGTGAGTGATGCTCTGATGACTTCAGGTCCTTCCCCGTTGGGTATAGTATAAACTACGCCCATGCGTTAGCCGGTCTCCGACCAGCGTCTTATTTGTAGCAGGTTAATGGCCGGTATGCGGGGGAGTTTTTAATTAGACGCCCTCTTGACAGTCGACCGCTCGCGTCCGTGGCTTATTTTGAGAAAAGACTGCTTTCAGGCCGGAAGGCCTGTCTTATTTGTATCGCTCGCTTATTGTGAGCGATAACCCTTAGTTTTGCATTGTTGTACAAAACCAGGAAGAACGGTATCTTGTGCAATATGGATGCATCCTAA
>NZ_JBYFCJ010000046.1:0-27113 GCF_057652235.1 Arsenicibacter sp. R0_47 | reverse complement strand
TGTTTAGCCAACGTGGGCAAATGGCTAACCATCAGCTTCAGCAAGTTTAATGCAAACTAATTCTCAAGGATTACTTATAACGAATTAAACAGGTCAATACAAGCCCGGCACGGTCTACTGGCCGGGTTCCTTTATCGCACTTCCCCGACCGGATACTAACCCTTTTTTACCATGTCAAGCGTACTTGGACTGTATATCGGCATTCAACAAATCGGCTACGCCTGGATAGAAACGTCCGGGCGGGGGCAGGCCGGTGAAATAGCCGGTCTGGGAGCCCGCATGGTTCCCCTGCCGACCGATGATGCCATTGATTTCCGGCTGGGCCGTTCCCTTAGCTCCTACCGCCACCGTCGCATCCGCCGAAACCTGCGGGTTCAGTACCGGCGCTACAAAGCCCGGCGGAATCAAGTGAATAAACTGCTGGCCGATAGTGGCCTGACTCCCTCTGCGGATGTCACAACCCTTTCGGGGGTGGAACTGTGGTCGTTACGCGCCAGAGCCGCCACCGACATTCTTCCCCTTCCCCATCTGGCACGGGTCATGCAGCATGTAAGCCGGAAACGGGGCTTTCTCCCCGCCACCGACACTAAACCCACCAACGGCACCTTATACCGGCATCTGGAGCAGAACGAGCAGGCCTTACAGGAGGAGGGTTTAACTATTGGCCAGTACATCAGCAGGCGGATGCAGGCCGAGCCGCACTTTGCGCCCAAAAGCCTTCGGTTTTACCGGCACACCCACCGAGCTGAATTTGAAATCATCTGGGCCACCCACCAACGGGCCTACCCCCACCTCCTGACCGATGAGCTGAAAATGCAGCTTGCCGACCAGACGCTGTATTACCAACGCCCTCCCAAACCCCGCCCCCCTTGGGAGCGCCCCTGCCGGTTTGAACACCACCACCTGGCAACGCCGGCCAGCAACCCGCTCTACGGCCTTTTTAAAACGGCCACTCAACTCAGCAAGCTTACGCTGATCGAACTCAAAACAGGGGAAGTCAGGCCGCTGCGTCGTGAGGAACGGGAACAGCTTCTGACAGTACTGGCGCAGACTGACACGCTCAACCGAAACGGAATACTGGACACCCTTGACCTGGACCCGTATGCCTATGAATCCAGCTTCGAGCGACTGAAGGGCAATGAAACGGGCAGCGTCCTGTACGCAGTTCTGCGGGAATGGGTCAACGCCAGCGGCACCCGGGGACGGGGTATTACAGCCCGGCTGAAGCCCTATCAATCCGCTTTTCAACTCCACTACCGGATAAATCCTGACGGACGGATCGCTCTGGATGAGCAGAACGGTTTATTTGCGCTCTGGCATGTGCTTTACGCCAATGCCGGGAGTCCAACCCTGGTTCAGACCCTTAGCCGTCATTTCGGCTTTCCGGAGTCGCTGTCGAGCCGACTCGCGGGCATAACCTTTTCCAAACGGCGAAGTCACCTCTCCAGCCGGGCGATCCGGCGCTTACTGCCGTCAATGCTGGAAGGGGCTACCGTCGAAGAAGCCATCCGGCAAGTTGGGTACGCTCCGTCGGGGCAGTCGCAACAGAAACCGGCTGAAGCCCATAACGATGGACTGTCGCTGTTCCGGCCCAACGAACTGGGCAATCCGGTTATCGAAAAAGTATTCAATCAGGCCCTAAACCTGCTTCGGACGATCCTTCACCACCCGGGCTATGGCCCTCCTGATGTGCTGCGTATTCAACTGGCAACCGAGTTTCGCCATCCGGCGGCAAAACGGCAGCAATACCGCGAACAACTCCAGAAAAACCGGAACGAAAACGAGCGTGTCCGTCAGTTTCTCCGGCAACATTTTTCCATCGATCACCCCCCTGCGGACCTGTTCGGACGAACCCTGGTGTATCTTCAGCAGGCGGGCGTCGATTTGCTGACAGGGGAACCCCTGCCTGTACAATCGGTACTGGAAACCAGGGACTATCCCCTGCACCCCATTCAGCCCAACCCTGCCAACGAGGATCACAGCCTCAATAACCGGATACTGACCACCCGGAAGGCCAGCTCATGGCTGAAGTGTATATCCATCATGGCCTACTTTGATCGTCGATCAAGGACCGACCGGGCGGCATACCTGAACCGCTGCCATGAGCTGTACGGGCGCAGACTGATTTCACCCGCCAAATGGAAACTGATGACCACTGCCGACGACATTCGAACGGTGTATGCCACCTGGGAGCGGCATGAGAATACCGTAACCAGAACCTTGCTGCAAAAACTGGCCCGTCTGGGCTGTACCATCGAACAAACCTATCCTTCCCAGACGCGTCGCCTGCGCAAGCACTGGAACGCGCTATCGCCCCTGGCCAATATCATGACCTGGGAGCGCGACCAGTTCACCCCCACACGGTAGGGTCTTCAGGAGTATCTGAACCGCCATGCCCCCGATTATGACAACCGGCGCTTTGCCGTGGAAGCCCTCCTGGTCGCCTGCCTGACGCCCGACATCGCCCAGATCCTGAGCAGGCGGGAAAAACCCGCCATACCCCTGCCCTGGCCCGGCCTACTCGCCGACCTGCAAGAACGGCTTGCCACTACGGTGGTGAGCTATAAAGTTGGCCGGCGGCTGTTTGGAAAACGACGAAATCCGGCGACGGGGCAGGTAGAAATTACACCCAGGGGGGAGCTTCATGGCGAGACCCGCTTCGGCACCATCCGGCCTCCCGAGGGTTCGCCCCATGCGGCAGCGACAGTTGTGCTTCGCTACCCGCTCGATGCTTCTTTTGGTAAGGTATCATCCATTGTTGACCCAGCCATCCGGAACCGGGTGGCAGACCACCTGGCCCGATATGACGATGATCCCAAAGGAGCCTTTGGCCACCTGACCGAACATCCGGTTTTTACCGATGATACGGGAGCGGTCCCGATTCGTTCGGTACGGTGCCGGAGCTTCATCCAGCATGTCTTTCCCTTGCCCGGCCAGCCAGGTCAGGCTCCCAGGCATGTTCGGGCTTCGGGTAACCATCATGCTGCGATCTACCGGCATCCGGACGGGACACTGTTTTTTAAGGTTGTTTCCGTCTGGGAAGCATTTCAGCGTAAGCTGCGGGGCGAGTCGGTGGTCCTCACCAGCCTCTTGGATGGTAGTGGTCTGCTGTATACGCTTCAGCCCAACGATCTGGTCGTGGTCGGCAGGGCACCCCACGAGGTTGATCGTTGTCTCCAACAGGGCACCATACAGGCACTTTCTCCCTACCTCTACCGGGTGCAGAAGCTCCATAGCCACGTCCTCCATCTGCGGCACCATGCCAGTGCCACCCTAAGTGAAGATAGTCTTGAAACCCGGGTCAGGGCCTTGAGACTTATCACCAGCCTGGACGATACAGTCCTGATTAAGGTCAGGGCCAACCGGCTGGGGGAACTGATGCACAATGACTGGGGACTGGAAAATGCCCCCTGATGGAGGCCAGCCGTCGCCCCAGGGGCAAAAAAAAAGCTCTCCGGAGAGAGCAGATCAGTCGATGACCGGGAAACTCCGTAGCTGATAATACTTTGACCGCGTTCCCAGCTTTAATGTAAAATATTTCCCGTACCAAAGATAGCCATTTGTCGCCATGAACGCAATGGAATCAACCGGGTCAATAAAGCTTAATGTGCCGGAAAAAGCGGTTGTTGCTCCATTCATAAATCATTAATTTTATCGAACAGAAAAACCGAATGTATATGCAAATCATCCCCATTAACCGGATTTCTCCCGAATGGATTACCCGGCTCCAACCTGGCGACTGCTATGTGTTTGGCGCGAACGAAGCGGGTATCCACGAGACGGGTGCAGCCCTGTTTGCCAAAGCCAACGGTGCGATCCGGGGCCAGGGGTACGGCCCGATGGGGCAGACCTTTGGTATACCCACCAAACCGCGCGACCTGCGGGTTTCTTTACCCCTGAACCGCATTCAGACCTATGTAGACGGGTATATTGACTACGCCATCATCCATCCTCAAACGCGCTTTCTGACCACTAAGATCGGCTGTTTACGGGCCGGGTACACCCCTGCTGATATTGCCCCCCTGTTCAAACGGGCACTTCCGGTGGCGAATATCTGTCTGCCCCGGGCCTTCTGGGAGATTTTGCTGTCGGGCGAAACCGGCGAAAAAATGCCTGAGAATCAACAGGGGGAATAAAGGTCGGTGTAGCTATATGAGCGGATAAATCAGGTCTTTTATTGTCGTATCTTTAACCCGTCAGCTACCCACCCCCTAAAGGGGGTAGGCTTGTGAAAGAGCCTTGCTGACCAGACTCAGCCCTTATCAGGGCTACGTTATAGCGGTCACGATACCGCCTTTAGATTTGAGGACTGGTAAGAATCCAAGATTTGGGTAGCTTGCCGATGAAAGAAAAACAGAGCAGGCTACCCTATCGCGCGGCAAGGTTCGTGGCCTATGGTCCAATTTAGGACCTGCTCTGTCTCTACTTGCCGGACTCGAATAGAAATGTGGGATAATAGGCCCGTTAGCAAGGTATTGAGCACAAAACAAGTAGACTTTCAGCAACTCTAAAATACAATGCATCATGGACATTCGCTATTTTATTGGTATCGATATTGCTAAGGCGACTCTGGACTGGGCTGTTTATGACAGCAAAAAGGTAGTGTTCCAAACCAGCACTCCTAACACCATCGCGGGCATTAAGACCGCCTTGCGGCTTTTGAAAACACTCCCCAACTGGAATCCGCAACAAGCTATTTTCTGTATGGAGCATACTGGCATTGTGCGACACGAAGCTGCACGTTTTGAGTATGGAAGTGATCCATTCGGTTAGTGCTCGAACCGATCCTCAACCCGTAGGGGCGTCACTGGTAACGGTGAGGTCTGTTGCAAGCGGGTAAAGCCTAAGATGCGAGTCAATCCTTGATCCAAATCGGGCCAGAGGAAGACCGAAAGGGTGAATGAGAATGAACCTCTGATGAGGTGGCGTCAGTGTTGGTTACCGAAACAAGGATTGATACGGTAATGATGGGACAAACAGGAACATTCGGCGATGCCGACGAATGGGGAGCACCCTAGTCCCCGCCATAAAGGAGGCACCCCACCCGGTCGTATCTCAGACGTGTGGAACGTGGTAACCCCAATGAAGTCTGTATCGAAAGCTACAGTAGGCCTGACTGCGAGGAAAGGCATAACTCTTCAGTGGGAACAGGAAGACCCAAGAAGCGAAAGTCGGCAAGCCGAAAGGCAACGGGAATTCATAACCGGCCGGATAGGGCAATACCCACCTTGAAAGGGGGCTGACGTGGGTCTGGTGGATGACCCTAAAGACGGAAGAACAGATTTTGAACAAGGAGCTTAGTTCGATGCACCCTCATCAGGAAGCAAACCGACTCATTGGACCAACCGACTGGCATGCCATTGATTGGCAGAAGGCATTTCGGTTGGTCAAAAATCTACGCTCCCGCATCTTTCGGGCGGCTCAGGAAGGGAACCATAAAAAGGTACGTTCCTTGCAAAAGTTAATGCTGCGAAGTTACGCCAACCGAGTGACGAGTGTCCGCCGGATTACCCAACTCAACTCGGGTAAGGACACGCCGGGGGTGGATCAGGTGGTGGTCAGAACGGCTACAGAACGCCAAAATCTGGTGGAGGAACTAAGGCAACACCAACCCTGGAAAGCCAAACCTACCCGTCGGGTGTACATACCTAAGGCCAATGCAAAGCAAAGGCCGTTAGGTATTCCTGTTATCGGGGACAGATGCTTACAAACAATGGTGGTACAGGCTTTAGAGCCGGAATGGGAAGCCAAATTTGAAGCCAGTAGTTACGGGTTTCGACCCGGACGGAGCTGTCATGATGCCATTGAGCGCATCTTTCGCTATGCCCGACCCGATAGCCGACGAAAGTGGGTTGTCGATGCGGACATCAAAGGTGCTTTTGATCACATCGACCACTCGTTTCTACTAAAGCGAATCGGTCGTTTCCCCGCCAAAGGTCTGCTGGAACAATGGCTAAAAGCAGGCTATCTGGAAGCAAATGTGTTCTACCCGACTGACTCAGGTACTCCGCAAGGGGGTAGCTGTTCGCCATTATTGGCCAACATTGCCCTTCACGGATTAGAGGAGGCTATGGGTATGAGCTACCAATACGGAGGGGGGCGTACCCAAACGTGCGGACCGCGCCGGGTAGTACGGTACGCCGATGATTTTGTGGTCTTTTGCTCGACTCAGGAAGAGGCCCAACAAACCATACTGCTGCTCAGAGACTGGCTGGCAGAACGAGGATTACAGCTATCCGAGGAGAAAACCCGTGTTGTTCATCTGAAAGATGGATTCGACTTTCTTGGCTTCAATGTACGTCAGTACCCAAGTCGTAACACGCGCACGGGATGGAAAGCGCTCATCAAACCTGGTAAGGCATCCGTACAGAAACTTCGGAATCGACTGCGAGCCGAGTGGTTAGCGTTGAAAACCCAGCGGGTGGAAGTGATTGTCAAACGACTCAATCCCATCATTCGGGGCTGGTCGAACTACTTTCGGATAGGGGTAGCTTATGAGACCTTCACTAAGTTGGATCGCTGGATGTTTGACCGTCAGGTACGATACGTTCGTCGGATGCATCCTCGTAAAAACTACGTCTGGAAACAGAACAAGTACTGGGGAAGGCTCAATCTGGATCGACAGGATAAGTGGGTGTTTGGGGATAAGCAAACGGGCATGGCACTTCAGAAGTTTGTCTGGACACCCATCCAACGGCATATCCTGATTGAGCATACGGCTTCTCCAGACGATCCGAGTTTGCGGGTGTACTGGCAGAAACGCACCCAGCGAAAGGCAGCCGAGTTAATACCCAGCAAGCAACGGATCGCCCGACGACAGAATTACCAATGTCCAGTCTGCAAAACGAGTCTGTTCACGGATGAAGCGTTGCATGTTCATCATGTCAAGCCGAAGCAGGAAGGAGGTAGTGATGCCTATTCCAATCTGCGGTTAGTTCATGTGACCTGCCATCAACAAATCCATTCCAAGGCATTCGCAGCCACAACAAAACCTAAGCAAGAAACCCTGAGCCGGTTGTCATCTGCTTGAGCCGGATGTGTCGAGAAGGCACAAGTCCGGTTCTGAGGAGGGAAGGGAGTCGCAAGGCTCCTGACCTATCCGACTACAATGCCCACCTCCTTGATTTTCTCCATAAACTTCGCTTCCCTATTTGGTTAGAATCTTCGTTACAGATCAAAAAATCAGCGGGGCGCCCCGTGGCGCGGCCTCCAACGCGGAAAGACCGACCGCCAGGCGGCCCTGTCAATTGATGCCCAACGCATTGCTGAGTATGCTTTTCGCTTCTGTGATCAGCTTCGTTTGTGGGAGCCACCACGTCAGGTAGTTCAAAAGTTAGCTTTATTAAGTGCTGCTCGTCAGCGACTTATTAGTGTCTACACTCAATTGGCTGGTTCTCTGACAGAACAGCAGAGCTTTATTGATCCAACTCTACATAAACAACTGACTAAAAGTTGCCAGGCTTCACTGACTGCTCTGGAGAAAGACCGAAAAGCAGTTGATAAAGCCATTGATGCACTCATTGTAGCTGATCCGCACCTGAGTCAACTTTTTGAGTTGATGATGTCGGTTCCTGGTATCGGTATGGCCACGGCTACTGAGATCGTCATCGCCACTAACGAAATGAAGACTATTACCGAACCGAAGAAAATGGCCTGTCATGCCGGCGTTGCCCCCTTTAACTACCAATCAGGGAGTAGTGTCCGAGGTCGTCCTGGAGTGAGTCAACATGCCCGTAAACGGCTCAAATCATTGTTTCACCTAGGTGCGATGGCGGCCATCCGAGCAAAGGGCGAATTGCAGGATTACTATCACCGCAAAGTCAAGGAAGGCAAGAACAAAATGCTCGTCCTAAACGCGGTTCGCAATAAGCTTATCCATCGGGTATACGCGGTGGTAGCAAGGGGCGAAAAATATGACAAAAATTATGTGTCACCACTTGCATAAACCATAGAAATCGGACCGTCGGAGGGTGCGTTGCCAGCCCCCCGCTCTATCGAACCGGATTAAACAGGCTATCGGGAAAAGCCAGTGTTCGGTTCCCAACAAGCCGCTATAACCTTGTCGAGGCACACTTTACCCCCTCACGGGGAGAACCGTTAAGTAATTGATCTATGCAGAACCGAGTCTTTGTATTGGCTACCGACAAAACCCCGCTCATGCCCTGCCACCAGGCCAGAGCCAGAGAACTCATGCGCGAGGGCAAAGCAGCTGTGTTCCGTCGCTACCCATTTACCATCATCCTGCGACAGTCCACTACGGACGGTACGCAGCCATTGGCCCTCAAAATCGACCCGGGCAGTCAGACCACCGGCATGGCTGTTGTTCTGACCGGCAAGCAAGGAAACCGCGTGGTCTGGGCCGCTGAACTGCCCCACCGGGGGGAGGCCATTCGGGCCAGTCTGGAAAGCCGACGCGCTTTGCGCCGGGGCCGACGCAACCGAAAAACCGCGCGGCGGACCGTCCGTTACCGCAAACCCCGTTTTCTCAATCGAACCAGACCTACCGGCTGGATACCCCCTTCAACTCTCAGCCGCGTCCTGAACGTACAGACGTGGACTAAGAGGTTAACCCGATTGGCACCCGTTTCGGACCTATCCGTCGAGCGGGTACGCTTCGATACCCAGCAGCTACGGAACCCTGAGATCGAAGGGGTCGAATACCAGCAGGGTACGCTTTTCGGCTACGAGGTGCGGGAGTACCTGTTGGAGAAATGGAACCGCCAGTGTGCCTACTGTGGCAAAAAGGATGTGCCCTTGCAGATCGAACACATGCACCCCAGAAGCCGGGGCGGTTCCGACAGTATCACGAATCTGACGCTGGCCTGTCAGCCCTGCAACCAGAAGAAAGGGAGTCGCACAGCCGCCGAGTTCGGACACCCTCAGCTTACGGCCAAAGCCGCCCGGCCCTTGGCCGATGCTGCCGCTGTCAATGCCACCCGGTATCGGATCGTAGAAGAGTTGCGTCAATTGGGCCTACCCATCGAAACAGGAAGCGGAGGCCGAACTAAGTTCAACCGCACCCGTCAGGGCTACCCCAAAGCCCACTGGACAGATGCGGCCTGTGTAGGCGAGTCGGGGGCCAGTGTCTTCATTGTTGATCGGCAGGAAGTCCTACTCATTACCGCCTTTGGGCAGGGATGCCGCCAGCGGTGCCGCACGGATCGCTATGGGTTCCCCAACCGCCACGCCCCCCGAGCCAAAGCGTTTATGGGCTGGCAGACGGGTGATCTGGTCCGGGCCGAGGTGCCAACGGGCAAAAACAAGGGCCGACACGTTGGCCGCATCGCCATTCGACACACGCCCAGTTTCAACCTACGGACAGGCAAGGACCTACTCCAGGGGATTCATCCCAAGAGGTTAACCCTTCTGCAACGGGGCGATGGCTATGCGTATTCTTCAATCATTCACCAAACAAGAGGAACAAAGGCCATTCCTCCGCTTCGGCGTACCGACCCCTCTAAAGAAGGGGGTTTCCTGGCCAGTCTGTCATGAGGAAACCGACGCTCCGCTACTGGTTCTCTAACGCTAACCAGGCAGTCTAACCTTTTTTCAATCAAAAAATGCCACTACCGGGGCGTAAATCGGTGAACGAAGACAGTATGCAAGCCACCCTACTTTCAGAACCCGAAGAAATAATCCTGCCGGGCATTGATATTACCGACGAGGTTCAGGCCGCACTGGATCAGAATTCACCCGTAGCGATTGGTGTAAGTGGCGGCAAAGACTCCACTATTGCCGCCCACCAGACGGTGACGGCCCTGCGAAAGCTGGGGTACGGGGGCGAAATCGTGCTGATTCATGCAGACCTTGGGAGCGTAGAATGGAAAAGTTCGCTCCCGATTTGCCAACAGGTAGCCGATCAGCTTGGCGTGGAGTTGGTGGTTGTTCGGCGCGAAGTAGGCGACCTGATGGAGCGTTGGCAAACCCGTTGGCAAAATAATGTCAACCGCTATATCAATCTGGAATGTGTCAAGCTGATTCTGCCGTGGTCAACTCCGGATATGCGGTTCTGTACCTCAGAGCTTAAAACCCAGATCATTTGCCGCTACCTTAAAAAACGGTTTCCGGGTCAAACGATTCTCAATGTGACCGGCGTTCGGGGTCAGGAATCCCCCGACCGGGCAAAAAAACCCGTCAGCAAAGAACAACCCGCCCTGACTTCTCTTTCCAAAGGAACAAGGGGTATTGAATGGAATTCCGTCTTTAGCTGGAAATTAGACCAGGTTTGGGAAGCCCACAAGCGCTTCTCTTTGCCCATTCACGAAGCCTATACGGTGTATAGATCGTCCCGGGTCTCCTGTGCCTTCTGTATGATGGCCAAACAGGCGGACCTGCTGGCTTCTTCCAACTGCCCCGATAATCAGGACATCTACCGGGAAATGGTAGACCTCGAAATCAGCTCCAGCTTTGGTTTTCAGTCGGCCCACTGGCTGGCGGACACGGCACCACACCTGTTGACCCAGGCACAGCGGCAAGGAGTCGCACTGGCCAAACAAAAAGCCGCTGAGCGGGAAGCCCTCGAAAGGCAGATTCCAAAGCATTTGTTGTACAGCAAAGGCTGGCCAACGATCAGACCCAGCCGGGAAGAAGCTGGATTGCTGGCCGACATACGCCGAAAGGTGGGCGCACTGCTGGATCTTCCGGTGTTGTACACGACGGCTGATGAAGTGCTGGCCCGATATGATGAATTACTCGCCATCGCGGAGACCAAACGACCCCGGTCGGAACCGGTAGCCCAAGAATGTACCCCTTCGGCAGGACTGCAACTCTCCCTGTTCTAACCCTCTCCCCTTTTCACCCATGATATATCTGATTGATTTGTTTTGTGGCCTCGGTGGCAGTACGCTGGGGGCCAGTAACGCCCGGGATGAACAGGGCCAACCCATTGTGGAAGTGATCTACTGTGTCAATCACAGCCCAGACATGATTCGTATCCACGCGGCCAATCACCCCAACTGCATTCACACCCAGGAAGACATCCGGTACGCCAACATTCAACCCATTCAAGAGCAGGTCAGCACGATCCGGCGGAACGACGCGGGAGCGATCATCTGCCTTCACGCATCCCTCGACTGCACCCAGCATACCCGCGCCAAAGGCGGCAAGCGCAAAAACGCGGACAGCCGGACGCTGGCCTGGGAGCTGTACCGCTATATCGAGTGCATCAGGCCGGACATGGTGACCATTGAAAATGTTCAGGAGTTTACCCTTTGGGGGCCAACCGACGAGGACGACCAGCCCATCAAAGCCCTGGAAGGTACCTATTTTGTCCCGTGGCTCGACAAGATGGACTCGTATGGCTACCACCACGACTACCGGATGCTGAACGCAGCCGCTTTCGGAGCCTATACCTCACGTGACCGGCTGTTCATTGCCTTCGTGCGCAGGCATATGCCGATCTGCTGGCCCCAGCCCACCCACCTTCCCGCTGCCCAAACAGAACTGTTTGGTGCGATGCCAGCCTACAAGCCGGTCCGGGAAGTGCTGGAATTAAGGAAGACCGGTATCAGCATCTTTGAGCGGCACCGCTACAAGGGTAAACGACCGTTGAAAGAACGGACACTTCGCCGCATTCTGGCGGGACTCCGGAAATACGCCCGGGAGCCGTACCTGATGGCCTACTACGGAACCGACGCTAATGTGCGTGGGCTGGATCGACCGGAGGCTACACTGACCACCAAGGACCGGTTATCCCTGATCACTCCCTTTGAGGTGCAGTGGCTCGACAAACAGTACAACGGTTCCCATAATCATCAGCCTATCGACGTTCCGGCAGGCACCCTGACCACGAGCCCCAAGCATCATCTGGTTACGTGCGTTCAGTGGCTCGACAAGGATTACAATACCGCCTATAACCATCAGGGACTTCATGTGCCAGCGGGAACGCTCACGACCAATCCAAAATTCAACCTGATCTCGGCCCTGGGGGCTGATGCCAAACCCGTCGATTCGCCGTACTGGACGGTGCAGGCCGGGGATTCCGAAACAATGGTGGCCATTCGGGAGCATATGCGAACGATGGGCATTCACGATCTTCATTACCGGGGACTGATGATTGTGGAACTGCTCCGTATTCAGGGCTTTCCGGAGACCTATGCCCTGCCCGGAACCCTGACTGATGCCAAAAAAGGCATCGGCAACTCGGTCTCCCCCCTGGTTCAGCAACGGCTAATCGAAGCCCTCTACCGGGGCTTTGCCGGACAGCCGGAGCCGACTATCCCACCCGTTGTCCGAACCAGCCCCAACCAGACCAAACCACTCGTCCCCCTCTGTGCGTAAACCATTTTTCCGAACTATATCATGCAAATACAATACCGTATTCTCCGGGGTGCCGTAGTCCGGACCCTCACCGGGTTGACGCTGCTGACCGCTCTTCTTTCCTGCGGATCGGAAAAGGGCTGTGAACCCGGCAGGCCATTTCAAAATATTGTCGGAGCCTGGAACCTCACCTTTAAAAAGGGTGGGGTCGGACGCGTAGGCGTACTGATCCTACGGGCCAATGGCAGAATGCTTGACCCCTACCATACCCTGCATCAGCCGCCCCCCATTAAACCTGGCTTTCCCCCGGTCGTTCCTGAACTGTACTACAAAGTGGAAGGAAACCAATTCCGGTATTACGTGGTGTACCCGAATGCGACAGCACCTAATGAATGGAATGAAGGGGAAATCACCCTCAACGAATGCCAGCGCATGTATATCAGCCTGTCCGATGTGAATCTGATCCTTATGCGAAGACCCCGGAAGTGATGGCAGTTTAAATGCGTAAAATCAATGGCCCAAATGATTTGAGAACAGTCCCTATTCTTCTTTTTGGTGTTCGACGATATGGCATGGCTCACAGAGCGTAATTCCATTGTCAACATCAAGTCGCAATTCCGGGTGAGTGGAGAAAGGTTTTATATGATGAGCATTTAAGTTACCCCCCCGCTTATCCCCGCAATGTTGACAGGTGTATTGGTCACGTTCAAAAACAAGGCTTCGCCATTGCTTATATTCTACCGAACGTCGAAGGTCAAGGTTCCTTTGCTTTGCACCATTCTTGTAAGCATAGTGCCCTTGACCTCTTTTAAGATTCGTGGATTTCAGTGCTGATTCACTAATTCGTTCTCTTACCTCTTTCGTTCTGGCTATGCCTTTATACTTACTCTGTTTCCCGATTCGGCTCTTACTCATTTTGGCCCTGGACTCTGCCGTATGAGTTTGCCCCTTAAAGTGAGAAACACCGTAGATACGTTCCTTTTTGACTTGAACTCTGTTGCACGACAAACAGGATGTTTTTCGTTTGTCCCCCCGGCTGACATCTTTTCCAAATTCCTCGACGGGTTTCCATGTTTTACACTTACGACAACGCTTTTGTCCTGCGGAAATCAGCTCAAGATAATTCTCAACCGTGAGGCCAAGAGTCTTTGCGGCAGTTTTAATAGCCCCAGCGCTTGTTTGTGCCATTCAACATTAAGGTATTAGTTGTCCATTCAATTTACAACACAAAAACTATTAATACAATGGGAAAAAATTCGAAAATTTCTTGGTGCGAGTTCACCTGGAACCCCTGGTCTGGCTGTAATCACGTCAGTCCGGGATGCTTTTTCTGCTATGCAGAGCGCGAAATGACAGGCCGGTTCAAGAAAAAATTCAAACAGGTCGTTCGTTCCTCCACCAAATTTAAGGCACCGCTGACGTGGTACAGGCAACTAACCGGGCAGGAGCCGTTCACCCAACGGCTCGTCTTTGCTCCTTCGTACTCCGATTTCTTTCACCATCAGGCGGATGCGTGGCGGGGGGAAGCCTGGGATATTGTCTGGAAAACCCGCGACAGGCTGATCTATCAGCTACCTACCAAACGCATTGAACGCGCAGCGGGTCAACTGCCCCCTGACTGGCAGGACGGCTATCCCAATGTTTGGCTCGGGGTATCCGTTGAAAGTCCGGACGAGCTGCACCGGATTCAAACCCTGAGTCAGATTCCGGCGCAGGTCCGCTTTATCAGCTTTGAACCGCTCATTGACCGAATTCCGGCACAAGCCCTGCTCACGTCCCCTCTGCGGGAAGCAATGGCCGGTATCCACTGGGCGATCATCGGAGGGGAAAGCGGCTTTGAAGAACCCTCTCCCTATCATTACCGCCCCTGCGAACTAAGCTGGATCACCGAGCTGATGGAAGCTCTCGACACGCTGGGCATCCCCGTTTTTTTCAAGCAGTTCGGCACCCATCTGGCCAAAGAACTGGGCTACTCCCGGGATGGTAAAAACCGTGACGAGTTTCCCCGTTTCTTCCAGCGGTCCGAATTCCCCCGGTCGGTAATGGATGCTGCGCCACTAATTGCGGATCAACAGGAACAAAATGAGCTAATAGTGTAGTTACATTTGACAGGATAAATCGTTATATTTATCTTTTCTTACTTTAATTGGATACTACATTGGAAACCTATATTAAAGAATCCCCCCAGCAAGCCGAACACATTGAGGATATTGCCAGCAAGCTGAATGTGCTCGGCCATCCGGTGCGGTTAAGAATACTATATATACTCTTGCATGAAGGCGAGAAATGCGTCACCGACATTCAGCAACGGCTATCGGGTGAGCAGTCCTTAATATCGCACCATATGGTGAATATGCGCAACCGGAAAATCCTCACCTATCGCAAAGAAGGCAAACGGATTTTCTACCGCATCAAGGACGATACGTTGCCCCTGATCCAGGGCTGTCTGGTTTCGCTTGATGGCATTCATCTGTAAAAAAAAAGGCTGAATATCAGCCTTTTTTGGGATGGTTTTTCTCTCTTTAGCCTCGAATTGATAGATCAGGGGGCCGGCGCATTATCGTTAGGGGAAGAGGCATCAGCCGCTGAATGCACGGGTGCTGATCCGGATTTTTTTGTGAACACAAAAAAGTACCAATAAGCACCGGCAGCACCGCAGGCCAGTACCAACATCAACAGCCACAGGCCACCTCCGGAGGAGGTATCGGCAATTTTTTGCTGTTTGAGGGTTTCCTGTTGTTGTAGCCGTTGGATACTATCGGTAATCTGACGTTGTTCCTGTTCCTGGCGCTGGATACTATCGGCCCGGAACTGATACCGGTTTACGTCCCGCAGGACGGCCAGAACATTGCCAATTTCAGTCGTATCCGTTGCATTCTGAATGCGGACTTCTTCGAGCATTTTAGTGGCCAGATTCAGTTCTTCCGCTACCGTCAGTCGCCGGGCGAAGTTCATGACCGTCGAACGGGGCAGGTGAACAAGCCCCTGAGCCTGAATGGAGTCCGGGGCAATCTGCCCCCATGCAGGGCAGACCAGAAGCAGCAGCAACGGTGAAATTTTTTTCAGCAGGGATTTCATAAAATAAATTATTTGTTTTATGTTGTCAAAAGTAGACACGATTTTGAGGCTATACAACAACTTCGGCTCTTTTTTCTGGAATCTGCAATTATTTTACCCGTTTCAATCAAAAAAAACTCTGAGGGCAACTATCCGATTGCTAAACCCACCTGTTGGTTCGTAGAGGGACCGGTAGCCCTTATAACTTATCATCGCTATGGACTTTCCCTTACTACCGACGATAGGCCTTGTTGTCTTTATCGGAGTCATGTTGTACCGGTATGGCTTCTGGCTGCTCCTGTATGTCCAGTTGATTGGCTATGAAGCGACCCGTCGCGTCGAAGAGCCATCCTACCGGACGATCTGGCAGCAGATCAACGGAAAACCGGTCGAATCAGCGCCCTCCCGCAAACCCGGCAACCCTGTCCTCTACATTGCTCTGGCGCTGCTGGTCTGGCCGGTTTTTTACGCCCTGCGTCGGCGATGGCGATTCCTGTTGCTGACCGGTTTGATCATGACCATAAATCCGGTAATTTGCTGGTGGATTTTCACGGGTATCGCCCTGTACGCCCAATACCGCCAGGTTAAGGGCCTCACCTACCAGTTTCAATGACGACGGCAGACACATACAAGTTTCACCTTTGGAAGCATGAGACCCTGCCTCTGGAGGCTTGTATGCCGTACTGCTATCTGGATTATTCCCAGGGCTTTTTCGTGTTCGACTACCCCGACAATTCCACCCTTCACTTACCCAACACCGAGCTGCACCGGAAGTTGCTGGCCAGTATAGGACTTGTTCCCCTGAACCTACACCCCGACCCCAACAGCCCTCAATCGCGGATGATTCCGGTATGGATGAACCCGAATGCACTCGTTCACGCCCGGCCAACGCACTCGCCCGACCAGATTGAACTATTCCTGTCAACAGGTTCCTGCGTCTACAGTCAGCCCAGCGAGTGGCTCAAACAACAGATCAAGGTTCAGGCTCAGTAAAAGGCCCCGCCCTGGGCCGGAGGGGCCAAATCAACAGGGAGATAAAAGGCTCACTATCAGCGGCTTGAGATTATATAAACAGTTGTTTTATGGTATCTTTACAGGGAAGGAAATGGCGGTAGACCAGGCCGTCAAGCAAAGAGACCTGTATGGAAAACACCAGTACCTTACCAACTTTCTTACCTGATCTTCGCTGGATACGGGGGCGGTTGAGAGAGGCCGGTCTACGCCGGTACACCGTGTTGGGAGCCGCCATAGTTGGGTCCTATGCCCGGGGGCAGGCCCGACCTGACTCTGATCTTGATATAGCCGTCATTTTGCCCTATTCAAGCCGGATAACAAGCCTGAAGCGATCAGAACGATACCATGCCCGGTTCAGGACCAATGACCAACTACCCCGGTGGCAGGGCATTCAGGTCGATATACAGTTTTTTTACCCAACCGATGAAGCACTGGCCGGGTACGCACGGATTGATCTGGTAGCCGACCATCGCGTGTAGTGGCGGCAGCAACGAATTGGGAATGGGCCTTCGCATCAGAAGGCCGGGTGTATTACGGGAGACTGGATAACATAAAATGACTGATTTATGTGTATATTTAAGCGTTCTTTAAAGCACTACTAAAATTGAGCTGAATTATGTACGTAGTTAAACGCGATGGCCGCAGGGAATCCGTCATCTTTGACAAGATCACAGCACGGATCACCAAACTGGCCTATAATCTGGATCAACGGTTTGTCAAACCTCTGGAAGTTGCCCAGAAAGTAATTTCAGGTCTCTATGAGGGGGTAACGACGACCGAACTGGATAACCTGGCCGCAGAGACGGCAGCATCCCTGACCACCACGCACCCCGATTACGCGTTGCTGGCTGCGCGTATTGCGGTATCCAATCTCCACAAGGACACCCTCAAATCCTTTAGTCAAACGATAGACCGGCTCTACCGGTACATTGATCCGCGAACGGGTCAGGACGCTTCGCTGATTTCCGAGGAGGTGTATCAGATCACGATGCAGCACAGGGACCGGCTGGATTCGGCCATCATCTACGACCGGGATTTCGGGTATGATTATTTTGGCTACAAGACGCTGGAGAAGTCGTATCTGCTCAAACTCGATGGCAAAGTGGCCGAGCGGCCCCAGCACATGCTGATGCGTGTTGCTCTGGGTATTCATATGCAGGATATTGATGCGGCTATCGAGACCTATCACCTGCTGAGTGAGCGGTGGTTCACCCATGCCACCCCGACGCTGTTCAATGCCGGAACGCCCAAACCCCAGCTCAGTTCCTGTTTTCTCTTGCAGATGCAGGACGACAGTATCGAGGGGATATATGACACACTGAAACAGACGGCTAAAATTTCGCAGTCTGCCGGTGGAATCGGACTGAGTATTCATAATGTCCGGGCAACCGGCTCCTACATTAAAGGAACCAATGGCACCTCGAACGGGCTGGTGCCGATGCTTCGGGTGTTCAATGATACAGCCCGGTACGTCGATCAGGGAGGAGGTAAGCGTAAGGGATCATTCGCCATTTATCTCGAACCCTGGCACGCTGACATTTTCGAGTTTCTTCAATTAAAAAAGAATAACGGCAAGGAAGAGCTACGCGCCCGGGACCTGTTCTATGCCCTGTGGATTCCGGATCTGTTCATGCAGCGGGTGGAGGCCAACGGAGACTGGAGTCTGCTGTGTCCCCACGAATGTCCAGGGCTGGCTGATGTGTATGGCGAAGCGTTTGAAGCCCTCTACGCCCTGTACGAACGGGAAGGCCGCGCCCGGAAGGTGGTCAAGGCGCAGGACCTATGGTTTGAGATTCTGCAATCACAGATCGAAACGGGTACGCCGTATATGCTCTTCAAGGATTCCGCCAACGGCAAATCCAATCAGAAGAATCTGGGAACCATCAAATCATCTAACCTGTGTACCGAGATCATCGAGTATACCGCCCCCGATGAAGTAGCGGTCTGCAATCTGGCATCGCTGGCTCTGCCCAAGTACGTGGTATATGACCGGAATGGGGTTGGCTCCTTTGACCATCAGAAGCTGGCCGAGGTGACCCGCGTAGCAACCCTGAACCTCAACCGGATCATTGACATCAACTACTACCCCGTTCCCGAGGCCAGACGCTCCAATTTGCGGCACCGGCCTATTGGATTGGGCGTACAGGGGCTGGCCGACACCTTTATCATGCTGCGGATGCCGTTTGATTCCCCCGAAGCCAGAAAGCTGAATACCGAAATTTTTGAGACAATCTATTACGCATCTATGTCGGCCAGTATGGAGCTGGCCAAAAAAGAAGGGCCTTATGAAACATGGGATGGTTCACCGATTTCCAAGGGGATTTTTCAATTCGATATGTGGGACCACACTCCTGCGTCGGGGCGATGGGACTGGGAAACACTCCGGCAGGACGTTCAGCAGCACGGGGTTCGAAACTCGCTTTTACTGGCACCGATGCCGACCGCTTCTACGTCACAGATTTTAGGCAATAATGAGTGCTTTGAGCCGTACACGTCCAATATCTACACCCGGCGGGTGCTTTCGGGCGAATTCATCGTCGTCAATAAACACCTGTTACGCGATCTGGTGAGTCTGGGCCTGTGGAATGATTCGATGAAGAACCAGTTGATTCTGGCCAATGGGTCGGTGCAGCAGATTCCCAGTATTCCGGAGCATCTCAAGGAGATATACCGGACAGTCTGGGAGATTAAACAAAAGTCGATTCTGGAAATGGCGGCTGACCGGGGAGCCTTTATCTGCCAGTCTCAGTCGCTGAATATTCACCTTCAGAACGCCAACTTCGCCAAACTCACGTCCATGCACTTCACGGCCTGGAAACTGGGCCTTAAAACCGGCCTGTACTACCTGCGCACGAAGGCCGCTGCTGATGCCGTCAAGTTCACCGTCGAAAAGCAGAGCGAACTGCAGTTAGAGCCGGTAATTCCTCGGGTTGAAGAGCTGGTGCCGACGGCCGAGAGCCTTCGGGCCGTTGGATCGGATGCCGCCATAGTGACCGACAATGCCGATTACACGGCGATGGTGTGTTCCCTTGAAAACAAGGACGCTTGCGAAATGTGCGGTTCCTGAACAGGCCGGTTTCTGCCGGAACCTCCACGAGTAATAGTAATAAAAATATCATTTGTTTTATTTTAGCATTGCCTTAAAAGCATTACCTTGACAGTCAATTGGTTAAGGTTTGCTTCTGTACAACGAGGGCTATTTTAACCGGCTTTTTTTCAATTTGTTATCATTTTAAAAGGTGTAATGTCATGAAGAAAATCAGAACGTTTTTATCAACCCGAACGGTAGCCTTCCTGTTGCTGGCGCTTGTAACGGTTCCTTTCGAAGGCCAAGCCCGGTTCATGGGCAGGGAGCATCAAACCTCAACGACTCCTCTGCCCAATGGGATGTGTCAGGTTTGTACAGTAGAAACCATCTATTTGTTCTGGATCGCTGTCGGTCAGAGTGAAAGCTGTTATATGTATCAATGTGTATCCGCTCCCGGCTTCCCCCCACCCCCTACAAATACCTCATTCTAGCCTTCGTTCAGGTCTTTTCAGTCTCATCCCTTATCACACTGGAAAGACCTGAACAATGTGGATACAAACGTGCTGACGCTATTGGAAATCATATACAATGCATTCCTTCAGGCAGCTTCTCAGGGGGTAAACCCTCAATTGACTTACTCTGGGCTATCGGTTAGGCCCTATTACCGTTTTTTATTCTGACCCGCCAAACCAATTGAATGCAAACGCTTACGTTAACTCAGCTACAGGCATTACGCATCCTGGAACATACTTCGTATGAAGCCGATATGGGTCTACGGCAATTTGCCGAAACACTCTGGCCGGACAGCACCATGCACACATCGGTCAAAAACACCGGCAACGGCGCGACTTCGGGCAAAGCCGCCTGGCTGGTTGCCGGGAGTTATCTGGCGAAACTGGAGAAAAAGGGCTGGATCAGAAAAAACCGCGATTCGGCGGTGCGCGTATACATATCCCGGGAAGGGAAACGATTACTGCAAGCTCAACAAGCTACCATCAACCCACAATAAACGACCCTCTAAATGGTCCCATTTTACTATGCGCCTAAAAGCATTGACCCTGAGTGACAATTCCCCTAAAAACCCATATCCCTGGCTCAGTCTGATGGAATATGGATTTAAGACCATCGAGACCCGAAGCCGGATTACGCATAACCGGGGTGATCTCTTACTGTGTGGCGCTGCCGATAGCCGGACCCCCAATAAGGGGCTGGCCACCTGTGTGGTCAAAATCCTCGACTGCCAGCCCATGCAGACCATCCATGAGCAGCAAGCCTGCATCCAGGTGGCCCCGGGCCGGTGGGCGTGGATCACGGGCGAATTACGCTGGCTATCGCGCAAATTCCCTGTGCGGGGAGGGCAGGGCTTCTTCTATGTCGATGTGCCGGACGATATATCGCTAATCGAACCCGAACCGGCAGCACTGAGGCCTATACCGCACTATCTGAACCAGTTTTTGGATCGACCAACGGTATCAGGCATTGTCCGATAAACCACCCGCGTACCGGCCAGTTTATCGCCCCATCGCACATCCGGTTCCATCAGAAGGTGCCCCAGGTCGAACAGATTCAGCACGGGCACTATCATGGGCAGGGTTCGGATCAGGCCGATCCATAGTTGGCCTTCGGGCGGAAGCCCGTTGCGGGTACAGATCACCTGAAGCCCGAATACACGTTTGCCAAACCCCTGACCCAACCCCAGTGGCAAAACATCCCGCAGCAGCAGGTAGACAAGTCCGGCCAGATACATCAGTTGCGATAGGGAGGGAACCGTCTGATCAGTCAGCCAGACGAGGAGAAAAACAAGGACGTAATCGGTCAGAAAAGCCAGGAACCGGATACCAACCGGAGCCGGGTGTATGTCGAAAGTAGACTTTTCCATAAGCCAAAAACAAGATAAAACAAACGGTCTAAGATAGGGCAAAATCTCGCTAAAAATGAATCAAATCCATGAAATGAGGTTGCTCTTGACAGCAATAAAGGCCATTATCAGACTTGGGAATATGGCTAAGTCCGTTACAAAGGCCTTTTTCAAGTCCTTCTCCGAAATAATTATTCAATTGTTTTTTCAATCTATCCGACAGTGTTCCATGTACGACAAACCACTCTATCACCGGCTGCGGAATACCATCCGGAGCATAGGCCTTCGCCTATACGTGGCCTGGCACAAAGGGTCTGATTCGGGCAGTGATCTCTGTATGTATCTGGTCCGGCCCGGCTACTACGGAAACCTGCTCGATCACCACTTTTTTGAGGGCAATCTGGTTGGCGTACCTACCTTCCGGTATCACCTCATAGCCAAACATCGGTTCCCCCGCCACGGGAACCTGCTGATCCGTCGCATACAATCCGAGTTGCTGTTTCTGGAAACCAGCATTTCCTTCGAGCCGGATGGCATGGCCACTATTTACCAAACCAACCTTTACCGCCATCTCACCGAATCGCCTGACGGCATCCGCTACACAGCCTGGTACGGGGATTGTCTCCGCTACCAGCATTGTTTCCCTGATACCAACGCTACCTTCTGGCAGCTTCGGGTAATTCCCTACCCCCGATTCAGGTTGATCGACCGCATTTGCAAAAGCATTCAGTCACCCCTTAAACAAAACGTGTATCATGAAAACCCCTGATACCCGCTGGGGACGCACTCTACTGATCGTCTCCGTAGTTATCGGCAGCGCATGTCTGGTAGGTGCACTCATCCGGGAGATGTACCGGATACTATTGGTCCCCTGACGGAGGAACCGGCTTAAAAAAAAGCAGCTACCCATTTTGGGCAACTGCTTTTTTTTCTTCTCACTCATCTCGATTAGGTCCAAAGACTCCCCTCTAGCCTACTCGCATTCACATACACTAACATAAATCATTTGTTTTATATGACAGCTCAAAAGGATAATGTTTTTTTGATTTTTTTTTGAATGAATCAAATTTCTGATCAATATTGCGCCCAATTGGGTGGCAAGCCCTTTCGAAACCAATATATAACCGGCACCCCTTTCTTTATCGTTCATTTTATTTTGTTAATCAATAGGGTGATAAAAGGTTAGTACAGGGGCTTTTCGGGTTGTTCTCTCCCCGGATTTAGCGTATTTTTATAGAGAAGATCAAAGCCAGACCGGGGCGTATGACCGGCAATGTCAGATGACGTATGCGATTCGCGAATATGTACGGGCGACACGACTTCCGTTTTCAGTAGTTTTGCAGTGCGTAGACCCCCCACAGCCTGTATTTTACCGGAATTTTGCAGACCGGAAGCAAGCCCTCGGGCTGTTTGAACGCCTGAAGGCCAATGAAATCAAAGAAGGCGGGGGCGGTGAGTTTTCGGTTATACTGTATGAGCATACCCCGGCCACGACCTTCAGCTACATGACCACGACCGATGAAACGGTTACGGGTGATCAACATCGGTTTGTGTATGCACTGGACTACGCCTGTTCAACGGTGGTGCAGTCGTTTACCTACATGGATTTTTTCGAGCAGATGGAACCGGCTGAGGAAGCCGCCGGACGCGATATTGCCTAATTTTTCACTCAGAAATGGAATCTCAGACCACGAAAGTAATTCAAAATGAAAGCCTGAAACAGGCCTTGACAATGGCCTCTTTGCAGGGCTTTATCGTTCTGACACAACCCTTGCCGGAAGTGGCAATGTACAAGCATATTTTAGGTCTGGCTGAGGCCGAGGGCTTTCGTGACCCCTACACTATCGGGCCTTCGCGTGTTTCTCCCATGCAGGCCAAAGGAAAAGCCGTTCAGCGGTTCCCAATCGCAACCGTTGAGCTAACAGCCCGATATGCGTTGGCCTATCTCAACGGGGAGATTCTGCCAAAGGGCTTTATGCTGCATCATGCAGGAAACCGGCTGCTCTTACTGGCCCCGCCTACTACTCAATCCCTTCAATGACATTTGTGAACGCTATAAATCCCTGTAACATGCTACGGAAAATCGCCACCTATCTGGTCGTAGGCCTGGTCGCCACTGCGTCGATCCTGTTTATCCAGGCCACCAAACACAACACCCCTCCTGTGCTGTCACTACTGGGAGCCAGAACGGTGCTGCATCGAGGCACCACCACTGTTGCGGTTTATAAACATGCCCCCCTGGACCATCAGGCAATCTCAGCTGCCATTGTCGAGGCCTCCCGGTTGGGCTATACATATGAGTCGGGCATAAGTACCTGTCACCCTGATTCCAATGCCTGCATGACTTCGCTAATTTTTGTCCGCTAATAGCTTTTATTCCACTTTGCGCATTTTGTAATTTATTTTTCTCATTTTTGTGCATATTATTGCTATTAATATCAATTCTATGAAAATAAATGCGCATATTATTGCAGGACGAATGAAGGAATCTGGTCGAACGCAGGATTCACTGGCTCAAGAAATTGGCGTTACCCGAAGGACTATTTCCGAGATTTTACGAAAGGGGGAAATCGCACGAGTAGATACACTAATACGTATTGCGGAGGTTTTGGGTCTTCTTATGGCAGACATAGTTGAGGGGGTAGAAACTATGGAAAGCCAGGCATTTGCTAAAACGCTCAATGCCACACCTTCACAGTCCTCTGAAATCCGGAATATGTGGATGATACCCGCCTCTGCTAAAGGCCTATTATTGAGTAATAACTCCAGCACTAAAAAGTCACTGACTCGCGTCGCGTTTCCATTTTTACCGACAGAATGTTTTGCATTTGAAATAGAAGGCTATGAAATGTTTATTCCCTCTGATTGTGACGCTTCCTATCCTGCCGGTTCATGGATTATTGCAAAGAAAACTAATTTAGAGCCGGCAAGCTTACTTATCGGTTCAATCTACCTATTTCAAACTGAACAAGAAATATTTCCCCGTATGCTGGATGCAGTAATAGGGGGACAGCTACATCTAAAGACACTGACAAGCCGGAAATCAGTAATATCTGTGTCAGATGTTAAACAGATCTATACTATTGAGTTACGTTTAGGAAGGGCCAAAGTAAACGGGTTTAATTTATCCTGACATATCGAACGTGCAGCGCAATAAATTTGGCAGATTAACACGGTGTAGCGGTTATTGTATTAATCTAAAGTGGTCCCACTTTTTTGCACCACCCCTTAAGCTTGTCGGAATGGTTGTTAACTTAGGCAACCATGAAAGCAAAAAGCCGTCGCCAGGTCACCTCTGAGTTCAAGGTGAAGCGGGGCCGCCCCAGCGGTTGTTTTAGAAGTACTCCGTCAGGATAAAACGCTCAATCAGATCGCTAGCGAGCATGATCTGCATCCGCAGTTAGTGCAGACCTGGAAACAGGCATTTATAGCCGCTGCTCCGCAACTATTCGATCAACAGAAGGGGGCTGAGAAGCCCATTGTGGATGAAACAGGGCCGCTCTACGAGCAGATTGGGCGGCTTCAGATGGAGTTGACTTGGCTCAAAAAAAATTAGCGACCAACCCTTAAGCCAACGACGAGCCATGATTGATCGCTCTAATGTAGACTTCAGTCTGCGCCGACAGTGTTGGTTATTGAGTGTCAGCCGAACCGGTCTGGCCTATCAACCTGTGCCAGTTGATGATCAAACCTTGCGGATTATGCGCCGGTTAGATGAATGGTATGTCGAACATCCTGATCTGGGCCATCGGCGTTTGGTGGTTCTATTGAATCAGGAAGGGTGGGCGATCAATATTAAACGGGTTCGTCGGTTAAGAGCTTTGATGGGTCTGGAAACGCAGTTTCCCCGGCCAAATCTATCAAGGCCTGGCGTACCCCGGCAGCGCTTTTTCTATCTGTTAAGGGGGTTAATCATCCATAGCATTCATCAGGTCTGGGCGACTGATATTAGTGCATTCCGATGCCTAAAGGCTTTTTTTATGTGATGGCTATCTTAGATTTGCACAGCCGCTATGTCTTACATTGGCAGTTGAGCAATACGCTGGAAGCAGACTGGTGTGTAGATACCTTGCGACAGAGTTTACAGCAATGGGGTAAGCCACAGATTTTCAATACAGATCAAGGGAGTCACGGGGCCGCCCTTTAGGTTTGTGGCGTGGTAAGCTTTTAAGATTGTGATCTTACCGAACTAGATATTGAATGGGTTGTCCTATAGGGCCGCAGAGGTTTTGCTCTATGCTCAGATTCAGGTTCCATTCTAATGAGCTAACCTAAGTTAATCTTTGATAAATTTCAATATTGGAATAAGTTGCCAACCAACACATAGGATGGGTTACCCTATGGGGCCGCAGAGGTTTGCTCTAAGCTCGGAACGGTACGCCGTCGCGGTCAGGATCCATCATATCTTACTTGCTCTCGACTCAAATGGAAATTAGGGCATTTTGACCCATTAGTAAGCGGGGCGCCCCGTGGCGGTTTGAGTATCAAAGCAAGCACTTGTCAATCACTCTATAAACTATCATTTATGAATATTACTTACTATATTGGAGTTGACGTCTCAAAGGCTACTTTGGACTGGGCTGTCTATAATGGCAGAACGATTGTTTTTCAGAACCAATCCGCTAATTCAGCGGTAGCAATAAGAGCTGTTATCAAAGCGATCAAGACACTTCCTGGCTTTATGACTACCCAATCGGTTTGTTGTCTGGAACACACTGGAATTTACAGCGCCCATCTTTTATCTTCTCTTTATAAATTACAGTTACCGATCTGGTTAGAAAGCAGCGGCATCGGCCGTCCGACTTCAGATTAAAAAGGCAGGCGGTTTACAACGAGGAAAGACTGATGCCATTGATGCCCAACGCATTGCCGAATATGCCTTTCGGTTCAAGGACAAAATGCGTTTATGGCAGCCACCCAGACCTGTTTTGCAAAAATTAGCGGCTCTAAGCGGCCGCCGCTGCGGTGCGCTCCGTCAACGGCTAATAGGGGTTCAGCGACAACTTCAGCAACCGCTTAACGAGCAAACAGGATTTATGGATGCAGCCTTACAAAAACAGATTACTAAAAACTGTCAGGCGTCTCTGAAAGCCATTAATGCTGATTTAGAAGCCGCTGATAAACAAATCAATATGCTTATTCAAAATGATGAGCGGCTTCGAGAGCTTTTTGCCTGGATCACCGCCCGGCGGCCCGGCTCAGTACCAGGCGTTGGCCCGGCTACTGCTACAGAAGTATTAGTAGCTACTGATGAATTCAAAGCTATTAATGATCCCAAAAAGCTTGCTTGTCACTCAGGAGTGGCTCCCTTCGAGTATAGGTCAGGAAGCAGTGTTCGAGCCGGGCCGCCGGGCGGTAAAACCGGTGTTAGCCAGCACGCTCGTAAACGACCGCCAGGCGGCCCTGTTAAGTCTCTGTTTCATTTAGGAGCCGTGTCTGCGGTCAAAATGAAAGGCGAGCTTCAGGATTATTACCAGCGCAAAGTAGGAGAAGGCAAAAATAAAATGCTCGTGCTGAATGCGGTTCGTAACAATCGGACGGCCGACGCCGCTGATTCATCGAGTTTGTTCGGTAGTTCACCGCCAGCAGAAATATGACAAAAATTATACGCCCACGCTTGCATAAACCATGGAAATCCGAGCGGTTAACCAGTGATGATTTTGTGGCCGTATTGTTAGGGCATGAGATCGCTATCAGTTGAGAAGGAAAAGGGCGGGCTTTGGATAATATCTATGTGGAACGCTTCTGGCGAACGCTAAATATGGTGTTCCCAATTAGTTGGACAGCTTTTGGGCTAATTCAAGCTTGGGAAATCCGAGTCAATAACTGTACTTTTTTGCTCCCCAATTGGTTCTTTGATATACCATTGAGCAGGAGTCTGGTAGCCTAACGATTGAT
>NZ_JBYFCJ010000045.1:0-28554 GCF_057652235.1 Arsenicibacter sp. R0_47 | reverse complement strand
CCTGCAAACAGCGTACTGTAGGGTCAACCCGCCAGTGGGCGGAACTGCCGGAGGGGATAGTAGGCATGCTCATTGATGGTCTGTAGTGCAAAACGGGGCCAAAATGAAAATAGAGTACCTAATCAGGCACTTTTAGATTAAATATGGCTTCCAGGTTGAAGCGTGACGTTTTGTTTTTGAGCAGTTTATTGAAATCATACTCCCCTTGCAGGTTGACGTGTTGCCAGACGACGGCCGTGCCTTGCCGAATGGCATCAACCAAGGCTTCGATTTCCCTTTGCTTCGTCAACTGGCTCATGAACTGCGATAGATAAAGATAGTTCCAGACGATGATTGCATTCTGAATCAGTCGCCGGGCATGAACAATCTTTTCCTGATCCTCTTTTAGCCCAACCGAAAACTCCTGGTTGTTCCCAAAGAATACCGCTTTGCTGAACCGATTGACCAATTCAATCCGGCTCAATTGCTTTTCGATGGCCTGTCGAAGAGCCAGATCATCGAAGTAGCGTAAGATAAAACCTGACTTGATAATTTTGCCATATTCTTTCAACGCCTGGTGGAGAGGATTCTGTCGGGCGTAGGAACTTAGTCGTTTAAAGATGCGGTAGGCAGTCGTCTTGCCTGATTTTAGCGTGACCATTAGCCGTAAAATATCCTCCCACTGAGCGATGATCAGGTCGGTATCAATCCGGCTATCCGGCAATAGCGGGTAGTTCCGCTGAGCATACTCACGCCGGGTATTCATCGTATAAATCTGCTGACTACCAACATCTTTGATGCGTGGTGCGAATAATATGTCCAGCAAGTTCATCACCCCAAAAATAACTTCTGAATAGCCACCGGTATCCGTGGAGTGGATCGTGCTGCGAATGGCAGGGTTATTCAGATGGATGTCAATCACATACGGAGCCTCCCGCTCGGAAGCACTGATAACTAAGCTATGAAACAACGCAAATCGTTCGTCAATGGCCGTGTTCACCGTCGATGCCTTATCAAAGCCCGGATATTTATAGGAGTAATCTGCATTCAAGGACTCCTCAGTCACTAAAAATTTCTGACCATCACTACTGGTGTGCAGACCATCAGCGTTTTGGCGGTGCAGTTCAGGCAGGGCCAATTGGTTTTTGAAGGTGACTAACTGATCATTGGCCTGCTTAAGGCTGTCAGCCGTCAGATAGAGATCCGCTGTTAGCTGGAGTGTCGAGAGTTTTACGCCTTTGCTGATATTGGCCATTTTATCAATCCCGATATTACAACCCAGCGCGACGATAGCCGCAAAAAACGTTTCGGCACTTGGTCGGGTCTTGGCATATTTCCCCCCTAAATGCTCAATCTGACTCAGAAAAGGCGCACTCCGTTCGACCTCCGCCAGTAAATCCAGTACCGAAATATACCGCACCGGGGCAAAGTAAGGACTCACTACTGAAGTGTCGGTTTCATGGACTTTTGGTGTATCAATAATTGGCTTTTTGAGGGCATTGAACGTCAGGTGGTCATTTTGCCCCGCTATGGTACGTGTGTTGGTTTGTTGATACTGTGCATCTAACTCAGCTTTAAGTTTGGCTAATAAGGCCTTGATATCGGCAAATGGTGTCAGTCCGCAGTCTCGTAGTAGTTCATTCCGATTCGCCAGATAGGTTGCCTTGTCAATCAGGTATTCTTCCAGCGACCGGTAGCGATACGAGTGGATTAGGTTCAGCCGTCCGCTCTTAAGGCCTTCCGCAACGGCTTCAAAGAGCAGTACTTTATAAAGTTGTTTTTGGAAGACGGGATAGCCCTGACTATCGGTTACGTATAAGGCCTTCCGTTCGGCCTCCGTCAGCCAGCTTAGTTCATCCGCCGGTTGGGTCAACCCACCTTTGCTTCGTTGGTAGGCCAGTACCGCGTCTAATAAGGGCTTTTCGCTGGTCTGGGCATTAAAGCGTAGCCGGGTTAACAACGCACCAACCCGCAGATTAAGCCACAAAAACCGCCCGGCAAACAGCCGTCGAAAGTCTTCATCGTCAGACCGATTGGTTTCACCGGCCAACTGGCTGACTAACTCTTCCTGATCCGTCGTCAGAGTGAGATCAGCGGCCAGAATGTCTTCGATGGCCCGTAGTTTATCGGCATCATCTACTGACTGACGGGTAATCAACCGGATCGCTTCTACCTGCATCCGATAATCGGCCCTCGACTCTAAAGCCAATAAGGTGGCGGCTTTTCGCTGGCGATTGGAGGCAAAGTAAAGCTGTTGACGCGTTTTGTGGGTGGCATTCTGAGCCGCGCGAACACTCGACAGCAAAATATCGACGAAGGTGTCCTGCCATACTCGATACTGATGGATAACCAGACAAATCAGGTACAGGTGACGTTCCCGGTGGCTTTTTAACTGCACATTTCGGAGTTGTCGTACCTTGTAGGCGTAATAACTGATGGCAGAGTCGCTTAGATTGAGCGCCTGTGCAATTGGCTGAATGGTGTCAAAATAGTGGCTGAGTGAATCGAACAGGACAAGCGACGCTTTGATCTCGCCCGGACGTTCGCTCTGGGATATCTTTTTGTAAGCCAGTAAGGGCAGTTCATCAAAGGGCTTTTCGTTTTGGAGTAGTTCATCCAGCAGCGTCCGGTGTGGGGTTGTGAGTACTTGATTGAGTCGACTCATGCGTTGTCCATCACTCAGTCGATAAGCGGTGGTAATCAGGCGCTGAAATACGTCATAGGATGGTACTTCAATTTGCTGGCGTACCAGGAAGGCCCGGCTCTCATGGAGCACTTTCCGGGGCATAAGGGGTTGCTCAACCAGATGAGCTATTTGTTGGAGGAGTCGTTCCCGTCCCTGCCCGAATGCTTGCCAGCCCAGTAATTTGAGAATATGCCGCTGGTGTACGCCAGCCAATTGAGAGGAGTAGCTCTGGGCATCCAGCACTAGGGCGGACCACTCGATCTCTAATCGGTCACAGACGTATTGAAGATCCTGCGTGCGGAACAAGTCCGTTGCAAAAAAGCGGCCGCTGGCCCGGAAATATCCCCATTGTAAGATGAAGCCGACTTTGGTGATGGGTTTGCGTAGCTGGGGTACTGCCTGCTCAAGCCCGGTTGGCAGGTGAAAGAACTGGCTTCGTTGCCGATCACTAAATTGCGGTGGCCCATCGAAACGACGTATCTCCTGGGGTTGCAGAATCTTGATTCGGCTCATTGAGGGAGTAAAGAAAAGGAGGGTTTTCTTGCCCACTGGCCATCAGCAGAGTAGCAGGCGTTAATCTGGCCCAAAATAGGCAATAAACTTGGTCAAGAAATCAATGGCAAGTATCTTGACGGTCCATCAGGTTTTCTTACCGTTATGTTGATTGGTTATGCCCGGGTCTCGACCCACGATCAGTTGTTAGATGCCCAAGAGGATTTGCTGCGGGGGGCTGGCTGCGAAAAGATATTGACTGACAAGATCAGTGGCACGGTAGCCGAACGGTCGGGCCTAAACGAGGTAAAGAAACTCTTGCGATCAGGCGACACCTTAGTCGTCTGGCGGCTGGACCGATTAGGTCGCTCGTTAAAAGACCTCATTGACTGGGTTGCTTACCTGGATGGTCAGAGCGTGGCCCTGAAGAGCTTGCACGAATCGATTGACACGTCGACGTCGACGGGTAAGTTAGTATTTCACTTGTTTGGGGCTTTGGCTGAATTCGAGCGCAATTTGATTCAGGAACGGACGATGACAGGTCTGTCGGCTGCACGGGCCCGAGGCCGCTTAGGCGGACGACCCAAACGGCTCAATACGGACAAACAGCAATTGGCCGTTCAGCTTTATGAGGCCAAGAAGACCTCGATTAAGAAAATCTGTGAGATGCTAGCCATCAGCAAACCGACTTTGTATGCCTACGTGCGGGCTAATCAACAATTGGCAGGGGCCGTGAAAAAGGCGACTTGAGAAGTCCTATTTTCATTTTGGCCCCGTTTTGCAGCTAAGACCAAATACTCAATAGCCGAGGCAACGACAGTCTCCTTATCAACTTATTCGTAAGGATAGACTTCATAAATCATTGCCGATGAGGTTCCGTCGGAAAACTGAACACTGGCTAACAACTGTAAAATGCCTTGGTCGTAATCTGTTGGGACGTTATTGAAGCCGAGATAGAACTGTCGATACCTGTTTTTGCCCTCTGTAACCTTAAAAAGTAAGCTTATTTCATATCCATTTACGTCAACCTGATGTAGCGTGGCACCTTCCGGCAAGGCAACCTCGTTAAATCCGGCAAATAAAATAATGTTAATTAACGGGTCAGGTGTCATAAAATAGATGGAGGATAAGAGTGTACCGGGGTTCATCAGGGTAATGCCAGCAGATAACACCGAGCTTCCAGAAAAGCCCGCATGATGTGTCGGTAAAAGTAAATTCGGTCCCGGCCAACAAAGAACGCCAGTTCGTTTACATATTCGCACTGAAACAACAGGCCATTGCTAAAATGACCGTTCCCGGCGCCATAAAAATGATTTAAAGCGGGATAGATAATGGACAGCTCTGGATGATTATGTCTGGAAGCACCAATTACAAAGGCTGAGCGCCGCATCGAATTAAGCAGGCAGGTAATATCCCCTTCGTTAATATCCTCAGTAAAGTCAATGCGTTTCCCTGCCAACGCAGCCTGCCTGACCAGGTCACTGGTAGCCATGATCAAATCAATCCACTTCGTCTGAGTTTGTGGAGTAAATCGGGTAGTTGGATCAAAAGCATTTGACTGGATTAACGAAGTTATGTTGGCAAGATTTTCAGCAATTTCCAGCTTAGTCCAGGGTGTATCCGGGTAGTCAATCATACATAAGGCATTTGACTGCCGGTTAGCAAGCTGCCAGAAGGGCGTAATTTAATAACAACCAGGATGAAAAAATGATTAGTATTTGTCTGACTATTTTCAATTTTCTACTCAACTATATATTCCTGCAATCGCGGTTCTGATTAAATCGGTACACCCGGCTCACTATCATCGGTCTACACAGTATAGTATTCTCACAAAACCCTCCCAATCTGGTATGAAGCCGGGTTTTTCTGTTATCCCGGTAAAACGGGTAGTCCGTAAGATAATATACAGCGCATAATCTCAATCCCATACAGAGCACTTTGCTCAATAACGAACTTTGATTCTGCTAATCAGGAAAATGCGAATGGAAACGGAGTCTGTTCTACGTACCCGGGTAATGCTTCTGCCGCAGAACCGGTCGATACATCAGAATGGGAGTGTAAAAGGTGCTGCCTGCACCGCAGGTAAAAACTATTCCTCAGGTTTAACCAGCTGCCGGATTAGTTTTTGCAGTTTATCCCGCCAATCAGTATAACTACCGGATTTGATAAAAAAAGCAGCAGCGCCCTGCCGCTGTAATTCTTCCGGCGATAGCCCCCATTCAACTGTACTGGCCAATACCACAGGGGTCTGGTCAAATGAAGCCATAGACCGCAGAATAGCCAGCGTTTCCAGGCCACTCAGTCCGGGCATCTGCATATCCAGCATCATAAAGTCCGGTTTCTGAGAGTGATCCGCGGCATACCTTATGAGTTCTTTGCCATCGTTCATAAACATGATCTCTGCCCGGGGAGCGATTTCCCTGAATACCATGCGACTCAATAGCTGATCATCCAGATCGTCTTCGGCAATCCAAATTAATGCGCCCAATGTAAAACTGAAAATAAAGATTCGTACAGACTTAACTAGTTAAAAAAACTGAACAGGATACGCCTGAAAAAAGTCCGTAAGGCCCTGGTAAGAAGACGATTACAATCGTTTTGCCTGCGAATGTGATAAGTTTATAAAGCTGATTAAGGACACCATGTAGGGCCCCTGTCATCCATTACCTTACCCTGAATAACTTATCTGGTAAGGGGCTGATTCAACTGATGTAAGGCCTGACAGACATCAGGAACAGGCAGCAGAAGTAAAATATCAGGTTGTTTAAGGATTGATGCTCTTTCAGGGTGAGCCGTAAGTCCGCGTGGTCATCCACAATAAAAACAACCCGTTCAGTACTCATACCTGTTTTTTAGCTGTCAGGTCCGCCTATGAATTGTAGCGAAGGTAAAAGAAAAACCGAATAGCCTGCGTAATGTTTCAGAAAATGTCTATTTACTATACAGGCTAACTTTTTTATTGAGGTTAACATCTTTTTCGGGATAGATAGCACATAATATCTCATACCCCGAAAGCTTAGCCACGTTATTGCCTCAAAACATGTTTCCGGCCCGGAAAAGGTCCGGCCTTCCGGAATCATTCCGTTTGTTCAGGCACATACAGGGCGAACGTGTTTACATATAGCATATTTACAAAAAAACATGTCCGGGGACATGTTTTTTTGTTTCAGAGCGACGTGCCGGCTGCAATTTATGCGCGTTGTAACGTTAACCCTGTTTGATTGATAACCGGCCTGAATAGCCGCTTGCCAAGCTCAAGCCAGTGAGTAATGTGTATGTTAACCTCCGCCGCAAAGCGGCCAATTCGTTTATCTATGTGCATATCTGTACTGGTTTAAACTACCCTTTTAAGTTTAGCTGGTCTGGTTTACAAAATGGATATGTCAGCCGGTGTTGATGTTTCCTCAAACTGGCCGTAAGTATTACCAAAACAGACCGCATAAGAACGCCGGACCCATCAGTCTGGCTGACCTAAGCGCCTGAGCAGACTATAATGGGAATGTAATGCTGTGCGGAAACTATGATTTTCCAGATACGGTACCCCAAACTCCCCGGCAGTAGCCTTGACAATGTTGGTTAAAGCCGGATAATGTATATGGCATACCTTAGGAAAGAGATGATGTTCAATCTGCCGGTTCAGTCCGCCACAAATAAAAGCCGCCAATGGACTGCGTGGGGCAAAATTAGCCGTTGTGTGCAGTTGGTGAATCGCCCAGCTGTTTTCCATTGACCCGGACTGAGCCGGTACCGGAAAGCTGGTACCTTCGACCACGTGAGCAAGCTGGAAAACCAGCCCTAAAACCAGCCCTTCCATCAAATGCATGGCTACAAAACCCGTCAGTATCTGCCATAAGGCCAGATCCAGTAGCCAATACGGCAGAATCAGAAAAGCGATATAATACAACGTCTTCCCAAGAAACAGATTCACGTATTCTTTCTGCGGGTGGCTGTCGGGTTTATACTCCCCGATACGCGCTCTGAAAAACTTAACATAATCTTTGCGGAACACCCATGAAAGGGAAGCCAGCGCATAGAGCGGAAACGAATAAATATGCTGGTAATGATGCCAGAAATGATACGGTTGCTGCGGATCAATCCGGATCAGGCCGGGAGCAATATCAAGGTCCTCATCGTGTCCGGGGATATTAGTATAGGTGTGATGAACAATATTATGCGTTATTTTCCAGACATAAGGACTTGCGCCAAGCAAAAAGAAGCTGTAGCCCATAAACCGGTTGATGCGGGCACTGGCCGAAAAAGCACCGTGCAGCGCATCATGCGACACATTAAAGCCTATGCAGGCGGCAAATACTCCTAACGCTACACTTAACGCGAGCATGCCAGCAGGGCTGAACTGATTTGACAGAATTAAACAATAGACTAACAGATAGCCCCCCAGAAAGAAGCAGGCTTTAAGCCACATGGCGCGGTTTGCATGGGGAGAGATCCCCTGATCCGTAAAATAGGTATCAACCCTTTTCCGTAAAGTATTAAGAAAGGCCGTATTGCCCGCAGGAGCAAATTTAAGCGTAGTTGCCATCGACAGTTAAAGAGTTAAAATTGATTGATCGACAGAAACTGGTTACACTGCGTCATTTGTATGCGTTTCGGGCAGAGTATCCGGAAAAATGAAGAGTCACCAACAGGCTTGATGAAAATCAGACTGGTAAGTTCTGACTGAACAGGAAGCAGAAGATTCATTAAAAGCAGAATATCTACCTGTCAGGTAAACGCTCGGATGTCCGTATTGTTTTATAATGTGCTTTTTAATCCAGGTGTAAGCCGGTTAGCCCGCCGCGCAAATAACAGGCGGGTTCGTTGCTGCCCGCCGGTTTGATTAGCATGAAGCGGTTACGTTTTATGCGGTACTGCGGGAATACCTGCCTCCAGATAGCTTTTCGCCTCAGCAAAGGCTCTGACCATATGCCTGGTAAAGAAAATACGGTTACGGCCGATAAAAAACGTCAGTTCATCTTCGTAGGGGCAGCTAAAAAAAAGCCCGTCCGGAAAGTAGCCAACGCCGGCACCAAAGAAATGACGGATAACGGAGGGGATTGTTTGTCGATCCGGGGCCGGTTCGTTTATCCCTTGATCCATGTCGTCCAGATGCCGGCACATGCCCGTTATCAGACTGGTAATATCCTCGATACGCCCGTTTGTACCTACTTCGTCCAGAAAATCAATCCGCCGGCCTGCCAGCTGCGCCTGCATTAACAACGCCTCTTCCAGGAAAAGAAGCCTGATAAAATTTGTCTCCGTTGAGCCGGTGAAGAGTGCGTCCCGTCTAAAGCATGGCTCATGAAGCAGCCGTTCAATCCGGATTAAGTTCGCATTTAACTGACCTCGGGTCCATAATTCAGCTGAGTTATTCATAGTACTGACTTGCTGACCTTGATAATTTGGAAATAAGCCAGATCGCTTTTTTATAAACCATTCGGGAAAGAAAACGATTTATTTATTTTCATACTACCGTCCATTTATACGTAGAACCGGGCTGAAACGGCTTACTGAAACATTTGACTTGGGATGTTTTATAAGAAATAGCCTCTCCGGGTTTCTTGTAGCAAGTAGACAAAGAATTACGCTGGATTTTTTGATCTGTTTTCCGGCCCGTTGCATCGGTTTGACAGCTCCTTCCGCGTTTTGTAGAACGTTCGACGACTGCCAATGCCAAAGTAGCTCATGATCTGAATAGTATAGGCCGGTTCCTGAGCCGGTATCTCATTTTTACATAGACCGCTCCGGTTACCCTGCATGTCAGGGTGTTTACCCTGAACATGCTTCTTTATATGATATGGCCTCCAGAAAGATAATATACATCGTTGATGATCAGGACGATTACCGCTTTTTACTTAAGCAGCTGTTCAGTCAGCTGTTTCCGGCTTATTTAGTATGCTTTTTTAATAGCGGACAGGCCTTATTAAAGCAGCTCCCTGACTTACCGGCAAATCCTGACTTAATCCTTCTGGACTGTCATATGCCTGACTTTGACGGCAATCAAACCTTGCGTTCGTTAAAAGGTCATCCGGCTTACAGGACTATTCCGGTAGTCATGATGAGCGCCGCTGCTTCTGCTGCCGAAATTAAAGTCTGCTATGAAAACGGTACTAATTCATTTGTAATGAAAGAAATGAACTACGCTGACCTGAAGGCCCGTCTGGAAACTATATGCCAATACTGGTTAGATATAAACTATGCCTGATTCTCAGCCAGGAAGTTCCGGAACGGAGTAAAACAAAGCCTTTTGCCATTAAGGGTTAAAATATATTCCTTATACTCTTAAGCCACGTAGCCTGCGGCTTATGCCGGAATACCTTCCCGATACCCTTTCCCTCTACTTTAATGCTGTCAAGGCATAATCCGGCGGGGTGACCGCGCAGAGCTGAAGTGCCTTTTTTGTATCGCTCTATAGGCCTATAGCCAGTTGTAGCCTTCTATATAGATAAGCAGCTCGTTTACAGTTATATAGCCTGTCTGTGAAGAAAAGCCGGCTTTGGCCGTGGTTTTCCACGGTGTGGACAGTCCCCGGGGCTTCAATCAGGCAATACGGTATATCTGTATTACCGGCCTGAACGGGGCTGATACACCTTCTGCCCCCTGTGCTATGCCGTTTTTTTATACCCCCCGGGGGTGATTGTTATTTTGCGTAAGGAATCCCTTAACTATTTCATTTTTTCAGAACGCCGGAGTTGTCAGCACACGCTCTGAATCCGCACGTACGCGCGAGTATTACGTACCGGCACGTACCGGCCATCAGCAGGCACAAATCTCCTTGCTGCTCATAGAAAATGATGCAATGTTAGCTGATTGCTTTCTGATGACTTATATATGTTCAGGTTATCAGAGCAGGACAGTAGGGTTCCGTGTCAAATACGTAGGAATGGACTGACCTGGTACGGTTCATATTTTTTCGATTACCGGTTAGTAAGAACCATTAAGTTACCATACAGGCTGATATGGTTTTTTAAATATATTTGACTGTAGTACAGCTTACTGACTATATCGTTTATAGAAACCGGGCATTGTCTTTGTACAATGCCCGTAAATTCAGCCGGTCAGACTTATCTGTACGTATAGAAAACAGCTGTGACCCTTACACATCGGGCCTTTGTCCGGTCGCTTTGTTACCGGAACGTTTATGTCCCGTCCGGCAGATACAGTACCAGCGTCACCGGCGCCCAGATATCATCCATGGTGCGCTGAAAACGTATGACCTGCCCCGTTAGCGGCATAAGGACATCCTGCTCCCGGATTATGGCCGGTGTCCTGCGCAGACTAAATACAGTAGCCTTATGCCCTGATCTGAGGGTAAAAAAAGCGAACATAGTACCTTTTTTGTATCGTTCCCTGGAGACATATAGCTAATTGCGCCCTTCTATATAGATAAGTAAGTTGTTTACAGTCAGATAGTCTATTTACTGAGAAAAAACGGCTTTGGCCGTGATTTTTCACGTTATGAACAGTCCCTGAAGTTTCAATCAGGCAATACGGTATATCATGTATTAGGGGTAGCTGACACATTTGGGGTATATCCGCCACTTGAAGCCTATAATTGACTTATAGTTAAATAGTTATATAAATTAAACCACCTGCACTTAAGATCAGTTTCACCGTTTTGGCTAAACGGCGTTCAAAACGCCTCCATTTCACTTCCAAACACTATCTCTCGCCGTAGTTTTGCCTTTAAAGGTGTTTTCTGCCATAAAAGCATCAAAATTTTACGCTTTTACACGCACCTTAACAGTAAAATTTCTGACTACAATAATCGAACGTTAAAGGCATGAATTTCCACGTAAGTAGTTCTATAAAAGCCTGTTAAACCTATTACGTGGCGAAAAGGGCGGTTTTGTGTTAACTACCCCTTATTTACCATTAACATGTAATTGATATGGCCCATTATTTTATGTTTACGACTGCCAATTTTCAATGCAATCACCTATTCTCTTTATTCTGGCAGACCATATCTTATAATTTATGTAAGCCTGAATTGCCACGATCAAGACCAGACCAACAAGCATCCAGTTTTTCTCAGTGTTGAGCTCTACGGAAGAAACAAAGAAAATTAATAGGCAAATCAATGAGACCGTCCGTGTCAGCAAGGAAACCATAGCGTATCCTTTAAGTTTTTTGTGATATTTAGTCATCGACTGCAAGATATCTTCTCCTGATACTATGTTTTTTGCGGCCAGGTAGCCCATCAAGCTATGGATGATGACCAGAAGAAAAGATCCTACAAGTAATAAATTGGCGTATAACGGTTTTTTGTCCCCATCAAACATCGTGTAGTAAACAGCCAGAAACAGGAGGTACGACACCATTTCTATGGCAAGCCGCAGTCTGATAGCATTTAACTGGTTATTACCTTTTTTTATCATTGGCTGCTCGTTCATGCTGGTATTTTCCAGCTTAAGGTTTTTCCAATCGTTTTTCAGTTCATCAATATTCATTTTGCTGGATTTAATGTTTTTTTTAACCTGGACCTAATCCTTCCCATCTTTACGGCAATGTGGTTCTCGCTCAATCCCGTTATTTCTGCCATCTCGCGATAGTCGAAGTCTTCGAAATACAATGCGAGTAATGCCCTGTCTGCTTCATTTAGCGTTTTTAGTATGAAAAACAGCTGCTGCTCTCTTTCCCGATTTTCATAATCTATGTTACTGTCTTCCTTGTCAGGTAATTGCTCTGTAAATGATAATATTATACGCTTCTTTCGGTAAGAGGCCATTGCAGTGTTAAGGGCAACTCTGTAGATCCAGGTACTTTGCCTGGCTTTTCCCTCGAATTTTGGGAAAGACTGCCACAACTGTAAAACGATCTCTTGAAAAAGATCCTCTCGGTCCTCAGGGCTGTCCCGGTAAAGACGTGACACCTTGTGAATGGTGGCTTTATGCATGGCGATCATCTCCAAAAACTGTCTTTCCATGCTATTTATTTTTGACAAAACGAATGAATTGTCCCTTTACATTGGCTTTAAGGCCTTTAATGCTGTCATCTATATCTTTTTCAAATTCAATTTGCACGGGCACCTTTTTGCCAAAAAACACAGAGCTATCCGAGGGATACAACTCAAAGAATGGATTTTGGCCCATTTTCGCATAGAGTTGCTCCCCTTTCAAAAAAATAGCTAGTTGATGGCCATTATCCGCAGTGTATGTTCCCTGGAATTTGTCAAGCTGCGATTCTTCCATTATTATCGGGGTACGCACAACCGGCATATCAAACCTGTCTCCGAAAACGATGCTTTCAATATCAGACTGCATTTCCCCGACAGGCAAAGTGGATACATTACTGAGGATAACCACAGAAATCTTTGCATTTGGATAGTATCCCGAAATAGCAGAACATCCAAAAGTACCTCCACCGGTAAAATTAAAGTCCCTTTCCCGGTCTGAGGTTCTCCTGAGAAACCAGCCATAACCGTATGACTCGCTACGTCCGTTAACGGGTTGTGAGTTCTGAATGGTGAACAGCTGGTCAGTGACCATTTTGTTAAAATAACCACTACCATTTAAGGCATTGTTCCACTTTGATAGATCGCCCGCAGTTGAATACATGTTGCCAGACCCCTTCATTAAAGAATAGTCCCGGTGTGGTGCGGCGATCAGTCGATTTGCCAGTTGATGATATGGGGAAACCATTCCTTTAATAATATCTGTTGCATTGCCTACTCCTGTGTGATCCATATGCAATGGAGCTGTAATTTTCTCCCTTAGGATAGCATCATAACTTTTGTGGTAAACTATTTCCAGAATACTTGCCAGAATAAAGTATCCAGGACTGGAATATTGCGTCTTGCCCCCCGGAACAGACAATAGCCTCAGTTTGAAAATCTCTTCTGTGGCCTGCCGGTCCGAGAGTGGAAGAAACGAAATTTTGTCCCGGTAATCTGCTATCCCTTCGTTGTGTGGAAGGCCGGAGGTGTGGGTAAGCAATTGTCTGATAGTTATTTCACTCCAATCTGATTGGCCAAGTTGGGGGTAATACTTCCGGAGTTGATGGTCGAGCGTTAATTTATTCTCTCCGGCAGCTAACACTACCAACATAGCAGTAAACTGTTTGGTAATTGATGCTATCCGAAATACAGGATCGGAAGAAAACCCTGCGTCGAGCTCAAATGACGCTTTTCCTACGGACCGTCGATAGATTATACTATCATTGCCGGCAATCATGACTGTACCGTTAAAGCCAATTGATTGCTGCTGTACGTTTAGATAACGGTCAAGCAAATCAGTCTGTTCTTTTTGAATCTGGGCGGAGGATCTTGTCTGAAGCCCAATGGCACAAATAAAGGCGAGTATAAAAAAAAATAGTCTGTTCATCTTTTTCCTGTTAATACGCACCATTAGTTGCGATTTATTGAAAAAGATGACAGGTGATAAAGAAATATTTAATTACTGATTACAAATACTCGTGAGGTAAGCCAACCGTTACCATAACCTGAGCGGAGTCTAAAGGTAGCGACCATCTTTAATCCGCATCAATTTATCCAGTACCGGATACCGGTCGGCCACCAGGGAATGGGAAATTTCGTACGAATGTTGGCCGCCCTCCAAATTTGGGTTTTGGGCGTAAAAACAGGGGTATACCGGTACTTTCAGAGAGTGGGAATTAACGGATCTGTTGCTGTGTCAGCCAATGGGAGGGGTCATATGGGCCAGCCGGGCGATGAATAACGTATTCTTAATCCCCTAAGCCAGACGTTGTAACGGTGGGTTAACAGTCTCACAAAACCCTCCTTTCAGGATACGAAGCATCAATCAGGCTTCATTTAGTAGGTTACTGTCTCTGTATCCTAGTAGTAAAAAAACGCTTTCATTGCATGCTATTGTCCCAAACTTGCTAACTTTTGTCCCAAACGATGCAGGCTCTTCCTCCCATTGCGTGCTACCTTTGGCTGCTTGCTTTCTCTTTTAACTTCACCGCCCATGAAACCCTTTACGCTTTTCCTCATCGCCTGGCTAACCAGTTACCTGACCAGCTTCGCCCAGACCAACTATTCCGACAAATTGGACCAATACATGCAGGCCCAAGTCAGCGTCAATCAATTTAATGGCAATATCCTGGTGGCTAGTAAAGGAAAAATCCTCTACCAGAAGGCGCTGGGTTATGCCAATTTTGACACCAAGGTGCCGCTCTCTACCAACTCCCTGTTTGAACTGGCTTCGGTTTCCAAACAGTTTACCGCTATGAGCATCCTGCTGCTGAAGCAACAGGGTAAACTCCGCCTGGCGGATAGTCTGCGGGCCTACTTTCCGGAACTGCCTTACCACGGCGTCACCATCCGCCACCTGCTGACCCATACCTCCGGCTTACCTGACTATATGGAGGTGATGCTGGAATCTGGTTGGGATTCCAGCAAAATAGCCTTTAATCAAGACATGATCCGGTTTCTAGCCCAAAAGAAACCGGCGGCTCTTTTTAAGCCCGGTGCCCAATGGGCCTATTCCAATACGGGCTACGCGCTGCTGGCCTCGATCGTGGAGAAAGTATCCGGGCAACCGTTCGCCCAGTTTACCCGGCAGTATATCTTTCAACCCCTGGGCATGACCCGCTCCCGGATTTACAATACGCGCCGGTCCACCCAGGAGGTGATTCCGGATTACGCCTACGGCTATCAGTATTCGAAAAGCCGAAACCAATACCTGCTACCGGATAGTATACCGACAGAACGGTATGTCTATTGTTTGGACGGTATTCAAGGTGACGGCACGGTGAATAGTACCCTGGGCGATTTATTCAAATGGGATCGGGCCCTGAAAAACCACACGCTCCTGCCAGAAACCGTCCAACAGGAGATGCTCAGCGGGCAGGCTCTCATGGATTCGGCCAATAAGGTTTATTACGGCTACGGAATCATGATCGGGGAAGCGGACAATCAGAAGTTGCTCTCACACGGTGGGGGCTGGCCGGGTTACTCGACCTGGCTGGGTCGGTTCGTGGCCGATGATGTCACCATCATTCTGTTGGCCAATAATGATAAGCTCCCGGCTATGGTTGCGGATATAAAGGCTATTGTGAATAACAAGCCGGTTACCATGCCCCGAAAACGCACGCCAATCGTTCTGGATGACACTACTTTGGATAAGTACATTGGGGTGTATGAAGGCCCCTGGAACAATGCCCCTGCGATGACGTTCACCGTCACCCGGGAAGGCAATCAGTTGTTTCACCAACGGACGGGTGGGGGAAAACTGGCCATTGACCCGGAAACACCGACGCAATTTTTCTTCCGAACGGTGAATGGCCAGCTGGAATTTGTCTTGGATGGTTCGGGTAAAGTAGTCAAGCGTTTGGTAACCATGGAAGGAATAACGACCGAAGCCAGGAAACTAAACTAAACAGGCCGCTACGTTCAGTTAACCAATCTCTTTAATTCTCACAAAAAGGCTCCCGATCTGAGACAAAGACGGCCTGAATTGAACAGGCATTTACTGTGACATAAATTGCGCAGTTACAGGCCGCTTTTCTTCTCCATTTCAGCCGGATAACGAGCGCCCTGAATCGGGATGGCTGAAGCCGCTTTTTCAATCTGGTCAAGATCATCCTGAGTCAGCTGTAGCTTTACGGCTGCCAGATTCTCTTCCAGACGGTTTAATTTCGTCGTACCCGGAATGGGAACAATCCACGGCTTTCGGGCCAGCAACCAGGCCAGTGCAATCTGACCCGGTGTGGCATCCTTCTGCCCGGCTATCTGACCCAGCAGATCGACCAGGGCCTGATTCGCTTTCCGGTTTTCTTCCGAAAAGCGGGGCACGGTGCTGCGGAAATCGGTCTCATCAAACTGGGTGTCCGCGTTTATCGCCCCGGTCAGAAACCCTTTACCCAACGGACTAAAGGGAACAAAGCCGATACCCAGCTCTTCGAGTGTGGGCAAAATTTCTTTCTCAGGCTCCCGATACCAGAGTGAATACTCACTTTGCAGGGCCGTTACCGGCTGCACCGCGTGCGCCCGCCGAATGGTAGCAGCGCCCGCTTCCGACAGGCCAAAGTGTTTCACCTTACCGGCCTGAATCAACTCCTTAACCACTCCGGCTACCTCTTCGATGGGCACGGCCGGGTCAACGCGGTGTTGGTAATACAGGTCGATGACCTCTACACGCAGCCGTTTCAAAGACCCTTCCACCACCCGCTTAATATGCTCCGGCCGGCTATTGAGGGCATTCCACCGTCCGGTTGCTTCATTTTCAGAAGCGGGCACCCAGCCGAACTTGGTGGCAATCACCACCTGCCCGCGAAACGGCGCCAGGGCTTCGCCCAGCAGTTCTTCGTTCTGGTAGGGGCCATACACTTCAGCCGTATCAAAGAAGGTAACGCCCCGCTCAACGGCGGCCCTGAGCAAGGCAATCATCCCGGCTTTGTCTTTGGGCGGGCCATAAGACCAACTCATCCCCATACAGCCCAGGCCAAGGGCCGATACCTCCGGGCCACTGTTTGCTATTTGTCTTGTCTGCATGATAGCTTAGTCAGTTTTCGCGTCTTTAATGAGAGCAATGGCGTTGGAGATCCTGGGAAAACCAATGTAAGGGTATAGCTGCACCATCGCAGCCAGCAGCGTTTCTTTGCTGTTGCCAGCTTTCAGATTGCCAACCGCATGAGAGGTCATCTGCCGTTCGGTGCCGCCTAAGGTGGCCAGGCTACAGAAGATCATCAGTTCGCGGGTTTTCAGGTCCAGGCCCTCGCGGGTATAAAAATCCCCGAAACAGGACCCGGTTAACATCCGGGGAATCGCTTCGAAAAATTCCCCCGGCAGGGTTTTCATGTTCTGTTTCATGACGTCACCATAGAGCGGGGCCTGTTTTTCGCGTCCCCGCTCAAAGCGCTCACCTTCCTTCACGGTTGCCTTAGCTTCCAGAGGCAGTTTAATGCCCCGGCTTTTAAACACCTTGTTGATGATTTCTACGGCGTTGAGCACTTTGGGGAAACCGATAAAGGGGGCGCATTGATAGACCACTTCCCGAATCTGAACCGGTGTTACGCCGATGTTGAGGGCGGCCCGGGTGTGGGCCGTTAACTGGGGCAGGGTCTGGTTGGTCGTGAGCGCGGTGATGGTAATCAATTCCCGTGTTTTGTCATCCAGATTACCCGTGTAAAACACTTCGCCGAAAATGAACCGTTGCAGGATGGTCATCAGTTCGGGATCGGTTTTGCCGGCCGTGACGGGCTGCCCGAACAGTTCTTCGTATTTTTTCCGGGCTCGTTCAGTTCGGGTCGTATCCATTGCGTTTTTCAGGGATGGTTTGTTTAAATTCTGACCCGACACTGACCCCGATAAAAGTAACGTCAGGGTGAGGGGCAACAGTATGTGCTTCATACAAAGGCTTAATGTATGTGATCGATAATAAGAAGCGATTAATTCATTGAATACCGTTCGTTGTTAAGTGACCGGTATTCGTTGGGCGACTGCCCCACGCGCTGCTTAAAGAGCCGGGTAAAATGCTGGGGGTACCTGAAACCCATTTCATAGGCGATTTCACTGATCGACTTGCTGAGATCAAACACGCGTTCTTTGGCCAGTTCGATAACCTTAGCCTGGATATAGTCCTGAGCTGACAGGCCTGTTTCTTTCTTCACCAGATCACCGAAATAGTTGGCCGACAAATGGAGCTGGCCGGCGCAATAGCCCACGGTAGGTAGCCCTGTTGTCTGGGGCTTATCGGTCTGAAAGTAAGCATCCAGGAGCGCTTCAAAGCGGACCAGCACATCTTTGTGAACATGGTCACGGGTGATAAACTGCCGGTCGTAGAAGCGCAGGCAGTAATTCAACAGGAGCTCGATAGCACTCACGATCAGCCGCTTGCTGTGCTTATCAATGGGGTGATTCAGTTCCTCGTCTATCTTGCGAAAGCCATCCAGCACCAGCGCCCGTTCCCGTTCAGACAGATGTAATGCTTCGTTCACGTCATACCCGAAAAAGCTGTAGTCTTTAATGTGCTGGCTCAGGGCCGTACCCCGAATCAGATCGGGGTGAAAGGCCAGGGCCCACCCCGTAGGCTGCACCCGTCCGTCCTCGCTTTCTTCCAGACCAGACACCTGTCCCGGTGCGATAAACAGCATCGTTCCTTCGTCATAATCGTACTGCTGACGGCCATAGACCAATGGCGCACAACGGGCTTGTTTGAGAAACACGATGTACAGCTCCGACAGCCACCGGCCCGTTTGCACGGGCGTGGATCGGGACTGATCCAGCACGCAGACTAATGGATGCAGTACCGGCTGGCCGCGCTCAGCAGTAAACTGAGCTACACGCTGAATCTTTCGTATCTTGTCCATCTACTTACGTTTCGTTAGCGGTCTGAGCATAAACGGCTCACCGGGCGCCAGCACCCTGATCCTTCCCGGATTGACAATTGCTTTCGCCAATCGGGCCGGGTCACCGTTAAAAGGGGTAAAGTCCGGAGCATCTACCGAACCCCAGTGGCATAACAACAGCGGGGTGTCCGGATACGCATTGGCGACTTTCACCGCGCCCTCAAAGGTGAAGTGCCATTCACTATCCGAAAAATCAAAGAAGATAGCATCTGGGGCGGGCATACTCAGATGGCCGGGTGTCAGGCGGGAATCGCCGGGTGCCCAGATCGTCCCGTCAGGCGTTTGAATCCAGAAACCACAATAATCTTCCGGTTTAAAAAAACGTCTGGCCGTACCCGGATACGCATTTTGCCATTGATGATCGGCGGGCGTCAGGCTAACCTTGACCGGACCAATGCTGAAGGTGTCGCCAATCCCATGTCCGGACGAGGGAAAGTTTTCATTTCTCATCAGGGAATCAACGTACCGTGTCGAATGATAGGCACGTGTTACAGCGGCGATATCCCGGCAGGTTGGTATACTGAAATGGTCGTTATCGCTATGGGTTATCAACACTGCATCCAGCCGGGGAATGGCTTTCGGGGTAATCGGCGCATCAATTAATACAGGCATATCAAAGCCTTCCAGCACCGGGTCGACCATAAATGTAGTTCCCCTGGCGTTGACCAGAAAGCCGGCAAAGCCCAGCCATCGGATCGTTGTCTGCTTTGATGGTCCGAATGCTTCGGCGCCAAAAGTCTGCGTGTGGGGTGCGCGGGCCTGATACTTCTTCCCTGGCGAAGGAGGCGCTGTGGTACCGGTTGCGGTTTGGGCATAGCCTGCATGGGTCAATCCCGCAAGTAACGCTAAGCCAATGGCTATTGCCTGAGGTCTCATGTTTCTGTTCATCAATGAGATTTACGCTCTTTTAGTAGAAACAAAGGTCGGACGAATCCATGAACCCGTTTGTATACCCATTACAGGTTTACCTACCATAATTACGGATTGTATGAGCTAAATGAGGCTCCATGAAAGCGCAGATCGCAGATTGGGAGCACTATCGGGGAGCCTTATTTCGCCGGGGACCATTTACTGATGGACTGGAGAAAACAAAATCCCTCTTACAGTACAAAACCTGTGCCCGTCCTGAAAAAAACAATCTCAAAAACGGCTCGGGATTGATTTCAGAACGGCTTTTTATGGTCTGACAGATGATAGAGAAATTAGTACACATCAGCCCGGTCTCCCAACCTGCCTGACCCTGATAAACCCGTAAAAATGGTAGTAATACCTGTAATCTGTATACCACCTTCCTGAAACAGGATTCCGACTTTTGTAAGGGATATTCTTCTGGTAAAATATGCCATTAAACGCTTACTGAAAAGAACGATAATAAACCCGGACGCTGTGGCTACATTCAATCTAAATGTTAACGGTAAAAACAAGCGGGTAGACGTTGACCCCTCAACGCCCGTCCTTTGGGTCCTGCGCGACCATCTCGACCTCACAGGCACCAAATACGGCTGCGGTATGGCTCAGTGTGGAGCCTGCACTGTACACCTGAATGGTACAGCGGTTCGTTCCTGCCAATTGCCTGTATCAGCTGTGGGCAAGCAAATAATCACTACCATTGAAGGACTTTCGGCCGCTGGAGAACATCCCGTGCAGAAAGCCTGGCTCGAACACGATGTTGCCCAGTGTGGCTATTGTCAGGCCGGGCAGATCATGAGCGCGGCTTCGCTGCTGAAAACGAATCCAAAACCTACCGACGAAGATATTGACAATGCCATGTCAGGAAACATTTGTCGCTGTGGGACGTACCTGCGGATCAAAGATGCCATCAAATCAGCCGCCGGCATGTAATCGTCTGTTGTTGAACCGCAAACACAACCTTGACCATGAATACTAACAAAAAGAACTATACCAGGCGATCGTTCCTTAAATCGTCCCTGCTTTCGGGCGGGGGGCTGATGCTCAGTGTAAGCTGGTTGTCGAACGCAAACGCGGCCACCGACAAATTGCAGGCACTTAACCTGACGGGGCCGGCGGATGAATGGGTGCAGATGAATGGCTACATCCGGATTACGCCTGATAATGTTATCAAACTGATTTGCCCTAACCCGGAATTCGGGCAGAACGTCATGACATCGCTGCCCATGATGGTGGCCGAAGAACTCGACGCTGACTGGAAGGCTGTCGTGGTGGAGATGGGACCACACGACAATACTAAACTAGGACCACAGTTTACCGGAGGCAGCAATTCAGTACGGATGTACTGGAAGCCCCTGCGCGAAGCCGGGGCAGCGGCCCGCCAAATGCTGTGTGAGGCAGCCGCCCAAACGTGGAATGTACCGGTCGCTGAAGTGACCACAAAAGCGGGTGTTCTCTATCACACCAGTGGTAAATCGGCGAAATATGGTGAAATGGCGTCAAAAGCCGCTATCATCCCTGTGCCCAAAGGCATGAAGCTGAAGGCTCCGAAAGACTTTACGATTGTCCGGAAACCGGCCAAAAATGTAGAAGGTAAAAAAATAGTTACCGGCCAGCCACTGTTTGGACTCGATTACCGGGTGGAGGGGATGCTCATCGCCATGATTCAGCATCCGCCCGCTTTCGGGATGAAACTAAAATCCTTCGATGCGTCGCAGGCCCTGAAAATGCCGGGCATCAAAGACGTGTTCAGCCTTAAATTGTACGAAGATGGTTTCGAGCAGGGCGGTTTTGATACGCGTTCGTTCAACGATCTGCTGGTGGTAGCGGGCAAAAGCACCTGGGAGGTTATGAACGCCCGTAAAAAGCTGAAGGCAGAATGGGTACCGGCGGGCGACACCAAAGATACGATAATGGGTCGGGGCGGTAAACGGGAGGTTATTGTCCCGGGTGCACTGGAAAGTACCGACGTGCAGCTCCGGAACATGCAGCAGTATGCTCAGAAACCGGCGCAGCAACTACGGAAAGACGGCGATCCAGAAACGGCGTTTAAGCAGGCGGCTCAGGTCATCGAACGAACCTATAATGCCCCGTTTCTGGCTCACAACTGCATGGAGCCTATGAATTTCTTCGCTCATGTGACTGAGGGAAAAGCCCTCGTAGCAGGACCCTTGCAGGCTCCCGGCTGGATGGAGCCGACGCTGGCGAAGCTGCTGGAGCTGCCCGCCGACAAGATCGAGATTCAGATGACGCGGATGGGTGGAGGTTTCGGCCGACGTGCCTACGGACAGTACGTCTACGAAGCAGCTCTGATTTCCCGGCACCTTAAAGCACCCGTCAAGCTGATGTACACCCGCGAAGATGACATGACCTATGGCATCTATCGCCCTATGTACACGGCGACCTACCGGGCCGCGCTGGACAAAGACAAGAACCTGATTGCCTTTCACGTAAAAGGTGGGGGCATTCCCGAGAACCCGATTCACGCCAACCGTTTCCCGGCCGGAGCCGTGGACAATTACCTGGCCGAGGGCTGGGAGATTCCCTCGAACATCACCATTGGGGCATTCCGGGCTCCGCGTTCCAACTTCAACGCGGCCGCAGAGCAATCGTTTCTCGACGAAGTAGCCGAAGCGATGGGCAAGGACCCCATTGAGTTCCGGCTGGAACTGCTGAAACGGGCGAAAGAGACCCCCGTTGGTAAAAACAACGAATACGATGCTGACCGGTACGCCGGGGTGCTGAAGCTGGTCCGGGACAAGTCGGACTGGGGTAAGCCGGGCAATGAGAAGTATCACCGGGGAGTAGCAGCTTATTTCTGCCACAACTCGTACGCAGCCCACGTAGTCGACATGGTCACCCGCGATGGTGAGCCGTACGTAGAACGCGTATTCAGCGCCATGGACTGCGGCATTGTCGTTAATCCCGACGCAGCTAAAAACATGGTGCAGGGGGCCGTGGTGGATGGGATCGGGAATGCGTTGTACGGTGCGTTGACGCATAAGAATGGGGCGGCTGAGCAGAGTAACTTCCACAACTACCGGATGATCCGCCACAACGAAGCCCCTAAACGGATTGACGTATCTTTTGTGGAAAACGACATTGATCCCACGGGTCTGGGCGAGCCGCCGTTCCCGCCGGTGTTCGGGGCCGTAGCCAATGCCTTATATAAAAACCGGGGTAAGCGGTTCTACAACCAACCGTTTAAGCCTGAAATAGACAAATCAACGCAGGGATAAACAGCAGGTTCGGGAGACAAGCCCGCGATGTTGAAACACGATGAAAAAACTTGTATTAGGCGAACAGTGCCGAAGTACCTGCTGGCTTCATCAATGCCACATCAAAAGAAGACTTGCTTTCGCCGTTCGGGGCCTGGAGGGACGAAATAGTAAAGGCTTGCCTGGGTGGCCTGTTTATGTTCCTGAAAAAGAAGAGGTCTTCGGGTTTCGTGCGGACGGTTCAGCCGCCAACACTCCCGACTCCCGCAAAGCCTGACTGGATGTGATGGAAAAGGCCGCCAAACCCTCAAAGCCCAACTAAGCAACGAGCACGGTTATAATAACAGCGAACGGCCAGAGTTTAGCAGAGTTGCCGGAAATGACCAGTAAAACAGACTTTTTAATTCAGATTCCGGTACTCAGCAGGAGATTGGCCGACGCGTTGCTTAAACAACCGGATAAAGTGCTGGGAGTATTTAAAGCCTAAATCAAAGGCGATTTGACTCACCGATTTGCTTTGGTCAAACATGCGCTCTTTAGCAACGTCGATCAGTTTAGCCTGGATATATTCCTGGGCCGTCCGGCCGGTTTCCTTCTTGATCAGATCCCCGAAGTAATTGGCCGATAAATGCAGCTGGTCAGCACAGTATGCTACTGAAGGTAACCCGATTGTCTGTGGCTTATCACTCGCAAAATAGGTATTCAGCAAGGCTTCAAACCGCTCCAGTACGCCTGAATTAACGTGGGTGCGGGTAATGAACTGTCGTTCGTAAAACCGGGTGCAATAATTCAGAAATAATTCAATGTTGGAGACAATGAGCCGTTTGCTGTGTTTGTCAATAGCGTGTTCGAGTTCGTAATCAATCTTGGACAGACAGTCAAGTACCATGTCCCGTTCGCGCCTGGAGAGGTGAAGGGCCTCATTGGACTGGTAGCTAAAGAACGAATAGTCCTGGATATGACGGCCCAGGTGCGTGCCGTGGATCAGATCGGGATGAAACACCAGTGCGTTTCCTTTCGGCTGATAGGTTTCGCCATTACTGTTGATGCCGGCCACCTGCCCGGGTCCCAGAAACACCAGCGTTCCTTCCTGATAATCATAGGTGTGCCGTCCGTACACCATATCGCCGCATCTGACGTCTTTGAGAAAGATAGTATAGAAGCCGAAATACATCCGGGAGCCTTGTCGGGGGGCGGCCTTCGACAAATCGACTACGTTCACCAGCGGATGGCGCGTTTCGTTGTTGTTGAAGTTATTGTAGTCGCTGATCGTCTCAAAGCGTCGCAGGGTATCCATATTACTCTTTATTTTATGCTTATCAAAAGTACGGCTTTCCTTGAGCCTGCACCAGCCCGTAAGTCCCCATCTGTAATTCTGGTAGTTTTCTCCGTAATCTGTATACCACTTGCATAGTCAAATGGGCCGACCTTTGTCCTGTAAATAGCGGATGCCTATGCAATACGTAACCTTAAATAATGGCGTTCAGATGCCCATCCTGGGCTTTGGCGTCTTTCAGGTGCCTGATTTAGCCGAATGTGAACGGAGTGTACTGGATGCCATCCGGACGGGCTACAGGCTGATTGATACAGCGGCTTCGTATGGAAACGAAGAAGCGGTTGGTAAGGCTATTAGGCTAAGTGGTGTACCCAGAGAAGAACTGTTTATTACGACCAAACTCTGGATACAGTCCGACGGTTATGAGGGTACGAAGAAGGCCTTCGATACATCCATGAAAAAGCTGCAACTGGAGTATCTTGATTTGTACCTGATGCACCAGCCGTATGGGGATGTGTATGGCGAATGGCGGGCCATGCAGGAGTTGTACAAAGAAGGCAGGGTTCGGGCAATTGGCGTGAGTAACTTCCACCCCGACCGGCTGATTGACCTGATCGTTCATAATGAGGTCGTACCAGCCGTGAACCAGATTGAAACACACCCGTTTCACCAGCAACTGGACACTCACCGGTTTCTGATCGGCAACAATGTTCAGATTGAGTCGTGGGGGCCGTTTGCGGAGGGTAAAAATGATCTGTTCCACAATGAACTTCTAGGATCAATTGCAACAAAATACAACAAATCGATTGCCCAGGTTGTCCTGCGCTGGCTAACGCAGCGGGGCGTAGTGGCTATTCCTAAATCGGTGCGTAAAGAGCGAATGGCCGAGAATTTTAACAGCCTCGATTTTGAGCTTAGTGCCGGGGACATGGATATCATTAAAGCCCTTGATACAAAGGCCAGCCTGTTCTTCGACCACCGTGATCCGGCCATGGTGAAGTGGCTGGGCGAACGGAAACTGGCCGGTTAACCCCCTGAAACGAGGCCCGTACCAATTAATCTATCATAAACGAATAAAAATCAGCATGAAAGCATTCATCCTTGGACTAAGTTTTTTCACTATGAGCCTGGTATCGTCCTTCGCTCAGACCAATTCAGCTCCTGCGAAAGCCGAACAGGAAGTTATCAATATCTCGAAGGAAAAGTGGCAGTGGATGGCCGATAAGGATGTAGACAAACTAGCCCGGCTTTTTGACGACAAGGCAAAATTTGTCCACATGAGTGGCACCTGGAAAAAGGCCGAGGAACTCGACATCATTAAGACCGGCAGTATCTGGTACCGCAAAGCTGATGTACACGATACTGCGGTCGAGCTTTTTGACAACACGGCTATCATCTGGAGCCGGATTACCCTGGAGTCTACAGTTCGGGGCAGTGAGGCAAAAGTTGAGTTTACCGTTACCGAAGTCTACCAAAAACAGCGTAAAGACTGGAAACTGTTAGCGCTGACGTTTAGTAGTGTGCGGGACACCCACGTGATTAAACACTAATCAATGGCAGGAACGCAAACTATGGAAACGCGTACATTAGGCACTAACGGTCTGACCGTATCCGCCCTTGGGCTGGGGTGTATGGGACTTAATTTTGGCTATGGCCCGGCCACCGAAAAAGGAGAAGCCATTAAACTGATCCGGACAGCCGTTGAGCAGGGCGTTACTTTCTTCGATACGGCTGAAGTATATGGCCCCTATACCAACGAGGAAGTGGTTGGCGAAGCCCTTGAACCCTTTAAGGGTAAGGTGGCCATTGCCACTAAGTTCGGCTTCAGCTTCCGGGATGGAAAACAAACCGGACTCAATAGCCGTCCTGAAAATATCCGGGCGGTTGCCGAAGCATCCCTGAAACGGCTGAGAGTCGAGGTCATCGACTTGTTTTATCAACACCGCGTTGATCCTGCTGTACCGATTGAAGATGTAGCTGGTGCGGTAAAAGAACTGATTCAGGAAGGAAAGGTCAGGCATTTTGGTTTATCGGAAGCCGGTGTCAAGACCATTCGCCGGGCTCATGCGGTGCAAGCCGTGGCGGCTCTGCAAAGTGAATATTCCCTCTGGTGGCGCGAACCTAAAGAAGAAATCCTGCCTGCTCTGGAAGAACTGGGTATTGGCTTTGTGCCGTTCAGTCCGCTGGGTAAAGGCTTTCTGACCGGTAAAATAGACGAAACAACGGCTTTCGATAAAGCGGATTTCCGCAACACGGTTCCCCGTTTTTCGGAAGAAAACCGTAAAGCGAACGCAGCACTGGTCGACTTACTCGGCAGCATCGCCAGCGAGCACAGGGCCACACCCGCTCAAATCGCGCTGGCCTGGTTGTTAGCCCAAAATCCGTGGATTGTCCCCATTCCGGGCACGACCAAAGTTCACCGGCTGGAAGAGAACCTGGGGGCTGTTAACCTGACACTGAGTGCCGGTGATCTGGCATCTATTGCAGCGGCTCTTTCCCGCATCGACGTGCAGGGCGGACGGTATTCCGTGCAGGCGCAAAAGATGATTGACCGCTAGTTCAATCAGTGAATTGGACCTCAGCAACCGGATAAAACACATGAAGCAAACCTATGCACACTTTTGTAACAAGTATAATCGTTGGCATGCTCGTTATCTCTACCCGACTCAACGCGCAAAGTCCACTTCATCAACCACGAACCCTATCGCCAACCCGGCAAAGTATTGTCCTCATTTCATCGCTTACAGCCAAAGGAGATCTGCAAAACCTGCAACAGGCTCTGCGTAACGGTCTGGATGCAGGACTGACCGTGAATGAAATTAAGGAAGTGCTGGTCCACTTATACGCCTATTGTGGTTTTCCCAGAAGTATCCGGGGCTTACAAACCCTGATAACGGTCCTGGAGGAGCGCAGGAAAAAAGGTATTTCCGATCCGACGGGCAGAGGAGCAACACCGGTCACCAGCCGCGAACGTAAATACGAACGGGGCAAAAAAATACTGGACACACTCACGGGTCAGCCTCAGACGGGGTCATCACCCGCTTACTCCACTTTTAGCCCCGAGATTGATGTCTTTTTAAAAGAGCACTTATTTGCCGATTTGTTTGAGCGGGACGTGCTGAACTATATTGACCGGGAACTGATCACGATTTCGGTACTGACCAGTATCGGGGGCGTCGAACCAATGCTGGCCAGTCATCTGGGTATCTGTCTGCATTTGACGCTAACCGAAGAGCAACTTCAACAGGCTTTCTCTCTAATGGAAACGGTCACCGGTAAAGCAGAAGCCGATGCAGGACGAGCGGTTTTAACGCAGGTTATGGCCTCCCGCCGGTAAGGAAAATACATAGGCAAGCCATCGCTTTTAAGCTGTACTATCATGAAATACAGGGTTTATGTTTTATCTTTTTTGCTGCCGTTGAGTGTATGCATCTATGAACAGGGCTATGCCCAACGTCAAACCGCTATCGTTGCAGATACAGGCACTATCTTTCCGAAAGGTGATCGGGCACCAGCGGGTAATTTTACCGGTAGGGTTTGGGTGCAGCAATTGATCCGGCCGGACAGTGCCTTCAATATTCCGGTAGGCTACGTCACCTTCGAGCCGGGTGCCCGCTCTTATTGGCATAGTCACCCTGGCGGCCAGGTTCTGCTTGCGATGGGCGGAATCGGGTATTATCAGGAGAAAGGGAAACCGGTTCAGATTCTGAGGAAGGGTGATGCGGTGAAATGCCCGCCCAACATCCCGCACTGGCACGGTGCTTCGCCAACTACTCCTTTTTTACAGGTTGCCATTACTCCCAATACTGCTGATGGACGGGTCATCTGGATGCAGCCGGTGACTGATCAAGAGTATAGGTCGGCAACGAAATAATGGAAGCTATTAGCCGCTTACAGATCATTTACGCATAGTGAGTAGTTTTGCGAAAAGGTACATAATTCGTTATCTGGAGCGACAGGCCTTTTTCGGGCTGTTTGCGATAGCGCTACAGATGCCGGTTAGATTGACCGTTTCGGCTACCGATAAGCCTCGCTCCGGGGCCTTTCTGACTTTGGCGAGCTTTTGTCTGGGCGGCCAATATGTTTTCCTTCGGCCTTTGCCGGCAGTTGACCCTCTCTGGTTTTCTTTAAAATACTCTCCCGATCCTACTCGGCCAGGGCGGCAAAAATTTGTAAGACCAACTTGCCCGCAGTCGTACTGCTGTCAACACCCGGATCTAATACTTTAAAGTAAATGCTTACTTATACGTTCCGGCAAATAATGTCATTACTCCCGGTGTCTATACGCTGACAGTCTACGGTACAAAGGGCTGCCCGACGGCCAATAGCAGTGTGGTTAGACCGTGTATGCATAGTATAAATGGATATATACAATGTAATGATAAACATACCGGTGCTCTGTTACCGGCATGTTTATGTCCCGTCCGGCAGATACAGACCCGGCATTACCGGGGAGTAAAATAGGATTCTTTTACTGGAAATAGTATCATATACGCTTTTAAGAGCCATTGGGTAACTATTGCGTTACAAATTTGTCATCTTTTGCTTTCCGGGTAAAAATTAGCGTTCAGCGTAATCGACGGCGCTGCAACTTCTGATCTTATCTGATTGTCCTGATCCCCCGAAAGTGAGCCAGTGAAAAGTAGAGTAAAAAAACTAACTTTCATTGGTAACCAAAAGGGAAA
>NZ_JBYFCJ010000044.1:0-34955 GCF_057652235.1 Arsenicibacter sp. R0_47 | reverse complement strand
GGTAGTCGGTTCCGCCCCCTTCGGCCCGAAACCGGACGCGCACTTTATGATAAGGCTGCCCGTCGATCTGCGATGTACCTACATAGTCAGCCAATACAGCCGGATCACTTAGTTTTTGAGGCAATAAAACGAAATAAGCAACCGAGTTCACCGCCTGACTATAGCGACGAGTCTGGGTCGAATCCAGCGTTTGCCGTTTGCCGTTTAGGGTACGCACAAACCCACTGTTGGTTAAGGTCTCAACAAGCTGGTTGCCCGTCGAATCGCGGTAGGAACGCTGGTAGCTGAATTGTCCGTCCTGGTGTTTCAATACCAGATGGTAGGTACGGAAATCAAATTCAATCCGCTTGTTATTGTATGCCGTGCCCCCATGTGCTTTAATAGCCTCTTTGACCAGTTCCGGCGCCTGGTACAGCGGTTGACACGCCCAGATACCAAACAGTAATAATGGTAGGCTTAACGTAAGAAGATGTCTAAACATGGTTAATAGAGAAATGATTTGACGAGCTGTCTGGGGCTATATAGTACGCAGTTAAACGCCTGAATTTCCGAATTTTACAAATTCCCCGGCACAATCTTACAAGGTAGTCATTGATGAAACCTCGTAGATTTGCCTAAAAATTTTGACTGGTATGAACGAGCTACTCATGGCTTCCGATGATGTTTTTGATGCACGAATCGCAGAAATGCTTACTCGTGATGATTCCCCGGTTTATGATACCGAACCGGACACCACCCACTGGAAAAAATTATGTCTCCGTCTGGAAATACGTGCGTCAGGTCTCATGAATTATTCTCGGAGCGATAACTAAACCCATATGGCGATAACGGCTACGGATTGTTACTACGCAGACTCCGCTTCAGCAGTTGCGCGTTCAGGGCTACGATGACCGTACTGGCACTCATCAACACGGCCCCAATGGCAGGACTGAGCACGAAATTGGGGTATAGCACCCCAGCCGCTAAAGGTATGGCGATAACGTTATAGCCCGTTGCCCAGAATAGGTTCTGAATCATTTTGCGGTACGTGGCCCGCCCAAATTCAACTAAGTTCGTGATGTCGGTGGGGCGGCTATTGACCAAAATAATATCGGCAGTTTCGGCGGCAACGTCGGTGCCGGAGCCAACAGCAATGCCCACGTTCGCCTGCGCCAAAGCCGGGGCATCGTTGACTCCGTCGCCGGTCATAGCTACAAACTTGCCCTGTTGCTGCAAGTCTTTCACGATGGCTACCTTCTGATCGGGAAGCACTTCGGCATATACGCCATTCAATCCCAACTCCTTGGCAACCGCATTGGCCACTTGCTGGTTATCCCCGGTAGCCATATACACGTCGATGCCCGCCTGCTGCAACCGTTGGACCGCTTCTTTCGAGTCGGCACGTATCTTATCGGCCAGTGCTACATAACCCACTAACTGACTATCAATCAGCACGAACACGACTGTTTCGGCTCCGCTGAAGGCATCCTGTGGCTGCTCGATGCCTTTTTCTTTCAGATAGCCCGGACTTACCACCACCACTCGCTTACCATCTACTATAGCCGACACACCCTTACCGGTGATGGACTGGAAGTTTGTGATGGTTGGCATAGCCAGGTTTCGCTTTTTGGCTTCGCGAACAATGCCCTGGGCGATGGGGTGCTGTGACTGCTGTTCCAAAGCCGCCACCACGCCCAGAAAACCCGCTTCGTGATCCGCCTTCAGCATACGAACCCGCGTCACGCCAAACTCGCCTTCCGTGAGCGTACCCGTTTTGTCGAACACCATCGCCGTAACTTTGCGGGCTTCCTCGAAAGCCGTGCGGTTGCGAATCAGTAGACCCTTTTGAGCCGAAATAGCCGTTGAGATGGCGACTACCAACGGAATGGCAACCCCCAGCGCGTGCGGGCAGGCCGTAACCATAACCGTAACCATCCGCTCTACAGCAAACGAAACTTCTTTGCCACTCACTAACCAGACAACCAACGTCAGCAACCCCACTGACAGCGAAATCAGCGTCAGCCACCCGGCAGCGCGGTCGGCCAGCGTTTGGGTCTGCGACTTGGTACGCTGCGCTTCTTCGACCATTTTAACGACCTTGTTGAGGTAGCTGTCTTCGCCTTTGTGCGTGACCCGGATTTTGAGCGAGCCTTCACCATTGACAGCTCCCGCAATGACCGTATCGTTCATTGCTTTCTGCACGGGTACACTTTCGCCGGTCAGCATACTTTCATTGACGGCACTATCTCCCTCGACAACGGCTCCATCGTTGGGAATGCGTTCGCCCGGCCGCACCAGCACGACGTCACCCGGATTCAGCGTAGTCATGTTTACATCCGTGATGGTGTCGCCCGTTACTTTGTGGGCATCAGAAGGCAACATTTGTACAATTAACTCCAGGGAACGCGAAGCCCCGGCCACCGACTTCATTTCTAAGTAATGACCCAGCAGCATGATGTCGATCAGCGTCGCCAGTTCCCAAAAGAAGTCCATTCCCCGCAGCCACCCGAACGAAACGGCCACGCTGTAGGCGTAGGCGGCTGTGATGGCTACGGCAACCAGCGTCATCATTCCGGGTTGCCGGGTACGAAGTTCTCCCACTATGCCCGTTAGAAACGGCCAGCCGCCATATACGTAGATGACCGTTGACAGCACCACAACGAGCGGTTCGCGGTACGGAAAATCAAGCTGATAACCAACCAATTCCTGAAACATCATTGACAGGGCGACTACCGGCACCGACACAATCAGGCATATCCAGAATCGGCGCAGAAAGTCGGCAATCATGGCTCCGTGGTCATGCCCGCCTGATCCATGCCCCATTTTGCTATGATTCATCTGGCTATGATCTATAGACCCGTGTTCCATGCCAACGCCACCCTGATGGTTATCGGGATTCATGGTTCCACTGTGCCCATCGTGGCCGATGTGTTGCAGGGCTTTCTGTTCAGCCGGGGCCTCCTCATCGCCAGTTTTCGGGAGCGTAACGGGATGCGAAGTCATATCCTGTTCTGTATGATGCGCTGGGCCTTCAGCTTCCATGACATGAAATGCCCCTACTTGCGAGACGATACGTTGTATGTCGGCCACAGACGGGTGTTCGTCCATCGTCAGCACCGCTTCAGGCGGATCAACCGTTACCTCCACCGCCAGCATTCCAGTCTGTTCACTAAGTGCTTTCTCTACCGCTTCCGCTTGTTCGGCAGTGGTTAATCCATGAAGCATATACCGGTGTTGATGGCGCATAGCTGGAGGGGTTTGTTGTGTCAGGCTAACCCTAAATAGTGCGCTCCGGTTCATAGATTCCCTCAATCTGAACCACTTCCAAAAATTTTGTAACAAGCGGAGGGCAATCTTGCAAGTAAAACCAGGCCATCTCGAATAGCTTTGCTGTCTTTATTGTTGTTTATGAGAAGTGAACAAACCGGTGTACAATCTATGATAACGCTTAGCCAGCCTTTACCAACCAACGAAACACCACTCGCGATCCGGGGCATGGTTTGTGCCCGGTGTATGGATGTGGTTCGGCAGGAACTGGAAGGGCTGGGCTGGGAAGTAACCCAGGTGCGACTGGGGCAGGTACAGGTACGTGGTCAGGTCTCTCCGGACGAATTGGCCCGGATTCAGGTCGCTTTGGAAAAACAAGGCTTTTCATTGGTATCGGACGCTAAATTAACGCTCGTACAACGCATTAAAACCCTCGTTGAGCAGACGCTGAACCGCGATAACCTGAGTGAGCAAAAGATCAGGTTTTCTGATTTTCTCGCCACCGAAATGAGCATGAGCTACGATACGCTGAGTGCCCTGTTTTCGACCAGCGAGGGCCAAACGCTCGAACGATACATTATTGAACGACGGTTGGATAAGGTTAAAGAACGCTTGGTTTACAGCGATCTGTCACTAAGCGAAATAGCGCATCAGACGGGCTTTAGCAGCGTCCCTCATTTGTCGAACCAGTTCAAACGGCTGACGGGTCTTTCCCCGACTTACTTCCGCGCCGTTCGGCGCGAAAAACAGACTCTCCAGCAGCACACCACGTAATCAATTTTACAAGCCAACTGGGTAATTGTGTAACGCTTTCAGGGCGTAGCCGAACGAACTTTGCCCTATAAATCAGCCATTGAAACAGCATGAATATGCCAACTACCACCCTGGAAAATCCCGTTCGACCAGTGGGAGCTACCACCCGCCAAACGTTCCCGGTGCTGGAAATGACCTGCGCGGCCTGTGCCGTGAGTGTCGAGTCGATGCTCAACAATACGCCCGGCATTGCCAAAGCCGCCGTAAATTATGCCAACCAGTCGGCTACCGTCGATTATAATCCAAAGACCATCACGCCCCAGGGTATGCAGCAGGTGCTGCAGTCGATTGGCTATGATCTGGTTGTGGATGTGGAGGACCCACAGCAGGTGCAGCAGGAGGCTCAGCAACGGCATTATGAGGCTGTTAAGCAGCGTACTATCTGGGCCTCAATTCTCTCAATCCCGGTAGTCATCATCGGTATGTTCTTTATGAATGCCCCCTACGCCAACTATATTATGATGGCTCTTTCGGCTCCGGTGGTGTTCTGGCTGGGCCGGTCGTATTTTATCAACGCCTGGAAACAGGCGCGGCACGGCAAGGCCAATATGGATACGCTCGTAGCCCTGTCAACGGGTATTGCGTTCCTCTTCAGCGCGTTCAGTACGCTCTATCCCCAGTTCTGGCACAGCCGGGGTCTGCACCCCCACGTCTATTTTGAAGCGGCTGCGGTGGTGATCGCGTTTATCTCGCTGGGCAAGTTGCTCGAAGAGCGGGCTAAGTCGAATACTTCCTCGGCGTTGAAGAAACTGATGGGCCTTCAGCCCAAAACAGTTCGAGTTATTGACGACAACTCGGAACGCGAAGTACCGATTGCGTCGGTCAGAGTGGGCCAGTTGATCCTGGTGCGGCCCGGCGAGAAAATTCCGGTGGACGGCGTGGTTGAATCAGGCCAGTCCTACGTGGACGAAAGCATGATTTCGGGGGAGCCGGTGCCGGTCGACAAGCAGGCGGGTGAAGCGGTCTTTGCCGGTACGATCAATCAGAAAGGTTCGTTCCGTTTTCGAGCGGACAAAGTGGGGGGCGATACCATTCTGGCGCAGATTATCCGCATGGTGCAGGAAGCTCAGGGCAGTAAGGCTCCGGTGCAGAAATTGGTCGACAAAATTGCCGGAATTTTTGTGCCGGTGGTCATCGGCATTGCCATGTTGACGTTCGGGGCCTGGATGCTGTTCGGTGGTGAAAATGCGTTCACGCACGCCTTGCTGACTTCGGTAACGGTGCTGGTCATTGCCTGTCCCTGTGCATTAGGTCTGGCGACACCTACCGCCATTATGGTTGGAGTGGGTAAGGGAGCTGAAAATAACATTCTTATCAAAGACGCGGAAAGTCTGGAACTTGGCTACAAAGTCAACGCGGTCATTCTGGACAAAACGGGTACCATCACCGAAGGAAAACCAACCGTGACGGATCTGGTCTGGCAGGTTAGCGATACGGAGGTAGCTCATTTATCGCCAATACTCTACGCGCTGGAAGCTCAGTCGGAACATCCCCTGGCTCAAGCCGTTGTTGACCGGCTGAAACAGGAAGGTATTAGGAGCGTTTTGCTCGATGGTTTTGAAAGCCTCACGGGGCTAGGAATAACGGGCCGATATAACGGGCAAACCTACTGGGTTGGCAATCGCCGACTAATGGCCCAACAGGGCCAGTTAGATCAATTAACAAAAGTGAGTGGTCTTGTCAGTCGCTGGCAGGACGAAGCTAAAACGGTCGTTTATTTAGCGGATCAAACGCGCATTCTGGCGATTCTGGCGATTGCTGACCCCGTGAAGCAAACCTCTCGTGAAGCCATTCACTCACTCAGAAAACGCGGTATTGCCGTGTACATGATGACCGGCGATAACAAACAAACGGCTCAGGCAGTGGCAAAGTCGGTAGGCGTTAACGACTACAAGGCCGAGGCCCTGCCCGCCGACAAAGCTGCCTTTGTGAAGGAGCTACAAGCGCAGGGTAAAGTGGTTGCGATGATTGGCGATGGTATTAATGATTCGCAGGCACTGGCGCAGGCCGACGTAAGCATTGCAATGGGTCGAGGGTCGGATATTGCGATGGACGTGGCCAAGATGACCCTCATCACCTCCGACCTAAACAGTGTACCCAAAGCCCTGCAACTGTCGAAGAAAACCGTACAGGCTATTCGGCAGAACCTGTTCTGGGCATTTATCTACAATGTCATTGGCATTCCCATTGCCGCCGGGCTGCTGTTCCCCATCAACGGTTTCCTGCTAAACCCGATGATAGCCGGGGCAGCGATGGCCCTTAGTTCGGTGTCGGTCGTGACCAATAGCCTGCGCTTGCGTTCGGCCAAGCTCTAATTGGTCGAGGTAGTTGTACGAAGAAACCTGAAGTAAAACTCAACCGCCCGGCCTTTAGGTTTGTCAGACGATACTATTCCAAGAATGGAGTAGCTTGCTGGCAAGTAAAACGGACTGGCACGTCCTACCGCCCGGCTGGGAGACAGACCCATGGGCCGATTCAGAGGCCAGTCCTGATTGCTTGCTTAGACTCGAATAGAAATGCGGGTTGGCAGACCCATTAGAAAGGTATCGAGAAAACAGCAAGCTCATTGTTCAACCCAAAAATAAGTTATTTCATGGACGTACAATATTACATTGGCATCGATGTATCGAAGGCTACGCTCGATTGGGCAGTTTTCAATGGTAAAACAATTGTCTTACAGACTCAGTCATTGAACTCGGTTGCTGCTATCAAGGCTACAATCAAAGCACTTAAATCCTTGCCTGGCTTTACCAATACCCAATCGGTATTTTGCCTCGAACATACAGGCGTGTACAATGCCCATATTCTTGATCAGTTGATGGCTCATCAATTACCGACTTGGTTAGAAAGCAGTCTACACATTAAGCAGGCCGGTGGCTTACAACGGGGCAAGAGTGATAGCATTGACGCCCAACGGATTGCCGAGTATGCGTATCGTTTCCGGGATCGTATGCGGTTGTGGCAACCACCCCGCCAGTTACTCCAAGAACTAGTCATACTTAGCGCTTTACGACAGCGACTCTTGTTGGTTCGGCAACAGTTGCAAGTGCCTGTTAATGAACAAGCTGCCTTTGTGTCAACTAAACTTCAAAAGCAATTGACTCGCCATTGCCAAGCATCTTTAAAGTCAATCAATGCAGATCTAGAGCAAGTCAGTCGGCAAATGGATGAGCTGATCCACCAAGATCAACAGCTATGTGAACTCTTCAAGCTCATGACGTCTGTCCCCGGAGTTGGTCCAGCTGTTGCGACAGAAGTCATCCTGGCTACCGACGAATTTAAGAACTTTTCGGAGCCTAAAAAGCTGGCTTGTCATGCGGGTGTGGCGCCCTTTGAGCACAGCTCGGGTAGTAGCATTCGTGGGCGCAGCCGAGTCAATCAACATGCTCGTAAACGGCTGAAGTTTCTGTTCCATTTAGCCGCTATGTCTGCTATACGGGTCAAGGGAGAGTTACAAACTTACTATCAGCGGAAAGTGGCCGAAGGCAAGAACAAGATGTCAATACTAAACGCGGTTCGTAATAAGCTTATCCACCGAATCTGTGCCGTCGTAAAGCGAAAGCAGAAATATGACATTTTTTATCCCCTGTCATTTGTTTAAGCCATAGAAATCGGCCCGGTGGTATGGAAACATTGAATTTTAAGACAAACATCAACTGTAGCGGGTGCGTAGCGGCTGTCACGCCCTTCCTGAACAGCATCCCAAGCGTTGCCCATATTGATGGATGGAACGTAGATACGGAAAGTCCCGACAAAATTCTGACTGTTCAGACGACGGACAACCGGATTGGTGAAGAAATTCAGAAGGCTGTAGAGCAAGCCGGTTATTGGGCCGAACTAATTCCACGCCCGTAGCGACGCGGGGCGGACCGTGGTCCGCCGTTGCGGTGCCATCGACCTGATTTCCAAAAGTTTTGCAACAAGACAACCAAATCTTATAAGCGTCTCCAACATCTAAAGGGGCCGCTTATAAGTTATAGTACTACTCAACGAACTAAACTATGGAAGCGAGCAAGCAACACACGGGCCACGCCCCATCTTCTCAACCCGGTCATGCTATGTCCGATCACGGGGCTGCTAACGGGCAACACTACAGAAAGTTGGCTATCATGGGGGTACTATCTTTTATATCCATGTATATTCTGATGTATTCGATGGTTGATCGGTTTGCCAACGTGATCCCAAATGTTAATCAGTTGTACATGGCGGGCCTGATGACCATGCCCATGCTGATTATCGAAGTCCTGCTGATGTCATCTATGTACACCGATAAACAACGGAATGCTTTCGTTATCGCCATAAGTGCTATTGCACTTGTCGGTTTCTTCCTGCTTATCCGTCAGCAGGGTTTTGTTGGGGACAAAGAGTTCGCCAAGTCCATGATTCCGCACCATGCTGCGGCTATTCTAATGGCTAAAGAAGCGAAGCTGACAGACCCTGAGCTGCAAAAACTTCAGCAGGATATTATTACCGCTCAGGAGAAAGAAATAAAGCAAATGAAGGATAAGCTGGCCGAGTTAGATAAATAGTGCGTAACGACTTAGTGGACTTAAGTCCAAAAGTTTCACAATACTACTGGTCAATATTACAAGCGACCCTTCCATCCGGCAGGGCTGCTTTTTGGTTTTATTAATATAGATGCACTTGGTACGACAATGATGAAAAACACTTTTTTTGCGACGTTAAGTCTGCTGATGTTGCTACAAATAGCCAGTTTTGGGCAGCACCAGCAGCATACAATGGCCGCTGGCGATCAGGCAGCCAAGCCACCGGCTAATCCCGATGAATCAAACTTTCCGGTCGTTAAAACATCCCTGCCCGTCTCACGGCCACAAGCCCTTGCGAAAGTGAAGCCAACGAGTAAGCGAGTCGAGTATGACCTCACCATTGACGAGCAGACGGTCAATATTACGGGCAAGCCGAAGCGGGCCATGACCATTAACGGGGGCATTCCTGGCCCGACGATGCGGTTTACCGAAGGCGATGTAGCCGTTATTCGGGTACACAACAAATTAAAAACCGAAACCTCGCTGCACTGGCATGGCATACTGCTCCCCAATAAACAGGATGGCGTTTCGTATCTGAACACCCCCCCCATTCATGCGGGTGATACCTACACGTTCGAGTACCCACTGGTGCAGTCCGGCACGTATTGGTTTCACTCCCATACCCGCTACCAGGAACAAGTCGGGGTGTACGGCTCCATCGCGATTCAGCCTCAGCAGCCCACCCACAAGGTAGATCATGATTTAGTGCTGTTGCTATCTGATTGGACGAATGAGAATCCAGCGTATATTCTAAAAAACCTGAAACGGCGCAACGAATGGTACTCCATCAAAAAAAATAATGTCCAATCGCTCAACCGCATTATTCAGCACAAGGCGGTAGGGGCGTACCTGCGGCAGTCGATGATGAAGATGGCACCGATGGACATTTCGGATGTATATTACGACCGGTTCTTAGTTAATGGAAAAGACACTGTACGTTACCCGGAAATCAAAGCGGGCCAAACTGTTCGGCTGCGGGTTATCAACGCCAGTGCGTCCACCTATTTTCACGTCAATTACGCCGGCGGTCCCATGAAACTGATTTCCGCCGATGGGCTGGACGTGCAGCCGGTAGACGTTGACCGGCGGCTGATTGCCATTGCAGAGACCTACGACTTTATTGTCACGGTACCAAAAGGGGGAGCTTTTGAAGTACGGGCCACTGCTCAGGATGGGTCTGGCTACGCAACGGCCTTGCTCGGAAATGGCCCAGCGAAGTACGCTCCGACGATTCCCCGCCCCGACCTGTACAAGTTAACAGCCAACATGAGCCAAATGGGAGGCATGGGCATGGGGACGATGAACATGGGTAAAACCGATACGACCGCCCAGGCGAATGTGGACATGAACGGCCCCATGATGCACGATATGCCCGGCATGGATTCCAAACCCGGCAAAGCCGAGTCCGCTATGGGTCAAATGGACCACAGCAAAATGGATATGGGACAAGGGAAACCACAGCAGTCAACACCTGCCAAACCGAAAAAGCCCGATTCGATGGCCGGCATGGATCATAGTGGCATGGCCGGGATGGACCACAGCCAGATGGATATGGGTGCGAAGAAGTCAGCTTCGACAAAAAAGGCTACCAAGCCACCGAAAGCGACTGGCTCAATGGAGGGCATGAACCACAGCGGTATGAAGATGGATATGGCCGGGATGAACATGAGTAAAGACGGCAAAATGGACATGACGGGGATGGACCACGGGCAGGTGAATCAATCATCCATGCCCGGAATGGATCATAGTAAAATGTCTATGAAAATGGATTCGGTGCCCGCTAAGAAAACAGACGGCAAAAAGCCGGATGACATGGCTGGGATGGATCATAGCCAGATGAATATGGATAGCAAAGCCGGTACTATGGCCGGGATGAAGGGAAAGGATCATGGAGGAATGGCCGGTATGAGCATGATGGACGAGCAGAACACCATCGACTACAGCATTCTTAAAGCTCCCGAACCGATTGTGTTTCCCACTAACCGCCCGATTCGGGAAATCCCGCTGACACTGACGGGGAATATGTTCCGCTACATCTGGGGCTTCAACGGGCAACCACTGTCACGGGCCGATATGATCCAGATTCGGCGGGGTGAAATCGTGCGTATCCGCATGATAAATAACACTATGATGATGCACCCTATTCACCTACACGGGCACTACTTCCGGGTGCTGAATGGGCAGGGGCAATATTCCCCGTTGAAGCATACAGTGAACGTATCGCCGATGGAAAGCGTCACGATTGAGTTTATGGCTGACGACGATAAAGACTGGTTTTTTCACTGCCATCTGCTGTATCACATGCTCAGTGGCATGGCCCGCGTGGTCAGCTACGGCGACAAACCAGATTCGTCCATTGCCCAGATTCAGAAGCTGCACCTGCGCGATATGCGCGATAATCAGCCGTTTGTTTGGGGTTTCCTGCAACCCGGTTATCCGATCAACTACTTTAATTTGAACGTTTCTAACAATAAAAATGCCATCGTCGCCGGGGGCGATCACGACTGGCGCACGAATCGGTTCGAGTTCGACTTAGACTATGAACGCTACCTCGGCGATTGGTTTCGGGTGTTTGCCGGGATTGATGGAGGTAACGAGGAATTCCTGCGCCGGATACGGCCCAAAGATGGGGTAGCCACCGACCGTCGCATCGTTCGAGCCGTGGCGGGTATTCGGTATATGCTGCCGTTTTTGATTCAGTCGGAGGTGAAACTGGATACGCGTGGCAACGTCCGGTTTCAACTCAACGGGCAGCAGATGTTGTTTCCCCGTTTAGATTTCCAGTACCAGGCGCAGTGGTTAGTGGGGAGTTACCTGCGGGCACACGTTGAGTTACAGTATACCGTCACCAAAAACCTGTTTCTGCACACCGATTACGACACCCGGTATAAAGCCTTTGGTGGTGGGCTGGGGTACAACTTCTGATCGGACAATCTCGCTGGTGCCAAGGTGTACTATCATTTTCCTATTTCTTATTTATGCAATGGTCGCCCTCCTTCATTTTCGTAGGAGGGCTCTTTGTTGACAAACGCTAATACGGGTCGCTGTAAAAAGAACAACCAATGGTAGCTATTCCGCAAATAACCCAAGGATAATTCCGACAAAACCAAATAATGCGACAACAAGCCCCAGAAAGAAAATTGAGCCGGGTCCGGCCAGCATGATGGCCACACCGGCAACCAATAGAATAACACCCCCGATCAGTTTAATCCAGTTAGCCATGGCTTTAGTTGTTGCACTGGGGGTAAACTGCCTGCTCTTCTTCTGGCTGGTTTTTTGGATCATCACACTTTCTACCGCATTCGTTCTGCCGACGGTACAGTTTCCTTGAGGCTTTACCGTTTCGTGAGTTGAGACCAGCCATGTTTTCACCCGACCCATACGCTTACTCAACAGTTTAGTAGGGACCAGTTTGTTGTTATCACGGGCAACGAATTCAGGCTGTGGGATAGTTGTATTCGCGTTTATAACCGGCCCCAACGGTGAGGCAATAATTTGATTTAGTGGAGGTGCGGAAACTGGCTGAGTGTCGAGTGTCGTAGGCAGGTTAGCGGGTGCCCGTTGAAAATAAGTTACAGGCCGACTACAGGAAGAAAGAACAGCGATCATAATGAATAGTACACACCGGTATGGATACTGACTAAACCAAATGGTCGTTCTGTACCAATGATTTGAGACAAAATAATGCATTCGCTCCGGTATAATGGACGCTTTATACGATTGTTTGGAGAACGGCAGGAGGGCAGTATACTTAAGGGTAGCCTGGGTGGTGCTGCCGAATTGGGCTAGCAACAGGACAGCGAATACACCAAGAAAATTTTTCATAAATACAGATTGATTGTTGAATTATTGGCAATTCGTTTTGAGCGAGATATTCTGAGGTTGCCCGGTTTGCAAATCTTCAACAACTTGCCGGTATTTCCCAGGTCGGTCCGGGTCTGAGATAAACCACCCAGGATTACCCTGTTGGTCCCGGCCCAGTCTGGCTCCCGGTATGGGTGGCTGATTCGCCTGATTATACACCTGTAGCAGATCAGAAATCAATGGCCCCTTTGGCTGTAGAAATTGAGCTTTCACTAATACCTGGACACAATCGAGGAATGCAGAAACGATCTGTTGGATATCATCCTCTGTATGAGCCTCAGTCATAAAGCAGGGAAAACCCTCCCAGATATGAATTCCTTTTTCCCGCATCAGTATGAACAGGAGTTCGCCGTAGGGTACATCTTCGGTAAACTTCAGTTTCCAGAGTGATCCAAACTGAGCGATCAGCATGGGTAGTTGTTGTTTGATAAAGGCTATATTCAGCATGTCAGCCAATAGTTTTGCTTTAGCGGTCAAACGCTCCTGAAGCGCGGGGCCTTGTTCACGCAGGTATTGAAGTGATGCATGGGAGGCTGCCAGGGCTAAGGGGTGACGGACAAACGTACCGGCAAAAAACGTAATGTCGGCTTGCGGATACGAGTCGTCACCGTATTGCCAGTACCCGCCATCTAAGGCATCCATAAACGCGGCCTTTCCCGCTACGACCCCAATGGGCAGGCCACCCCCGATTACTTTTCCATACGTCGCCAAATCAGCTTTAACGCCAAACAGAGCCTGCGCTCCGCCCGGATGCATCCGAAAGCCCGTTATCACCTCGTCGAAGATCAGAGCTGTCCCCGAAGACTCAGTAATGACCCGAACCCGTTTTAGAAAATCAACGGGCTGAAACTCGGGCCGTCGGCTCTGTACGGGTTCAACCAGCACGGCGGCCAGTTCCGAGGCTCTTTCCTGAATAATTTGCAGACTCTCATCGGTGCCATAGTCCAGAATCAGCACGTTCTGGACGGCTTCGGAAGGAATGCCCAATGCTGCCGGATACGATTGGTGACTGGTGCTGCCCCGGCTAATGACTTCATCAAAAATGCCGTGATACGATCCCGCAAAAGTGACCACCAGTGACCGCCCCGTTACAGTGCGAGCCATGCGTAGAGCACCCAGCACAGCCTCTGAACCCGTATTGCACAAAGCCGCCCGGTCGAAGCCGGTAAACTCGCAAACCATTCGGGTTACCTGGCCAGCCAGTTTATGCTGCGGGCCCAGTTCATAGCCCCGTTCGATCTGATCGTGTAGAACCGTTTTCAGCAAGTTGGTCTGATAGCCAAACAGGGTTGACCCAAACCCATTCAGCACATCAATGTATCCGTTACCGTCAATATCCCACAGCCGACTTCCCTTCGACCGTTCTACCACAATCGGATAAACCAATTCCTTTGTTACGGGCTTGAATCCCGTTACCGCGCGGGGATCGGCCATCCATCGCCGGTTATCCTGCGCGTAAGCTTTACTGGCGGCTGTTTTCTCGGTGTAGCGTTGGGTGAGTTTTGTCAAAAATAGTTGTTGCACCTCATTGAGGGACGTTACCTGGCGCTCGATGCGCGCTCCGGCTCCGAACGCCTGTCGGATCGCAGGGGGCTCAGTTACAGGAGGGAGCACATTTTTAGGTGTAGGGGTAGTCGAAGGCACCAAGTTGGTAACAACCTCCACTGGCTGCGATGCTAGGGCAGATACCGGACTAATCCTCTCAATGGGTTGTTGACGTATGACTGATGGGCCCTGGCCTCGCAGAACGGCCAGTTGTTCCGACATAATCTGTAGTTGTCGCTCAAACAGGTCTATGACTGGGTCAGCGGGGTCAGCCGGAAGGACTGGCCGATTCGGTAGCGGTTTTGCTTCGTTCGACAACGTAGGCTGCGGGGCGGTTAGCAACGGAACTGAGGGTGTTGGTGGAGTAACAGGGGCCGGAAGCAGAAACGCATCGGCGGGTAACTCCCGGTCCAGGAAATCAACTAAGACTTCGATAGAATTGTAGGTACTGTTCAACTGCCGGAACGAAATCGGCAGGTCGAACTTCTTGCGAAGGTTATAGGAAAACTGAGTTAGCGCTAAGGAATCAAGCCCCAATTCTAAAAAGTTCAGCGGCAGTGCCTTCTCATCCATCTGGATGCCGGCCGTGTCGTTCAGCAATTGCCGAACGAGAGTTATCAATTCATTTCTACGCATAATGGGTATGGTGATAGGTTCTTCAACAGGGAGTGAGCTATCCGATAGCTCCGGGAGGATACTGGCTGGGATATCGGACGATTGCCGGGGCGGGTCCACCCAGCAGCGCATCCGGTCGAAGGCATACGTGGGCAAGGTTACTTTTTGGTGGGGTTGTCCCGTATGAAAAGCCGACCAGTTTGGGTTGATGCCTTTAACCCAGAGCTGCCCTAAGGCATTCAGTATAGATTCGTACTCGCTTCGGCTACCTTTCAGGGTATCTAAGCTCGTTACCACATCAATCGGTCGTGGCATGGCCTGCTGACGGACCAAAGTTGCGGTAACACTACCCGGCCCCGCTTCCAACAGAAGTGGGTTTTTCAGCGTAAATAAAGTTTCCAGCGCATCTGCAAACCGAACCGTAGCCCGCATATGGGTGGCCCAATAGCCAGGATTTGTGGCCTCGGCATCGGTCAGCCAGATACCACTTACGGTGGATACAATTGGCTTTTGGGGCCGCTGTAACGCTATCCCCCGCACCCTGTTTTCAAATTCGCCCACAATCGGGTCCAGCATGGCCGAATGAAACGCATGGCTGGTTTCGAGGAGCCGGTTAGCTATGTTCCTCTCGTTTAACTGCCCGGCAAACGCGGCAATCGCGTCGTTTGGTCCGGCCACTACGCACAACTGACGACTGTTGATAGCAGCCAGCGATAAGGCGGGGGGCAACATGACCGAAACTGTTTCGGCATCGAGTCGTACCGATAGCATACTTCCTCCTGGCAGCTCGCTGATCAGTCGGCCACGGGCTGCGATAAGGGCCAGTACGTCCGGCAAGGTGAAAACCCCGGCCAGATGAGCCGCCACGAATTCACCAACGCTGTGGCCACAATAGACCGTGGGTTCGATTCCCCAGCTTTGCCAGAGCCGGGCCAAAGCGTATTCGGTTACAAACAACGCGGGCTGAGTGTATTGCGTGTTTTTCAGCCGGTTGGTCGCTTCCTCATTGACGTTAACGGGGTAGAGAACCTGCCGAATGTCGAGGCCGAGATGAGCCGTCAGTTCGTCAGCACAGGCATCGACCGCCTGCCGATATACCGATTCGTTTTCATACAGTTCCCGGCCCATGTTGAGGTACTGCGCCCCCTGACCCGGAAACAGCAAGGCTAAAGAACTGACATCGGTCGGGCCGGGTTGTCGTGTAGCTAAATTTTCGTCTTGAGGGAAGTGGGTGGTTTGCTGAGTCGCCGGGGCCAATAATGCCTGTGTGAGTTCGGTTTGGCTGGTAGCCAAGATAAACCGACGGTGGGCAAAAGCGGGCCGACGGTTCTGAAGCGTATAGGCTACATCGGCAATCGTTTGTTCGGGGTGCTGGCCAAGATGCCCGGCCAGATGAGCCGCATAGGTTGTCAGACTTTGCCGGGAATTGGCCGACCAAACCGCTATATGTACCGGCCGCTGGCTGGCTGATGGACTTACTGGCTCGACGGCCCCGGCGGGAATATGTTCTTCCAGCACGACATGAACGTTGGTACCGCCAACGCCAAACGAACTGATTCCCGCCCGACGCGGCCCCGATGAGACCCAATCACTATGCGTGTCGTTCACGTAAAAAGGGGTATCGGCAAAATCAATAACCGGATTTGGTGCGCTGAAACCAAGCGACGCGGGCAGTTGCCGGTGGTAGAGGGCCAGCGTTGTTTTAATCAGCCCCGCCACGCCGGCTGCCGCCGTCAGATGCCCCAGGTTGCTTTTAATGGAACCCAGGGCGCAAAACTGTTTTTGGGATACGCCACCGAAGGCCATAGTTAGTCCCTCCACTTCGATAGGGTCGCCCAACGGGGTGGCCGTGCCGTGGGCTTCCACATAACTTATCGTGGACGGATCAATTCGGGCATCAGCCAAGGCCATCCGAATGGCCCTGGCCTGCCCCTCGGCGTTTGGGGCCGTAAAACTGCCCTTACCGCCCCCGTCGTTGTTAACGCCTACCCCTTTGATGACCCCGAAAATTGTATCGCCATCGCGTTCAGCGGCTGATCGGGCCTTAAGCAGCACTACGCCCGCACCATCACTGAATACGGTTCCGGTAGCGCTGACATCAAACGGCCGACAATGGCCATCCCGACTCAGCATGGCCCCTTCTTCATACAGATGCCCACTATAAATGGGTGCTGTGACACTTGCTCCGCCCGCCAGTGCCAACGCACAATGGCCCAGCCGAATGCTATCCACCGCCTGAGCAACGGCAAGCAGCGAGGTGGAGCAGGCCGAATAAACACTAACGGCTGGCCCGCCCAGATTAAGCTGATAAGCGGTTCGGGAGGCCATAAAATCCTTTTCGTTAACCGTCATAGCCTGAAAGCTGCCTATTTGGCGAACGGTCTCGGTGTTGGGCAGTATGTTATTGAGGTAGTATGTGTTGTTACCACAACCCGCCCAAACACCAATGCTTCCCCCGTACTGATTCGGCAAATAGCCCGCCCGTTCGAGGGCCTCCCAGGCAATCTCCAGAAAAACGCGCTGTTGCGGGTCCATAACTTCGGCCAGTTTGGGGCTTATGCCAAAAAAGCCCGCATCAAATTGGTCGGCCTGAGCCAAAATTCCCCTGGCTCTCACGTACTGTGTGTCCCGGATTAAGTCGTGGGGTAACGAAGGGTCTAATTCGTCAGGCGTAAAAAAGCGAATCGTCTCCTGACCCGTCCGCAGTACTTCCCACAGGGCTTCGACTGTATTTGCCCCCGGAAAACGCCCGGCCATACCGATAATCGCCACTTCGTTGGTGTCAGTCTGTGCCGTATTTTTTCGACCAGGAAGGGGTGAATCTTGGTTTCGCCCGTCCACATAACCGGCAAGGGACTGAACTGTAGGAAACTGATAGAGCTTAGTGACTGGAATCTCAAAGGCATAGGCTTGCTTCAAGGCCGCTACGGTACGGGCCGCCAACAGGGAGTTACCACCTGACTCAAAAAAATTATCGGTGACACCCATCCGGTTGATTGCCAGCACCTCTCGCCAAACGGTCAGTAGTTTTTCCTCGGTGGGGTTGCCTGGCATTAGGAACGTGCTTACCAGCGGGCCTGACGACTCAGGGTCGGGTAACGCCTGCCGGTCAACCTTGCCGTTAGGGGTCAGCGGAATTAAGTCGATGGACACCCATACCGCAGGCACCATGTAGTCCGGCAGGCGGCTGTTCAGAAAATGAATGAGGGCCGATTTCTCGAAGGGGCCATCCATGACGACATACCCCACTAACCGAACATCGGCATCCCCGTAGGTTTTAGCGACGACAACGGACTGTTTTACGCCAGGATATTGCTGGAGGGTTTGCTCAATCTCGCCCAGTTCAATGCGGAATCCCCGAATCTTAACCTGCGCGTCAATACGGCCCAGATACTCCAGCTCACCCTTCGGCAGCAGCCGCACCAGGTCGCCACTGCGGTAAAGCCGGTGGGATATTGGTTGGGTTGGATCATCGGTCTGATCCGACAACGGGTTTGGGATAAATCGCTGCGCGGTCAGTTCCGGCTGGTTCAGATAACCCCTCGCCAATCCCTCGCCACCAACGTATAGCTCACCCGTTTCGCCAACGGCTACTGGTTGTTGCTGCTCATCCAATACGTGCGTAGTCAGTGTCGGAATAGGCCGACCAATTAGGCTGCTTGATTGGTCAAGGTGTTCTTCCCGGAGGGCCAGATAAGTTACGTGTACGGTTGTTTCGGTAATGCCGTACATGTTGATAAGCTGACAGGCCGGAAACCTCTGATGCCAGAGACGTAGTTTTGCAGGATGCAGGGCTTCACCTCCGAAGACGACATACCGAACCGATACCTCCACATTTTGTGCGAGGAGGTGTTCCTGCAAAACGTAAAATGCCGACGGGGTTTGATTTAGTACAGTAACACGCTGCTTAACCAGTAACTCCGCAAACAATCGGGTGTCTCGGGCAACCGATTTTGGCACGACCACCAACCGCCCGCCGAATAACAAGGCTCCGTACATCTCCCAAACCGAGAAGTCGAAGCAGAAAGAGTGAAACATTGTCCATACATCCTGTTCACCAAAATCGAAACGAGAGGGTTGCATTTTCAGCAGGCTGACCACGTTAATATGTTCAATCATCACTCCCTTTGGTCGGCCCGTTGACCCCGATGTATAAATGACATAGGCTAACTGGCGGGGGGTCAGTTGCACAAAAGGTGCCTCAATGGATTCTTTGGCAATTTTTGTTGCATCGCGGTTTAGACATACGATGACTGTTCCGGCTAAATCTCCATCAGAGCTGAGTGTCTCTACTTTAGCCAGCGAGTTACGGTCAGTAACAATAATCGGCGAATCGAGGTCGGTTAAAATATAGGCGATGCGGTCAGTTGGATAGTCAGGGTCAATCGGCACGTAAGCACCGCCCGCCTTAAGAATCCCCAATAATCCAACAATCATCTCCACAGATCGCTCCAGACAGATAGGGACGAGCGTTTCATGGGTGACTCCCTGTTTACGTAAATAATGCGCTAACTGGTTAGCTTGTCTGTCTAACTCTCGATATGTTAATTGGTGCCCTCCGAACACCACAGCGATATGGTTGGGCGTTCGTTCAACCTGTTCAACAAACAAGTCGATCAACGTTTTGTCGGCTGGAAAAATGGGCGTGGGTGACGCGGAGTACAAGTAAGCATCCATCAGGATGCCATTCTTTATGATACTTTCGCGAAGCAGGCCCTCCGAGCGAAAACCCGCCTTTTCAAGCACCTTAATTGAAGCGGTGTTATGCGTCATGGGTTTAGCGAACAGACGGGTCAGGCCGAGTTGAGAAAATGCATAATCTTTTATGGCCTTCACAGCTGCTGATACAATGCCTCGCCCCCAGTAATCCTGTCCAAGCCAGTACCATAGTTCAGCCGAGTGCCATTCAGTGTCTTCTCCGATTCGCAGCCCAATGTTGCCGACGGCTTCCCCGCCAACGTCAATTGCGAAGTTGGTTTCCTGTTCGGGATCAACTACGTACTGAATCCACCGTTGGGCATCTGCTGCTGTGTAGGGATGCGGGAAACTATCCAGAAGATTGAGCCAGACAGCGTTGTTATTTGCATGGTTAGGTAAGTTACCTTCGTCTCCATACCGCCAGGAACGGATTGTACAAGGTCCGCAGTCAATCTTCATAAAATGAGGTTAAAGAGAAGTATTGATTTACACACATTAACATCTAATGATTACTCTTGTCCTCTTTTGACGTTTGAAATGGGCGTTGTCACGATGGGGACCGTATCAAGATTTCACGGTACGTATGTAAAATCTTTGGGTTTCTTTCCTGCTTCCTATTGTCACGCTGTTTTGTTTTAACTACCCAATAAAAAAGCGATATAGATCCTCTATATCGCTTTTGCCAGCACATGCTATCTTATTACCGCAAAGCTACCTGAGTTTCAAGTTTCTTCAGTTCTCCCCTTTCTTTAGTCTGCATCTTGACAACGTTATTGGCCATTGCCTTCATCTTCTCCGTCTTCCCTTCTTTCAAGAATGCACGGGCCATATCGATGCCCTGCTGATGGTGTTGAGCCATCATGCTGGCAAAATCGTGGTCCACGTTCCCGTTCATTGAGTGGGTCCCACTGTGCATAATCTCCATGCCCTTCTGACCCAGTTTCGACGAGGATGACTGTGGCTTATGACTGCTCAGGAACTGGTATCGGCCATCTCGACAGCTCCCTGATGGTGCATCTTCATCATCATAGCGAAATCATGGTCGGGGTCACCCGTCATTTTCATACTCATCATCTGGTTCATACCCGACTGCATGGCTTTCATCATGGCGTTGCTGGCCGATTCTTGAGCCTGTACCCGTTGGGTGAGTAGCATGGTCGCGCACAAGGCAACCAGCGTAAACAATTTTGTTTTCATAAATAATCAGTTTTTTTGCTGCTTAAAGCCGCATTACGCTTAGTCGTTTAGCTTTTTCGGTGAGAATCAATACGGTTTATTTTTAATCAACCAGTCCTGAAATTGGCTGATCTCTGTTTTCTGTTCCTCAATAATCATCTGCGCCATTTGTCGCATTGTCTCAACTTTACCATAATTCAGTTCTGTCTGGGCCATGTCCAATGCACTCTGATGGTGATCAATCATAAGAGCAGTAAAATCAACGTCTGAGTTTCCCGTCAGGATGCGGGTATCCTGGGCTTTCATCATCTTATCCATATCCTGCATGGCCATCATATCGAACGATTTTCCAGCTTCTGAAGCGGTTGGCTGGTGACTGCTCAGAAATTGAGCAAACTGCGCTTTCTCTTTGGTTTGAGCGGTGATAATGTTCTGTGCCATCGTCTTCATGGTTTGATCGCTACCACTCTTTAGTTCCTGGTTGGCCATATCAATCGCCCCCTGGTGGTGCATCTGCATCATCATAGCAAAATCATGATCGGGATCGCCCGTCATGGTCATGGCGTTCATTTGCGTCATGTTGGCGTGCATAATCTGCTGAAACACGTTCGCATCGTGCGTCTGCGTAGTAATACCGTCATCGCTCTTATTACAGGCTGACATTGCCCATAACAGCAAAGCGGCTACAGCCGCATGTCCAACTACTTTATTTTTCATCATGTTGAGTAATATGATTGTACCCTCTATAAACGGAACGTGACGAATCAGAGTTTTTATAATATTACCCCATAGGGTTGTAGAATTTCTGGAGGACGCATTTGTTAAAGAGCAGGGCATTTGTCAACTTAGTCGATTCGTTGACCGCTTCACTACGTATTATGCTTGCAACTCCTTTTGCCCGTCTTATTGACGAGTATAAACAAAACCCGGACCTCACTTACCAAAGTTGGTTTCTACATAATGAAGACCGCCTGAAAGCGTTTCGCTCAATTCGACGCGGGGTATTACAAGTCATCAGCGACATCAAAGAAGGTTCATTTCCCAACGACTTCAAGGGCAGTTCACTCGAATTCGTACTGAGTTGCATCACCGAGCAGAAGCAGGTTTTTGAGGGAGCATCCCACCCATTTTACTGGAAACCGAAGCTACGTATCCCGGATATTTACGAGAATCTGGACCATAAGCGGTATTTCGGTCAGTTTCTGGAATGCTGCCTAAAGGCTACGAAGCCCGAAACGGTCGTGAGCGAAATAAATCGGCTTGATGCGTACAAGATTAAGGGTTTAGGGCCTGCCGTAGCCAGTATTCTCTACTTCCTGCATCCGACCTGGGTGCCACCCTTCAATACGGCCATTATTAATGGTTACAACCGACTTTTTAATGAAAAGCGCAAGTTGGGTTCGTGGTCGGAATACTTAGCCATTCGGGATAAGATGCTGGCAGTGAATACTGAATACCGACACGTTTTATCGAATGACTTAGGGGCGTTGGCGGGTTTGTTGTTCGAGATTGGGGCAGGTAATCTACTGGTGCCGGGCCTGGCCGACCAACCCCTTATTGAGCGCGAAAAACTCGAAAAGCAATTATCTAAGCGTCATAAGGAAGTTGTCAATGAACAACAGGAGGAACAAATCCACAGCGAGATGCAATACCACCTACTAACCATTGGGCGGGCATTAGGCTACGATGTCGCTGCTGCCCGGAATGATATTTCCCGGCAATATAATGGCCATTCCTTTTCGTTTCTGAGCCTGCCCAGCCTACCTCCACTACCTGTGTCTCCCGAAACGGGTCTAACCATTAGTCTGATTGATATTGTGTGGTTGGAGAAGGACACAGGCCGTATCATCTGCGCCTTCGAGGTGGAAAAGAGCACATCAATTTATTCCGGTATTCTTCGGCTGACTGATTTAACCTGCTCTTTACCCGACCATGCGACTACGCTTTATTTGGTTGTCCCTGACAGCCGCCGGAAAGAGGTTGAAATGCAGCTTACCCGACCCTCAATCAAGCAAACCAATACCCCCATACGCTATATCCTGATGTCGGATTTACGTACCCACTGCGATGCACTTTGCCGATTCGGGGATAACCACCAGGTGTTAGAAAGGATTTCTCAAGTGGTTTCATAGACTAGTTTATTGAACATTGCAAGCAAACATTCTGGCTATTAAAGACTTAAAAGTAGCAATCGTAATATTGCGATTACTGCTTTTATTCATACCTTTGTCGCATGGGCGTAACAAAAACCGAAGTGTTTACCGCCGAGCAGAACCGGGTAGCCGAACTGGCAAAAGCCCTCGCGCATCCGGCGCGGGTGGCTATCCTTCAATTGCTGGCACAAAAGAAAGCCTGCGTCTGTGGTGATCTGGTGGACGAATTGCCGCTGGCTCAGGCTACCGTTTCGCAGCATCTGAAAGAACTAAAGCGCATCGGCATCATTGCCGGGGAGATTGACCCACCCCGCGTTTGCTATTGTATAAACGAAGTAGTTTGGGAAGAAGCTCGTGAGGCATTCGGTGGTGTCTTCGACTTGCTGATGGCGCGCACCTGCTGCTAATCCTTTTTTTGCACAGCTTAATCGCAATATTACAATAAACCAATTAGATATGAACACGGCAGAAGAATTAAAGGAGATCGTTCGTCAGAAATACGGCGAAATTGCCTTACAGGACGACGCAAAAGGCGTAGAGGTAGGTTGCGGGTGTGGCCCCACCAGTTGCTGCGGGCCGACTGAAACAAATGCTTCGTACAGCATCCTGATGAACGATGAGTATCAATCCCTCGACGGATATGTAGCCGGAGCCGATCTGGGTTTAGGCTGCGGCCTGCCAACTCAGTTTGCTCAAATCAAGCCAGGCGATACGGTAGTCGATCTTGGCTCCGGGGCCGGTAACGACTGTTTTGTGGCCCGCGCCGAAGCGGGGGTAGCAGGCCGGGTCATTGGCCTTGACATGACCCCCGCCATGATAGACCGCGCCCGTAAAAACGCTCGTTCGCTGGGTTACGAAAACGTTGAGTTTGTCTATGGCGACATTGAGGATATGCCACTGCCGGGTAATCTGGCCGACGTTGTCGTCAGTAACTGTGTGATGAATTTGGTGCCCGATAAGGAACAGGCATTTAAGGAAACCTACCGTATCCTAAAGCCCGGTGGCCACTTCAGCATCTCCGACATCGTGCTGGTGGGAGACCTGCCCGAAGACTTGCAACGTGACGCTGAACTGTACGCGGGTTGTGTGTCAGGAGCGATTCAGGAGAGGGCTTATTTGGATATCGTCGTTCAGACTGGCTTCATCAATGTACAGGTTCAGAAGAAAAAGGAAATCAACCTGCCAACCAACCTGCTGCTGAACTACCTCACAGCCGACGAACTGGCTACCTACCAGCAATCAGGCCGGGGCATCTACAGCATCACTGTATTCGCTCAGAAACCTACCCAAACGCCCGATCTGGCCACCGTTCAGGTAGTTGAGGAGTCGGTTAATTCAACAGGTGCCTGCTGCGGTCCTACTTGTTGCGCGTAAAGGTTGCTCACCACTAACTAATTCCAGAAAATGTACTCTTTCCAGGCATTTTAATTGCTCTCCATTGTCGGGCTGAACCTAACGGCGGAGGCTCAAACTCGCCCAATTGCCCCTATTTCGGGTCACTATCAGCAACTGGCCCTGATCGACCGGCAGCCAAATCCCGAGACGTCCGCATTTGACACCATTCGTTTTTCGCTTAAAGATGCCAGTAAGGGTTCATTTGTCAGTACCCGACTGCGCGGGGTGTACCTACCCGCCGATGTGCCGACTCTTTTGGTTGTCTCTGCCCCGCCCGCAAACTCCTCTAAGCAAACCCGCGCCGAGCTGGATTTTATGCTCGATTTGCAGGCAAATCGAACCTCCGCTGAGGTCGAGCGGTACACCAAATTAGCCGCCATTTATCATAGCCCGACCACCAGCAATCCGTATGATCCCGACTACGTTCGGAACTGGAGTAGTCTGTTTCACATCGGTAGTCCGCTGGGGACATGGTACACGTACACCAATCTACCCCTGACAGCCGCGTTACTATCAGGCGTGTATCAGGATGCGACGTATTATTTCTTTATCCTCAAGTACCGGTTTATGCGGCCACGACCCTATGCACTCGAAACCCGCCTGCAACCGATTGAGAAGCCAGGGCATCCGGCCTATCCGAGCGGACATTCAGCCGCTTCTTACGCCAATGCTTACGTCATGAGTGAACTTGTCCCTGATCTGGATTCGGAATTCACAAAGATGGCGGCTGAGATGGCATACTCCCGCGAGGTGATCGGCGTACACTATCCGAGCGATTCAGAGGTATCGAGGGTGTGGGCGCGTCGGTTCGTCAACGAGCTATTGAAGCAACCCAAATTCCGCGCTGATTTGGCCAAAGCGAAAGCAGAAATTTCGGCCAAAAGGCAATTGGCAAACCGATAGGGGAACCCTTTATAACCACACTAACGTCCGTTCAGCTTACGTGAGTTACATAGCCTTTCTACCTTTGCACCTTCACTTTCGAGAAAACGTACAGGGTTTCGGTGGCAATCTGTTTACAGCGTTCATCGTATTTAGCCGCTTCCTGGGGCGTACCATCGAATGCCTTCGGATCGTCATACGGGATGGCGACTCGTGCACTTGCACCCTTGACAATGGGACAAGCCTGGTCAGCTTGTGAACAGGTAATGGTATCAGTTGAAGAACAATCGGGCAAAATAATTATCGTAAAGATACGATTATATTGTTTGCCTTTAAATTCATCGTATATTTACGATATACAATAGAGCATTATGGCAATCAACAAGAAAGAAGCATTTGATACGGCAGAGATTTCGGTGGCTGACTTTGCCAAAGCCCTGGCGCATCCTGCCCGTGTCGCTATTCTGAAAACTCTCGCCGAGCGTAGTACCTGTGTCTGTGGGGAATTGGTGGACGTGCTACCCTTGGCGCAGGCTACCGTTTCGCAGCATTTGAAAGAACTTAAAAAAGTGGACTTGATTAAAGGCGAAATCGACGGGGCGAAATCCTGCTACTGCATCAACTGGGACGTATTTGACTTGATGATGGGTGAGTTTACCCACCTTTTCGCGGGCCTGCAACGCGCGTCCCAAACCAATCAATGCTGCTGAGTCCGTTGCGTTTAATTCCAATTTGCCATGCGAATTGCATTTCTGAGCGACATCCATGCCAACCTACCCGCCTTAGAAGCGGTACTGGCCGACATTGACCACCGACAACCTGACGCGGTCTATTGTCTCGGCGATTTAGTCAGTTATGCCCCCTGGCCCAACGAAGTGATTGCATTGATTCGGCAGCACCGGATACCAGCGACCTGTTGATGGTACACGGTAGTCCCACCAGCCCGACGGAATACCTGCTCGAAGAGCGGGCGGAAGAAGAGATGCAGACCATTTTAGATCGGGCCGGGGCCGACCTGTTGCTGTTTGGTCACTCACACTTGCCCTATCACCGGCGACTTACGGCCCAAACGCCGGATCAACCCCTGTATCGACACGCGATCAATACTGGTTCGGTGGGCAAACCCAAAGACGGTGACCCACGGGCGGGGTACGTACTGATCGAGTGGGAAGCGGACGAACCACGCATCGAAATGATCCGGGTGGCCTACGATGTAGAACGGGCGGCTCAAGCTATCGAACAAAGTCCGCTACCCGATGAATTTGCTGACCGGCTCCGACGAGCCTACTAACTATAATATTATGAACCAGCCTGCTCAACAAGAAAGGGATGTTGTCATCATCGGTGGCGGACAAAGTGGTCTGGCGGTGGGGTATTTCCTGCGCCGAACGGGTCGTTCGTTTGTCATCCTCGATGCGGAACCAACGCCGGGCGGAGCCTGGTCCCACGGGTGGGATTCGCTACGACTGTTCTCCCCGGCTGAAGCCTCCTCGCTTCCCGGCTGGCCGATGCCCCGGCCAATGGCATCCGACTTGGCGGATGGATTCCCGACTCGTCGAGAGGTAATTGATTACCTGACTCGCTACGAAGCCCGGTACGGATTGCCCCTTCAACGGCCCGTTAGAGTCAGGCAGGTTGGCCGTGACCACGAAGGATTCCTCATCCAGACCGATCAGGGCGTGTGGCGGGCGGGCGCGGTGGTCTGCGCTACTGGCACCTGGAGCCGCCCCTTTATTCCAGTTTATTCGGGACAGTCTGACTTCATGGGCGGGCAACTCCATTCTGCGTTCTATCAGTCGCCGGCCGAATTGGCTGGTCTGCGCGTCCTGATCGTCGGGGGTGGCAATTCAGGCACTCAGATTCTGGCCGAAGTCTCCCGCATCGCTCACACGGTATGGGTAACTCCTGACGAACCCCGCTTTTTGCCCGACGATGTAGATGGGCGAGTACTATTTAGTCAGGCAACTGAGCGATACCAGGCGTTGCAATCCGGCGATACCTCAAAACAAACAGGCAATTTAGGCGACATTGTCATGGTACCATCCCTCCAGGAAGCGCGAAGCCGAGGGGTACTACACGCCCGGCGACCATTCCTGCACCTGACCCGAACCGGTGTTCGATGGTCCAACGGACAGAACGAAGCGTTCGACGTAATTATCTGGTGTACGGGTTTCCGTCCAGCAACTGACTACCTGCGTCCGCTGGGCATCGTGAACGAAACGGGCCGGATCATCACTGAGGGTACACGGGCAATCAAATTACCCGGCCTATGGCTGGTAGGTTACGGTTCCTGGACGGGCTTTGCCTCGGCTACGCTAATCGGTGTCGGTCGCTCGGCCCGCCAAACCGCCGAAGAAGTCCATCAATACCTCCAACATCAACCAACGACTGCCCAACTAAACGTATCATGAATACACCGATGATAACACCGGTTGTTACCCGGCCTCGCCTTTCATTTTTAGACCGCTTCCTGACTCTTTGGATTTTTGGGGCGATGGCTCTCGGCATATTGCTGGGCAATGTGTTCCCCCAAATTGAGCAGTCTCTGAGTGCGTATCAGTCCGGCACCACCAACGTGCCGCTGGCCATTGGGTTAATTCTGATGATGTATCCGCCCCTGGCTAAAGTGCGCTACGACCACCTGCCGCAAGTGTTTCGCAATACGAAGATTCTGGGTCTTTCGCTGGTACAGAACTGGCTGATCGGCCCCGTGTTCATGTTTGGATTGGCCATCCTGTTTCTGCCCGACAAGCCCGACTACATGACGGGCCTGATTATGATCGGGGTAGCCCGCTGCATCGCGATGGTCATCGTCTGGAACGATCTGGCCCTCGGCGACCGGGAGTACGTAGCGGGGTTAGTGGCCTTTAACAGCATCTTCCAAGTGCTATTTTATTCGGTCTATGCTTACGTATTCGTCACGTTGCTACCTCCTTTGTTTGGACTGCGGGGCGTAGAAGTAGACGTGAGTATTGGTCAAATTGCCCAGAGCGTGTTTATCTACCTCGGCATTCCCTTCATCGCCGGTATGTTATCCCGCTGGCTGCTGACGCGCTGGAATGGGCACATTTGGTACGAAAAGAAGTTTTTGCCCGCTATCAGCCCGATTACACTCATTGCCCTACTGCTCACCATCGTTCTGATGTTCAGTCTGAAGGGCAAACTTATCGTGCAAATTCCCTTCGATGTGCTGCGGATTGCCCTGCCACTGGTCATCTACTTCGTGGTCATGTTCTTTATGGCGTTCTACCTGGCTAAACGCGTAGGTGCCGATTACGCCAAAAGCACTTCGCTGGCCTTCACCGCTGCGGGTAACAATTTTGAGCTGGGCATTGCCGTGGCTATCGCTGTATTCGGTATCAACTCCGGCGTGGCGTTCGCGGCCGTGATCGGCCCCCTCGTCGAGGTGCCCGCCCTGATTTTGATGGTCAATTTCGCGCTCAAACAACAGAACACGTTTAAAACCTCAGTCTGATGAAAATTGCCCTATTTTCTGACGTTCATGCCAACCTGCCCGCTTTGGAAGCAGTCTTGACCGACATTGACAACCGACAACCCGATGCCGTGTATTGTCTCGGCGATCTGGTCGGCTATAACATCTGGCCCAACGAGGTCATCAATACAATCCGCAAAAGGGGCATCCCTACGATTGCTGGCAACTACGATTACGGCATTGGCCGCTCCAGCGACGACTGCGGCTGCGCCTACCGGGAAGAGGATGAGAAGGCAATGGGTAAAGTCTCCATAGCCTACACAAACGGCGCGGTGGGCGATGCTGAACGAACATACCTGCGGACCCTGCCTACGCACCTTCGCGTGGAATTTGAATTAGAAAACAATCCCGACAAGCTCTGGCAACAGCAGACACCGCTATCGCTTTTATTGGTTCATGGTAGCCCACGGCGGGTAAATGAATACCTGTTTGAGGACCGGGGCGACCGGAGTTTGGGCCGGGTACTGGAAGGGGCCAATGCCGACATCCTGTGCTTTGGGCACACGCACAAGCCGTTCCACAAAGTAGTGAGTGCCGAACCGGAGGGGCAGCAAACGTATTGGCGACACGCCATCAACATCGGATCGGTGGGTAAGCCTAAAGATGGTGATCCCCGCGCCTGTTATGTGATGCTGACGATTGATGAGACTGCACGGCCTGGGTCGGTCGACGGTGTTACGGTCGAACACGTTCGGATTGACTATGACATCGTGCGGGCGGCTACCGCCGTCGAAGCGAGCGAGTTACCCGATCTATACGCCGATATGTTGCGTCGGGGACGCTAAGACTGAAGACCAACTTACTGAGCCATTTTATCACCCACTAAACTATGTGTCAATACCATGAAAAAGTTATCAGCCCTTCTACTTGCCCTCATGCCGGTCTGGTGTTACGCTCAACCAGCCCGTAAGGTGAATCGTTACGAAGCTCCGGTGGCAGCCCACTACCGTCAATTAGGGAGTCTGAATCGTGCCCCGCAACCGGAGAATGCTCAATTGGATTCGATCCGGTTTCCGGCCGAGAGGGCTTCTGCGGTTTCACATGCTGCCCTGAAGCTGCCGACTATTTATGTGCAGGAGTTTGGTAACGAACTTCGGCTTCCACCACCGCCTGCCAATTCGTCGGCCCAGACTAAGGCCGAATTGGACTACCTACTGCGGATTCAGGATGTACGGAAACCAAATGACATTGAGCAAGCCAAACAGATGGCTGAAGTCTATTTCATTCCAATGCTGAGCGACTCGACCCATCCGCATTACAAGGCTAATATTTCTTCTCTGTTTTTCGTCGGTAGCCAAATAGGCGATTGGTTCACTGCCCAAAATCTACCCGTCCTGACCAAATTGCTACAGCGGGTCCATCAGGATGCATCACATACCTATTATTCCCTAAAGTATCAATACAATCGCCCCCGACCCTACCAGATTGACCCGCGTCTGAAACCGTTAGAGCAGGCAGGAAGTCCATCCTACCCAAGTAGTCACGGAGCCGCAGCGTATATCAATGCTTACCTGTTCAGCGAACTGGAACAACAACTTGCTCCACAATTTAGCAGTAAAGCATTTCAAGTGACTCAATCTCGCGAAGTGATGGGGGTAGATTATCCGAGTGATGGCGAAGCAGCCCGTGTATGGGCCAGAAGTTTTGTCAATTACCTACTGGGTAACCCCCTCTTCCGGGAAGAATGGAAAGCGGTTCGTGCCGAATGGAAACAGGTTCGGAAAGGGCGAACACTGCCTATTGAGCCATGAGCTTTAAGCACAAAACAACTTGGTAAGGGGGTATCAGTCGTGTATTTTTTCTCAGAACGGGCATGAATACAACTAACTTAATTCGGCCTGCGGATCGTATCGTACAGGCAAGCTCAATGATTCTGTTTCTACTGTTGGGTGGCCTGTTTCTTTTCGCGCCTTGTCCAAGTCGAGCGCAGTCGATGAACGGTAGTTTTCAGATCGACTTTACACGGGAGGGTGCCTGGCGTTATACACATCAACCCGAAACAAACCATCAGCGGAACGGTCGATTTATTCAGGATCGATTGACAAGCATCGGAAAGCGACTCGCTCAGTTATCCGTAATGAACCCGCCTGCTTACTCTGCGCTTCAGAGCGACTTACAACGTTATTTACAGCAATTAGCCGACAAATCGGCTGATTATGGCAATGCGGCCACGTATCAGGCTGTTTTACTGTGGTTAAATAGCTTCGATGAAAAGATTAGGTCGGCTCTATCGGAAGGGCGTTGGCTGTCGATATATCGGGAAGCGACATCAGATACTATCCAAGAACAGGCCCTGATTGGCCGTAATGTAACGGCATTACCTAATGGATTGCTGTTTCGCCGGGCGGATTACCGCTCTAAATTGGTTCATGTCCTGCCACTCGGTGAAGTGGTGACTGTACTAAAAGCGGAACGAGAGTATTATTTCGTGATATGTGGCAATAAGAAGGGGTACTTACCCAAAGCCATGATTACCAGAACAGTAGGACAGGAATAGAATACAAACGGATAGTCTCTAAGCGTGTTCACGAGTAATTTCTCTAATCAACCGGGTTAGGTCCTGTTCCGACATCCTTGTTCTTATGCGAACCCGTAGCAATCGTTGGCCTGCTTTAGCCATAATCTTGTCCTTAATTCGATCTTTAGCCTGCTGCTCTTCGCTATCATGATACACGCTGTCGATCTCCAGCATTTTGAATGGTTTGAACGCATTCTCCGCATCGAAGACAACGCAATCTACTAAGGCTTTGAAAAAGTAGTTTCGCTCATGCGGTTCCAAAAGGTGTTCGATCTGCTTAAAATCCACCAGTGCCGAAACCGCTACATTTGGGAAGACGAGGTATGTGCTGTACACCTCCCTAACTGCCCGGTAGAACTCATACTCCTGCTTCGATTTGAATAAGCTAATTGTATGGTTCACAGACTCAACTTCGCGGTTTACAGTTACGTGAATCGTTCGTTGCTGACTGTGTTCGACTACTTTAGGCTGCGTTCGTTCAAACTCTTGAAGCAATTCAATACTGACAGGCAGATGCTGATATTTCTTGGCATAGATTAAAGCTGACTGAACTTGAGTCGAGCGATATCCGAGTATAATTTTTTCTGCAAGGCGTTCCACATCTACAGTGGGCAGGGCAAAGTGAAAATTAGGCCCTGTGTGAAGCATATGAAACTGCTCTAAATAAAAGAGATAATCAGGGTCTTCACCGAAGCTACTTCCGTCAATTAGTTCCCGGATGAACTGCGATTCAAGAATACTCCTTGTAATATCGTCCTGCCGAAGCTGGTCATAAGTCTTATTGTTTTTAAACAACTCGATGAGAGCCATCCAATTACGCTGCTGAAGGAGTTTGAATGTAGTTTCGCGGTCGTAAACCATTTATTTTATTAATTGGGCTGTGAAGATAACTGTTTCCCTTCGGTATAAGAATGTAGCATTTTCTTTTGATTGGACGCTTAAATGAAAGGATTTCAATACACCATTCATTCCGTGTTAGACTGTGAAACAGGCGAGGAGGTTTTCGCAGGGTCATTTTTCAACCAAGACGAATCGGCCATTTTCGAGATACGCAGACAGTTAGAGGATGCTATACGTAACCGACGCGATCCTAAATACAAATGCTACTACTGCAATCAGCTTATCAAGATTCGGGGTAAAGCCGAAAACGAGACAAAGCTAAAGCGGATGCACTTTGCCCACCAGTGGGACAGCGACGATTGCCCTATAAAGACCAGCCATAAGTTAACCCAAAAACAGATTCGGGCTATAAAATATAATGGGCAGAAAGAAAGCAAACTGCATAAACGAACAAAGGAGTTGGTAGCAGCCTCCTTAGAATCGAATCGGTTGACAAACAAAGGTATAACTGAGGTGGCGACGGAAGCGGTTAGGCGGGATACCTCTGGACTATTGACCTGGCGTAAGCCCGATGTCAGCGCGGTTTACCACTCACGTCAAGTCGTGTTTGAGATTCAGCTTTCAACTACGTTTTTAAGTGTCATTGCAGATCGGGAATACTTTTACTGATTCTCCGCAAACACACCTAATATTTTTAGTATATTAGCGCTCAATCTGAATGTTCACTTCCACATGCTGTTTCTCGACGGTGTGTATGTCGAGCAATCCCACGGCTCAGCGCGTTTCCGCTGGGTCAAGGCGCCGACCAGCCCAGAGCTCACCCAGCTGACGCACACCATCGCCCACCGGGTGGGTCGCTATCTGGAACGGCAAGGCCTGCTGGAACGGGATGTCGAAAACAGCTATCTGGCCTCGGATGCGGTGGATGACGACCCGATGACACCCCTGCTGGGGCACTCGATCACTTACCGTATCGCTGTCGGTTCACAGGCGGGGCGAAAGGTGTTCACTTTGCAAACTCTGCCGACCAGTGGTGATCCGTTCGGTGACGGGATTGGCAAGGTAGCCGGGTCCAGCCTGCACGCCGGCGTGGCGGCCAGGGCCGATGAACGCAAGAAGCTCGAACGGCTGTGCCGGTACATCAGCCGCCCGGCGGTATCCGAGAAGCGGCTGTCGTTAACACGAGGCGGCAACGTGCGCTACCAGCTCAAGACGCCGTACCGGGACGGCACCACGCACGTCATTTTCGAACCATTGGATTTCATTGCAAGGCTGGCCGCCCTGGTACCGAAGCCCAGAGTCAACCTAACCCGCTTCCACGGGGTGTTCGCACCCAACAGTCGGCACCGGGCGTTGGTCACGCCGGCAAAACGGGGCAGGGGCAACAAGGTCAGGGTGGCTGATGAACCGGCAACACCAGCACAACGGCGAGCGTCGATGACATGGGCGCAACGGCTCAAGCGTGTTTTCAATATCGACATCGAGACCTGCAGCGGCTGCGGCGGCGCCATGAAAGTCATCGCCTGCATTGAAGACCCTATAGTGATCAAGCAGATCCTTGATCACCTGAAGCACAAAGCCGAAACCAGCGGGACCAGGGCGTTACCCGAAAGCCGGGCGCCACCGGCTGAGCTGCTCCTGGGTCTGTTTGACTGACGAGCCTGAAGGCCAACGATACCAATCAAAATGCTGCGTTCACAGCGCCGCGGCAGGGATCCGCCGTGCTGGTTGTCGGAAAAGGAGCCGCTAGTGGGAAAGAGGAGGGTAAATTTTCAGCGTTGCTGGCTCCCCGTCAGCCGGATTGGGTTGCATCGCAGGGGTGTCGAAAGAGTCAACTGCGGTCCAAAGCTGTTGGACTTGGGTGAAAAGGGCGTTTATTCTTCCTATACGTTGTCGGCAGCGGGCCAAAAAGGAATACGTCCATGCCCATCGAGGTGAAACCGGCTGTGAGCGCGGGTTCAAGCATATAGCCCGACAGGCGCGTATCCTTGCCGATCACGACACGATGGCGGTGGTCACCGCGACGAAAGACACGGCCAGCCGCCATGCCGACGCGCAAGGCGGTTTCCGCCGTCATCGCGCCTTCGTTGGCTTTGCCACGAATACCGTCTGTGCCGAAATATTTGCGCACCATAAGGTCGATTATCCTGTCGTCGGGTCGCCCTCAAAGGGGACATGCCTGCTGAACCGCGAATATAGAGAAATATCCCGAATGTGCAGTTAACGAATTCTTGCGGTTTCTTTCAGCGCCGCCAATACCGCCAGCCCGTCGCGCAAGGGGCGCGGCTCGTGTGTGCGGATGAAGTCAGCTCCACCTGCGGCGGCGGCAAGCTCTGCAGCGAGTGTCGCGGCCCCGACATCCCCCGGACCACGGCCTGTGAGCGCGCGCAGAAAGGATTTGCGCGAAACAGACAGAAGCACCGGCAAATCGAAGCGCAGCCGCAATTCATCGAACCGCGCCAGCACCGAGAGCGAGGTTTCGGGAGCAGCCCCCAGAAAAAACCCCATGCCGGGATCAAGGACAAGGCGGTTGCGTTTGATACCGGCACCCGTCAGCGCCGCGATGCGCGCGTCAAAGAACGCCGCAATGTGATCCATGATGTCGCCAGCGGGTGCCTCGCGCCGATCTGCCTGCCCGTCTTGCACCGAATGCATAACGACGAGTTTGGCAGATGATTTCGCCAATTGCGGATAGAACGCAGCGTCTGGAAAACCGCGAATATCATTGAGATAGGCCACACCACGCGACAAGGCATAGGCTTGCGTCGCGGGTTGATAACTGTCGAGCGAGACGGGAATGCCATCTGCCTTGAGCGCGTCCAGCACCGGCGCGATACGCGCGATTTCTGTGTCGGACGAAACAGGCGCGGCGTCGGGATTGCTGGATGCCGGACCGAGGTCGATCACATCTGCCCCCTCGGCCATCAGCTTACGCGCCTGCGCAATGGCTGCGTCTGGCGCCAGATACCGGCCTCCATCGGAGAAACTGTCCGAGGTTATGTTGACGATGCCGAAAATGATGAGCGATTTATTCATGGGGGCTTCTATAATAATACCTAAAATCCGCAGGTAGTTAATTAGGATGTTTAAAGATTCTGATTATCCGTTTATGCACCTGTTATATTCGCAATTACTAGTCTGTCAAAGAGTTTGTCTCCAAAATACCGTCT
>NZ_JBYFCJ010000043.1:0-42070 GCF_057652235.1 Arsenicibacter sp. R0_47 | reverse complement strand
CGTCATCGTTTTGTAGTTTCGTCACCACAAAAATAGGACATACTGGTTCTTGCCTTTTTTTATGAGAAAGCCCTGTAGCTAATAGTATCTGTTTGCCAATGTCTCCATAAAACTCTTTATTTTTTGGTCCAGGGAGTAATTTTTAGTAAATGGACTGCGGCGGACCGCTCCCGCCCGTAAATTGTTTTGCGACAAGCCTGCTTTCGGGCCAGAGGCCCTTCTCGATATTTCTCACTCGCAGAACGCGAGCGAGAGCGGGGTAAGCCGGAAAGGAACAACCCCGCATCCGACATCGGTGAATGTATTCCTACTTCAGGTATTTTTCTTTTTGAATTACAAACCAGTCATCTATGACTTCGCCATTCAGATTTGTTTCAAGCTCATAATAGCCGATATTATCTAAATTATCCAGTGAATTTTGACTGTCAACATAGAGTCCTATTCTTGTTTTGATAATTGAACCACCGTGTCGTCTATTAACATGATATTCAAATCTATCGAATACGGGTTTAATTTCATTCTGTTCAAAGCCACACAAAAAATCCCTATCACCAGAATGTTCGGAAAATATTGCATTGAGCGTATCAAACGCAATCTTTTTTAAGTTAAACGTGTCCGCTCTTTCCGTTAGAAATATGTCAAGTGCCTGGTCAATCATGGTATTACTAATAATAATCCGGGCTTTCGGACCTTGCATTCAGGGGGGGTTAGGTGCACAAACCTGTCAATCTGGACTGAGCTTCAATAGAAGTACAAAGATTCAGGCTTGCAGGCCAGCCCGACAACCACGGGTTTCATGCTAGCGGTAGTTTATTTAATATATTGTCCGTCCAACACCACCATGTACCGATAAACTGTCCAGTTGATTAATCAGGCTCTTCTTTGTATAATGCCAGTTCTCGTATGGTCCATCTTCAACTGCTATTTCTGTACCGTTTTCAAACCTAACCCATAAGTTACCCTTTTTATCAGCTTTCGCTTCTTTTATCGTTTGACTAAAATGATCGTAGAATAGCATTAGAGTATCTTTGTTATTAGGGTACAAATCCATAGTCTGATTGTATTGCATTACTTTCAATGCTGAATGAAACTCAAGATAACTTTCCTCTTGATCATCAAATACTACTGTTAAAAATCCGTCAAATATCAGTTTCTTGATTTTTAGCCCACTAATTGGTAATTCTAAATATCGTCCTTTCTCTTTTAATTTCATTGTCTATTTAAAATAAAAGATAACGTTGAAGCATTCCTGTTATCGCTCGCGTTTCGCGAGCAATTTTTATCCAGAATGGAATAGACACATAAATTAGTAATACATTTTTCATATACAATCATTTCTTAATACGCTAATAACGAATCATCCAAATTATCTCTCAGCCAAAATCACAACTATCTGACAGTAAGATACCTGCTATTCTTTTAAACCTTGACTACTCAGCTGAAACAATACAAAGCGCCATACACTTTTACAATGGGGCCTTTTCCAACACCATCATCGCATCAGGTTTGCCAATACTTCCCATAAAATCCGGCAGAACGTAAAACAGAAACAGTACCCGTGTCAGGCGGGCGGAGAAGCGGGGTGGTGTACGTAAATGGGTGCATCGTGTTTACTTAGTGGTGGCTATCCGCAAATAAAGTAAATAGAGGCAAGTATTAAAATACTTGATGACGATACGGTGAAACTTTTTATTAGTAAAGTCCTGATAAACAAAACGGGTGGCCCATGAGCCACCCGGTCGCTGCGGACAGTGTACTAGCTTAAATCAACCGCTTCTCGTACCCCAGAAACCGCAGGCCAGGTCGGAAGCCAAGCGTCAGTTCACCGGCAAAGGCATAGCCCAGTTTGGGAAACAGGCGTTGTGTGGCCGCGTTCTCCGAGTTGGTGTCGATGCGCAGCACGCCGATCCCACGCGCCACCGCCAGGGCTTCGGCCTGTTCCAGCAGGGCGGCGGCAATCCCCCGCCCCTGAAAGCCGGGATGCACCGCCAGCCGGTGGGTGACCAGCGCCGTCTCCGATAAGTCCCAGCCCAGTTGGGCATATTCAGGGTCCTGAATGGTGGTCAGGGCGGCCACACCGGCCACCGTGCCGTCAACGTCGGCCACCCACAGGTCGCCGCGTTCGATATCCTGCCCGAAAACGGTGATGTTCGGGTAACCGGCATCCCACTGAAAATTACCGGCCGCCTGCATCACCGGCACCACCTGTTTTAGTAATTCACCCAATGCCGGTAAATCGGCCGTGGTGGCTAATCGTATGTTCATAATGTTCTTTTCTGGCGGCATACCAGGCAGCTCTTTGCCCTTAGCTCCATGCTTATTTTATACATCAAGTTTCATTTTGATATTGGCGCGGGCGTAGGGCGTCGCGCTCATTTCGACTTTGTAAAAGCCCAGTTTCCGGTACAGCTCAAGGGCCGGAAACAGCCGTGTGTTCGATTCCAGCCAGAGCTGATGCGCCCCCGCCCGACGAGCCGTTTCCACGGCGGCAAGGCCTAAGGTTTTGCCGATCTGTTTACCCTGCACCTTCGGATCGACCGCCATTTTGGCCATTTCAAACACGCCGGGGCCGTCGGCCACGAGCGCCACCGTCCCGACAATCTCGCCGCGGTACTGCGCAAACAGGATATGCCCGCCGCCGGCCAGAATCGCTTCGGGGGCATCCAGTTGTTCGAGGTCATGTTCTTCTACGACAAAGTACTGCTCAATCCAGGCAACGTTCAGGGCTTTGAACGCCGGGGCAAAGGCCGGTTCATAGGGCAGAATCGTTACCTCTTCCTGTTGCCGCTCCTTCAGATACGCGCTGAACCGGCTCAGGTAGTCCTGTTCGGCCAGGGCGTTTTCCAGTTCCTCCACGGCCCAGAGCAGGTTGTGCCGCTGATCGTTCAGCAACTGCGTGTTCACGGCCTGAATATAGCTCCATACCTGCCGGAATTCCGGTTGCCGCGCCTGCCCGGTTTCCGATAGCTGCAGGATGCGTTTACGCCCGTCCGTTGCCGATTTTCCGGACACAATCAGGTTTTCCTGCTCCAACTGCCGCGCCAGCTGAATAATGGCCGGATGCGAAAAACCGAGCTGATCGGCAATTTCGGTGATGCTCATCGGTCCCCGCTCACTGAGCAGCCAGAATACGGGAAAACATTTGGGATCAAAATCCAGGCCATATTGCTTGTAGACCGCTCCAGCCTGTGCATTCACGGTTTCGGCTAACCGGCGCATCCGGCTGACAAATGCCAGTGGCCCCAATTGTGCAATAAAATCCATACCTAATCAATTACGTAACTGCTTACACAAATATCTACTAATTATTTTCTAAAAACAATATACCGCTGTCAAAACCCATACTATGATGCTTTTTATATATTTTTCCCACCTATCTGTCTACAAAACCAACAATTCCCTGAAGCATGAACACACGGTATCTCCTCTATGCACTGACAGTCACAGCCTTATTCAGTCAATGTAGTTCGGCGGAACAAAAAGAGACAAAAACAGAAACAATATTAACCGGGAATGACCGGGACAGCCACGACTGTATCGGGTCGGCGGGCTACACCTGGTCGGAGGTAAAAAAGGAGTGTATCCGGGTCTTTGAAGCCGGTGTTCGCCTGAATGCCGCGGCGGGGCAGGACTCCACCATGTCGGCGTTTATTGTCTTTGGTGCGGACAGCAGCCAGGTCGAAGTTTTTTTCCCGAATCAGGCGCCGGTTCCCATCCTGAACCGGTCGGCGACCAACGCCTCGTGGCAGGATGAACAGCTGGATGTGTCGCAGTCGGGAGGCAAGTGGGTGATTCAGCAGGGAGGGAAGCCAATATATCAGGAGTAAATACAACCTTCCAGGAACAGGGCCGCCTGGCGGTTCTAAACTTCCTGGAAGGTATCGGCGTTCAACTCCCTGGAACAGGACCGCCTGGCGGTTCTAAACTTCCTGGAAGGTATTCGATTCGGCTAAGCCTTATCCTTAATTCTCCAGCGTAGCTTCCACGCTGATGTCAGCTTTCAGCACCTGGCTTACCGGACAGTTCAGTTCGGCGTCTTTCACGCTGGCATCGAATACGTCCTGGCTGATGCCCGGTACTTTCGCTTTCAGAATCAGGTGCGATTTGCTGATTACGCCGTTTTCGAACGTAATCACCGAGGTAGTTTCGAGGCTTTCCGGCGTAAAACCCGCTTCGCCCAGGACAAAGCTCAGCTTCATGGTGAAACAGCCTGAGTGGGCGGCGGCAATCAGTTCTTCGGGGTTGGTGCCAATACCTTCGGCAAACCGGCTGTTAAACGAATATTGTGTCTGATTCAGGACGGTGCTTTGGGTAGTCAGGTGGCCGTTACCTTCTTTTCCGGAGCCGTTCCAGACGGCAGTAGCTTTGCGTTTCATGTTTGTATGCGGTTTTGCGTTTTGTTTCTGTGTTTGAACAGAACAAAGGTCAGCAACCGGCACCTGAAAAAAATTAACCCGGGTTAAAATCGATCAAACCGCCCGCTTTTTTTTACAGGCTTCCGGAGACGATTGACGGCTTTTTTTGTCAGGTTCACCCCGATTTCCGATACTGTGCCCTGTTTCCTGATTAATTTCAGCCATGCACAGTCGATTATCCCTTCGCCAGATTGCGGCCATCGCTGCTATCCTGGTCGCCCTGCTGACCAACCTGCCCCTGATCAACCTTCTGCCGAAGGCCAGGCTCAGTCTGTTTCAGGGCGTTCCCGACGTGCTGTTTTTTGGCCTGCGCTTTCTTTTTTACAGCGCCTTTGCCTTTTTCTTTATTGAATTTAACCGCTGGATATTGACGCGGCGGGCGATGCAGAATCCGTTACAGATTATTGGCTGGTTCGCCCTCAATGTGCTGTTGTATGTCTTCCTGATTGGCCTTTTTTTGGCTCTGGTAGTGAAGACCATACCCAATTACCCTGTGCTGGTTGCGTTCACGGCCTACTTCCGGGGCTTTTTTGTCTGGTTTGCCGCCCTGCTGATCGGGTACTTCCTGAAGGTGCTGGACCAGAACCGGACGATGCTGGCCGAAAACGAGCGCCTGAAACAACAAACGATTCAGGCACAGTTCAACGCCCTGCGCGATCAGCTGAACCCGCACTTTCTATTCAACTCGCTCAATACGCTCAGCTCCCTCATCCGGGAACACAGCGAACTGAGTCAGCCGTTTGTCCAGAAGTTGTCGCAGGTACTGCGGTATTCGCTCCAGGTGCAGCAGCAGAAGCTCGTGCCCATTGCTGATGAACGACGGTTTACGGAAGCGTTTGCCTTTTTGCTGCACATGCGTTTTGGCGAACAGCTCCGGATTATTGATGAGCTGCCCGACAACCCGCCCTGGCTTATTCCGCCGATGACCCTGCAACTACTGATCGAAAATGCGGTGAAGCACAACGTCATTTCCCGCACCCGGCCGCTGACGGTTCTGGTGCAATGCGACGAAGCGGCAGGCGTTATCCGGGTTACGAACCCGTACCAGCCTAAGGCAGAACCCTCTGATGGTACCGGCACCGGGTTAGCCAATCTGGACAGCCGCATGCAGCTGCTGACCGGCCGAGGAGTCCGGATCGTGCATCAGCAGGATTCGTTTACCGTTTACCTACCCATCATTCCCGAACAACCATGAACGTACTGATTCTGGAAGACGAGCCCACGGCAGCCAATCACCTGACGGCGCTGCTGCACGATCTTGACCCGGCGATACGCATCATGCAGGTCATCGACAGCGTGGCCGATGGCCGGCAGATCTGGGCGACCCTGTCGCCGCCCGACCTGATTTTTTCGGATATTCAGCTCGCCGACGGCCTCAGCTTTTCGCTGCTCGAACAGGTTGAGGTACCCTGTCCGATTGTTTTCACGACGGCCTACGACGAATATGCGATCCGTGCGTTCCGGCTCAACAGCATTGACTACCTGCTTAAACCGATTGATACCGAAGCACTTGAGCGCTCCTTGCGTAAATACCGCTCGCTGGCCCAACCCGATGCCGTAGCCCGGCAGCTGCAACAGTTGCTGAGCGGGGGACATTTCCGCCCCCCCGCCTACCGCCAAAGCTTTCTGGTAGCGTTCCGCGACAAACTGATCCCCGTCAAAACAACCGACATTGCCTGGTTTCAGATCGAGGGCGGGGTTGTTTCGGCCACGTTATCCGACAAAACCAGCTACCCGCTCGACACCACCCTCGACGAGCTGGATACCCGGCTCGATCCGGCGCTGTTTTTCCGCGCCAACCGGCAACTGATTATCGCACGAACCAGCGTCGTCGAAGCCGAATATTACTTCAACGGACGGTTGCTGCTCAAACTCCGGCCCGCACCAACCCATCAGGTGCTGGTCAGCAAAGAGCGGGTACCGCTGTTCCGGAAATGGATGGAAACCTTTTAACAAATACTGTATAGCTATGAAAAAACAACTGATTATCACCGGCCTTTGCCTCGCACTTTCGCTGACAGCCTTTGCGCAGCAGCGGCAGGTGGGCACACCCGACATGCGGGCCAAACGCCAGACCGAGCGTATGCAGGAATCGCTGAAACTCTCGGAAGCCCAGCTTACCAGCGTTTCGGCCATCAACCTGAAATACGCACAGGAAATGCAGCCGGTGCTCCAGGACGGCGAACGCAACCTGAAAACCGCCCGGCAGGCGCGGGACATCATGCAGCGGAAAGACAAGGAACTGAAAGCGGTACTCGACGCCACCCAGTATCAGCAGTATGAGCAGATGAAGGACGAGCTCCGGAAAGAGCTTAAACAACGCCGTGGCCGGAAATGATGCGCCTGTTAACCGTATGTATCCTCTTTGCAGGCCTGCTGAGCCTGGCCTGCACAACCGGTCTGACGCCGGCCGGGCCACAGACCGCCTATGATTTTTCGGCCATTGACCAAATCATTCGCGATTCGGTCAGCACGATCTACAACGGCAATGCGGTCATTATGCTCACGATTGACGGCAAACCCGTTTATGTCCGGTCATACGGCAACCTGACGCCCACCACCCGACGCCCGATTGCCTCCAACAGCAAATGGCTGACGGGAGCGGTGATGCTGAGCCTTGTCGACGAGGGCAAACTAAGCCTGTCGGATACGGTCGGCCGGTTCCTGCCCGTTTTCTCGCGGTATGGCAAGGGCGGTATTACCATCCGGCAGCTCTTGTCGCACACCTCGGGGTTTCCGGGCAATTCGGAGCAGCGGTACGAGCTGATCCGGTACCGCAACAGCACCCTGGCCGCCATTGCCGATTCCATCGCCCTGCGCGTCCCGCTGAAATACAAACCCGGCAGCACGTTTGAGTATGGCGGGGTGAGTATGCAGGTAGCCGGGCGTATTGCCGAAATAGTTTCGGGCAAAGCGTGGGAAGCCTTGTTTCAGGAGAAAATTGCGGGGCCGTGCCAGATGCGCGACACCGACTACGGGCAAATGACCAATCCGGCGCTTGCGGGCAGTGTGCGGTCAACGGCCGGCGACTACACCAACTTCCTGATCATGCTCGTCAACGGCGGGGTGTTTAACGGGAAGCGCGTGCTGAGTGCGCAATCGGTGCTGGCGATGCAGCAAAACCAGTCGGGCAACGTCGTGATCGGGCATTCGCCCTACCCCGCCAACCCGCAGTTCAACCCGTATCACAACGATATTATCCGCTACGGCATTGGCTGCTGGCGCGATGTGGTGGCGCCCGGCGACCAGGCCGAAGAGGTTTCCAGCCCCGGTCTGTTTGGTGCCCATCCGTGGATTGTGCCGTCGAAAAAACTGACCGGCTATATTTTTACCTTCCAGCTCAACGCGGGCTATACCCTCAGCCGCGCTACCTCGCTCCGTATCCGCAGTCTGGTGCGGGAAGCGGTGAAGTAGTGCCGGCTGACCTTCCAGGAAGTTTTAAACCGCCAGGCGGCCCTGTTCCCGGAAGGTTCTTTTTTGCTATTTTTATAATATGAAACTATATAATAATGAAAATCAATTTATTTCTATCCTCTCTGATTATGGCTTTAAGGTAACCTTCGGAAATCAGACAGATACCCGTTTTTTACGAAAGGCGTTGCAGGCTCTTATTCAGTCTCCGGTAGCCATACATACCGTTGACTTTATCGAAAGTGAACTTCCAGGATTAACCAAAGACAGCCGTAGCGGCGTCTATGACATTGCCTGTGTAGATGAATCCGGTAATCAATTCATTGTCGAAATGCAATTGAGTAAATACCCGGATTTCATTCAGCGAATGAAGTTTTATTCTTTTTATCGCCTCAATACGTTGATACGGAAAGGAAGATATCGTTTTGACGGGTTGCCTAAGATTTACTGTATTGGTATTCTGGCAGTCGAAATTTTTCCGGATATTGCAGACTATCACAACATTGCTGTTTTAAAAAACGACAACGGTGAACTGATAGACGATCAGACCACGTTTATTACAGTAGAACTAGCTAAATTCAGAAAACCTTTAGCCAGCGTTAAAACGGATTTGGAAAAACTGGTTTACACGATGAAGACGTTACATAAGACCACCAAAACAAAGCAGTTTCCTCAATTCTGGAATGAGGAGTGGTTAGAAGCGGCAATTAAAGAGCTGGATACCCGGGCTATGTCTCCTGAGAAAAGGATGGCTTATGAAATGACGCTATCCGCCAATGCACTGGCCATTGAAAACGAAAACAAACGCCTGAAAGAAGCTGAACGTAAAAAAACTGAAGAGTTTGTTAAAAATAGTTTAGTAAAAGGCCTTGATGAGGCCTTAATAGCCGATATAGCAGCTGTTTCTATTGAATTTGTAAGAGAAATTAAACAGAAGATGGTAATTTAACTTCCCGCGGCCGGGTTGCCTGGCGATTTTGATAACTCCCCGAGGGTTCAGAACCCTCGGGGAGTTGTTTTTTTCCACCTGGCCGGCACCTATTTCCCCGAAATCCGCTTCCGGATACGGCTCAGCGAGGGGCCCTGAATATCGAGGTACGACGCAATGTGGTAAAGCGGAATCATGTTGAAGATGTCGGGGTGCGCCTCTACCAGATGCAGATACCGCTGCTCGGGCGTTTTAAACAGCATATCCTCCGTCCGGTTCATTATCATTGCAAAACCCTGCTCGGCTACCAGCCGCCCGAACCGCTCCCACTGGTGCGATGTCTGATACAACGTCTGTAAATGGTCGTAATGAATGTACAGAATCGTTGATTCTACCATCGACTCGGTGTAGTAGTTGCACGGCGATTGCTCCAGAAAACTCTTATAGGCCACAATTACCTGTTCTTTCCCGAAAAAAAAGACATTCCGCTCCTCGCCCGTGGCATCGTTGACGTAATACGTCCGGAAAAGACCGTCGAAAATAAAGCCAAGGTGCCTGCAAACGTTTTTATATTCGTTGTAAAATTCCCCTTTTTTGTAGGTTCTGGGTTGCCAGTAAGGCAGTGACAAGGCAAAGTGATCTGCGTCAATGCCGGCAAACTGGTATAATACCTGTTCAAGAATAGCGGGTTGCGTCATGGCTGGGTCGGATTGGCCGTGTTCGGAAAGCAAAAATACACGAATCTCCGGGGTAACAAAGATGACAATGATTGAGGCTATTACCGCTGTCAGCCCGCTCCGGCCCGAAAGCCGTCAGGCCCTGGCAGCGGTGCTGCGTACGACAACCTGCCGCCGCCATACCGAATTGCTGGCCATGGGGCAGGTGGCACATTCGATGTACTTCATCCGCAAAGGGCTGGCGCGGGTGTATTACTACCACAAGGAAATGGACGTGACGGACTATTTTGCCATCGACGGGCAGTTTGTCGGGGCTGTGCCGAGCGCCTTTACGCAACAACCTAGCCGTAAAGCCATCCGGCTGATTGAAGATTCGGAGGTTGACAGCATTTCACTGGCAGACATCGAAGCCTGTTGTGCGGCGCATCACGACCTCGAACGGGCCATCCGGAAAATGGCTTTTTTTGCGTTAATTCAGGAACAGGAACGCATCGAAAGTCTCCGGTTTCACTCGGCAGGCGAACGCTACGCCGAGCTTCAGAAGCGGTACCCCGGCATCAGCAACCGGTGCCCGCTCAAATACATTGCTTCGTATCTGGGCACCTCCCAGGTCAGCCTCAGCCGCATCCGTGCAGGGATTCAATAATTTAACGTATGTAAAAAAAGAGTTCGCCGGCGTTCAGGACCTTTGTGACATTATCTAACAGACAATACTATGAACGTAGCGATTACAGGCGGGGGCATTGCGGGGCTGACCACAGCCATTGCTCTCCGGAATGCAGGGGTTTCCTGCACCATTTACGAAGCCGCTCCCGACATCAGGCCGGTCGGCGCGGGCATTGCCCTGGCCGCTAACGCCATGCAGGCATTCGCGCGGCTCGGCATTCAGGACGCCATTATGCAGAAGGGAAGTTTACTCAACGCCTTCACCATCAAAGAGCCATCGGGCCGCATCCTGACGAAAACCGATAGTGTGGCCATGTCGCAAAAATTCGGGGCCGACAATTTTACCATCCACCGCGCCGACCTGCACCGGACGCTGCTGTCGTACATCGATCCGGCCTGTATCCGGACTAACAAACGCTGTGTTGACATCACCCAAACGCCCGACCGCGTAACGCTTCATTTCAGCGACGGTACCTCGGCTGAGGCCGACTACCTGCTGGCCTGCGACGGTATCCGGTCGCCGGTCCGGCAAAAGCTGCTGCCCGACAAACCGGTGCGGTATGCCGGCTATACCTGCTGGCGGGCAGTCGTTGATATGCCCGGCCTGACGCTGACCGAAGCAACCGAAACGTGGGGGACCGAAGGCCGGTTCGGGGTGGTCCCGCTGACCGGACAACAGGTCTATTGGTTTGCCTGTATCAACTCCACGCCCCGGAACGAGGCCTATAAACGCTATACACCCGATGACCTGCTGTGGCATTTCGGTAAGTTTCACGATCCCATTCCAGCCCTGCTGGAACGCACCCGCCCCGATCAGCTAATCTGGACCGACATCAACGACCTGACGCCCATTGACCGGTATGCCTTCGGCAACATCCTGCTGCTCGGCGACGCGGCCCACGCCACGACACCGAATATGGGCCAGGGCGCGTGTCAGGCCATTGAAGATGCGGTGGTGCTGGCGCAGGAATGGTACAAACACCTGACTGTTGAAGCGGCCTTTCTGGCCTTTGAAAAAAGGCGGCTTTCCCGCACCCACGCCATCGTAAACCGATCGCGGCAGGCCGGCAAAGTCGCCCAGCTCAGCAGCCCGATATTGGCCGCCATCCGTAATTTTGTCTTCCGGCAGATTCCCGCGTCGGTCAGTGCCAAACAGCTCGAATCGGTCCTGACGGTTGACTTTTAGCTTATTTGGTCACAGCAAGCCCCACAAAGGAATCGGCCGTGCCGTAATAGAGAAACCATTTACCTTTGAAATAGACAAGGCCTTCGGCAAAGGTGGTTCCGGATTTATATTGACCGGCCACCTCGTGCGGCAATGTCGGTTTCAGAAACGAGTTGTCGGAGCGGCCGATCATTTTTTCAGGGTTTGCCGGATCAAAAATCATCTGCCCGACCGAATACGTGCCTTTCGCCAGATTCGGGTCGGCATTCTGATTGGTCGCGTTCCGGCCGTTGTAGAGCAACACAATGCCCTTTTCGGTGATAACGGCCGGTGGGCCGCACTCGGTCAGGCTGCTGTCGAACTTACCCGGACGGGGCCGCGCCACTGCCAGCAGATCGCCTTTGTCGTTCAGAAGCGGATACCAGTCGTACAGGTTTTCTGACCACGCCAGGTTGACGAGGTGTTCACCCCAATACATCCAGTATTTGCCGTTGATTTTAGCGACAACGGGCTTATTTTTCACCATTTTCGTCACGATAGACCCCGATTTGCTGGGTACGTTCAGAAACTTCCGGTCATGGGCTACGGCGAAGGCCGGCCCTTTTTTCTCCCAGTTAATCAGGTCTTTTGAGAAGGCAATCGACAAACGGGGCGTTTTATAATTCCATGAAGTATAGGCAACTACATAAGTCCCGTCTTCGGTTTCGACCAGGCGCGGGTCTTCGCAGCCGCCCGGACTGTCATACTGCTTAAACGCATCGTTGTCGGGATATAAAACCGGCGTCGGGTATTTTTTGAAGTGGATACCATCTTCACTTTCGGCCAGCCCCAAGCGGGATGTACGGCCCCCGAGGTGAGCCGCCGGATTGTCTTCGCAGCGGTACAGCAGATACACCTTGTTGTTGCGCACAATAGCCGCCGGATTAAAGACATCAGCTTTCTGCCAGCGGATTTCCTGATTCTTTACCGGGCAAAAAAACGTGTAGCTGGAATCGGCACGGACAATGGGATTCTGGTCGGGCTTATAAAAGCTATCGACATTAATGTTCAGGGGGCGCTGCGGAGCACAGCTCAGCATCAGTGCGCCGACACATAAGGAAAGCAGGTTACGATACATGCAATCAGGCGTTCATCAGGAGGGTTAATAATTTACGGTCAAGTTTATAGCCATGCCAGTCTTCATAGGCTACGTCGGTTCGTTTGGAGTTCATGACACCGAAGTCGCCGATGAACTCCCACAGGGCAAAGCCGATGCCGTTGGCCGACAGAATGCTGAGCACATCGCCGAACCACGCCAGAAAGACATCGTGCGGGGTTTTGTTCCAGCAGCCACATTCACCGCAATGCACACCGACGCCCTGTTTCACGAGATCGATCCACGGCTGGTAAAACGTTTCGAGCATCTGCCGGCTCAGGTACTGACTGCCCACCTGCCCCGGCCATTTCGGTTCGGGCTGCCGGTCGGGGTCTTTCACGGCCCACGGGGCTTTGTAATGGGAAATACTGCCGGGCGTATAGCCGCGACAGCTCTGGGCAATGTCAAGATCGGCCAGCTCCGGAATCACGGTAGATCCTCCGCTGTTTCCGTCGGCAATGATGAGGTGTTTCTTGTTTTCGCGCCGGATTGCGTCCGAGGCGGCTATCGCTACCCGCCGGTAATCAGCCCCGGGGACCGGTCCGCTTTTGGAGTGCTGATCGTTCATATCAGCCCGCATACTGGGTTCATTCAGCAGATCGAAGCTGATTTTTTTGGCCGACACGTTTTTGTAGCGCTTTGCCCACATGTTCCAATGGAAACAGAACGCATCGACTGCCGCCTGATCGGTCCAGAGGTTGTAGGGTTCGTTGAAGCCGGCATTGATGCAGTAGCCCGGTGCGCGGTGCAGGTTCAGGCTGACGTGGAGTTTGTGTTTATGCGCCAGATGCACCAGCTGATCGATGCGGTCAACCGCCCGTTCATCAATCTGATAGACTTCATCCGGCTTGATCGGCCGGCTACGGTCGAAGGACAGGTAATTAGGATACGCCATCGGGAGCCGGACAAAATCAAAGCCCCAGTCCTGCATCCATTTCAGGTGGTCTTCGGTGGTTGCGGGCCGGCTACGGGCCGGATCCGGTGAAAAGAAGTCGAGTAAGTTAAAGCCTTTCCATTTCGGCAGTTTGTTCTGCGGCTTTACGCCGGTACCGCCCAGTGTCATCGACCCCGTTGCCCCTACCGTTGCTGCCACCGCCGCCGCCTGCTGAATAAACGTTCGTCGCTGCATGATAAAGAGAGGAAAACCCACCCTTTATCTACTCAAAGAGCGAAAGAGCGGCTGCGGTGCAGCAAAGAGCGAAAGAGCGAATGTGTCTGACTCAGCCACCTACCTGCACAGCCCCTTTCACTCTTTCTCTCTATCGCTCTTTCACTCTTTAACACACGTCCGCAAATGAACGGACGGTGTCCGATGGCGGACAAAAAACGCTGACAGCACCAATATATCCTCTTATTATCAACCACTTACCAATCCGGTACAGGATTTGACGGAATTATAGAGTGGTGGCTACACCAGCAACCCAGCAACAACCAGCAACTCAACAACAACAAATAACCCAGTAACAACAAATAACCCGGTAACCCCAAAACATCACCATGCTTCGTAATTACCTTAAAATCGCGGTCCGCAGTCTGTGGAAAAACCGGTTGTTTACGACGATCAATATCGTGGGCTTGTCGACCGGCCTGGCCAGTGTGATTATACTGCTCTTGTTTGTGCAGAAGTCCTTTACGTTTGACGCGTTTCACCGTGATATTGGCCGGCTGTATTTTGTACAAACGAAAAGCGACGACAAGGCCTACGGGCAAACCGTCTATCCGCTGCTGGGACAGCTGCTTGAAGAGTACCCTGAAATTGAAACCGGTACGCACATTCAGACCTGGAGTTATCCGTGGATTACCGCCAATGGCAAGAACGTCCAGGAGTCAACGGTTTACGCCGACTCTACCTTTTTTGATGTCTTTTCCTTTCCGTTAAAATACGGCGACGCGGCCACGGCACTCAAAACGAAGCGGTCCGTTGTACTGGTCGATAAGGTTGCTCAAAACCTGTTCGGCGATACGAATCCGGTCGGGAAGGTGGTTACACTGGATGACACCCTCCAATACACCGTTACCGGCGTACTGAAAGAACTACCGGCCAATTCGTCCATTCAGTTTGATGTACTGCTCCCGGCCACCAACCTCTACGACTTTCCGGGCTTTAAAGAGGGTGCGGACTGGTACAACACCTTTGCGCAGATTTTCGTGAAGCTCCGGCCCGACGCCGACCCGCGCAAGCTGGAGGCTAAGTTTCCGGCGCTGGTTAAAACGCACTTTCACAGGGAGGCTCAGAACCGGCAGATTCTGCTGGCACCGGTCAAAGACCGCGTTTTTATTGACGAGCCAAACTTCAAAAACATTCTGTACGGGGCCATTACCATTGCGGCCTTCATCCTGCTCATTACCAGCATCAACCTCATTAACCTGAGTATGGCGTCTTCGCTGACGCGTATCAAAGAGGTCTCCGTGAAACGCGTTATCGGTTCGGCTACCCGTCAGATTCTGGCTCAGTTCTGGGTCGAAGCCGGCCTCGTAGTATTTCTCTCGCTCGGGCTATCCCTGCTCTTCGCTTTTTATGTACTGGTGCCGCAGTTTAATGAATTCCGCCAGGGACGTATGCAGCTGACCATCGACCTGACCACCGATTACCCGACGTTTCTGCGCGTTTTCGGCATCGCGCTGCTGGTTACGCTGGTTGCAGGTACCTACCCTGCCTACCAGCTCAACAAACTCAACCTGACCAACAGCCTCAAGGGCAAACTGCAAAGCAACCCGCGCGGCAACCGGATGACCCAGAACAGCCTGATTGTGGTTCAGTTTGCCATTGCCGTACTCTTTATCATTGGTACCATCGCCGTCCGCCAGCAGATCAGCTTTATGAAACGGGCGGATTTAGGATTCAACAAAGACAATCTACTGGTTGTCAGCACAAATCTGGATTACAAAGATCCAAAAACGGCCAATAGCCAGTTTACCGGCATCATCGACCGGCTCCGCAAAAACCCACACGTTACCAGCCTGGCCAGTTCGGCGGTCATCCCGACCCGCTACTGGTCTAATTACAATGATTATGAGCCCGTTGGCACCACCCGAAAGTTTGTAAACCTGCGGCACGTTGCCGGCGGTATTGGCTACACGCAAACCTTTGGCATCCGGCTGGTCGAAGGCCGTGATTTTTCAGAGACGATTGCCAGCGACGCTACCTCGAAACCCGTATTAATCAACGAATCAGCCAAAAAGGCATTTGGCTGGACAACGGCAGTCGGCAAGCAGATTCAGGGCCGTAACTCCTCCGAAGTAATGACGGTCATCGGCGTGATGAAAGACTTTCACTATCAGTCGCTGAAAGACAAGATTGAGCCGCTGCTGCATTGGTACGGGGGTAAAATGGACCTGAAAGACTACCTCACGATCCGGCTCGACGACGTCCGGAACAGCCCTGCTATCGTGGCAGAACTGGAAGCAGCCTTTAAGCAGATTCCCGCCAAACGGCCCTTCAAATACGTCTACATGAGCGACGAAGTTGACAAGACCTACATGGGGACCGAAGGCGTCTGGAAAATGATCAACTTCACGGCGATTCTGGCCATTCTGACGGCCTGTGCGGGTATTTTCGGCCTGATCACACTGGCGGCCCGGCAGCGGACAAAGGAAATCGGCATCCGGAAAGTACTCGGGGCGTCGGTGGTCAGCATTACGGTTATGCTCTGCCGGCACTTCCTGTGGCTGGTTGCCCTGGCGGCGCTCATTGCCATACCGCTTGCGTATTGGGGGCTCGATAAGTACCTGAGTGCCTACGCCTACCGCGCTCCGCTCAGTGCCTGGGTATTCGTCGCCGGCGGCATTTCTGCCCTGCTGATTGCCCTCCTGACCATTAGCTACCAAACCATCCGCGCCGCCCTCATTAATCCGGTCCGGTCCCTGCGCAGTGAATAGAGGTTTTGTCCGCAAACGAACGAAAAACCGTCCGTTTGCGGACAAAACGCGAATAGACCAAAAACACAACCAACTGATGATCAGAATACTATTATTTCTGGCACAGGATTTGGCATTCTGGTATATGAGGCGTTAGCCCATAAACAACAGATACGATGAAGGTCCGAAACAATACTGGTATTCCTTTCGGAACGCACTTAATAGTATGGGGCCAATGGTTTCTCCGGCAGCTACGGGGAAACGATTGGCCCTTATTTTTTACCGGCTGGCACCGACAGAACTCATGACCGGAAAATTTTAAGCAGTCTACACGCTTTTTTCATCATTTGTCGTTCTTCATACGTTATTCTCCGCCATCCGGAGCCATTCAGCAGCATTTCACCGTCATTTCCCCCACTCAGGCATGAAACAATTATTCGCTCTTTTCGCCTTACTACTCCTTCAGCTGACGGCCATGGCGCAGCGGTCGTCTGTCAGCAAGAACATCATTGTCGATGATCTGATCATGACCATTAAGGTCGATATCGAAGAACCGGGCCGTACCCTGCATTACCACAAGCGGTTTAACATTGAGGGTCTGGACTCCGCTGAACGGCAGGCGCTCGAAACCCGCATTCTGGATTCACTGGGTGTGAACGGCCCCGCCAAAGCCAAACGGTTTCAGGACAATCAGCCGGTAGCCAGCGCACACGGCGCCGTCATCAGCTCCCGCAGCAGAGGTTACGGTGCTACGCAAAACGATACGCGTTCGGTGAACGTTGACCGCCGGGCAACAGGCCAGCAGGTTGACGAAATTATCATAGCCGAACGCACCGAAACTCCCGAACCACAACCGTCAGACAGCGGCACGGTTGAAAGTCTGACGACAAACGACCATATGCCGTACAGCAAACAGATTAAAGAGGATCCCGAAACGGGTCGTCTGTTTATGCGGTACCGCTATGAAAAAGACGGCGAAGAGTTCATTTTTGAGCGCACTGTCAACGCGCAGGGGAAGTCAGATAAGGAAAAAAGCCGCATTATCCGCGAAACTGAAAAAAGCCTCGGATTACACTAACCCTTTTCACTCATGGCACATATTGCAATCCCTATTCCGACGGTGCCCGGCAAACAGGACATCGAAATCGACGTCACGATCAACGGCCAGAAACAGGCACTGCATTATCGCGTAGAACTGTTTTATTGGGGCGATTGCACCGTGCCGTCCTTTGACCGCGTCGACTGCATCCGGCAGATGCTGTCCGGCTACGATCAGGACTGGACCCTGTATTACATCGGTTCGCCGACGGACAAATTTGTCCCGGTCACCTTTGTAAAAAAAGAAGATCTGGCCAAACAGCGGCAACTGCTGACGATGGCATAAGCCGCCGGACCCGCCCAGACAAACAGCCGGTAACCTGCATGGTTACCGGCTGTCTGTTTTTACAGCGGTTCGTAAAACGCCAGCCGGTTCTGCAGCGTCACAATCTGCTGCTGCAACGCCTCGACCCGTTCCAGCAGGCCGGTCACGACATCCAGATCATCGGGGTGGATGGCCAGATCCTGATGCAGCCGCACCAGTTTTTCCAGCCGCACCAGTTGTTCGGGATGGATATAGACGACCTGTTCAACAATCACCGTTTCGATCAGGCCATTGTATTCCAGCGCCTCAATAAAAGTAAATTCCACCTGATTGTATTGGCAGAATTCGCGGATTGAAATTAAGTGTTCCGTATTCATACAGTGTGTGTTGCAGTTAACGGTTGGCCAGTTTCCGGAATAAGTCTTTTTGTTCGTCGGTCAGGTCGGTTGGTATCTTCACCTGCCATTGCACATACAGATCGCCGAAGGTGCCGTCCTGGTTATAGACCGGAAACCCCTTGCCTTTCAGACGGCTTTTTCCACCGTTCTGCGTACCGGCCGCAACCGGAATTTTCACCTTCCCGCTCAGGGTCTCAATCACCTTTTCACCGCCCAGTACGGCCGTATAGAGATCAATCTCCTCCTCAACATACAGGTCATTGCCCTTCCGCTTATACCTGCTGTCTTCAGCCACCAGAATAGTAATGTACAAATCCCCTTTCGGGCCGCCGTTAACGCCCGGTGCGCCATAGCCGGTCAGCTTGATTTTCTGACCGTTTTCAACACCGGCCTTGATGGTAATACCGATCTGTTGCCCGTCGAGGTTCAGCGTCTGCTTGTGGGTCGTGTAGGCATCACGCAGGTTCAGGTGCAGTTCAGCCTGATAGTCAGACCCACGGAATTTAACCTGCCGTCCGCGTGCCCCGCCACCTTCCTGCCCGAACATCGACGACAGGAAGTCGGAGAAATCGGCACCGCCAAAGCCGTCCGAAAAGTCATATTCTCCGCCCATGCCCGCACCGGCCGTCTGGCGGGCCTGTTGCTGCCGCTGTTGCCGGGCCTGTTCAAACTGTTCGGCGTGCTGCCAGTCCTTGCCGTACTGATCGTATTTTTTCCGTTTTTCCGGATCGCTCAGTACTTCGTTTGCCTCGTTGAGCTGCTGAAATTTCTTATGCGCATCCGTATCGTTCGGATTCAGGTCCGGATGCAGTTTCCGGGCCAGCTTCCGGTAGGCCTTTTTTATGTCATCGTCGGAGGCGGTTTTCGGTACCCCCAGCACGGTATAATAATCGACGAATTCCATAGTACGTTGTGTAGTTTACCGGTTAACAACGCGCCGGTGCATTTAGTTAATCAAAAGTAGATTGCAGTGACCGACCTGCCTATGATGATGCTCACTATACATTCTCCCCTGCCAGTACCTCAACCCATACGCCGTTAAAAGCCGCTGTCCCGGTCAGGGCGTCGATCTCCTGCTCATCCGTTAAATCGTTGATACTAACCCCGGCATGTTGGCTGGCAATAGCCAGTTTTACGCCCTTACGGCCATGCCCGTATCCGTGCGGCATGCTGACAACCCCCGGCATCATGTCCGTCGTCAGCTCAACGGGCACCTCGACGGCTCCCACCCGCGACCGCACCGTAACCGTTTGACCGGCCACAATGCTGCGGCTGGCAGCGTCCTGCGGGTGCATCTGCAACGTACACCGGTTGGGCCCTTTAACGAGCCGCTCCGAGTTATGCATCCACGAGTTATTGTCGCGCAGGTGCCGGCGACCAATCAGTTGCAGGGTCATAGCATTGGTCAGCCGGGCGGTAAGGGCTTCTTTGAGGCGGGAAACATCGGCGATAATCAGTTCAGGAGCCAGATTCAGCCGTTTATCGGCAGTCAGCAGTCGGTCCGGCAACCGGGGCTGCAACGGCCCTAAATCAATGCCATGCGGATTGTCGATCAGCGTCCGGAGCGATAAGCCTGTTTTACCATAGGGCCCATACCGCAGGCCAAGGTCAATTTTCTGTTCGGGGCGGGGTAGCGGCGTTGTCGCATCGAATTCAGCGTGTTCGAGCCGGAGCCGCAGCTCCTCAAAAATCTCCCAGTCATATTTCGCGCCCGCATCTTTCTCAAACAACGGCTCTGAAAACTTCGCCGTATTCCGGATGGCCAGAAAGTGAAACGTAGTATCGTAGTGCGCCGTTTCCAGACCGGTTGCGGTTGGCAGGATAATGTGTGCGTGCCGGGTGGTTTCGTTGATGTAAATATCAATCGACACCATGAAATCGAGCGACGCAAAGGCATCGTCCAGCTTCCGGCCGTTCGGCGTCGACAGCACCGGATTGCCGCAACTCGTCACCATCGCCCGGATCTGCCCAGGTCCCGGCGTCAGAATTTCGTCGGACAGGGTCGAAACGGGTAATTCGCCCATGAACTCCGGCAACCCGCGCACCCGGCTTTTCCAGCGTCCGTAGCGGTTATAGGGTTTGGCCCCCGCCAGAAAATCAACCGCCGGGGTGGTAAACATCATGCCGCCGGGACTATCCAGCTTGCCGGTCAGTACATTAATGGCATTTACCAGCCAAAGCGCAAGCCCGCCAAATGCCTGCGTCGACACCCCGACGCGGCCATAGCAGGCGGCTTTGGGTGCTGCGGCAAACTCATGCGTCAGCCGCCGGATGGTTTGGGCCGGTATTCCCGTCAAGACCTCCGCCTGTTCGGGCGCAAAATCCGTGGCGACCAGGGCCTGTACCGTATCTACCCCGTCAGTGAATGCAGCAAGCCGACCTACATTAACCAGCCCATCGGCGAACAGGACATGCACCATTGCCATCAGCAAAAAAGCATCGGTGCCGGGCCGGATAAACACATGTTCGTCCGCTTTACGGGCCGTCTCGGTATGGCGGGGATCCACCACAACCACCTTGCCCCCGCGCTGCTGAATGGCCCTGAGCCGGTTAGCCACATCGGGAGCGGTCATGATACTTCCGTTTGACGCAATGGGATTGCCCCCCAGAATCAGCCAGTAATCGGTATGATCAATATCGGGAACCGGCATCAGCATCGGGTGACCGAACATCTGCCAGGCTGCAAAATGATGCGGAAACTGATCGGCCGACGAAGCCGAAAACATGTGGCGTGTCTGTAAGGCCTTAATGAAACCCGGAGCCGCTATGGTGGTTCCGAGGTTGTGTATCGACGGGTTACCCGCGTATACGCCCACGGCATCGGTCCCGTGTTGGGCCTGCACCTGCCGGAGCCGGGTGACTACCTCGGTAAACGCTTCCTCCCAGCTGATTTCCTCCCAGCCCGTTTCCGTACGCCGGACAGGCCGTTTCAGCCGGTTCGGGTCAGTATAAATGTCCTTCAGCGCTACTGCTTTCGGGCAGATGTGCCCCCGGCTAAACGGGTCGTTCTTGTCCCCCGCAATCGACAGCACTTCGCGGTCCCGGTAGGTTATTTCGAGCCCGCACATGGCTTCGCACAGGTTGCAGGTACGGTAATGGACGTTTGAGGCAGCAGACATATCGTTGATTAAGGGTTTGTTGATGACTGGTTATGGGTTAAAATAAGCCAATCTGCTCGATCAGTTCCAGAAAGGCTTTGCGGTGGCTTTTACCGATGGGCAGCTGCGTGGCCCCCACCGACACGACGTTATTCTGAATAAAATTTATCCGGTACAGGTTAACGATGTACGACCGGTGAATACGCAGAAATTGCTGTACAGGCAGCATTTCCAGCAGCCGCGTCAGTGATTGCAGCATTACATACCGCCCTGTATCGGTATAAATCCGGAAGTACTCCCCCATTGCTTCGACGAACAGAATGTCCGTAAAATTGATGCGTACAATCTTGTAATCCGACTTCACAAAAAAGAACGGCAACGGTTGGCGGGTTGCCGGTTGCGGTCCCCCGTCAGCCTGACCGACTGCTGCAACGCTTTGTGCAGCTGCCGGTAAACGGTGTCCCGGTCGGCCCCCTGCTGAACAAATCCGGCGACATCGAGTGTATAGGCATCAGCAGCAACGGCCCGGTCGGCACTACAAACCACAATGGGCGGGCACACCGGCAGTTTTGCCAGGCGCCTGAACGTGTTGACCGGCAGTGTTCCGACCTGTACAATCAGGACGCTGTATTCCTCCTCGGCCAGTTTTTTCTCAACGGTTTCCAAATCGCTGACTACACGCACTGATTGTGTAGGTACCAGCTCGCTCAGGTACTGCTTCAGCCATTGCGAAGCATCCCGGCTATCTTCATAAATCAGGTAACTAAACGCAGTAAACGTCTCGGTGGTCATGTCCGTTCGCTGACTATATCAGGTTATTCACAGACTCATTCAGGTCATTCGCTGAATAGCCCGCAAGCTTCAGCAAGCAAATCCGTCTATTGTAACAGATTTGATCAAAAGTAGTATGAAACTAAGAAAAAGTGTTGCTGTCAGCGAAAATGGCTTTGTTTTTAATGCGTCGCGGGGTGATTCGTTTTCGGCTAACCCCACCGGCGCCCGGATTCTGGACTGGTTGCGCGACGGTAAGTCGGAGGAGGACATGAAAACTCTGCTGCTCGACCTGTACGACATTGACGAAACAACCTGCGAAAAAGACCTGTACGATTTTCTTAAAGTGCTGAAACAACATAACCTGCTGGATGTATGAACAGAATACCAATCACAATTGCGGTGACAGGGCTGAACAATACGGACAACCCCGGTCCCGGTATTCCGGTGATCCGGAGCCTGCGCGAAAGCAGCTATTTTGAGGTACGGATTGTGGGGCTGGTCTACGAAAATCTTGAGCCGGGCATTTACATGGACGATATGGCTGACGTGGTATATACGCTGCCTTATCCGTCGATGGGCCACGAAATGCTGCTTTCCCGATTGGTGTACATCCACGAACGTGAAGACCTGACCCTCATTATTCCCAATTTCGACGCCGAACTGCTCACGTTTATTAAGCTGGCCGACATGCTATCGGCCATGGGCATCCGAACGCTGTTGCCAACCCAGGAACAGTTTGAGTCGCGGCAGAAAGACCGGCTTACCGACTTTGCCAGGCAGTTTGGTATTGCCGTTCCCAAAAGCGACGCCGTTACCGGTATCGGGGAGCTGATGCAGGTACTGGCTGAATCCAGATACCCGGTTGTCGTCAAAGGACGCTTTTACGAGGCTTACGTAGCCCACACCGCCGACCAGGCGCAACAGTATTTTTACAGGCTTTCCGCCAAATGGGGCTTTCCCATTATTGTTCAGCAGTTTATCCGCGGACAGGAGTTCAACGTCACGGCCCTGGGCGACGGCAAGGGCCGGCTGATCGGCGCGGTGCCGATGCGCAAAACCTACGTCACCAGCAACGGGAAGGGCTGGGCCGGCATTGCCATCGAAGACGATACGCTGCTGGATATGGCGCGGACGGTCGTTACCCAAACGCGCTGGGGCGGTGGCCTCGAACTGGAGCTGATCAAAGAAGACAGCACCGGCGAGGTCTACCTGATTGAAATCAATCCCCGCTTTCCGGCATGGGTGTACCTGGCAACGGCTTGCGGCCAGAATCACCCCGAAGCACTGGTCAGACTGGCACTGGGGCAGGCCGTAGAACCCTTTACCGACTACAATGTGGGCCGCATGTTTGTCCGCTATTCGTGGGATATGGTATGCGATCTAAGCCGTTTTCAGCAAATAGCGACTACCGGCGAAGTCACGATCCGGCCGGAGGCTTTAGCGTAAATGCTTAACAACCCCTACCAACTACTCATGGAAACCAACCAGAAACTGAAATACGAACGTCCGGTTATTAAACAACTCAACACCGGCGTCACCAATAAATTCGGCCCGCAAATGGGCCTTATGCCGCATACGCACATCGACGGCATTGCCGTTAAAGACCTCATCAACACGTATGGGTCACCGTTGTTTGTCCTGTCGGAACGAACCATCCGGCAAACCTATCAGGAAGCGTTCAGTGCCTTTGCCAACCGGTACCCGAACGTGCAGTTTGCCTGGTCGTACAAAACCAACTACATGAACGCCGTCTGCAACATCTTCCATCAGGAAGGCTCCTGGGCCGAAGTAGTGTCGCGGTTTGAGTACGAAAAAGCGCTGAAAAACGGCGTTCCGGGCGATAAGATCATCTTCAACGGCCCCGACAAAACCACCGACGACCACATGGTGGCGGTACAGAACAATTCGCCCATTCACATCGACCACCTCGACGAACTTTACAGCCTGATGGCGGTGAGTCAGAAGCTGGGCAAACGCCCCAAAGTGGCGATCCGGGTAAATATGGATACGGGCGTACAACCCATCTGGGACCGTTTCGGCTTCAATTACGAAAGCGGTCAGGCGTGGGATGCAATCCTGAAAATCATCCAGACAGACCGCATGGATCTGGTCGGGCTGCATTGCCACATCGGTACGTTTATGCTCTCGACCAACGCCTATGCCGTTGCCACCGCCAAAATGGCCGATCTGGCCCTGAACATCAAGCGGCAGTTTGGTATTGACATTCAATACCTCGATCTGGGCGGTGGCTTTGCTTCGCGCAACACCCTCAAGGGAGCCTACCTGAACGGCGCCGATGTGGCCCCCTCGTTTCATGAGTACGCCGAACAAATCTGCTCAACGCTCATCCGTGCGGGCTTCCGCTCCGAAGAATTACCGCTCCTGATTCTGGAAACCGGCCGCGCCCTGATCGACGACGCCGGATTCATGCTCGGCACTGTCCTGGCCAACAAGCGGCTATCCGACGGGCGGCGGGCCACCATCATGGATTTTGGTGTAAACCTGCTTTTTACGGCCTTCTGGTACGAGCATACCATTTCGCCCGCCCAGGAATGCAGCCAGTATACCGAAGATACGGTCTTGTACGGGCCGCTCTGTATGAACATCGACGTGGTGCGGGAGAGCATCCGGCTGCCGCTCCTCAACAAAGGCGATCAGGTGGTGGTGCACCGTGTCGGGGCTTACAACATGACACAGTGGATGCAGTTCATCTCGCTCCGGCCCAACATTGTCCTGATCGACACCGACGGACAGCCGCACCTGATCCGCAAGGCCGAAACCGTGGAGTACCTCACCCAGCTGGAATCGACACCAGCCCACCTGAGCGCCTTTGACCTCTAACGGCTGTGTCCCAAACGAAGACCTTTTTTCATGAAAGAATCGCTTAAAACCATCGGGTCCGGTGTGCTTAACAGCTATGCCCAATTGTTTTTTACCCAAAACAACGTAACGGGTGGGTTGCTGCTGCTGGCTTCTATGACGGCCCCTAGCATTGGTATCTGGGGTCTGGCGGGGGCGTTGCTTTGCCAGGGAATAGCCGCCCTGCTGCGGATCAATCCGGTGCTGCGGCAGCAGGGTATGGTCAGCTACAACGGCATGCTGGTGTCGCTGGGGCTGGCGGCTTCGCTCCAGGTAAACGGCGCTTTTCTGGCCCTGTTCGGCATTGCCTGCCTGCTCTCGGTGCTGCTGTCGGCGGCGCTTGCGCACGGGTTTGGCCAGGCAAAACTGCCTTCGCTCAGCCTCGCCTTTGTACTGACGTACTGGGTCATCCTGCTGTGTATCGGCAGCTTTACCGGCATCCAACCGCTGGTCTTTGCCCCCGAAGATGCCCAGGTCTGGTATTACGCTGCCGAAAGCTGGCCCCTGCCCGGCTGGTTTCAGGATTACCTGCGGTCGTTGGGCAGCATTCTGTTCGAAGGCAATCTGGTGACAGGGCTGCTGGTTGCTGCCGGTATCCTGTGGGCGTCGCGGATCAGCTTCACGCTGTCAATACTGGGGTTTGGCGTTGGATATGCGTGCTTTACGGCGCTGGGCGGCAACCCCATTCACATCGGGAGCCATTACATTGGCTTTAACTTTATTCTGACAGCCTTAGCGGTAGGTGGTTTCTTTTTCGTCGCTAACTGGCGGACCTACGGGCTCGTGGTCCTGCTGATGCCCCTTGTGGTACTGTTATCCGTCGCCGGTATGAATCTGTCGGAAAAAGCCGGCCTGCCCGTTTTATCGCTGCCGTTTGTGCTAACCGTACCGATGGTGATTTATGTATTGCGGATGAGCAACCGGATTCCGGGCATCGTTGAGGTGGTTTACCAGCAACATTCGCCCGAAAAAAACCTGTACTCCTACCAGAACTACCAGCAGCGGTTCGGGAAGTCGACGTATGTGCAGATTGGCCTGCCTTTCTTCGGCGAGTGGTCGGTATATCAGGGGTATAACGGGAAATATACCCACAAGGACAACTACCGTTTTGCCTGGGATTTCGTGATCCGCGATGCTTCGGACAAAACGTTCCGGAGTACCGGCCAATCGCCCGACGATTACTACGGCTACAACATGCCGGTAGTTGCTCCGGCAGCCGGGTACGTAGTAGCGGTCATCGACGGTGTCGACGACAACGCTATCGGCAACATAAACATCAAGGAAAACTGGGGTAACGCCGTCATTATCAAACATGCCGATTACCTGTATTCCAAGATAGCGCACCTGAAAAAAGACAGCTTTACGGTCAAGGTCGGGGATTATGTGCGGAAAGGTGATGTGCTGGCCGCGCTGGGCAATTCGGGACGGTCGCCGGAGCCCCATATTCACTTTCAGCTACAGGCGACGCCCGAACTTACGGCGCCGACCCTGCAATACCCGCTGGCGTATTACCTGCTCAAAGGGCCGCAGTCGCTTGATCTGCGGAGCTATGACGTGCCTCAGGAGACCGAAACCATCGCCAACATTAAAACAACCCCGCTACTGCGCGATGCGTTTACCTTTACGCCCGGACAAACCCTCCGTTTCGAGACCGAAGACGGGCAGCTGCGCGAAGAATGGCTGGCTGGTACCACCAGTCAGAACGAAGCCTATCTGCATTGCGTGGCGACGGGCGCAACCGCGTATTTCGTCAACGACGGAACCATGTTTTACTTCTCCGCGTACACCGGCCCACGGTACACGCTGCTGCACTACTTCTACCTGGCTGCCCACAAGGTTATGCTCGGCTATTACCGGAATACAACCATCAGCGATGCCGTGCCACTGCATCAGCTCGACCGCGGCCCCGGACGGTTTCTACAGGATTTTATGGCACCGTTTACCATCTACCGGCATTACCTGTACCGGCTCACCTACCCGTATACGGACAATACCATCCGTCCGACGCGGATGAAACTACAGTCGTCGGTAAGCCGGGAAGTACTGGGACGGCAGCGCGATTTCTTTGATTTTGAGTTGCTGCTGGAAAAAAATGCGCTCAGTGCGTTCAGCATCCGGCACAATAACCGGACCCTGACGGCCAGGCAGGTAATGCCGCAACCGGAGACGGCCGACGAAGTACCCGTAACAGCTAGTATTGACTAACCCTCATGAAACGAATCTACCAATGGCTCACTACGGCAACGCTCTGGGCCGGCTATCAGCTTAGTATTGCGCAGGAACCACCGGACTTTCTCAGCATTGAGTCGGCCTCCCGACGCGCCTATGCCCAACACGACTGGCAGGCCGTACAGGCAACCACCAGACAGGCACTGGCCAGCAAAACCGATTATTTGTGGCTTCGGCAACGGGCAGGTATCAGCAGCTACCGGCAGGGGAATTACCGCAGCAGTATAAAGCACTTAAACGCGGCCCTGCGCTTCGACCACTGCGATACCACCGCGCTGGAGTTTCTGTATTATAGCCTGCTCAGGGATAATCAACCCGCCGAGGCCATTGCCCGGACAACGACACTGCCGGCATCTGTGCAGCAGCGGTTAGGGATACGCCCTCAGCAATTCCTGACATCGGTAAACCTTGAAAGCGGGATTAAAATCAGCACCATCCCCAATACAGTAGGCAATGTCTATTACGCTACCCTCGGGCTGGGGCATCGCATCAGCCCCGCCGTTCAGTTGTCACATTCGCTGACGGGTCTGAACGTACGCTATAATCAGGTGCTGAACGTGAACCAGTGGCAGTACAGCCTCCGGGCCGATGTCCGGGCCGCAGCCAGCTGGCTACTCTCGCCTGGTCTTCAACTCATTGGCGCTTCCGGTACGGCTACGTTCAACACGACCATGAGCCAGAACGGCTGGGTTGGTCAGCTCAGTATTACCCGGAGTGGTCCGGGCTGGAAAGTCTACCCCGCCCTGGCTATTTCGCAGATCAGTACGGCAGGTACTGCCCTGACCGAAACGGGGGTATACAAACGTACCGTTGAAGCCCAGTGGCAGGCGGGTGTCGGCGGTGAGTATGCCATGGGGCGCGTACGGCTATATGGCAGTCTGGCAATGCAGCAGCAAACCAAACCGGCGCTTAACCGGCATCCAATGGGGAGTCTGCATACGCAGGTTACGCTGTCGCCCCGGCTCAATGTCCGGGTTGGGTACAGCTACATAAACACCAATCATTTTCTGGACATCACAACCGGTATGTTCAACAACCCGCCCGACCCGACCGTCGATAAGACGACCCTGCTCCTGACCGGGCAGGTAACAAAGCGGGTAATTGCCTATGTGCTTGGCCAGTACGAACGTAAAACATCGGCTACTACCAGTCAGGCCTACGCCTACCAAACCGGCGTTGGCGGCCTGACAATTCTCTTTTAACCACCTGAAAACGTATTTACTACCATGAAAATCATACCTGTTTTTACAATCGCCCTCTTGCTGAGCAGCGGAGCCGTCACAACCGGCAATGGCCAGTCTATTGCCGCTTTTAAAGAAAGCTATGTACAGGAAGCGAAGAAGGACTACAGACAGGCGATAGCTGCCCTCAAAAAAGCCGGAGCCGACACCTACGAGGTAAACCTCCGGCTTGGCTGGCTACATTACGCCGCCGGGCTGCTCACCGAATCGGTAAGTTATTACGAGAAAGCCATCTACAAACAGCCGTCTTCAATCGAAGCCCGGCTTGGGTATGCCTTGCCCGCATCGACCCTGAATCACTGGGATAAGGTGATGGAGCAGTACCAGGCTATTCTGCGGCTCGACCCCAACCACAGTCTGACCAATTACCGTATGGGGCTCATTTTCTATAACCGCAAAGACTACAAAACCGCCGAAGGGTACTTCCAGAAAGTACTGCGGCTCTATCCGTTCGACCATGACAGCGTGCTGATGCTCGGCTGGACAAAATACATGCTCGGCCAGCGCAACGAAGCCCGCGAGCTGTTTACAAAAGCGCTCCTCTACAACCCGTCCGATTCGTCGGCTACGCAAGGATTGGCAGCCTTACGCTAGGCATAGGGTCAAAAAAAAGTTGGGTAACCAGTGGCTACCCAACTTTTTCACTTGCCGGAACCTTTAGCGATTAATAGCCAGGGTTTTGCACCAGTTTATTATTCCGGTTCATCTCGTCGCGGCTGATCGGTAACAGGTACATTTTATCTAACCACGTCCGGTTTTCCTTACCCGGATCGATCTCGAATACCTTGTAGCTGTAATCGTAACTGGTCGGATCATACTTGTACAGAGATACCGATTTGCCGGCTTTCAGCGTACCGATAATATTAATACCATTAGCTTTCCGGCCCAGCGTTGCATCAGCAATCATCCAGCGGCGGGCATCATGGTACCGTTGTTCCTCAAGGTACATTTCAATCCGGCGTTCGTTGCGGTAGCGCTGGCGCAAGGCAGCTCCCGACTCAGTCAGAGCAGGCATACCCGACCGGAAACGGATTTTGTTCAGCCACGTACGCGCTTCCGCATCCTGACCTAACTCAATACACGCCTCGGCATAGTTAAAGACCGCTTCAGTATAACGCAGTGCCGGCCATGGTACCTCCTGCCATGTGTTCTGATCAACAATCGCCGGGTTTGCGTCGATAAACTTACGGGCATAGTAGCCGGTGTAGCTGCCGTTCCAGTCTTCGATCGGGCTGTTACGTGTATCCAGACCAAAGTGAGTGGTTTTGGCACCTGATGCGTTCACGATCTCATAACGACCGGTCTGAATCTGCCCCAGCGGATCGCGGGACGCGTTTGCAGCGCTCCGTGGTTTCCACTGTGAACCATCATACAGAATAGAGGCGTAGAAACGCGGATCACGGTTACCATACGGATTAGCGGCATGCTCCGGTTTGTTCCAGTCAAACTTCGACCCATCCATCATTTCGTAGTCATCAACCATCAGCTGCACCGGCGTATTACCGGCCCAGTTGTTATATCCGTTCGGGCCATTAAATAAGCCCTGACGGCCACCATTCTCTTGTTTTGCATTGATAAAATAGCGGCCAAACAACATTTCTTTTTCACCACCGTTACGCGACATAGAGTTGTTGATGTATGTCTGCGTTGCTTCATCTTTCGATAAGGGCGCGCTCAGGGTCAACATATTACCGTATCCGGCAATATCGACAACAGCTTTAGCCGCATCTTTTGCTTTCTGCCAACGATCAGTACGGCTGCCGCTCAGCGATCCGAAAAACTCCGGTTTCGCATAAGCTGCCAGGACGCTTGACTTGGCCTTAGCGGTTGGCACGTCGTGCAGATCACTGGCAGCATACAATAACACCCGTGATTTCAGGGCCAGCGCCGCTGCCTTGTTGGCACGGCCGCGGGCCATTGAACGGCCATCGAGCAATTTAGCGGCTTCGTCGCAATCCTTAACGATGAAGTTCACACACTCATCCCATGTATTGCGCGGAGCCAGATAGTCCGCTTCGCCGAGGTCATAGGCACGGTCAATCAGAGGTACACTACCATAGTAACGAATCAACTGCTGGTAGTAATAGGCCCGCATAAAGAGAGTCTCACCCCGTAGCCGTTCCACTACACCGTTTGTGTTGGTAAACTTCGGAGTTTCCAGATTTTTCAGAGCCAGGTTACACGCCCGGATTCGTGAATACATGCTCGGCCAGCTCAGCGTACCATTTACCCAACCGATATCAGCCGGATTTGAGCGCGACTCTGTGATTGTCGTAATCCCGCGGCCAGGGTGCGTAAAGATTGTTTCATCTGTCAGCGAGGCCAGCATCTGCTCATCAAAGCCTCCATTCCCTAAACCGGCATAGATTTCCGTCACGAAGGCATCTGCCAGCGCAGCATCCGTCCACACCGCTGATTCGGACACCTGATCAAGCGGTTGCGTATTTACAAAGTCATCATTGCAGCTTGTCACCATGAAGGATCCTACAACAGCTGCTACCAATAGATATTTCAATCGATTCATAATCGTTCAGCGTTAGGATTAGAAACTAGCCGTCAAACCAAGGTTCATAATTTTCGACTGTGGATAGTACTGGCCTGTCGAGTTGATGGTCTCAGGGTCATATACACCCAGTTTATTCACCAGCGTAAACATGTTCAGACCGTTTAGATAGACACGGAAGTTATTGATTCCGACTTTTTTACCAATGTTTTCTGGAATCGTATAACCGATTTCGAAGTTTTTCAGACGGATGTAGTCTGAGCTGCGCAGCCAGTATGTGTTATTATTTGAGTAATACTGATCACTCCGGTTCGCAATCCGTGGGTGAACGCTGCTCGGGTTGTCAATCGTCCAACGGTTTTGGTAAATATCCAGCAGGAAGTTACCAATGTTACCTGATTCACCGGCACTTACATACTGCTTCGCACCGGCAGATCCCTGGAAGAGAATCGTCAGGTCAAAGTTTTTGTACTGTGCTGTCAGGTTCATACCGCCCTGGAACATCGGAAGCTGGGTGAAGTTCGTCCGAACCTGATCATCCGGTGTAATTTTACCGTCATTGTTGTAGTCTTGATATTTCATATCACCAGGACGCAACGTACCGACAATCGACTTATAATCAATCTTGTTGGCATCGATTTCGCCCTGATCTTTGAACACGCCGTCATAGATATAAGCCATGAATGTATTCATCGGGCGGCCGGTTGTCCGCTGCCAGTCCGGAGCACCCGGAGCTTCGTCCCAGAACAGGATTTTATTTTGCGCGTAACCACCGTTCAGGCTAATGCTATACTTAAACTGCTTGGCCTGATTCCGGTAGGCGATATTAAAATCGAAACCGCGGTTTGCTACTTTACCAATATTTTCGGCAGGCAGCGATAAACCGGTTGTTTGCGGTACAGAAGCGTTACGTGTCCAGAGGATGTTGGTACGCAGATTGTAGAAGTAGTCGAGTTCAAACGAGAATTTGCCATTCATCAGTTGTCCTTCCAGACCAATATCTGAGTTGTTGGCAACCTCCCACGTGATGTTCTTGTTCGGAATCCGAGCTTCAAACAACGTCTTGGTTTCTACGTTATTTACAATATAACTCCGGAAACCATATGTCGAGAGATACTGATACGTAGCGATCTGGTCGTTACCCAACTGCCCCCATGAACCGCGCAGTTTCAGGTAGTTTACAGAAGGTACATTGTTTTTCCAGAAGTTTTCTTCTGAAATAACCCAGCCCCCCATTACACCAGGAAAGAAACCATACCGAGTCTCTTCAGGGAAGATATCAGAACCATCGTACCGCCACAGGAACTCTGCCAGGTACTTTTCCTTATAATTGTAAGCCGCCCGGCCAAAGTAATTGATACGCGCCCGTTCAAAGGCTCCGCCACCGTTATTTTTCTCCAGGTCACCACCGGCAAACAACTGGTCAAGTGCCGTAGAGATAAAGAACCGGCGATATGCATTAAAGTTATCCCCTTCGATAGTTTCTTTGTTTGTACCGGCCAGGACCGTAACACCGTGGTTACCAAACTTGCGCTCATACGTCATTATACCGCCTAACAATACGTTCAGCTGCGTTTCATTACCCAGCGTCAGACGAGGTTCGGCCGGTCCGCGCAGGCTTGGCACCAGCTTAGGAGTCTTACCATCCGCTTCGAAGCCAGACCCTAACTGATACAATGTCCATGGTGTCTCCCACCGCTTCGTATTCCGGTTACGCTTATCAAGGGCGGCTGTACCCGTAAACTTTAACCCTTCGACCCCCGGAATCTTGATATCAATCTGTCCGTTAGTCTGTACATAAAACTGCTTATCACGGTCATAACCCGTCAGGTTTGTTGTGATAACCACCGGGTTTTCACCATTTTCAATATCAGGACCCGGCAAACCATTCGGCCAGAAAGCCGGCTGATTCGGCTTACCCCGCATCTGCATCCGGAAAATGGCACCGGCTGATTTAGTCGGGAAGCGGCGATTTTCTTCACGGCCCAACATGCCAATACTAACGTTAACATATTTGTTAATTTTAGCATCAAGGTTCAATCGCAGGTCATACTGAGAATAGCCGGTAGCCGAGTTTTTGTAAAAGGCATCCTGATTCTGATAACCAAGCGAAGCCAGATACTTGATGTTGTCCGTACCACCCGTCAGCTGCAGGTTATGGCGTGACTGTGGCGACCATGGTTTCAGAGTAGCTGCATACCAATCTGTATCTGGATATAACCATGGGTCAGAGCCATCGTTATATTTCTGAATTTCAGCAGGCGAGTACGGCGCCTTACGTACCGTACCGTTAGGGCGTGTAAATGAGCCACTCGCTCTATAAGCTGTATTGGCGGCTGACCACTCATTTGTCGGTAGCTGATAGATATCCAGATCATTCAGCATCTCAGCATACTGAGCAGAGTTAGCCAGTTTTGGAATTACAGTCGGCTGCGCCCAACCTTGGTTAAACGAGTACGACAGTTCTGGCTTACCCGTTTTACCACGTTTTGTGGTAATCAGGATTACCCCGTTCGCCGCCCGTGAACCATAGATGGCTGCCGACGCATCTTTCAGAACCGAAATCGTTTCGATGTCGGCCGGGTTTATCCGGCTGATCCCTCCTGCCCGGGCAGGAACACCATCAATTACAATCAAAGCATCGTTGTTACCCAGTGAGTTGGCTCCGCGAATACGGATTGATGAGTCATCATAGCCAGGCTCACCGCTCCGGTTCACCGCGACAACCCCCGCCATACGGCCCGCAATTGAGTTTGAGAGGTTAACGGCCGGTGATTTCACCAGTTCGGCCCCTTTTACGCTGGCAACCGAACCGGTTACCGTTTCTTTCTTCTGAACACCGTAACCAACGACAACGACTTCATTCAGTGTTTTCAGGTCGGTTGCCAGTGTTACATTAATAGCAGATTGTTTAGCCACCGCGATCTCCTGGGTAAGATACCCGATAAACGAGAACACCAGTGTACCATTACCGTTTGGCACCGACAGGGAGTAGTTACCGCCATTGTCACTGACGGAGCCCGTTGTCGTACCTTTTAAGACAATACTAACCCCCGGAAGGGCCTGCCCCTGATCATCGACCACTTTCCCTTTTACCGTAAAATTCTGGGCAAAAGAGGCCGTCACCGTACCGACCAGCAGCAACAAAGCGAAAAGACCGGCTTTTACACTTTGGAATTTCTCTGGAGTAGAAATTTTCATTGAAGATAAATTAGAAAAGAACTAACAGCCTTTTGTTTACAAATAGGGACTTGTTCCCGGACGGTTACAAGACAAAGAAGAGCATTCCATTATATCAAGAGGATCTACATACTAAGTTGGTAAAATTGGTAATGCAGGCTTGATCGCACGCGCTGTAAACCCCTTTATGAAACAGGGTTAAGCAACAGCCGGAGCATGGTGTTGCCGGATAATATGCATGGTCTGTTAACTACTAACTGGAATGAGGAAAGGCCGGGACAGGCAGGCTAACCGGATATGGCACGATATTTTTCATACGTTTTAAGGTTAAGATCAGAAAAGCATTTTACAATGGCATTGTAATGTTTTTGCACAATGAGGTCTTACTTATGCATAAAACAAAGATATTCTTAATTTTTATTAAAAAGTACTTAACGACTCTATTCTACCATGCAATATCATCACTTAGTATCAATATTGTTAAAAAACAGTCAACACTGGGCAAAATATGACAATTATTAGCAATTTTAGTATTATATCGACCTACTAATTTACTTAATTCCGGTACACATATTAAAATAAAGTTAAGTATTGATTTCAGGCAGATTCAGAAAAAAATCAAACTACACGCAACGTTTCGGCACACTACTGCATCTTTGAAAAAACAACAACAAAAACGCTGAGCCATGAAACCATTACTATCTGTTCTCACACTGCTTGCCTTTATCACGTTATCCTCGTTTACAGGAACGGATGATAACCTGCCGCCGTATCAGGTTAAGTCATTCAAGGGCAATCTGACAAACCTGCGGGTTGAAACGTCAGGCGGGAGCATCTCTGTTGAAGGCGGTCAGTCGGCCGAAACAAAAGTTGAAATGTATGTGCGGCCCAACAACTGGTTTGGCAAAGACGAACTCTCAAAAGATGAAATTGCCGAACGCCTGAAAGAGTATGATATTACGCTCGATGCTCAGGGCGGAACAATCATTGCAACGGCAAAGCGTAAAAATCAGGACGGCAACTGGAGCTGGAAAAACGGCGTCAGTATCTCATTCAAAGTATATACGCCCCGCAACATGAACACCGATCTGCGGACATCAGGCGGCAGCATCCGGCTGGCAAACCTGACCGGCCAGCAAAACTTTGCTACCAGCGGCGGCAGCCTCAACATTAACACCATTGAGGGTAATATCAACGGCCGGACATCGGGCGGGAGCATCACGATGGCCAACTGCCGCTCGGGCCGCAGCGGCGAACGCATCGACATGAGAACCTCGGGCGGGTCGATCACGGCCAGCGAATCGACGGGAGATATGCACCTGACAACGTCGGGTGGTTCGGTACGGATGACCAACCTGAAAGGCCAGATCGATGCCCATACCAGTGGCGGCAGTGTTCAGGCGAACGATATTGACGGCAGTCTCAAAACCGGCACATCCGGTGGGTCTGTCCGCCTGACGGGCATTGCCGGCAGCGTTGATGCCAGTACCAGCGGTGGCAGCATTGAGGCCGAAATCACCCGCCTCGGCGACTATGTCCGGCTCAGCGGCAGTGCGGGCAGCGTCCGCGTACGGATGCCGCTCAACAAAGGCCTGGACCTTGACCTGCGCGGCAACCGTGTGTCAACGGCCTCGCTGAGTAATTTCGACGGCAGCATTGAAAAAACACGGGTAACCGGTCGCCTGAACGGTGGCGGTATTCCGGTAAAAATCTCTTCGGCCAGCGGCAGCGTTTACCTGAACGACTAAACCGAGGCTGTCCCTTTCTGAACGGGTGATGTCCGCGTGCGGACATCACCCGTTTTTTTATCCCCTATACCCTTCTGATAATCAAGCAGATTATCTTTATGGCATATTCCTTGAGGCTCTATTCCGGCAAACCTTTATAGCCTGAAAATATGCTCCGGTCTTACTTTACCATCGCGCTTCGGAATCTCTGGAAGCACCGTCTGTTTACCGCTATCAATATTTTCGGACTTGCTTCGGGACTAACCGTCTGTTTACTGGCCATTACCCATATCCGGACCGCATTTACCTACGACACCTTTCATCCCCACGGCGAACGCATCTACCGCGTGTTGACCGATGTCGAAGACAAAGGCAGCAACCTGACAGCCTTTGCAACGTCACCGATGCCCCTTGCTCCGCTGCTTACCCGCGACTATCCGTTTATTGAAAAAATGACCCGGTTTACGCGGGTATACGGTGACATTAACGTCAATAATAAGCGGCTGGATGCGACAAGCTATGCCGTTGATCCGGATTTCTTTTCCCTATTCGGCTTCCGCCTACAGACAGGCAGTCCCGCCACCGCACCCAATACGGTTGTGTTGACTAACGAAACAGCCAGACGCTTTTTTGGCAAAACCAATCCAATCGGCCAAACCATCCTGATCAGCGATCTGGCTCCGTTGACCGTTACCGGCGTGCTGGCAGACGAGCACCGGAATTCTCACCTCCGCTTTGATTTGCTGATTTCGCTGAACGGAGCCAATGCCAGTGGCCGGAAATTCCTCAGCGACTGGAAAAATTACACGGGTGGCTACACCTATGTACGCCTCAAACCAAACACGCCTGTCGCAACATTCGACCGGATTCTGGCCGGATTATCGGCTAAAATCTGCCAGACTACCCAATTCCCCTATGCCAAACGCTACACCTTCCGGAGCCAGGCGCTGACCAGCATTTCCCCCGCCTTTACCGAACTGGCCTTTTCAACCTATGAGCCGCAGATTGGTGGCCTCAGCGTCGAAATGGGGGTTGGTTTACTGACCTTACTGCTGGCAGGCTTCAACTATGTGAACCTTACGCTGGCGCGCTCGCTGAGCCGGGCGCGGGAAGTAGGTATCCGTAAGGTTTCGGGGGCGCTTCGCTGGCAGCTGATGGGCCAGTTTATGGCCGAATCAGTGGTACTTTCCGTTCTCGCGCTGGTGCTGGCGTTTGTCTTTCTGCAACTTGTGACACCGATGCCTTTTGTTCAGCAGTGGCTGGTTAAAGGGGCAACCTGGGATGTATCACTTTTCAGTCTTTTTGTCGGTTTTGCCTTAGTAGCTGGTCTTGTGGCCGGTTTTGCACCCGCCCGTATTTTATCTGCTTTCGAACCGGCACAGGTTCTCCGGAGCCATACCGGACTGAAAGTGATCAAAGGCATTTCATTACGTAAGTCCCTGATTGTGGCTCAGTTTTCCATTTCCATGATTGCCATGATCGGATTACTGACCATGATCCGGCAGCAGCGGTTTATGGCCAGCTCGAATTACGGTTTCCGTACTGAACGCGTCTTAAGTATTCCGTTGGGCGGCCTTCCCTATCAGCGGCTGGCCAATGAGTTAACGTCAGTGGCCGGTGTCGAAGAGCTTTCCCCGTTGTCGGTGATGCTGGCCGACCACGGTGGCGATGATCACAACATGGTCCGCCGGAGCCGGTCGGCTACCGACTCGGTTGGTACGATGAGCATTTCGGCTGATGCGGGTTTTCTGCCAGCTATGGGCCTGAAGCTGGTAGCGGGTCAGAACCTGCCGGTCAGCCATAACGATTCGTCGGGCCGGCTGGTTCTGGTGAATCAGGAGATGGTGAAGGCGTTGAAGCTGGGAGATAGCCGGGATGCGGTTGGTAAAACCATCTGGCTCAACGACAGTACGGATGTGCAGATTGCCGGGGTTGTGGCCGATTTCCGGTATGCGACCATGGCATGGGCCATTATGCCGCTATTGATTCAATACCAACCTCATCGTTTCCGGTACCTCAACCTTACGGTTGCCAACGGAGCCGAAGCGCAGGTGCTGGCCGACGTTAACCGTATCTGGAAAAAACTGGCGCCATATGACTCCTTTGAGGGCCAGTGGTATACTGACTATCTGGATCAGCGCCACAGCCATAACGACGACCTCTTTTTCATGTCACTACTCGTAGGACTTGCTCTGTCGATTGCGTGTCTGGGGCTGCTTGGAATGGTAACGTACAATACAACGTTACGCATCAAGGAAGTCGGTATCCGGAAAGTGCTGGGGGCGAAAGTGGGCGAGCTGGTCTGGTTACTATCGTGGGACTTCGTCCGGTTGTTACTGATTGCCAGCGCCATTGCTTTTCCGCTGGGAACGTTACTGGGGTACACCTTTCTGATGAGTTTCGCCTATCATGTCAGTATTGGCGTAGAAACACTGGGCGGCTGTCTGGGCATACTGCTGCTTGTGGGTGGATTAACCATCGGCTGGCGGACGTACCGTGTAGCCCAAACCAATCCGGCCAACAGTCTTCGTTCTGAATAACTGACAGGAGTGGGCAACATTGTTGCTCACTCCTGCCGCATGTATTTATGCATCGCGCATCCGGCGGCCTTTGGCTTTTTCCGACGACTTCGCCTGATCGCGCTCGTATTCTTCTTTCTGGCGTTTTTCCGCCATCAGGTTCCGGTATAATCCGTTAAGGACATAAATATCGTCTATCTCATCAACGAGCTGATGAATCTGCTCCCGAATGTGTTCAATACGCATAGCCTGTATTCATTTTACCAACAGCATAACTATGTAAACTGCAGATTGTCGGTTAAAACTACAGTTTTTTTACGGCTTTACCGCCTTAACCTGTACCTGCTGCCCATCAGCTAAAACGCTAATAACATAAACACCAGCCATTTGGCCTAATGTAACCGATATACTGACTGATTCGGTCAGTGGTTCCTGAACCGTACTGCTGACGAACCGCCCCTGACTATCGTAGCACAGCACCCTCACCGCTTTACCTGCCCTTAAACCAGTCAGCCGAAGGACCGCATGGCTTGTCAGCACAGGATTTCCCAGCAACTGCACCTGCAAACCGCTGCCCCCCTGCGCCTGCCTTCCCCCTGACCCGCATGCCTGTGCAGGGTTCCAGAGTAAACTGCTGACAATCCCCTGCTGCCGTGCAAAAATCCGGACCGTTTCCCCGCTTTCCCGGATGGCAGCCTCCAGTGTATGCTCCGTCCGGGTTGTCCAGCCGGTAATACCAACTGCCATGAATTCAACCGGGCTATTGTCCCCGCCCGCCACCTGAAAGCGCAACCCGCCGGTCTGACAATCGTATACAGGCGGCAACAACGTCAGGCTGACGGGTGATGCAGGCTGAGCACTGGTGGTAGCGGGTGGTGGTGGTAGCGGTACGGCTGCCTTCTGGCAGTATCCTTTCAGATCGAACAGGTAACTGACCAGAGAACTTCCTTGCCGGGCATAAATCAGAACCGGCGGTTGTTCCAGCCGGAGCGCCTCCTCTACGTGATGGATTGCCTGGGCTGTCCAGCCGGTAACCCCGACCGCCATATACTCAACCGGTTGCCCGTCTCCTCCCTGATACCGGAACGTAATCACGCCGGTACCACAGCTGTATAAAGGTTCCAGTAAGGCCATTGGCTGACCTGTATTGCCGGTTGGCGATCCGGGAATGGTCGTTGTTGTTGACGGTGGTGGCGGGGTCACCGGAATACGCTGGTTCCAGGGTCGGGTGCTGTCAGGACATGCCGCCGAAATAAGCGGCAGATTATACTCAAAAACCTGCTCCTGCGTACCCTGACGAACACGGATAAACAGGACTTTCGGATCCCGGTGTACCAGATCATCCCCTGCCATTACACAGGCTTCGGTATTCCATTCGCTTACATTGTCAATCTTATACGTTACTGCCGACCCGTCACCGCCGCAGGTGGCTATACAAACAGTACTTTCCTTACAATTCAGCACCGGTGTTTTCAGACGAAGCGGCTTGTCCGGCCCCGGAGAACAATCACCGCAGGTGGCTACCAGGTCAAAGGAATAAGTCGCGATATAACCCGATTGACGTACGTACAGAATGATGGTTTTCGGATCACTTCTCAACTCGTCCGGTACTGTTGCCGACAAGTTTGTTGTCCAGTCGGTCAGCCCGGAAGCACGCCATTCAGCGGCCGATCCGTCGCCGCCTTTCATCTGTATGATAAGTTTGCCTGATGCACACTCGTAGATCGGGGCAATAAGCTGTAAATCAATCTTATTAACGAACAGGGCTAACGTGGCCATGGCCGTTGCGCCGGCATTATCACTCACGACATAGTCAATAACAGGTACAGCACCGGTAAACGCAGGTGTTGGCAGGAACGTAAACGTACCATTCCCATCAACGGTTAGGGTGCCGTTACCTGGTATCGTGATCGAAATTGGCTCATTACTGTTTAGTGTATAATTGATACCGTTCGCAGTAATCCGGCTGATCCGTAAATTGCTTCCCTCCGGATCGTAGTCATCTGTCAGTAAATTACCGGTCAGCGAGCTTCCAAGCAGCACTGTCCCCGCATTCGGTCGGGCAACCGGCGGGCAATTCGCCAGATCGCTTATGATAACAGATAACGCTGCTGACAAGCACCCACTTTCTTTATCTTTTGTCAGAATAGTCAGCTTTGTGCCCGGCACAATAGCGGTTTTAAGGGCAGATTCCTGAAAATCAACGCCACCGGTAAAGCTATACCATTGATTTGTTGATGACGATATAATCGCTGCTGTTCCTGTTAACGTCAGGCAATTCGGCTGTACCACATTCGCTATTGGCATAGCAGGTACTACCGGAGCGGTATTGACCGTCACGCTCACCGGCCCCGATTCACAGCCCGAAGCCGTTGAGCGCACCTTAAGCTGGTAAACACCTGCCGCCAAACCGCTCTTTACATTGCCTGACTGATAACTCAAACCGTTGTCGAAACTGTAGGCCACGCCGCTGGCGGGTGTATTGACGGTAATCGTCCCCGTCGAAACGGCACAGGTTGGCTGCACTACATTCGCCGTTGGGTTGGCCGGTACTTCCGGAGCCGCGTTCACCGTTTCGCTCACGGGCCCCGACTCGCAGCCCGAAACCGTCGAACGAACCTTGAGTTGGTAGACGGCCGACGCCAAGCTACTCTTCATATTGCCTGACTGATAGCTGAGGCCGTTGTCAAAACTATAGGCTACGCCGATGGCCGGCGTATTGATCATAATCGTTCCCGTCGAAACGGTACAGGTCGGCTGCACCACACTTGCCGTTGGGTTGGCCGGTACTTCCGGAGCCGCGTTCACCGTTGCGCTCACGGGCCCCGATTCGCAACCCGAAGCCGTCGAGCGAACCTTGAGTTGGTAAATGCCTGAAGCCAAACCACTCTTCGCATTGCCAGCCTGATAGGTTACGCCATTATCAAAGCTATACTCAACGCCGCTGGCCGGCGTATTGATCGTAATCGCTCCCGTCGAAACGGTACAGGTCGGCTGCACTACACCCGCCGTTGGATTGGCCGGTATTTCCGGAGCAATGTTCACCGTTACGCTCACAGGCCCCGACTCACAACCCGAAGCCGTCGAGCGGGCTTTGAGTTGATAAACGCCCGAAGCCAAACCGCTCTTCGCATTACCTGACTGATAACTCAAACCGTTGTCGAAACTGTAGGCCACACCGCCGGCGGGCGTATTGATCGTGATTGTCCCCGTCGAAACGGCACAGGTCGGCTGGATCACATTCACCGTTGGGTTGGCCGGTACTTCCGGAGCGGCATTGACCGTTGCGCTCACGGACGCTGACTCACAGCCCCAAGCCGTTGAGCGAACCTTGAGTTGATAAACGCCTGCCGCCAAAATGCTCTTTACATTGCCTGACTGATAACTCAGACCGTTGTCGAAACTGTAGGCCACACCGCCGGCGGGCGTATTGATCGTGATTGTCCCCGTCGAAACGGCACAGGTCGGCTGGATCACATTCGCCGTTGGGTTGGCCGGTACTTCCGGAGCGGCATTGACCGTTGCGCTCACGGACGCTGACTCACAGCCCCAAGCCGTTGAGCGAACCTTGAGTTGGTAAATGCCTGAAGCCAAGCCGCTCTTCGCATTGCCTGCCTGATAGCTGAGGCCGTTGTCGAAACTGTACTCAACACCCGTAGACGGCGTATTGATCGTGATCGCTCCCGTTAAAACGGCACAGGTCGGCTGGATCACATTCGCCGTTGGGTTGGCCGGTACTTCCGGAGCGGCATTGACCGTTGCGCTCACGGACGCTGACTCACAGCCCCAAGCCGTTGAGCGAACCTTGAGTTGGTAAATGCCTGAAGCCAAGCCGCTCTTCGCATTGCCTGCCTGATAGCTAACGCCGTTGTCGAAGCTATACTCAACACCCGTAGACGACGAAGAAACCGTAATCGCTCCAGT